>CAKUZR010000001.1 GCA_934718065.1 uncultured Treponema sp.
TGTAAATCCATTGGCCAGTTTTGCTTGTCAAAACTGGAAACAAAACCTGAAATGGCAATGTTATGAAAGATAAGTAAGTGGTTTTGTTAGAGATGCAAACCGTAGTCAAATCAGACGAAGGCCTTAGAATGCGCTACTACCAGAGCGTGATCGACGTTGAACACCTTAGCCGCGGTGAAAGCTACCGCAGGATGAAGGAATCTTACGTAATCTTCATCTGCCTTGCGGACCCGTTCGGCGACGGAAAGCCTGTGTACAGCTTCGTCACAAGGGAAGAGGATGGCGACAGGATTCTGAATGACAGAATTCACAAAGTGATTTATAATGCAAGCGACTTCGCGAAGGCGGGAAGCCCGGCGGTGCGCTCGTTCCTGGAGTTCCTGAAAAACCGCTCCGCGTCGGACGCCATCACCCGCCGAATCCAGACCGAAGTCGAGGTGTGCAAGAGCCACCAGAAATGGAGGGCAGAGTATATGCTGTGGAATGACCAGGTGCGCGAATGGAAAGAGGAAGCCCGCGAGGAAGGACTTGCGGAGGGGCGAGCTGAAGGACGGGAAGAAGGACGTGAGGAAGGACGTGAGGAAGGCAGAGCAGCTGGAATCGCCGAGGGCAAAAAAGAAAACGCCATTGAAACCGCAAGAAAACTTCTGAAATGCAATGTTTCTGCAGGGATAATATCCGAATGCACAGGGCTTTCTCTGAAGGAGCTGGACGGGCTGAAAAAGCAGATGTAGTTTCTTCACGGGCTTACGAGCAAAAAAAAGAGGAATGCCCCCCCTGTTTTCAGGACATTCCTCTTTTTATTTTCTAGAGCTTTTTTATTCTATTTCTTCAGAATCACAAACGATTTCGCTGGAACGGAAGCCGCGACAGCACCTTCCGTTGGAGTTCCGCTTGAAACATCAACAGATTTTGCATAGCCGCTTGCGTCAATCTTCACAGCATTGTCAGTCGCGTTGAAATATACGCAGAAATCGCCGGTTGTGTATTTTGTTACGCCTTCAGAAACAGTTGAAGCCGCCGCTCTAGAGCCAGATCCAAAAGATTCAAGATTAGTCTGTCTTAAAGCAATTAGTCCTTTGTAAGTATTGCAAACATCTGAATATGTTGCCGCAAAGTCAAGGTTAATTCCATTTTTTCCAATTGGCGATTTATAACTATTTTCATCACCTCTCTTTGTTCTAAGGAATTCCTGTCCACCGTTTATGAAGGCTGTTCCCTGGCTCAACATTACATATGCAGCTGCAAGAGTATCTTGTTTTTTCACCGTAACAAGCCCATTTACTCCAATTTTTGAGAACAAATCGCCAGCAGCATTTGTTTTTCCAAGATAAGAAATTGCAAGTTTATCAAATAAAGTATAGTTATCATGACATTCAACATAGTGAAGCGAAAGTTCTGGCTTGCCTGTTTCATTACGCTTATTTTTACCAGACTTGCCAATCAATCCGTTCACAATGTCTGCATCATTGAAAGTTCCCTGAACCTGACCTTGCTTGAATCCATCAAACTCAGCGCCCTTAATCGCATCACGGAAATCATCATCAAACGCACCGACTCCATAAGGACTCGAATTCACTGCTTGAACAGTTCCATTCTTTACTTCGCTGGTTCCTCCAGTCCATGGTTCACCATAAATCATTACTTTAGGATCAATTTTATAAAGTTCATCATAGATTTCTTTCATTGTTTCCTTTGAAATGCAGCCCATCAGGTCAAAACGGAATCCGTTAAAGTGATAATCCTGCATCCAATGTTTAAGAGATTCTATGATATATTTTTTTCCCATTGGAGCCTCTGTGTCAACTTCATTTCCACAACCGGAACCATTAGAATATTCTCCAGAATCAGCAAAGCGATAGAAATAATACGGCACAGTTGAATCATAAAGAGAGCCTGATAAAGTCCCGTTTGTATGATTGTAAACAACATCCATAATCACAGCTATTCCTGCATCATGGAAAGCTGCTACAAGTTCTCTTAGTTCTTTTACAGCTTGTGTTCCATCTTTATAGCCTTCTGTCGTATAACGTCCTTCTGGAGCATTATAATGATATGGATTGTATCCCCAGTTATAACCAGTGTTGTCATTTGTTTCTGCAAATTCAAAAACAGGAAGAAGCTGAACATGAGTAATTCCCATTTCCTGTATATGCTTAATTACTTTTGAACCATTAGCAATTGTAAGATATTTTCCAACGTTTCCTGCAGAACTATCCTCTGCATACGACCAGTCTGTTATATGCATTTCATATATAACAGCATCACTATTTTTAGAACCTTCAAAAGGATTGTAATAACCAGTTTCACCGTAAACTGTATCATTTTTACGTCCAGTAGGAATTGCTTCTGAAGATTTATTGATATCCACTATTTGAGATGCAATGGCATCTGGACTAACAGCTTTACTCCAGATATCAGATACATAGTATGTCACACCGGAGTTTGTAATCTGATATTTATAATACTTATATGAAGAAACATTTTCACATGTGTATGACCACACTCCTGAATCTGAATCTTTTCTCATTTGGAATATATCAGCAGGATTTCCTTTTAATTCTGAATCTGTAAGCTGCCCAACAGATTTCGCCGCGATACTTGCTGCGTTAAAATTGCCAACAGCATCAGAATTTTCATAAACCAAAAGTTTGACATCGCTTGCTATTGGTGCCCAAGTTTTAAATATTGCTTTATTCTCATCAAGAGTTAATCCAAGGTCATTTCCATCATATACAGGAGACTCTTTCGCTGCTCCCTGAACGCTTACTGAACAACCATTCTTTGGATTAAACAAATTATGCTTGATAACCCAGTTTTTAGAAGAGTCCATGTTAGAACCAAGTGTAATCAACACGTTTCTTGCATTATTCTTATTCCTTTTTAATTTATTGTCGTAATTTACAACATCAATAACTGGACAAATTTCACTATCAGATTCAACTGTAAAGCCATTTGAATCCGGAAGTAACTGCAAGCCATAGCTTACAGAAAGAGAAGCCCTAATCTGTGTTTTCGAAATTGAAACAGCACTTGTAATGGTGGGAGATATATTGTCCGAAACTTCATAAACTCCTGTATCACCGCTTAAAACCATAAAATGCTTAGAAGTTGAAAGTGTCATTTTCTGATCCGTTCCAGGATCTTTGGTCCAGCCTTCATTGCGAATAATAAAACCTAAATCTTTATTTCCATTAATGCCAGTTTTTATTTGTGAAACCGAACTGCAAAGCTGCGAAATATTCCAATATCCAATAGTGATTCCTTCAACTGTTGTTACAGCGGCTTTTCCAATTGTTGCATCATAACCCAACTGTCCATCTCCACTGCCTTCCCAGAGCCAAAGCCCCCAGTTTTTATAATCGCCATCAGGTCTGTAATAAAAAAGAATTACATCCTCTGCTGAAACTGAAACTTTTGAGGCTGCTATCAAAGCAGGTTCAGCACTTCCTAGTGTACCAGGGACAACATCTGGCTCGCTGTTTGAAGAACTTCCATCAGAAGAACATCCAATAAATGCAAGTGAAAAACCTAAAATACCTGCAATGAATACAAGCACTTTGTTTTTTTTACTCATAAATTTCTCCTGTTTATAATGAGTTTAAATAATAAACTTCTCAAATTTCGATTTAATAAAACCGAAATTTCAAAAGTCTACAAAAAAAACGGACTGAGCCCTGAAATGAGCCCAATCCGTCCTAATAAGCTTTTTTTATTAGCTGTTTTTTTCAACGAGAGTCAACTCGTCAGCTTCGCAGTCATACTGAATGATGTATTTTTTGAAATCTTTCACATTGTCAACATTCTTTGTTCCACCGCCAACTTTAATATCCCAGAATCCGTTATCGGCATCCTCTGGAGCAGTCATCTGAAGCGGAATAGAATCAATTGTAAGACGCGTACTTTCAATTGAAATTTCTACAGTACCATCTGTTACTATACCGTTGTTTGGAGTTGTCTTATCCCAAGCATTTTTAGGAACCCACCCTTCAAGAAAGTAAACAGATTTTCCTTCATATTCATCAGCATTAATTACTTTTAGTCCAACAACATCGATGTACTTAATCTGTTCAACAGTCATTGTTACGACTTCATCAACTGTTGTTTCAATAACAACATTGTATGGGCGATCAACAATAAGACCAGTTACCACCGGATGCTTATCTTTTCCAGATTCAAGAGTAATTGGTTCTGCTCCAACCGCAAATGAAGTGTCTACAGAGCATTCATAACGACCAGAATCCCAAGACTGTCTAGCAAGCGCAAGCTGCTGTGTTTCTGCCGTTGCTGTAAATTCAACTTTGTAAACAACATTGCCAGTTGCAGGATCTTTTATAGGATTCCACAAAAGGTTTGAGGCTGTTCCATTCCAACCAGAATCAAGCGAGCGAATAAAATATCCATCAAGCAAGAAATATTTCGGCTCTTTTGCTTCTGTAATTTCTACAAGAATTTTTCCATCCACATCTGGCGTGAATTTAAAGTTGTATGTAGAACCTTTTGAAAGATCTTTTGTTTTTGCGTTATAAGCACCGAAACCGTTGTCTACAGCAGTTACGTCACCTTTCATAAGATCTCCACCAGTCTGATTTTTCCAACTATCAGAATCTTCTGCCAAGCAAAACTGAACATTTACAGCATCAGCGACAACCACAGCAGTATAAGAACCGTCTCCGTTATCAGTAATGGATGGTGCTGTAGCATCTTTCCAGCCTGAATTAGAGCCAATAACTTTTAAACTTTCAGTAAGATTGATTTTAGTTACCACTGCATCATGCAAATCACCAGAACATCCGATGAGTCCCAGAGCTATTGCACCAGCAGCAAGTAATGAAAGTATTTTCTTCATTATTTTTCTCCTAAAAAGGATTTTTCAATTTCAATGAAATCCTAAAGCGTTTCAAATCACGATGATTTTGATAGTTTTTAAGACAATACCAAAATCATCATATATTGATTCGCTTTCGCCATTTTTCTAACACAAGGCATTTTATGCCTTGTAACCACTAACAGATAAAAATCTGTCGGTAAACCATCGGCAAACACGGATGTTTTGCCCACAGCGGTTTTGATTAAATATCCCAGCGGATACCTACGCGCATTGCAGCACGTCCGTCGTACCAGTCAACAGGATCGATATTACCTTTTCCTTCTTTTTCAACAGAACCCTTTACATTTGCACGGTCAAGATTCAGGTTATCCTGTCCGTCTCCGAAGTGCTTGAACGGATCCATGTTGTATACGAACTGTGCGTAAACAATAGGTTTCTTAGCGGCCTTGAACTGCTTTGAAACGCCTACTGCAAACGCGAACGGATTGTTTGTGTCTGAATCAAATGACTCTGCGCTTGCAGTGTTCTCTGTCTTGATTCCGATTGCAAGGTTCGCTGTGATGTCCATCGGGAATTTAACCTGTCCAACCAATGTGTTGAAATATTTAACGCTGTTAGACATATCAAGTCCGTAGTAAACATTTACGCCTTTGACAATGTCGCTGTCTGGCTTCATGCTGAACGTAGCTCCGGCTTTCTTGAAGCGGAACGCTGAGTCTGAAGCACCGTATTTGTTAGCTTCGTCTTCATCGATTCCATCCATATATTTATACGCTTTGTAGTTCATATCGCTATAAGCGCCGATTGTGATGCCATAATCTTCAAGAGTGTATGTAACAGCAGGATTAAATGTGAATTCTACACCACCGTTCTCGCCGTTATAAAGAAGAGCCTGATTGTCATCAAAACGGTTGTCATACCAAGAAGGACGAGCCGCCTTGCTCTGAACTACAACATCATCTGTCGCGTCAAATTTCATGAACGGCATTTTTGCAGCAACACCAAGATTGATTTTCACATTCTCGCCAGCATTTACAAATCCATCGAACTTAACTCTCTGTTCATTTGCAACACCAAGTTCGTCTGAAAGGTCAAAAGTTGCATCATCATGATTTTCTCGAACATACAACATAGATGCCTGTGCACCACGGAATCGATATTCAAGGTTTGTTCCGAACATATCATTTTCAAAGCCGAGTCTTACGTTTCCAGCAAGTTTCTGAGCACTGAAGTCAGATTCGCGATACCAGATGTCTGTTGAATATCCAAAATAATCAATAGCGTTGTCAGCTGCGCCATCAAGAAATTCTTTCTGATGTGTTGAAACAAGAGCCTGAACAGCTACGTTGATTTTTCCTGCATCAAGGCTAAATGTATCTTTAGCTCCAAGAATAAAGTCATGCTCTACAGGTTTGTAGAAGATATAATCTCCATCATACATACCGTTTGTCTGGAAATCGATAGCAAGGTCGTCTTTCTTAACTCCAGCCCATCCCCAGTAGCCGTATTTTGTACCTTTTCGGTCAGCAGTACGGTTCGGAGCAAATCCAATGTCCCACACAAGGCCAGTAGCTTCCTCAAGTTTTGCAGCGGCTTTTGAACCAAGACTGAACACATTGAAACCACCGACATGCTGATAGCCAGCATCCCAGTTGCCTGTAACAGTTTTCCAAGTAATAGCCTGACGAACATCCGGCTTAGCATAGTTGAAGCCTGTTACAAAATTAATATAAGGAGTGCTGAAACCAAACTTGAGATGCCCAAGGAATGGTCTTGAACCAGGACCTGGAACCGTTTCTCCAGCAACACTTTCGTTGTTCATTGTTGACTGTGCAAGATACTGAACAGGATTTGCAACAAGACCGCTGATAAGTTTTTTGAAACCTTCATCCCAGTCAATTGTTACATCATCATACTGATTTTTCTGATAAAGATAATTAATTCCCTGGTTGCCATCATAGTTTTCAAGATCAGATTCTGCCAATGCAATTTCGATATACAATGGGCAATTAGGAAGGAAGTTTCCTGCAAATTTATTGTAAGATTTTGCACCAATTGACACAGAGTCAAGGTCAAGACCTTTCTTTGTTGAATCAATTTTTCCCTGTGTGACATAGTTTGCCTGAACACCAAGCATAGTCCAGCTTACAAAGTTAATCTTCGCCTTTGAAGCGCCGGCATCGTCGTCCGCGCCGCCAACAAGGTCAGCGATCACGATGTGGCTGTTCTTTCCGCCGAAGCCGTCGTCAACGAAGTCAGGAGCGCGGAGGTCTGTTGTCCAGTTGCCGTCGCTGATGAACTTGTAGCGGGCCTCCTCGCCCATCTTGAATGTGCGGGTAATAGAGAATCCTTTGTCTCCCTTTGTCATAGGAAGCGCCCCGTCCTGCCAGCTTGTGAAGTCGCCGGCAAGAAGTACTTCCGTCGCACGAGGGTTTCCGTAGAAGAACGTTACATCCACAGTCCCGTCGGCGTTTTTCTTCGCAGAAACATCGGCGAACAAGCCCGCCAAGGAAACTGCCAAGATTGAGATGAAAGCGAATAATTTTTTCATCTTATCCTCCAATATTGTATTGAACGTAAGACTGAAAAACCCTGCTTTTTGCTAGACAGAATCGCCCTTATAGGATGTAGGTTCAACTTTGCCGGTTAAATTTTTGTTTTCGGCTCAGTATTCCAATGCATCGTTATTTCTGCAGAGTGCAGACAGACATTCCATCATCAAATAATCAGTTTTTCCATTCTTTACTTAATTAATTTTATACTACCTTTTTTATATGTCAATAAAAAAAATGAAAAAAAAGTAACTTTTTTAACAGATGTCTGTTTTGCCGGCTCCGCCCATAAAAGAATTATTCAAGCCCTTGCTTTATTTCAAGAACCTTTTCTATAGAAAGTTTTGTCGCGTCAGCTATCTGCTCTGGTGTGCCGAGCCCCATTTTTATAAGATTTTTAGCTGTTTCCACAGCTTTGTCGTTCGCACCTTCTGAGAATCCTTCCTCACGGGCTTCCTCTTTCCATTCGCGCACCTGGTCATTCCACAGCATATACTCTGCCCTCCATTTCTGGTGGCTCTTGCACACCTCGACTTCGGTCTGGATTCGGCGGGTGATGGCGTCCGACGCGGAGCGGTTTTTCAGGAACTCCAGGAACGAGCGCACCGCCGGGCTTCCCGCCTTCGCGAAGTCGCTTGCATTATAAATCACTTTGTGGATTCTGTCATTCAGAATCCTGTCGCCGTCCTCTTCCCTTGTGACGAAGTTGTATACAGGCTTTCCGTCGCCGAACGGGTCCGCAAGGCAGATGAAGATTACGTACGACTCTTTCATCCTGCGGTAGCTTTCGCCTCGGCTAAGGTGTTCAACATCGATTACGCTCTGGTAGTAGCGCATTCTAAGGCCTTCATCTGATTTGACAACGGTTTGCATTTCAATGTCGATCACTTTATCTGAATCTTCAAGATATGCGTCCAGACGGACACCGCGCCCGTCGCAAAGCTCGCCCAGTGAATACTGAGATGTCAGGAATTCAATCCTGCCGACTTTTATTCCCAGAAGGCTTTCCACAACGCCCTTCGCGATTTCAGGATTGCGCATTATCTTGCTGAAAAGAAAGTCGTCCGTGAAAAACAGATCCTCGTATTTTTTTGATTTGTAGCCCATCAGACCTCCATATTTTGCGTGAATGTTGATTTTTTTACAAAAGAGATAGAAGCGCAGGCAGATTTACAGTTTGTGAAGACTTTGGGCGATTGAAGAAATCAAAGTTGCAACGCAACCCAAATCCACACAAGCGCAGCGCGAGCCCAATCCGTCCGTCTGGAGCAAACTGGAAATATGCTGGAAGCGGTCTTTCACGATTTGCAAGTCTGCCTGCGCTTTTGTTTTTTCACAAAAAAACTAATCATTCAGGCTATATAGTTAATAGGGCAAAAATCACAAAAACGGAAATGAATCACAAAAAAAATATTCTGAATCTTTAAAAAAAACACGCCGAGTTTTTTTTAAATTCTCGGCGTGCTTTTTTTAAGACTCGGCGTGTTTTCAGTCAATTCTCGCCGGGAATTCTTGTTTTAATCATCGTGCAAGTTTTGCTTCTTTTTGCAATTCAAGGACTTTTTCTAATGGAAGAGAAGTGCATTTTGCAATAATCTCAGCCGAAATTTTTTCATCCAGCCAAGTCATAAATTCGTGCCTCCAGCGAGCGTTCATTTTGAGCCGCTCAACGATTGCGGAGATTTTTTCTGAAAAATCTGAGGTGGGTTCTTTTCCGCAAAGATATTTAAAGAACGACGTTAACTCTTCGGACTTCATTGTATCATACTTTTTGGCGTTGAAGAAGATTTTGTGCGTTCCGTCGTTCATTTTGATTTCAGAATTTTCTGCGCAAACATTCTCAAAAGTGTAAACCGGCAACCCAAAACCAAAAGCATCCCCAAGGCACAAAAAGATGACGTAAGTTTCGTTCAAATCTTTGTACTTTGCGCCTGCAAAAACGCTGTCAACGTCCATCAAGCCCTGGTAATAGCGTGTTCTTTTTGCAAGCGCCAGCTCCTTTTCAACAGAAGTTTGAATTTCAATGTCGAAACAGCGGCCGGTTCCGTCTTTTACGTAAACATCAAGGCGGATCCCCCGAGAGTCGTAGTCGGCTTTGATTGTGCGCTCGGCTTCCGGAATTTCAATTCTGTCAATTTTGATGTTCAGAAGAAGCTCGAGCATTTCTTTGCAGACATCAGGATTCATTTCCATAACCTTACAAAAAATGTAGTTATCGGCAAACGTAAGCCGTTCCCACTTTTGCGCAGGTGTAAGTTCATTTTGATTTTTCATACAAATCTCCTATACAGCGTGAATGTCTTGTTTTTTACAAAAGAGATAGAAGCGCAGGCAGATTTACAGTTTGTGAAGACTTTGGGCGATTGAAGCAATTAAAGTGCAGCACACCCGAATCCACACAAGCGCAGCGCGAGCCCAATCCGTCTGGAGCAAACTGGAAATATGCCGGAAGCGGTCTTTCACGATTTGCAAATCTGCCTGCGCTTTTGGTTTTTCACAAAAAAAATAACCATTCAGGCTATATAGTTAATAGTTCAGAAATTTCAAAAACGGAAATGAATCACAAAAAAAACTGGAAAAAATTTCATACTTATTCCCGTGGCTGTTCATACTTATGTTCAAAATCGTTCATAAGTATGAACGCAGTCTATTCATACTTATGAACAAAAATGTCCATACTTATGTTCATACTACATTCATACGTATGAACGCTATATATTCATACTTATGAACGTGAACCGTCATACGTATGAATTTGGTGGTGTCATACGTATGAATTTTTGCTGGATTTTTCCCGCTAGTTATACAGGCCTTGCATTACAGCATTCAACCCGTCGCTGTTATGACACGTTTTATTGTTTAGCACTCGTCATTTGTCTTTCAGGCTCTCTGCAATCTTTGATTCTTTTATATAGAAAATTTTGTGAAAAACATTTATATTTAAAGATAAAAGCGGAGGTTGCTATGCAAAGCACATTCACACTAAAAAAAGACGAGCTTACCATCGACTTCATAAAAGGCCTCAAAAAGATATTCAAAGGCAACGTTCTTGACATAACAGTTTCCGACAATTCTAATGCCTCAGAGGACGAAACAGAATATCTTCTAGGAAATCCCGCAAACAAAAAATTCTTGCTTGAAGGAATTGCAGAAATCGACAAAGGAAATGCAAAAAAAATCGAAGCTGGTTCTTTATGATTACAATTATTGCATTTTACGCAAAAGCTCTTGATGATTTTTATGAATGGGAAACAACAGATAAAAAAATCTTCAAGCGAATAAAAGAACTTATAAAAGATATTACAAGAAATCCATTCGAAGGCATAGGAAAACCAGAGCCGCTTAAACATGAGCTTTCCGGCTATTGGTCTAGAAGAATCAATGATGAGCACAGGCTTGTTTATAAAATTTCTAACAACACGCTCTACATTCTTTCTTGCAAAGAGCATTACAAATAAACAGAAATATCTTTGAAAATCTGCCAGAGATGTCACATTGAAAGAACAAGCCCTTCAGCACGGATATAATTCAAAGCCTCCCACAAACTTATTCAAGTCCCTTCTTTATTTCAAGGACTTTTTCTAATGGAAGAGAAGTTACAGATGCTATTTGTTCTGGAGTTACTAAATTTAACTCCAGCAGCTTTTGCGCAGTTTCAACGGCCTTTTCTTCAAGAGCTTCTTTCCGGGCTTTTTCTGCTGCCAAATCCGCCTGAAGCTCTACTTCTTCTTGCCAAGTCATATATTCATGCCTCCAGCGAGCGTTCATTTTTAGCCGCTCAACGATTGCGGAGATTTTTTCTGAAAAATCTGAGGTGGGCTCTTTTCCGCAAAGATATTTGAAGAACGACTTTAACTCTTCGGACTTCATTGTATCATACTTTTTAGCGTTGAAGAAGATTTTGTGCGTTCCGTCGTTCATTTTGATTTCTGGATTTTCGGTGCAGGTGTTCTCAAAAGTGTAAACCGGCAGGTTGAACCCGAACGCGTCGCCCAGGCACAGGAAGATAACATAGGTTTCGTTCAAATCCTTATATTTTGCGCCTGCAAAAACGCTGTCAACGTCCATCAAGCCCTGGTAATAGCGTGTCCGTTTTGCAAGAGCCAGCTCCTTTTCAACAGAAGTTTGAATTTCAATGTCGAAACAGCGACCGGTTCCGTCCTTTACGTAAACATCAAGGCGGATTCCCCGCGAGTCGTAGTCGGCTTTGATTGTGCGCTCCGCCTCTGGAATTTCAATTCTGTCGATTTTGATGTTCAGCAGAAGTTCAAGCATTTCCTTGCAAATGTCAGGATTTGTTTCCATGACCTTGCAGAAGATGTAGTTATCGGCAAACGTAAGCCGCTCCCACTTTTCCGCGGGCGTAAGTTCGTTTTGATTTTTCATACAAATCTCCTATATAGCGTTGAATGCTGATTTTTTTACAAAAGAGATAGAAGCGCAGGCAGATTTACAGTTTGTGAAGACTTTGGGCGATTCAAACAATTAAAGTGCAGCGCACCCGAATCCACACAAGCGAAGCGCGAGCCCAATCCGTCTGGAGCAAACTGGAAATCGGCCGGAAGCGATTTTTCACGATTTGTAACTCTGCCTGCGCTTTTGTTTTTTTCAAAAAAAACTAATCTTTCAGGCTATATAGTTAATAGGTGAAAAAATTGCGAAAACGAAAATGAATCACAAAAAAAACTGAAAAAATCATTCTTCTTCCATTATTTTTTTATGCGGATTCGCAATTCTTAATGTATAATTTGCGTAAGAGGAATTTATGAACAGTAACAAAATAGTTGAATTCATCCTGCAGAAAAAAGCTGTTCTTGCCACAAGCATTCTTACCGCGGCTGGCGCACTTGTTCTGGGTTCGGCTTTTATTTACATCAGCCTTATGAACGAAATGCCGCACCATATTTTTCAGGATGTTCAGATAATTTGCGAGGATAATCCTGTTCCGCAGGAAAATTCCGGCAATAACGGCAACTGCTTTATCGAAATGAAAATTCCTCTAAGAAGCGACGGCGCGCTCAACGCATGGAAGCTTGAAAACGGCAGGCACGGCGCACAGTACGACATTTACATCCAAAACGACACGCAATGTTCCATTAAAAACTGGACTCTTAAGCTTTCTGTGCCGGAAAATTCCCAGATTGACAGCTCCTGGAGCGGACTTTACACAAAAGAAAAAAATATCATCACAATAAAAGCCAGCGGAAAAGCGCTGAACGAAGTGATTTCTCCGCAAAGCTCATGCAAACTCGGCTTTGTTCTTTATTCAGACAGTTTTTTAAAAGATTCAAGCGTTTCCCTGGAAGCGAAATTCCAGCGTTCTCCGTTCAGCTACGCTCTGTTCACGGCTTCTGCGGCGGTCACAATCGCAGGAATATTTCTTACGGTTTTTATGGCGGTGAACTATTCAATTCTTAAGCATCAGCAGGCTCACGCGGAAAAAGAAATTTCGGAGCTTCTGAAGCTTTGCGCAAGTTTCATCGACACAAGGGATGCGTACACAAAACGGCACTCGCTGAATGTTGCGGCATACTCAAAAATGCTTGCTGAAGAGCTTGGCTACAGCAAAAGTTTTCAGAAAAATATCTACAACTGCGGAATTCTTCACGACATTGGAAAAGTTCTGATTCCACGGGCAATTTTGTGCAAGCCGGAAAAGCTTTCGGACGAAGAATGGACGGAAATGAAAAAGCATACTGTTTACGGAGCTGAAATTCTAAAGGATTTCACCGGAATAAAAAATGTTCATTCCGTGGTTTTATACCACCACGAACGCTACGATGGAAAAGGCTACATGAAAGGCCTTAAAGGCGAAGAAATTCCTCTTGAAGCACGGATTGTATGCGTAGCGGATTCTTTTGACGCGATGGCAACGGACAGAGCATACCGGCCGCACCTTTCAAAAGAAATCATAATCAGCGAGCTTAAAAAAGGCAAAGGAACACAGTTTGACCCGGAAATTGCGCAGGCAATGCTGAATATTATTAAAAAAGGAAAAATCGCAATTTAAAAGAAATATTCGCCGGGCTAAAATTCCACGGAATCCGCCTGAACAAAATTGTAGCTTATGCCGGACTCCAGCTCTGAGACAATAAATTTTCCGGTGACCGTTATTTCACTGCCTTTTTCAGGAATGTTTTCTCCAAAATCATACTTGAATTCAATTCCCTGCTGGCAGCAGGCGAGCGCGTCATAAATAATCACCGAGTAGGATTCGCCCATTATTTCGGAAGCCTCGAAAATTTCAAAAGAGCCTTTCATCTTTATAATTTTTCCATTATAAGTTTCCGGGCTGACCATCATATCGAAAATTTGCGCGTAAATCATATTCGGCTTCATATTTGAAAGGTCGTAGTCAATTTTTTCTTTTTTAGTTTTTTCGTCCGCGGCTGATTCTGAAAAATCTTCCTTCCGGTTTTTAGCGCATCCAAAAAAAGCCAGGCACGCGGCAAAAAGCAAAGCAAATCTGAAAATCTTCATTTTAACGCTCCATTATTTTTCCAGCAAAATAAAAAATTATGAACGCAGCCAAATCAGCCGCCACAATCGTTGAGCCAACCGGAGTTCCCGCAAGAATTGAAATTAAAAGCCCGGAAACGGCGCAAACAACGCTTACACAAGCCGAACAGATTGTTACCGACCGGAAGCTTTTGAAAACCCGCATCGCCGAAAGCGCCGGAAAAATCACAAGCGCGGAAATCAGAAGCGAGCCGACCAGATTCATCGCCAGAACGATAATCACAGCGATAATCACAGCGATTGCAAAATTATAGGCGGAAGCGTGAGTTCCTACAGCCCGGGCAAAACTTTCGTCAAATGTAACCGCAAAAATCTTGTTGTAAAAAATAAAAAAGCAGGCAATCACAATCACTGAAAGAGCGGCGCACAGATAAACCTCGCTTTTTGTAAGCGTCAGAATTGAAGTTGAACCAAAAAGCGTTGAACAGACATCGCCGGCAAGATTGTTCGATGTGCTGAAAATATTCATTATAAGGTAACCGAGCGCAAGCGACGCGACTGAAATAATCGCCACGGCGGCATCACCTTGAATTTTAGTGTTTTTTCCCGTCCGAAGAAGAAGAATCGCGGCAACCACCGTGAATGGAAGCACAAGATACATATTGTTGCTCAGGTTCAAAACACTTGCAATCGCCATTGCGCCGAACGCAACATGACTAAGTCCGTCGCCGATAAAACTGAACCGTTTCAAAACCAGCGTAACTCCAAGAAGAGAGGAACAAATCGCTATCAAAATTCCTACAATAAAAGCGTACTGAACAAAAGAAAAATGAAAATACTGAATCAATGTGCTCATGAAAATTCCCCTTAAACAAAAATTCTTCCAAAAACCTTTTTAATCTGTCCGCTGCAGTCGGGGCATTTTGACTTGTGGACAAATTCATCTTTTGTGCCGAAAAATATTTCTTCTCCAATGTGGAGAACGTGCGTCGCGTATTTCAGGGCGGCTTCAATGTCGTGGCTAATCATAATTATTGTGATTCCGTCCTTGTTCAGGCTTTCAATGAGCGAATACATTTCTTCCTGAGCCGCAGGATCAAGCGCGCTAACCGGCTCGTCCAGCAGAAGCATTTTCTGAGTCGCGCACAAGGCTCTTGCCAGAAGAACGCGCTGCTGCTGGCCGCCCGAAAGTTCCCTGTAGCATTTTTTGGAAAGCGCAGAGATTCCCATCTTTTCCATATTTGCCGCCGCAAGAAGTTTTTCCGCCTTGCTGTACCACGGCCGGTTTTTGCAGCGGCTCTGGTTTCCGCTCAGAACAATTTCCTGGACGCTCGCCGGAAAATCTTTCTGAACATACGTCTGCTGCGGAAGATAGCCAATTTCATCAGCAAGAAGTCCGTCGCCTGTTTCAATTTTTCCAGAAATCGGCTTTAAAAGATGAAGAATTGTTTTCATCAGCGTTGATTTTCCAGAGCCGTTTTCACCGACAATGCAAAGATAATCCCCGGAATTCACGCTGAAAGACAAATTTTTCACAATAATCTTTGAATCATAGCCCAAAGTAAGATTTTCACAAACAAGCTGCGCCATATTTCCGCCTTAAATTTTAGCCAAGAAGTTTTTCGTAGTTTTCTTTCATCGTTTCAATGTAGTTTTTTCCGTTTTTCGCCTGTTCCAGCGTTGCCGACTGCATTGAATCCAGCGTTTCAATTTTGCATTTTCCTTCCAGGCCAGCGTTTTTTACAACCGTTTCCGCAATTTTTTTGTCCGAGCTTTCAGTAACAAAAACTTTCCGCGCGCCAAGCTCCCGGATTTTTTTTGAAAGAAAAGCGACTGTTTCAAAGCTGGCTTCCGTTTCCGCAGAGCAGCCAGGAAAAGCGGCGAAATATTTTATGCCAAGCTCGTCCGCCATGTAGCGGAACGGAAATCTGTCGCACACAACCATAGTTTTTTCCGCCGCGCCTTTGCCATTCAAGGTGAAAAATTCCTCCAGCCCTTCAAGTTCCTTCAAATATGAACTTTTATTCTTTGCGAAAATTTCCGCGCTTCCAGGATTTTTTTCAGCAAGGATTTCCGCAATTTCATTCACCGCGGTTTTTGCGTTTTCAACCGAAAGCCACACGTGCTCGTCGTACTCAATTTCTTCGCCTTCATCGTGATGATGACTTTCACCGCCAGAATGCTCGTCCTCTTCCTCAGCCATCATTCCTTCAACAATTTCTTCCGCCTTGACCGAATTTTTCAGCAGCTCCATAAGATTCACAGCCGCAATATTTTTGTTCACCGGATTTTTCAGAACATCTTTAATCCAGGAATCGCTTTCGCCGCCAGCAAAAATCAGAACATCCGCAGTTGAAATTTTAATTATGTCGCCGGCAGAAGGCTGAAACGAATGTAAATCCACGCCGTTTTTCACAAGAAGCTCCAAATTCACAGAGGAAACATCGCCCGCAATATTTTTTGCCCAGTCGTAGAACGGAAAAATCGTTGCCACAACATTTATTTTTTCACCAGTCTTTTCTATATTTTCTGTTTTTGCAGAATTTACAGATTTTTTTTCACAGCCGGAAAGGATTCCAAGAAGAATTCCCGCCGCGCAAAGTATTTCAACAATTTTTTTCATAAAACCTCTGGATTTTTTTAAATTTCTTTTGAAGAAGCACATTCCTTGCAGACTCCAATCAACGTGCTTTCGCCTTTGTTTATTTCAAAACCTTCAGCCTGCTCAAGCGCGGAAATCAGCTTCTGCGCCTGAGAATCTTCCATGTGGAAAATTTTTCCGCATTTTGAACACGAAAGATGAATGTGCGAGCGGCACGCCTGGCAGTCGTAAAACTGGTAGAACATTTCCCGCGAACCGGGCTTTGAGCACCTGCGGATTTTTTCCTCCGCCTCAAGTTCTGCCAAATTCCTGTAGATTGCGCTTTTGCTGATTCCTTTTCCGGCAAGTCCGGATTCAATCTGCTTTGCAGAAAACATTTTGTCCGGATTTTCGCTCAAAAAAGAAAGAAGAATATTTCGTTGCTCTGTTGAATAAATCATAGCGTTCAATTTGCGACTGATTCGCAAATTGATTAAAACATAAGCCAAAACTTTAGTCAATATTCAGCGCAAATAAAGTTTCTATTCAGGAAAAAATTCGATATAATTTTTAGCTATGCGAAACAAACAAAACAACGAGCTTGCAGTCTGCGGATTTGCAACCGTAAAAAAACTTGAAAAACACAACAGCGACCGAATAAGAAGGCTTTACTTCACCGAAGAGCTTGCGCCTTTGTTCGGCGGCCTCTGCAAAAAACTTGCGGCCCGCAAAGGAATTTACAACAAGGTGAAAGACCCGAAGGAGCTTGAAAAACTCAGCGGCACGGTTCACAACCAGGGCGTTGTGGCAATGATTTATATGCCGCAGATTATTCCGCTGGACTCAGACATCACCGAAGAATGGATTGAAAACAAGGAAAACGCGATTATTCTTGACCACATTGGAAACGCCAACAATTTTGGCGCAATTGTAAGAAGCGCGGCGTTTTTCGGCGTAAAAAACATTGTAATTCCGGAAGATGAATCAGAAAGCGCAATCACAACCAGCTCCTACAGAATTGCGGAAGGAGGAATGGAATTTGTGAAAATTTATTCGGTGCGCTCAATTGCCCGTCTGCTCGAAGCGTTGAAAGGAAAAATGGTCAGAATCGGAACGGACCTTTCCGCCCGCAGCAAATTTGCCTCGGACATAAAATCGCTCACAAAAGGAAAGCCAGCCATTGTTGTTCTTGGCAACGAGGAAAACGGAATTTCAAAAGAAGCAAAGCAAAACTGCGATGAACTTGTATTGATTCCATTCGCCGGCATTTCAGAAGGAAAAAAAGAGCCTGCCGTAGACAGCTTGAACGTTGCCCAGGCAAGCTCAATAATTCTTTACGAGCTGACAAAATGAACGAACCTAGCCGCAAATAAATCAGGCTAAATCACGTAGTCGTGCGTTCCAGAGTTGTAAACAAGAGAATCCAAGGTCACTGAATCCAGATAATCGTTTACAACTTTGTTCAGTCCTGCCCACATTTTTGCGGTTGCGGTGTTTATTGTCTGGTCTGTTGAAACAACGTCGTTTTCATCGTATTCAACAGGAGCCAGATTTCCTTCCGTTGTCCTAAGAATTTCCCCGACCGTGTATTCCGAAGAATCTCTTGAAAGCCTGTAGCCGCCTTGCGGCCCGCGAATGCTCTGAAGCAGCCCGAATTTGCTCAGAAGAGCCGTAATCTGCTCAAGATATTTTATTGAAATCCCCTGCCTTTCTGAAATATCTTTCAGAGGAACATAATCTCTTCTCCCTTGCTGTGCCAAATCAATCATAAAACTTAGTGCGTATCTTCCGCGTGTTGAAATCTTCATATCCTATTTTCCTAGTGATTTTATAGTATAATACAAAATCAACTAATCGTCCATAACCGTGCGGCCGCCCCATTCTTTTGAATGTTCTTTTTCGTGAGTCAACGCGGCTCCAAAATCCGCAAGCGGCTCGCAGTTTTTTTCAATATTCAGAGCAGTCTGATGAAGCCGGCGCAAACATTCAGACTTGTCGCTGTAGCCCAGCCTTGATTTTTCAATGCTGTCCCGCAAAACGCGGATTGACTCGTCATAAACTTTCAGAGGAACTGGAAACGGATGACCGTCTTTTCCGCCGTGCGCAAAGCTGAAACGCGCCGGATCAGAAAAGCGGCTCGGCGTTCCGTGAATCACTTCGCTCACCAACGTCAAGGATTGAAGTGTTCTTGGCCCAAGCCCTGGCGTAAGCAGAAGCGACTCAAAATCCTGCGGCTGGCTTTCGTATGCTGTGGCAAGAACCGCACCCAGACGCTTTAAATCAACATCTTCCTGGCGGACTTCGTGGTGCTGCGGCAGAATAATATTCCGCTCCGAATGAATTATTTCATTTTCATTGATTTCAATCTTGATTTTTTCAGGCAAGGACGAATCCGCAAATTCCGGGAAAAGCAAACCTTGCGCTGAATCCGTTTTTTTCGCGACAGATTTTGAAGAACCGCCGTAGCCAACAGAAAAACTTGAATCCGGCTCAGCGATTTTTTTTATTTCGTGAATAACGCGGTCAGGAGTTTCTTTTGTAAAATCCATAATCGCGCCGCGGGTTCCAGACGCTTCTTTTGCGGCAAGATTTAAAATTTCACCCTGATTTTCGCCGGTAACAGCCGTATGCGGCTCTTCAACAAAAGATTTAATATTTGCGCTGCACCAATGATAACGCCGGGCTGTTTTTGAATTTTCGTTCATTCCCTGCTGAACAACAGCCCAGTCGCCTTCACTGGAAAGAATAAAATTATGCTGGTAAAGCTGGAATCCGTCCTGAACCGCCGTGTTGTCAACTTTTGCGCACAAACGGCTTGAACGCACCAAATCATCGCCATCCAGCCCGGAAGAATTTGCCAGCGCAATCAATTCCTCCGGAGTTCTTCGGGAATATTTTCCGCGGCCGCCGCAAATGTAAAGCCCAAATTCCTTTGCCCGCGGATTTATTCCTCTTTTCAACGCATACATCACACTGGTTGTGATTCCAGAAGAATGCCAGTCCATGCCCATTACGCTTCCCAGCGACTGAAACCACAAAGGATCGCTAAGCCGCCGCAAAACTTCCTTTTTGCCGTAATTTTGAATCAGCGACTCAACAATCAAAGTTCCCAGAACCATCATCCGGTCTGCAAGCCAGCGCGGAACAGTTCCATAATGAAGCGGCAAATCCGCATGACCTGTACTTTTCAGCATGAGCTATGCTCTTTTTGAACGGATTAATCCGCCATTTTTTTGTAGCTTTCAAATTCCGCAAGCATTTCTGCATCTTTGTTCTTGTCAAGCAAAGAAACCACAACAGCGGAAACAAGACACACAATAAATCCAGGAAGAATTTCGTACAATCCGAAAATCGGCGAAACCGAGCCAGGAATCTGATGCCAAACAACAACGGCAATTCCGCCAAGAACCATTCCGGTGATTGCGCCTTTTGCCGTCGCGCCCTTCCAGTACAAAGCAAGAAGAACAAGAGGGCCGAAAGTCGCGCCGAATCCAGCCCAGGCATAAGAAACAAGCCCGAATACTGAAGAATTAGGATTCAACGAAAGCAGCAGGGCAACCAGCGCAATCAAAAATACAACGAAGCGTCCGATGTTCAGAACTTCTTTTTCAGATGCGTTCTTTTTCAAAAGACCTTTGTAAATATCACGGCTGACCGCAGAAGAAGCCGCAAGAAGCTGGCTGTCCGCAGTAGACATTGAAGCCGCAAGAATCGCGCAAAGGAAAATTCCTGCAATAAACGCCGGATACATCTGCTGCATTGTCACAGAGAAAACTGTTTCAGAATCACCTGTAACAAAATTCGCAATCTGCTCGCCGCCGTTCAAAAGAATTCCATGGTTCAAAAGATAAGCCGTTCCAACCGTTCCTATAATAAATGTTCCGATGTAGGAAACAACCATCCACGAAATGCCGATTCTGCGCGCTGTTTTAATAGAAGAAACTGAATCAATTCCCATAAAGCGGACAATTATGTGCGGCATTCCAAAGTAGCCTAGCCCCCACGCCAACGCTGAAATAATATTCATCACGCTGTAGTGGCTGTTCGCGCCGAAAGCGTTTTTCATCGCCTGGCCAAAAGTTCCAGCCACCGCCTGAGCATCGAACGCCTGCACAGCCTGAACCGCCTTGACAGGGCCGCCAACCGAAATCACAGCCACAGCCGCGGAAACCACGAAAGCCACAAAAATCAGCGCGCCCTGAACAAAATCAGTTGTGCATACAGCAGTGTAGCCTCCAGTTATTGTATAGCAAAGAATTACAACAAGACCAATCGCAAGGCCGGCATGATACGGAAGCCCGAACACAGAATTCAAAAGTTTTGCGCAGGCAACAAATCCCGAAGCAGTGTAAATTGTAAAAAACAGAACAATAAAAAGTCCGGAAATAACTGAAAGAATGTGCGTTTTATCTTTGAATCGGTTTGAAAGAAATTCCGGAACCGTGATAGAATCCCCGAACGCAACAGAACATTTTCTCAAAGGCTTCGCAACAAAAAGCCACGCAAGATAAGTTCCAACACAAAGTCCAAGCGCCGTCCAGAAAGTTTCCTTAATTCCGCCAAGATAGCAAAGTCCAGGCAAGCCCATCAAAAGCCATGCGGAAGAGTCAGAAGCTTCCGCCGAAAGCGCCGTTACCCACGGCCCGATTTTTCGTCCGCCCAGAAAAAAATCAGCGGAATCATTGTTCTTGCCAGCACTTTTCAGACCTATATAAATCATAAATCCTAAATACAAAACAAATGCAATGATTTTTGCAATTACTTGTGGAGTCATAATTTCCCCTTGTTTTTTTAGATTTTAAAACTTTAAAGGTTATGCTTGAAATATGCAATTGAATATTCAGATATTTTCTTGAAACCCAAAGAATTATAAAGCTTTTCAGCGGGAATGTTTTCTTTTTTTACAAAAAGCGCGACCGATTTTCTGATTTTTAAAAGACTGAACAAAAGGCTTTCCAGAAGATATTTTGCGCAATGTTCGCCCCGGAATTCCTTTCTGGTGAAAATTCCTCCAAGCTGAACATATTTAACTCCGATTGCGTTCGTCCCGCCCTTCGCCACAAGATGATTTTCCGGGTTTTTCAGCGCAAGAACAAACTGAGTCCGCAAGGAAGCCATAAATCTGAGCCGGCACAAATTTTCGTCAAATTCAAAGCATGAAGGAACAACTTCTTCTTTTTCGTATTCCGCCTGAAGCGCAAAAAGCTCCGCTTTTATTTCTTCCGGCAAGCTGGATTTGCAGTTCACTATTCTGAATTTCTGGTTCGCGGCAGATTCTTTTTTCAACTTCTGAAGAAAAATTTTCCCGTCAAGCTTCAGAAGATTATATTCGTTGGTCTGGCTCGGCTTTAAATTCAATTTTTCAAAACATTTCAGGATTAAATCAGTTCCAGGTTTCGCGCCGTTTATGCAAAGCGGATTTTTTAAATTTTCAGATTTATAAAAAATGCAGAAAGAATTTATAAAATCTTCAGAAAGCGCAGTTTCAACGCCAGTTTCAGCAAACGGAAAAATGTGGAAAACCGTTTTTTTTACGCAAAAAACTCCATACAAATTCTGGGGACAAAAATCTTTCAGATAAACGGCAAAGCATCCGGAAATATTTTTTTTCAGAAGAGCCGCAAACTGAACGTTAAGAAATTCGTATTTGCACACAAAACGCAGCAGAGCAAATTTATTTCTTCCCTTAATTTCAGTTAATGGAACGAACAGCATTTTTCTGCCGCGGTTTGCGCAAAAGCTAGTTTCTGAAGCTGTGGATTGGAGCTGGAATTCTTCCGCCGCGGTTTATAAAATCAGCGCATCCAAATTTGCTCACAGGCATTACAGGGCAGCCGCCAAGAAGTCCGCCAAATTCAACCCATTCGCCAGCTTTTTTGCCAGGAGCCGGAATCAAACGGCAAGCCGTAGTTTTATTGTTCACCATTCCAATGGCAAATTCATCAGCCAGAATTCCAGAAATTGTTGTTGCCGGAGTGTCGCCCGGAATTGCAATCATATCAAGCCCGACTGAGCAGACTGTTGTCATCGCCTCAAGTTTTTCAAGGCAGATTGAGCCTTTTTCAACAGCGTTTATCATTCCTTCATCTTCGGAAACCGGAATGAATGCCCCGGAAAGTCCGCCGACATTTGTAGAAGCCATAACGCCGCCTTTTTTCACCATATCTGTAAGCATTGCCAGAGCCGCTGTTGTTCCAGGAGCCCCTGCGCCGTCCAGACCAATTTCTTCAAGAATCCGGGCAACAGAATCACCAACAGCAGGAGTTGGAGCCAGCGAAAGATCCAGAATGCCGAACTGAACCCCAAGACGCTTTGCCGCTTCAGAACCAACGAGCTGTCCCATTCTTGTAATCTTGAACGCCATTTTCTTGATTCCGTCAGCAAGCTCGTTTATCGGTTTGCCTTTGTATTCCCGTGCCGCAGCCAAAATAACGCCAGGACCGGAAACGCCCACGTTGATTACGCTGTCGCCTTCGCCAGGTCCGTGGAACGCGCCCGCCATAAACGGATTGTCTTCCGGCGCATTGCAGAAAACAACAAGTTTCGCGCATCCATTAATTGGAAGAGTTTTGGAAATTTCCGCGGTTTTCACGATTGTTTCGCCCATCAGCTTTACGGCATCCATATTGATTCCGTTTTTTGTGGTTCCAACATTCACAGACGAGCAGACAAAATCTGTTTCCGCCAGCGCCTCTGGAATTGAATCAATAAGAATTCTGTCCGCCGGAGTAATTCCTTTTTGAACAAGCGCGGAAAATCCGCCGATAAAATTAACTCCAAGCTCTTTTGCGCATTTATCCAAAGTTTTGCAGTATTCAACATAAGAATTCGCGCCGCTCGCGCCGGCAACCAGAGCAATCGGCGTTACAGAAATACGTTTGTTTATAATCGGAACACCAAATTCTTTTTCAATATCCTGGCCGACTTTCACAAGATTTCCGGCCTTTTTCATTATTTTGTCATAAATTTTTGCACAGGATTTTTTTGCGTCCGAATCAGCGCAATCCAGCAAATTGATTCCCATTGTCACGCAGCGAATGTCGAGCTTCTGCTTCATAAACATGCTGACTGTTTCTTGTATTTCTGTTGGTGAAAAAATCATTTTTTATTTCCTTTTTTATATTCTAATCAAAAAAAATGTTATTTACAATAAAGCGGAAAGAATCTTATTTAAATAAACGTTTTAAATAATTTTCTGAAAGGCTGAAAATTTTCCCCAGCGCCTCCTCATCTGTCGGCAAGGCAAAAAGGCTTCCTGCGCCGCATTCCGGGTTTTGGCGGACAATTTCTTTCTTGTGCATGATGTACAAATCAATCTGCTGCATAAGGCACGAGCTGTACCACTTCACCGCAGAATCAATTTCCGCCGGCGTAAGGTCAAGTTTTTTTTCAACGCAATAACGGAGCAAAATCTGGCTTACGCCAAGCTCCAGGGAAAAATGCTCCTCGTCAACAATTTCCGCCGCAGATTTATTGAAATATTTTTCAGTGTGAACAAACGTAAAAATCTGAAAAAACGGCTCAACTTCGTAAAACTGAACAAATCTTTTTATCAGGCTGTTAAAAATCGCGTAGACATCAGTTTTTTCAAACAAATCCGGAGTTATGTATTTTTCCGGAAGAAAGGCGAAGGAATTCACCGCGCGCTTGCAATATTTCAGCGTCATTTCGTACATTATCTCGCGGCTTTCAAAATGATTGTACAACGAAGCTTTTTTTATTCCCAAATATTCAGCAATATCTGCCATTGAAGTTGCGCCCGCGCTCTTGTCAAACGAGCAGAACAAAAACGCATTTATAATCTTTTCCTGCGAGATATTTTTTCGGGTCATTTACGGCTACCTTTCAGGCATGTCGAGCATTTTGCTTTCATTGAATTCATCCTTTATGTCAGCCCAGATTGTCACGCTGCCTTTTCTATGCTGCTTTGAATAATATAACGCTTTATCCGCGTTTGTCATAGTTGTATCAAGGTCTGAAATATTGTCCGTGTCCGAATTTGAGCTTATTCCCATGCTGAATCCAAGTTTTTTGCCTTCTGGAATATCAAGCTTTTTGCCAAGAAGTTTTTCCAGTTCCGGAAGAAAATGCTCTTTCTTTTCAAGTCCTTCGTAAAGACGTTCGGCCGCCCGCGCCGCCTCAGCGCAATTCGTGTTCGGAAGCACCACAACAAATTCATCGCCGCCGAAACGCGCTACAAAATCAACTTTTCTGTAAATTTCCTTAAGAAGCCGCGCAAACGATGCAATCAGCAAATCGCCGGCCTCATGCCCGAAAGTGTCGTTGTAATATTTAAAGTTATCCAAATCAATAAACGAAATCGCGTCGTGCATATAAAGATTGCGTTTTTTCTCGTAGCGGCGAATCATTTCGCTTTCCAGGCTCAGATGGTTGTGAAGCGCACGTCTGTTGTTCAGCATTGAAAGCTGGTCTGTTGCGGAAATAACCGCCAGATGCTCGTTCTGCTTAAGCATTACAAGCTGCGCCTGGATGTTCGCCGCCGCAATATTGATTATGTTCAGCTCCTCGGAATTCAGAAGAAATTTTTTCTGAAGATAAATAATCATTCCGCCAACAAATTCAAACCTTGAAAGATTCACAAAAATCGGCTGCTGGTCGCCGCCGTTGCATAACTTCTGGGAAACAAGCTTTTTGCTTTCAACCAGTTTTTCCCATTCAGAACCGGAAGGCTGCTTTATATTTTCACGGAGCGCAATTCCAAGCATTGACCACTGATTTTCCTTTTTTTCAGCAAGAAAAACCGCATCCGCCATTGTGTAGTCAAGAACCGCCTGAACAATATTTGAAGAAAACCGCGAGTCGTTCAAATTGTTCACATTGTTCGTGGAAATTTTGTTCAGGAACTTCGAATTTCTAAGCTGCTTGTGAAGCTGAATCAAAAGCCGCTCTTTTTCAGCTTTTTCTTCAAGCGCGGAAAGACTTATTTTCAGCGGAGGAAATTTTTCCACGCCGGCAAGATATTCCTCCAGCGAAACCGAATTTTTTCCTTTCGTGTAGTTCACTAGATTTTTTTCCTGCGCAATTTTGAATCCGCGGACAAGATATTCCTCCGCCTCTTTGTGGAAACCCTTTTTTTCAAGGAAATTCGCGAATTCATAAATCATAAAGACAATTCTGTGTTCCTGAGTCACGCCAATCGCAAAAAAATCAGAAATACATTTTTCAAAAATCCGGACTGCCTCGTCCTTGTTGTTTTCTTCCAGCTGAAGGCTTGCGTCCAGAAAGAATTTTATGAATTCTTCAATCGGCGTAAAAGGCTTTCCGTTGTTCAGCATATTGTGAAAACTCAGTTTTGCCCGCATAAATTCACCGTTGTAAAAATCAAGCATCGCGCGGTACGCAAGAATATCGTTGTATTCCGGCAAAAAAGAATTCATATACAAATCTGAAACATCGAACATTGAAAGCAAATTGAAAATCGTCTGGAAAAGCGCCGCCGAAATTTCAAAATTCCTTGAATAAAAAGAAGTCCGCGCCAGATTGTAAAGAGTAATTATTACTTCAGAATAATCCTTGTTGTCAAAAATATTTATTATAACGTCGTTTATCAGGTTGTATGAATCCAAATATTTTGTGTCAATCAAGTATTCATACGAAAGACCGTTTATTACTTTCATCAGGGAAGTAAAATCGCCCATTTCTTCCCGCAATTTAAAGCATTTCTTGTACCAGAAAACCGCGTCTTCCTTGCGGCCTTCGTTTGTCATCATAATTCCCATCCAATGGCAGGCGATTGAAAGCCCGAACTGATTTCCAAGTTTTTCCGCGTCCGCCATCGCTTTTTCAACATGAGGATACATCTGTTTCCGCAAATTTCCGTCATAAATAACGCCGTAAGGAATTACAAGCGAAGTGTAAATATGATTGTTTGCAAGCCCGGATTTTTCAAGCTGCTCCAGCGCATTCAAATATTTTTCCGAAGAATACTGCGAATCCGTTTTTTCGGTGATTATGTAGTCCAGCATAACAGAAAGCGCATAAACCGGAAGATTCATAAAATTCTTTGATTTCGCGATTGCCTTCGCAATATATTTCAGCGCGACAGAATTCATATTTTTCCGGCTGAAAACGTTCGCAAGATAATACAGCGTGTAGCAGTCAATTTCATCTTCAATCTGGTATTCAATGATACTGTTCAGGTAAAAACTTGCCAAATCCGTGTCGCCGTAATAAAACGCAATTATTCCCATTTCCAGATAAAGAAGCCGCGCCTCGTCAACGTTGGCTTTTGCAAGAATATTTGAATGGTCAATTTCCTTTATGATTTCGTAGGCTTTTTCTATATCAAGGAAAATTCTGTAGGATTTAAGCTCCCTGTAAATTTTATGGAAATCCGCGTCTTTTTCTTCCGGACTGAAAGAAAATTCATCTTCTGAAAAATTTTCGAGCGTATTTATTGAATAGTAATTGTTCTGCCTGCTGATTTTCTGAAGAAATTCCTTCATCGCGGAAGATTTTTTTTCAAGTTCAAGCGCGTTGAAGCAAAAAATAATTTTTCCATTAAGCGGCAGATTTTCCAGCTCCATAAGAATTTTCAGGGCGTCGTCGCTCATAAGCTGCGCGTTGAAAACAACCGCCTTTCCGCAGAAACATTTTTTCAGAAGCGTCAAAATCGTCTCACGCATTCTTATTTTTTCATAGTCAATTTCTTCAAGAATTATGGAATCGTTTCTGTCCTCAGGAAATCCGTCCTTAAAAAAAGTCTTGAACGTTCTGTACTGCAATTTGTACGCCGATTTTTTTAAAAGTTCGTCGGAAACTTTTGACTCCAAAAGAATGTCCAGAAACGGCGCTAAAGGAATCCTCTGTTCTTTCAGATTAATTTCGAGCGAATCCGGAGCCACCGCGCATTTTTTCATTAAATTTTCAGACAAGCAAAAGTAAGCGACATTTGATTTTTCATCATTGTAGAAATTTTCAACAATCGACTTTATTAAATCTTGAGAATTCATTTTCTCAATTATATCATATTCGTTTTTTTTGGCAAATTTTATAGAAAATTCTCTTTGCTTGCGTTACAGGAAATTTGATTTTATAATCGTTCTATCACTATTTGGAGACATCATGGAACAAACAGTACCAAAACTATTAAGAAAGTCTGCAATGGAATGGCCGGAAACTGTAGCTCAATTTTCACGCAGAAAAGACGGAGAATTTGAACCGGTAACTTACCGCGAGCTTTATCAAAAAGCGCTGGATTTTGGAGCGGGACTTCTTTCAATAGGAATCAAACGTGGAGATTTAATCGGACTTATTTCAGACAACAGAAAAGAATGGCTTCAAGCTGACATGGGAATCATGGCAATCGGCGCGACAGACGTTCCACGCGGATGCGACGCGACTCTTCTGGACTTGGAAGCGATTTTTACAATCACGGAAACAAAATATATTGTCACAGAAAATTCTGCCCAGGTGAAGAAAATTCTTTCAATAAAAGAAAAACTTCCGTTCATAAAGGAAATCATTGTTTTCGACGAGCCGACTGAAGAAATTCTTGCCGAGGCGAAAAATTTCGGCATAACAATTTATTCTTTCGCAGAAATCCTGAAATTCGGCCAGACATTCCGGATTGAACACAAGGACGAAGTTGAAAACGAACTTGAAAAAGGGAAAAATTCCGACCTTGCCTGCATTATTTTTACTTCGGGAACAACTGGAACTCCAAAGGGCGTAATGCTGAGCCACGGAAATTTCCTTGCGCAGCTGGAGGAGCTTCCGGAGCGAATCATGATAAATCCAGGCGAAAAAGCGCTTCTGGTTCTTCCTGTATGGCACGTTTTTGAGCGCGAAGTTGAATATGTAATTCTTATCCAGGGCGGCTCGCTTTGCTATTCAAAGCCAATCGGAAGCATTCTTCTTGCGGACTTGAAAAAGCTGAACCCAACGCTGCTTCCAGCCGTTCCGCGCGTTTTTGAAGCCGTTTACGACGGAATTCTGCGCAAAATGCGGAAAACCGGCGGAATCGTGAACGCGCTGTTCAATTTCTTTACAAAAGTCGCAATTCTTCACAGCCGAATGCACCGGCTTATGTTCAACCAGAACGTATGCTTCACCAGATATTACACAGTTGCATGGTGGTTCGCATTTATTATTCCGTGGTGCTTGCTCTGGCCGTTAAAGCTTCTTGGAAACCTGCTTGTTTTCCGAAAAATAAAAGCTATGCTTGGAACAAATTTCCGCGCAGGAATTGCCGGCGGCGGCGCTTATCCGCCAGTGCTTGACGATTTTTTCTGGGCAATCGGCGTAAAAATCGTGGAAGGATACGGACTTACAGAAACCGCTCCAGTTATTTCAGTACGGCCAATCGCCGCTCCTGTTTTTGGAAACGTCGGCTCGCCAATCCGCGGAGTAAAATGCCGCATTGTTGACCCGGACGACGGATTCGTTCTGAAGCGCGGACAGTTCGGCGCAGTTCAGATAAAAGGCCCGACCGTAATGCAAGGCTACTACAAACGTCCCGACTTGACCGCAAAAACCATGACTGTTGACGGCTGGCTGGACACAGGCGATTTGGGCTATCTTTCAATCCACGACGAGATTGTTCTGAAAGGACGAAAAAAGGACACAATCGTTCTGCTTGGCGGAGAAAACGTTGAGCCGCTCCCGATTGAGCTTAAGCTTTCTGAATCGCGCTACATCAGGCAGGCTGTTGTTGTCGGCCAGGACAAGCATTATCTTGGCGCGCTGATTCTTGTTGAAGAAGATGAAGTGAAAAACTTTGCCGCGGAAAACGGAATTCAGTACGACACTTACGAAAATTTAATCAACTCTGAATCAATCCAGAAACTTTTTGAAAGCGAAGTCAGCTCCCTCATCAATTCAAAGAATGGATTCAAAATGTTCGAGCGAATCAACAAATTCGCCCTGATTACAAAACCATTCGAAGTTGGCGTGGAGCTTTCCGCAAAACAGGAAATTATGCGCTACCGGCTTACTGAAATCTACAAAGACCAGATTAAAAAAATCTTTGCAGATGACAAAAATTAAACCGTAATCAAAACTGCGCCTGATTTTTTATCTTTTTCCAGAATGTCCGAGCTTTGCTGCATGGACATTTTTATTTTGTCCCCGGACTTCAGCTTTTTGCCGCTGGCATTAACCAGAAGAACCATTCCTTCCGGCGAGCATGAATAAAAACCAGCCCTATGCGGCGGAAGCAGAATCGGATCTGAAACAACATCCACAAAAAAAGTTTTCCCGGAATTTTCAGCTTTTGCAGAATCTTTTTTTGTTCCGGCAAAAATAAAGCTGATTACAGCCCGTTCCTTCGGAAGCCCCGCGCTTTCAGAAAGTTTCAGCAGTTTTTTCGGCGCATTTTCCGTTGAAAATGAAAAATTGCACCATTTCGCGCTTCCGCCGTACCTGGCATGATTTCCGTCCATTGAGCAAACGCCCTGATGTGAACAAGGCGCAACAATCGGATGTCCGTTTTTGATAAAACGTTCCCGCATAAGACTTATAAAACGCCCGGAAACAGGCATTCCCGGCTCGGCAATAAAAAACGAGCAGCGTTCATCCGCATACGCAAGAAGATTCTGAATCTGCGCATCCGCGATTTTTTCCGGAGTTTCGTGTTCTTTCTGATAAAGCTCATTGAACATATTCGCGCAGGCAATAAAATTCGCTTTTTTCCGGATTGAAGTTCCAATTCCGCCTTTCACACGGATTATATTCCAATGCGGCAAAGAATTTTCATCCGACGGACGCGCCTTGGCCGCAATCGAAAGATACAAATCCTCGCCCGCCGACATTGTGCTTTGCGAAATATCCATCGCGTAAACCGTAAGCTTTTTGTTTCTAAGCTCAGGACGGCTTAACCAAAGCGCAGAAATAACCGTAAGCGGCCCGGAACCAATATCCAGAATCACATCGCCGTCATTCAAGGCAAAAGAATCAGAAGAAATATTTGAAAAAACTCTGGTCAGGCGCACAAGATTCCACCACGTAAAATAGCGGATGTAAGCCGAAAGCTCCTGGTTCGCGTTCATATATCCAGCGCGGCGGGTGCCTCGTTCATCGGTAAGCTGGTGGGAAAGCGCACGGATATCTTTTGAAAGATTCTGCATCTGCCGGCTGTTCAAAGGCCGAACGCCCTGCACAATTTCATCAAAATTTTCCAGAACTTTCACCGCATCTTCCGGAAGTTTCTTGAAATCAAACATATTTCTGGTTTCAAGAATTTTTGCGTCAGCCTTGGAAAAACTGTTTTTTTCAGAAGATTTTTCATAAATCTGCTGAATTTTGTTTTTTTTGTCTATTCCGCGGCGTTTTTCATCAAAAAATTTGTCGCGTTCCTTGTTAAATTCTTTTCGTTCTATTTTTTCGGCAGAAATTTTCGAAGACTTTTTTTTCTTGAAATTGTCATACCATTTGTTTTCATTAAAATTTTCTTTTTTCATATCAAATTTTCAGTTTTGAATTTATTTTTTCGCAAATTTTTTTATCTCAAAATACAAATCCGTCAAATCTTTTCTAAGCTCGCTGATTTGGCGAATTAGCTCGGCATTGTCATTCACGGAATCAACTTCCGAAATCAGCTGGTCGCGCGCGCCTTCAATCGTAAATTTCTTTTCATAAATCAAAAATTTCAGGCGCATTACAAGCTCAAGCTCACGCTGCGAATAAATTCTGCGGCCGCCAATATCTTTTTGCGGCGCAAATCCGGGAATAATTTCTTCCCAGTAGCGCAAAACATGAGCTTTCACACCTGTAATTTCTTCAACTTGCCCGATTGAATACATCAATTGCTGAATTCCCTGTCTTCCCACTTTTTTCGGCTGGCTTTCATTTCCAGCTGAACAGGAATTTTGTCAAATCCCAAATCCTGACGAATTCTGTTTTTCAAGTAAGTAACGTAAGTTTCAGGAACAACTTCCGGCCGCGTTGCAAAAATTATAAAATTCACCGGATTCACGCTTTTCTGCGTCATATAACGTATTTTGAAATGCGCGGTTTTGCTTGCCGGCGGCGGATATTTGAAAAGCCAGTCCTTCAACGCCATATTCAGAGCCGTTGTAGGAATTTTGTGGTTAAGCTGGTTGTAAAGCTCAATGCATTCATTCAGCAACGCTTTGATTCCCGTTCCTTCAAGCGCGGAAAGCGTAAGAATCGGCGCAAATTCCATCTGCCCGAACATAATGTTTATCCATTTTTTTGTATCTCTGATAACTTTTCGGCTCTGGTCTTCTTTCAAATCCCATTTGTTCAGAACAAAAATAATTCCCCGGCCGCGTTCATACGCAAGGCTGCAAATTTTTTTATCCTGCTCGGCAAGACCTTCCATCGCGTCAATCATAAGAAACACAACATCACAGCGGTCCAGAGTTTTTATCGCACGGTTCACTGAATAATATTCAACATTTTCATGAACTTTCGCCTTCCGCCGAATTCCCGCCGTGTCCAGAACCTGAAATTTCTTTCCGCCGTACTCAAATCCGCCTTCAACCGTATCTCTTGTTGTTCCAGCATAGTTAGAAACAATCGAGGCATTTGAATGTGTAAGCCTGTTTGAAAGCGTTGATTTTCCGGTGTTCGGTTTTCCCATGATTGCAATCCGGATTGGCTCTTCAACAGAAATTTCCTTCACTTTTGAAAAATCCAGCCTTGAAACCAGATAATCAGAAAGCTCCGAAATATTATCGCCGTGCTGCGCAGAAATGAAAAACATTTTCTTGAAGCCAAACTGCGCGAAATTCCACGCGACACTTTCGTTTCTTCCGCCTTCAGTTTTATTAACAGCCGCAACAACTTTGTTCCAGTAAGGTCTTAGCTCCTGAATGAATTCCTCGTCCTCGCCGGTTATCTGCCCCGCTTCCAGCAAAAGCAAAATCAAATCCGCTTTTTTTATCATTTCAAGGGAACGCTCAACAACCAGGTCATCCAGAACCGCTTCCATAGTTCCAACATCGCGCGTAAGTTTATATCCGCCGGTATCCATAAGATGAACAGGCTTGCCGTTCAGCATTGCAGTTGCTTCAACAGGATCACGGGTTACACCAGGCGTCGGATCAACAATCGCAAGGCGACGCTGCAAAAACCTGTTGAAAAGCGTTGATTTTCCAACATTCGGGCGACCAGCAATCACCAGAAGCGGCGTTCCTTCATATTTTTTCCGGGCAATTCCGTTAATGCGTTCCTCGAGCCCCTCGTCTTCAGGAGCCCCGTATTCGCTTTCATTGTTTCCAGAAATTTCCTGCCCGTTTTTTAGAATTTCTTCATTGATATTTTTTTCTTCTGCCATTTTATTCCTTTAAAGCTTATTCAATTTTTTTGAAGAAATTGCCTGAAGCTCAGCAATCGTAAACTGAGAAAGCAATTTTTTTGCACGGCAAATCATTTTTGAGCCCATGCTAAGTTTTCTGATTCCCATTCCGCCAAGCACAAGAATGCTGTCATGCCGGCTAGCCATTTCTCCACACACAGAAACAGGAATATTTTGTTTTTTCGCATTCATAATTGTCATATCAATAAGGCGCAGAACTGCAAGATTGAATTCATCGTACAAATTGCTGACGTTTGAATTTTCCCGGTCAACGCCAAGCGTATACTGCGTTAAATCGTTCGTTCCAAGCGAAAAGAAATCGCTGACTTTTGCAAGGCAATCGCTTGTAAGCGCCGCGGCCGCCGTTTCAACCATTATACCAATAGGAACTTTTTCATTAAATTTTATTCCTTCAGACACAAGCTCATTGCGCACAGACTCCGCAAGTTCAAGGCATTTTTCAACCTGCTCAGTTGAAGTAATCAGCGGAAGCATAATCCGCAAATTTCCGTAAACGCTCGCCCGGTACAAAGCCCTAAGCTGAGTTTTAAAAATCTGCGGATAAGCAAGGCTAAGCCTGACAGCACGCATTCCCATAAGAGGATTTTTTTCCTCAAAATGCGGCATATCAACTGAATTTATAAATTTATCGCCGCCGGCATCAAGCGTTCTGATTGTAACCGGTTTTCCATCCATAATTTGCAGAACTTTTTTGTACGCCTCAAACTGCTTGTCTTCATCAAAAGCCCGCGCCGAAACGTGATGAGCCCCGTCCGCCATGCTCATATACAAAAATTCCGTCCTGAAAAGCCCGATTCCGTCTGCACCGCATTTCACGGCCATTTCCGCTTCTTCCGGAGAACCAATATTCGCATAGATTTTAAATTCCACGCCGTCTTTTGAAAGCGCCGGTTTGCCAAGATATTCATCGAGCAGCTTTTGTTCCGCCTGCTCCTTCTGAATTTTCAGCTTAAAATCATTCAGAGTCTGCTCGTCCGGCTCGGCAAGAATTTCGCCGGCTTCAGTGTCAACAATTACGGTTTCGCCATTCTGGATTTTTTTCTTTATGCTTTTTTCGTTCAGCCCGACAACTGTAGGAATTCCAAAATTGCGCGCAAGAATCACAACGTGGCTTGAAAGTCCGCCTTCCGTAAGCGCAAGCCCCGCAATTTTCTTTTTTGAAAGGATAATCGTGTCAGTCGGGCTAAGCGTTGTTGTAACAATAACACTTCCATCCGGAACCTGCGTAATGTCAAACGGATGAATATCGAGCATTTCGTTCAGAACCTGCCCGAAAATATCCGTAATATCCTGGGCGCGCTCAGCCAAATATTCATTTCCTGCATTGCGGAGTTTGGAAGCGTATTCCTCCGCCTTGAAATTAACGGCATATTCAATGTTGTACAGATTCAGCTCAAAATAATCGCGGAGTTCCTTCAGAAAAACCGGATCCGCCAGCATCAAAATGTAAGTTTCAAAAATTTCACGCTGAATGTCAGTTTTTTTGTCTTTCGGAAGCTGCTCCAGTTTTGCGGAAACATCAGATTTTACAGAATTTATTGCTTTTTCAAATCTTGCCCAGTCTTTTTCAACCTGAGTTTTATCTATTTTTTTTTGCGGAATAACTCTTTTTACAGCGTCAGGAATTCTAAACGCCGGTCCGATTCCCGTTCCATCCGCAGCTGAAATACCAAAAAAAACTTCCATAATCTATTAATTTTAACGGAAAGAACATTCTCTAGTCAACGAACTGCGCCTTTCAGATTTATTTTTAAAGCTGACTCACAGCCTCGTCATACCAGGAATAACGGTTTTTTATCCAGTTTGAAAAATATTCAACTTCCATCTTATGGTTTTTCCGGTCTTTCCAACCTTTTGTGTGCGGCCATTGCCTTTTTCCAAAAGACGGATAAACCCGGTTGTTCAAGTCAATCGCGTTTTTCAGCAAAAGACTTTGCTCGGAAAGCCAGTTTTCCGCATCCAGAATGACAGATTTCTTTTCGTTCCAGCGTTTTTTCACAGCTTTTCTGAACGCTTCCATTTCCCAAAGGCGGCTGTACCATCCGTTTGTATTCACCCAGAATCCGTCTGTTTTTTCGCAGTCATCCCAGGCAATATTTCCAAAAGCAAGGTCAAAATCCCACGCCGGGCCCATAAAAAGCTTTCCGGAATTTGTGTCGTAATACATAAAGCACGAAGCCTGAAATCTTGCGTCGTGATTTTTTGAAAAATCATTTATAATAAACCAGTCAACGAACGAATCCAAGTCAAGATATTTTCCAAGCTCCGAATCGTTCCAGCCCAGCCCTGAATAAATTTTATCCTCAAAAGACTGAAGAATATGATTCCAGGAAATATAATCATCGCGCGACGCTTCCGGCGAACGAATGCTGAATTTGAATCCCTTCTGCGAAACAAAATTATATTCCTTGTCCATGCGCGAATTTACGCACGCAAGAAACGAACCCGGCCCGCAATATTCCGCAAGGCGGCCGCTTTCCATTTCAACTTTTTCAGTAAGCTCGTAAAGTCCGCTGTATTTTCCGTTGACTATCAGCGTAATAAAACGGCTCGAAGGCGTCCATAAAAAATTATTCCACGCGTTTTTCGCCAGATTTTCAGCATAAAATTTCCTGAGCGTCGACTTATCAGCAGTATTTGCCATTAAAATCCATTTTTTTCCGCTCGGAAGCCCGGCCAGCGGCGCATTTTTTTCCAAGGACAAAAGATAAGGCTTCTTGTAAAGCTCCCGCGTAACCCAGGTTGTATTTCCGTGCCCGCGGATTTTGCATTTTCCATAAAATTCATCCAGAACATAATTAGCATTCACGTAAGATTCCTTCTTTGAAATCCGTTTGTTGCCTTCTGTTACAATATATAAAATCGGAAGATTCAGTTTTTTGCACTTTTCAACCGTAATATGATTCAGCGCGGACGCAACAAAAAACAGCAGCATAGAAAAAAGCATAAATCCATAGATAATTCTCCGCCGCACTTTTGAACTTTTTATCAGCATATAAAAAGTATAAATATTATTTTAAAAAAAACAATTCAAAAATGTTGAAAAATAATCCGTTCTTTTGCTTAAACCCATTTACTAAAATGCAAAAACAATGTAAATTCTATGTTAAATAATTAGTCTATTTTTGGATTAATTAATTTTAAACTATTTTAGAAATGAACAAGTACAGACACGAATACAAATATGTTTCTCCCGAAATTATTCTGGCAACCTTGGAAAAACGAGCCAGAGCCGTCCTTGCGCCCGATCCGCACGCAGGAAAAAACGGCGGTTATTCAATAAGAAGCATTTATTTTGACGATATTTACAACACTTGCTACCATGAAAATGAAAACGGCACCGACCCGCGCGAAAAATTCAGAATCAGAATTTACAACTGCAGCGCGGAAAGAATTTCTTTGGAACTGAAACAGAAAGAAAATTCAAAAACGCTGAAACTTAGCTGCCCGATTTCAAAAGAAGACTGCGAAATTATAATGGACGGAAAAATTCCCCGGATTCAAGATGAATCTCCGTACCTGCTGAAAAAACTTGTTTCAAAAATGCAATATTCCGGGCTGAAACCAGTGTGCATCGTCGCATACGAGCGCGTGCCATACATTTACAAAATCGGAAACGTCCGCGTTACATTCGACAGAAACATCCGAAGCTCTTCCGACATCCAGGGATTTTTCAGCAGAACAACAGCTTTCCGCCCGGTTCTGGAAAAAAACGTAAATATGATGGAAGTGAAATTCGACGAGCTTATTCCCGACTACATTTCTTCAATTTTGCAGACAGGAATGCTTCGCCAGACATCTTTTTCAAAATACTACCTGTGCAGAAAATACAATTTGCACGGAACAATAATTTAACGGAGTTTATATGACAACTTTTAAAGACATTTTCAAAAAATCATTTATTGAAGGTTTTTCCCGCTACGATATGACGCCGGAAAATATTCTGGTTGTTTTCGCAATTTCAGCAATATTTTCAGTCTACATATTCATCGCCTACAGAATTTTAACAAGAAAAACGTTCTACTCAAAGAATTTCAATATTTCGCTGGCAATTATCAATCTTATAACGGCCGGAATAATTCTTACAATGCAGTCAAACGTTGTTGTGTCGCTCGGTATGGTCGGCGCGCTTTCAATCGTTCGCTTCAGAACCGCAATAAAAGACCCGATGGACCTGGTTTTTCTTTTCTGGTCAATTTCATGCGGAATCATAACCGGCGCAGGACAAGCAGAAATCGCTTTCGCACTTTCGTTTATTGTAACAATCGCGCTTATTGTTTTTGAAAAAGCACCTGTGGCAAAAGCCGCAAAAATTCTTCTGGTAAGCGGCGAAGGCTATGATATAGAAGAAAAAGTTGTTTCCGTTGCGCAGAAATACTGCTCAAACTTCACAACAAAGTCATGCTCGCTTGCAAACAACAGAACCGACCTTGTTCTTGAAATAAAATCCGAGAAAGACAATGAGCTTCTAAAAGAAATCGCCGCGCTTCCAAACGTAAGCAGCTCTTCACTGCTGAAGCACGACGGAGAAGTTACTTACTAGTCCGAATTCCGAGTTTTTTAAAAAATTATGAAAGAGCGCTTTCGGCATCTTTCCAGTTTGCTCCAGATGGATTTGGCTCGCGCTTCGCTTGTATTAATTCGGGTGCTCCGCACTTCAAGCAATTCAATCGCCAAAAATCTTCGCAAACTGCAAATATGCCTGCGCTTTTATTTTTTCACAGAAAACTCGTCATTCAAGCTACTAGAAAAGATTTCCGTCAGCGAATCTTTTTCTGAAAGTGTTCTGATTACGCGGCAAGGAACTCCTGCAGCCAGGCTGTTCGGAGGAATGTCGCGCGTCACAACGCTTCCAGCGCCAATCACGCAGTTTTCCCCAATTGTTACTCCACCGCAGACAGTCACATTCGAGGCAAGCCAGCAGCCGGATTTTATCACAATCGGTTTTGCATATTCAGCGGCGAAAAAAGTTCCGTCAGGCTTCTGCCTAGGCTTTCGTTCTTCGTTCAAAAGCGGATGAACCGGCGTAACAACCGAACAGTTCGGGCCAAAAAACACATTGTCGCCAATTGAAACCGGCGCGCAGTCAAGAATCACAAGATTGAAATTCGCGTAGCAGTTGTTTCCAAAAGAAGTGAATTTTCCGTAGTCAAACTGAATCGGCCCCTGTAAATACAAATTGCTTCCGTGGTCTGGAAGCAATTCATTCAAAATATCCGAGCGTTTTTCAGATTCAGTTTCATAAGTCTTATTATAATCCGAGCAAAGTTTATGCGCATTTCCTCTTATTTCAGTCAGTTCCGAATCAGAAGAATCGTAAATCTTGCCCGAAAGCATTTTTTCTTTTTCTGTCATAAAACCTTCCATCAAACTGATTATAGCACGGGATTTTACAACAGCAAAGAAATATTAGCCAACATTTTTCATGCTAGCAGCAGGCTGATTTTCTACTGCAACAGCTCTAGCCTGATCGTAACGCTTGTTTACAAAGTAAACAACAACATTTACACTTACAATTGCAAGATTAAGAATATAAACGGCAAGAACGTAATTTACTGCGCCTTTTGAAAGTTTTGCAATGATTCCTGCAATGTAGCCAACGATTATCAAAAGAATGAACTTCAAGCTCATATTTTTTGCAGTCTTTGATTTAATGTTTTTCCAGACATTAATCGGCCAGGAAAGTCCAAAACAGATAAGCATTACAGATTCTAAGATTTCAGCCATTTTTTCTACCTCTTTACGCTTATAAGATAACGTTTTTTTTTGATAACTTCTAATATATCTTTTTTATCATATTCATAACTGATTATTATCAATTGATTTGATGATTGTTCGCGCGGAAAATATAACCCGCTGACTTGATTATTTTTTCAATAACATCTAAGTTATTGATTAAACTGGATTTATAATTTTATTCACAGATGGAATAAAAGCGTAGGCAGAGAGCAATTTGTGAAGACTTTTGGCGATTGAGCCAATTAAAGTTGCAACGCAACCCGAATCCTTACAAGCGAAGCGCGAGCCAAATCCGTCTGGAGCAAATTGAAATCTGCCGAAAGCGATTTTTTACAATCCATAAAAAATTAAAAATCCAGCTTTACAAAAGGAACCCGTATGGAACTTACACAACTCCGCTATTTTATTGAAGTGGCTAAAACTCAGCACGTTACACGAAGCGCGGAAATTCTTCACGTTGCGCAGCCCGCATTGACTCAGGCGATTCACCGGCTGGAAAACGAGCTTGAAGTTCCGCTTTTTTCTTCAAAAGGAAGAAACATTGTCCTTACGCCTTACGGAAAATATTTCTACGAAAAACTTGAGCCGCTTCTAAAAAGTCTGAACGAGCTTCCGCAAAATCTGCGCGAAATGGCAAAAACTGAAAACGCCACGATTCACCTGAACGTTCTGGCAGCTTCCTCGCTTGTAACCGAAGCGATTATCGAATACCAGAAAATCGACGACGAGCTTCACATTCAAATCCATCAGAATGAAAAAAATGATTTGGACGACATCCGCATAACAACCACAATTTCAGCCCAGAACCAGGAAAAAGAAAAAATCAGCGACGCAACTTTTGTTTGCACTGAAAAAATTTATCTGGCGGTTCCAAACATCGCGGAATTCCGGAACAAAAACGAAATCACATTTGAAGAAATAAAATCTGTCTGCAACAACTGGGGATTTATCGCGCTGCTCGGCTCAAAACATCTGCGCTCAATCTGCGACAAATACTGCGCCGACGCCGGAATCAAGCCGAATATTATTTTTGAAAGCGACAATCCGGCTTCCGTAAAAAATATGATTGCCGCGAACATAGGAATCGGATTCTGGCCGGAATTTTCGTGGGGCGCGCTGGACACTTCAAGAGTCAAACTGCTGAAAATTCTGAATCCTGACTGCAAGCGTGATATTTTAATAACCTGCAAGAAAAACAAAGCAGAAAACAGCCACGTTGAAAATTTCTACAGTTTTCTTACAGGATATTTTAAAATGGCAAGTCTCGGCGAAAAATAATCTGAAACTATCTCAAGAAAATCATGCCCAAAATTCCGGCAGGAATTAAATACGCGGCAAACCATTCAAGCTTGCCTTTCTTTATGATTTTCATCAGGCACGCCAAGGCAAAATATCCGGAAACAAAGGCAGCAACACATCCGGCAGCCACAACGCCCGCTCCGATTGAAGAAGAAACTTCGCCCAAATCTTTTAGTTCAAGGACAAACGCGCCAAGAATCGCAAAAATTGAAACAAGAAATGAATATTCGCCGGCTGCGCTCCGTTCCACTCCGCAAAGCTGCGCGCCCGCAATTGTAGAACCAGAACGGCTGATTCCCGGCAAAGTTCCAACGCCCTGCATAAAACCAATCACTGCCGCCTGGAAAATTGAAATTCCCTTGGTTTCAGCTTTCGGCGCGTTTTCCGCTTTTGCGGCAGATTTTTTTTCAATAAAAGAAGAAATAATCAGCAGACAGGAAGTTACCAAAAATCCGGCGCAAGTAACTTTTATAGAAAGATTTGGAATCAATTTGCTAGTTCCAACGCCAATCGCGCCCGTTATAACAGTAGAAATTATCAACGCAAGAATAGTTTTTCTTCCGCGCTCTTCAGTTCCGCAAAGAATATCGTTTTCATCAGTTTCAGCAGGAGCCGGCTTCCGCGCAATCATTCTAGCAAAAACTTTTAAAAGTGTCCAAATTGATTTTCTGAAATAAATGCAGACCGCAAGCAGCGTAGCCAGATGCAAAAAAACATCGTACAGCAAAGGAATATCTTCAAGCCCGAAAATATTCTGAACAACGGCAAGATGGCCGCTCGAAGAAATCGGAAGAAATTCTGCAATTCCCTGCAAAAGTCCTAAAAAAATACTCTGAATAAATGTCATATAAAAACCCTGCGGCAATTATCGCATTTTTTCCAATAGAAACACAATTGCATTTTAAGAATATTTTAAGAATTCTCCGCGACCTTGTATCCAGCCTCCAAAACCGCTTCTTTTATCCGCGCCTCCGAATCTTTTTCTTTGAACAAAACAACTGCGGATTTCTTTCTGAAGCTGACTTTTGCCAACATTCCAAGCGAATTCAGCTTGTTCTGAATCCGTTTTGCGCAATTATCGCACTTCATTCCTTCTATTATAATGGTTGTTTTGTAAGGATAATTTTTTTTGTTTCTGTCTGCCGGCTTCACAGGAATTTCTGTATTTCCGCCGCTGCAGCAGCTTTCGCCATGCGCATTTTTTACAACCGTTCTAATTCCGCCAAGCGCAACCAGCGCCAAAACTGCGACAATAACAATGTTCACAATCATTTTTTCGCCTCACAATGAAATTTGCACATCCCGCTTTGAAAAGACTTGCAGGAATAGCAGCCGGCAGGAATTCCGTTTTTCTTTTCACGGCATTTTTTCTTCAAAACTGAAAGAAGCACAAATCCCGCCCAAAAAGCAATCAGCAAAACAAGAATAATATTTGCAACCATATAAAGTCCCCCGAAACAGATTTTAAATCCGAATGTCGATTTTTTACAAATTCTGAAAGAACGCTTTCGGCATATTTCCAGTTTGCTCCAGATGGATTTGGCTCGCGCTTCGCTTGAACTAATTCGGGCGCTTCGCACTTTTATTAATTCAATCGCCAAAAATCTTCACAAACTGCAAATCTGCCTGCGCTTTTATTTCTTAACAAAAAACTCGATATTCAAGCTTTTAAACAAAGGGCACAGTACATATTCCGCACTGCGCCCTCCGAATCAAATATAAGTTTTCAGCCGATATTTTTTACAATTATGCAGCCATTGATTTTTTTGAATCCATTTCTGCATAAGGATTTTTTCTGAAAAGTCCGAAACAAATTGCAGCCAGGAAAACGAATGCAAATACTGTTCCAACTCCAAAATGTCCCTGAGTGAACAAAGTTCCAAGCTGATAAACAATCAGTGTTACAATGTACGCGAAAGCATTCTGGAACAAGATTGCGAACCAGAACCATTTTCGGTTGTGCAGCTCGTTTGCCATTGTTGAAATCGCCGCAAGACATGGCGAATCAAGCAAATTGAACAAAAGGAAGCAGAATGCAACAAGACCTGTCGGGAACCATTTTGCAATTGCGTCAACAGCCCGGATTGCGCTTCCTTCTTCTTCAGCTTCTTCGCCTTCAGCAAGCTCTGAATCCGCATCTCCAGAATCGTCACCAGGAAGAACATCAGCAACACTTCCTGCACCGGCAAGAGCTTCAGTATCTTCGTCAGTTGCTCCAGCAAGAACGCCCATTGTTGAAACGATTCCTTCCTTTGCAGAAAAACCTGAAATTACAGAAGCCGCGCACTGCCAGCCGCCTTCTTCACCGCCAAAGCCAAGCGGAATGAACGCATATCTAAGAACGCCGCCGACTTTCGCCATAATAGAATTGTTCGCATCTTCAACAAGTCCGAAAGAAACTTTTTCCGGCGCAGCATCGTTTGTTTCAACAACATCAGCGACAGCCGCAGCCTCAGAAGATTCCGCTGAAGCCTCAACCGCTGTTTCAGCTTCTGCAACTTCCGCCTTAGATTCCCAGCCATAGCTAGAAAGGAACCACATCACAAGGCAAGCAAGGAACAAAATTGTTCCGGCCTTCTTAATGAATGACCACAATCTTTCCCATGTATGAAGAAGAACTGTCTTAAGCTGCGGAATATGATACTGCGGAAGCTCCATGATAAACGGAGCAGCCGGTCCGTGGAAATATTTTGTCTTCTTAAGAATGATTGAAGCAAGCAGAACGCATGCAATTCCAATCGCATACATAGCAGGCGCAACCCACGAACCGTTAGAGTTTGTGAATTTTGTGGCGATAACAGCAGCAATCATTGCGATTACAGGAAGCTTCGCGCCGCAAGGAATCCAAGTTGTTGTCATGATTGTCATGCGGCGGTCGTTTTCATTTTCAATTGTACGGCTTGCCATAATTCCAGGAATTCCACATCCAGAACTGATAAGCAGCGGAATGAACGACTTTCCAGAAAGACCGAATTTTCTGAAAACACGATCCATAACGAACGCAATGCGAACCATATAGCCAACATCTTCAAGAATAGAAAGAAGAATGAAAAGAACAGCCATCTGCGGAACGAATCCAAGAACCGCGCCAAGACCGCCAAGAATTCCGTTTACAACACAATCAATAAGAACCGGATTTGCGCCGGCATTTTCAAGCAAAGTCTGCGCTCCGCCCTGAATCCATTCGCCGAACAAAACATCGTTCGCCCAGTCAGTTCCCATAGTTCCAACCGTAGAAACAGCAACCCAGTAAACGAACCACATAACCGCCAGGAAAATCGGGATTCCCAGAATTCGGTTTGTAACAATGCGGTCAATTTTGTCTGAAGTTGTCATTGTTTTTCCAGACTTCACAAGAACGCCCTTCAAAACTGAAGAAATATAATTGTAACGCTCGTTTGTGATGATTGACTCAATATCGTCGTCGTGCGCTTTTTCAAGGGATTTTGTAATTTCCTCAGCCTTTGATTTTGCGTCTGCGTTCAAATTGAGTTTTTCAAGAATAACGTTGTCGCGCTCAAGGACTTTTATTGCAGTCCAGCGTTTTGAAGCCGCTTCAACAGAAGAAGGAAGAAGATTTTCAATCTCGCTGATTGCTTTTTCAACATCAGAAGCAAAACAAGCAGCTGGAACTTCAGCTTTTTCAGTCGCAGCCTGAGCAGCCGCCTCGGCAACTTCCTTAACGCCTTTTCCGTGAAGAGCAACAGTTTCAACTACTTTGCAGCCAAGTTTTTCCGCAAGCTTCTTGCTGTCAATCTTGTCTCCGGATTTTTTAAGGGCATCAACCATATTCAACGCGATTACAACAGGTTTTCCCAGCTCCAGAATCTGTGTTGTAAGATACAAGTTTCTTTCAATGTTTGTTGCATCAACAATATCAATTACGGCAGCAGGCTCGTTTGAAGCAAGATAATCGCGCGAAACAACTTCCTCGCTTGTGTACGGAGAAAGCGAATAAATTCCAGGAAGGTCAGTCACAATCAAGTCTTTGTTGCCTTTTACCCGGCCTTCTTTTTTTTCAACTGTAACTCCAGGCCAGTTTCCAACATACTGAACCGTGCCTGTGAGCGAGTTGAACATTGTTGTCTTTCCGCAGTTTGGATTTCCTGCCAGAGCAATTTTTGTACTCATTTCAATATTCCTCTTTTTTCAATTACTCAACTTCAATGTTTTCTGCATCTGCCTTGCGAACAGAAAGCTCATATCCGCGGATTGTAACTTCCACAGGATCGCCAAGAGGCGCAACTTTTCTTACAAAAACCTTGCAGCCTTTTGTAAAACCCATGTCCATAAGACGACGTTTCAACGCACCTTCACCGTTCAGCTTTACAACTGTAACAGTTGAATTTACGCCCGCATCTTTTAAAGTGCCCATATTTATTCTCCTATCAATTTATTCGCACAAGGATTTAATACCACAACGCTTGCGGCGTGGTTTCGCCGGTTCTACGCAACCTGAATTTTTGACGCCATGCTTCTGTCCAAAGCAATGCGCGATTCCTTCACCTTAACAATCAAGCCTGTCGGAATTTTTTGAATCACCATAATTTTTGAGCCTTCTGAAAAACCCATGTCCGATAAATGCTGCCGTGAAGCCGGATTTCCGCTTATAGACGTAATAGAAACTTCATCTCCAATTGAAGCAAAAAGCAATGGCATAATGGTTGTTCTCCTTTAGCCAACAAAAACGAAACGTTGAACTGCAAAAAAAAGTTAGCTATCGGTAACTATATTAAATTTTACTGTTGCAGATGTCAATATATTTTTCAGGAATTATTCGTAATCCACGTGGCAAAATAATACTAGCACAATCTCTTTTAGTAAAATTTTACTCATTTAGCAAATTTGCAGGTAATTTTTTTTAAAATGAAAATATGACTTTTGCTGAAAACCTAAGAGAAGCTATAAAAATTTCTGCAATAACAACAAAAGAACTCGCTGACAAAACCGGAATAAACGAACACACAATAAGCAGCTACCTGAAAACGAACGGCTCGATTCCAACCGCAGACAAAGCCGTAAAAATTGCAAGAGCACTGAACACAACTGTTGAATTTTTAGTCACCGGATTTGAAAAGAACAACTCGCCCTACGAAATGAACCACGTGAACAAATACGCAAATTTCATTGACTCGCTTGGAAAAATCCCGGATGAATCGCGCGAGCCAATCCTGAAAATGATTTCCGAGATGAGCCTTAAATATTCAAAATCCTAGTCGTTCGCCCGCTTAAAAAATCTTCCTAAAATATCTTTTGACTGCAAAACATTTATAAAAGCATTCGGATCAGCCTTTCGAATCAATTTTTCAAGGGAACCGCTTTCCTGCGAGGAAACCACCGTATACAAAAGTTTATGCTCAACATTCTTGAAGCAGCCCTTTCCAACAAAAACCGTCGCATCGTGATTCGTTTTTTCGTGAATGATTTTATAAATTTCATCATCCTTGTCCGTGATAATCAGCAGCGTAGTTTTTTCATATTTTTTGTAAAGCAAATTCAGGGCTTGCGTAGAAACAAACTGAAAAATAATTGAATAAAGCGCGGCGTTCCACCCGAAAAGCAATCCAGCCGCAAGAAGAACAGCAACGTTGAAGGCAAGAATATAGTTCCAGGCTGATTTTCCTGTTTTTTCCGCAATGAAAATCGCAATAAAATCCGTGCCGCCGGAAGAACTTCCAGCAAAAAGACACAGACTGATTGAAACCGCGTTCAAAATTCCGCCGAAAATCGAGCAAAGAAGCACATCCTGAGTAAGATAAAATCCCGGAACAAAATCCGTGAGCAAACCGGAAACCGCAATCATCACAACGGAATAAAAAGTGAAATTTTTGCCAATCCACAAAAAACCGATTATCACCGGAAAAACATTCAGCGCATAAACCAGAACTGAAAACGGAACAGAATGCCCGCTGAATTTTTGGATTGCCTCCTGAAGCAAAAGCGCAAGCCCCGTAAATCCGCCCGGAAAAAGATTCCCCGAATGCACAAAAGTTTTTATATTCACAGCCATAATCGCCGCGCCGCCAAGAACCAGCAGCAGCCTTTTCAGTTTGCTAAAAATTGATGATTTCATAAAGCAATTGTACCGGAAAAATAGATTTTCTTAAATTGAAGAGAGCAAAATGTTACCGGATAGTTTAACTAGCCTGAATGTCGAATTTTTTTTGCAAATTCTGAAAGAACGATTTCGCTTAACAGCAGAATGAAATTTCACCAAATGTTTCTTTCTATTTGGAGATTATTTCAAAGGAAGGATTAAATGCGCCTCAGATTCTACTAGGTCTTTTAAATATGCAAATTCTTTATCGTTATATCCATAAATGTCTTCCCATCGTTTTTCTGGAAGCCAACAGGTCGCATGCTTAAAACAATATTTTTCATCCGGTGTTTCCATATATACTTTTACTTTTCCGTCAACCATATCATAATGGCTGATTATAGTTCCATCCGGCAATTCCATAAAATTGTACAGCATTTTTTTCACCTCCACATTTATAAATATAGCACGGTTTCTATAAATCCGAAACAAGCTATATTTTAAACAAATCGCTGTGAGTGCCTGTCCGGGAAAGTTCCAGAATCAGTTCGTTTTTATTTATTGAATATAATGAAACTCCCCGACGCAAGCGTCGGGGGATCGTCCAGCACCATGTCATAAGCCAAAATCCAACTCTGGCTGATTTTCATATATCTTTTTGTGCTCTCTCTTTTCCTCTCCCTGATTTTGTATATATCTTGCAATTGTTTCTTTGCTTGCATACAGTCCAACTGTATTTGCATAATAACCACTTGTCCATAGTGCTTCGCCCAATAGAATTTCCTTCTTTATCCTCGGATAACTCATAAATATTTCCCTTGCAGTTATGCTTTTTATTATCGTTACAATCCTCGTTACTGCTAATTTCGGTACGCTCTGTACTAAAAATGCACATGGCCTTCTTCCATTCCTATTTCTACAAATCGTATTTCATAGCATTTTTCTATTTCCATGCAGATTTCTTTTAGCCGCCTCCTAATTCTTCGGTAAATACTTTTCTTCTATACTTCGCTGGAAACACCAGATGATATGACAACATTGTTTTATTATGATTCTTGTATATATGCTCATCATCCATCCTTTCATTATATCACCTTTTCGACGCAAGCGTCGGGGAATTAGACCCTCGGTAGATTAAAGTGCGGAGCACCCGATTTTATACAAGCGAAGCGCGAGCCAAATCCATTTGAGCAAATTGGAAATATGCCGAAAGCGTTCTTTCAGAATTTGCAAAAAAACTCGAACATCAAGCTTATATCTAAGATAGTTAGATTCTTATGTCTAAACTGTTTAGATGCTTACGTCTAAGGTGTTTAGATAATAAGAGTCTAAATGGGTTAGATACTTGAGTTTTATATGTGCAACTTTAAATTTGTGCGTACAAAAAAAATCTTGACTATATTTTTGATTTCTTCTATAAATATAGAAACGACAAAGACGTCTGTTTAATGCAATTTTTGTTTTTCAAAAGTTGTTTTAAATGGGCGTCTTTTTTTATTCAGGGGTTACGATATGTGTGGATTTGTAGGAGCATTTGATTTAAGCAGCGGCAGCCAGCCGATTGATGAAGGTCTGAAGGAACAGCTTCGCGCGGAAGTTCTTGAGATGAGCAAAAAAATTCGGCACCGCGGACCGGACTGGACGGGCGTTTATACGGGAAAAAACGCAATTTTAAGCCACGAGCGGCTTGCGATTGTTGATCCGCTTTCAGGAAAGCAGCCGCTTGTAAGCGACGATGGAAAAATCATTCTTGCGGTAAACGGTGAAATTTACAACCAGAAGAAAATCCGAAACGATTTTGAAGGAAAATATAATTTCAAGACTCAAAGCGACTGCGAAGTAATTATTCCGCTTTACAAAAAATACCGCGCGGAAGGAAAAGACTTCAAGGCGATGATTGAAGAGCTTTCCGGTATTTTTGCGTTCGCCCTTTACGATTCAGAAAACGATGTCTATCTTATTGGCCGCGACGAAATCGGCGTAATTCCGCTTTACCAGGGCTGGGATAAGCAGGGCCGTTATTATGTTGCGTCCGAGCTAAAGGCTCTTGAAGGCCACTGCATGACAATCGAGGAATTCCCGAACGGCCATTATTTTTATTCAAAAGATGAAAAACCGACCCGCTGGTATTTCCGCGACTGGGAATCGTATGAAAATGTAAAAAACAATCCAAAAGCAACTGATGAAAAAGGCGAAATTATCAATCCGAGCGTAATTGAAAAAGTAAAAGTCGGTCTTGAAAATGCGGTAAAAGCCCAGCTGATGAGCGATGTTCCGTACGGCGTGCTGCTTTCAGGCGGACTTGACTCTTCAATTATCGCGGCGATTACACAGAAATTTTCAAAAATGCGCGTTGAATCAGACTCAAAGGAAGAAGCCTGGTGGCCGAAACTCCATTCGTTTGCAATCGGACTTGAAGGCTCGCCGGACTTGGTCGCCGCAAAAAAAGCCGCTGACTACATTGGAACTGTTCACCACGAAGTTCATTTTACAATCCAGGAAGCATTGGACGCTTTGCCGGACGTAATCTATCACATTGAAACTTACGATATTACAACAGTACGGGCGTCAACACCGATGTATCTGCTTGCGCGCGTAATCAAATCAATGGGAATCAAAATGGTTCTTTCCGGAGAAGGAAGCGACGAGCTGTTCGGCGGATACTTGTATTTCCACAAAGCGCCGGACGCAAAGGAATTCCACGAGGAGCTTGTGCGCAAAATGAGCAAGCTTCACCTGTACGACTGTCTGCGCGCAAACAAATCGCTGATGGCATGGGGCGTTGAAGGACGAGTTCCTTTCCTTGACAAAGAATTCATCGACGTTGCAATGCGCCTGAACCCAAGCGACAAAATGAACATCAGGCTTCCGGACGGAAAGCAGCGAATTGAAAAATGGATTCTGCGGAAAGCGTTCGAGGATATGCTTCCTGAAAACATTTGCTGGCGGCAGAAAGAGCAGTTTTCAGACGGCGTAGGCTACAACTGGATTGACACACTCAAAAAAATCACTGAAGAAAAAGTCAGCGATGCGGAATTCGCCCGCCGAGAAAACCGCTTCCCAGTAAATCCGCCGAAAACAAAGGAAGAATATTATTACCGCGAAATTTACAGCCGTCTTTTCCCAAGCGACAGTGCGGCAAAAGTTGTTCCGCATGAAGCCGGAGTTGCCTGCTCAACTGAAAAAGCTCTTGAATGGGACGCAGCATGGAAAAATATGGACGAGCCGAGCGGACGCGCAATTGCAGGCGTTCACGACGACGCGTACAAAGCATAATTTTTTCTGAATCTGAATTGCAGGCGTTTTGAACAATGTTTTCCGTGTGAAGAATTAATTCTCCGCGCGGAAAACACGAAAAAAAGCAAAATTTATTTTTTCCAGTAGCTAGGAACGAAAAAAATCAGCATTGTGTAAAGTTCAAGGCGGCCTGCAAGCATTGCAAAACAATACCACCATTTTACAAAGCCAGGCAAAAATCCATAGTTTGCGCTTGGGGAAAGCGCGCCAAATCCCGGACCGATATTTCCAACCATTGAAACCGCGCCGGAAAATGCGGTGAACACATCAAGTTTTCCAAGACACCCGACAAAAGTTGTTGCAAAAATCAGGAAAAAATACAGAATCAAAAAAGACGCAACTGAAAAAACAAGTTCCTTCCGGGCAGGATTGCTGTTAAGCCTTAACGAAAAAACTCCGTGCGGATGAATCATTCTTCGGATTTCGTTGTTTGCCTGCTTGAATAAAATTACCCAGCGGATAACTTTCACGCCGCCTCCAGTTGAACCGGAACATCCGCCAACAAAAAACAGCACAAAAATAAAAAACTGAGCCACGCTCGGCCAAGCCGTAAAATCCGCAGTCGCAAATCCTGTTGTGGTTATAACAGAAGCCGTCTGAAAAGCAGAATATCTCAACGCCGCCCAAAAAGAGCCGCAAGCCTTAGTTATGCACAACGCAATTGAAATTGTAAACAAAACGAAAATCCCGAAATACGCTTTCAGCTCAGAATTTTCATAGATTTCCCGCCATTTTCCGCGGACTGCAAAATAAAAAAGACTGAAATTTATTCCTGCAAGAAACATAAAAACTGTGCAGATAATATCGATGGCAGCAGAATTATATGCGCCGATGCTCGCGTTTCTTGTGGAAAATCCTCCAGTACCCAAAGTCGCAAACGCATGGGAAAAAGCGTCTATAAAATCCATTCCGAAGATTTTTAAAAGAACTGCCTGAACCACAGTAAGAATCAAATATGAAATCCACAGAATTTTAGCAGTTGTTGTAATTTTCGCAGTAACTTTGCCTTTTTCCGGGCCGGTCGTTTCAGCCTTTATAAGCTGGAATCCGCCAACGCCAAGAAGCGGAAGCAGCGCAACCGTAAGAGCCACAATTCCCATTCCGCCAAGCCAGTGCGTAAGACATCGCCACATATTTATGCTTCTGGGAAGCGATTCAACATCACCAAGAATAGTCGCTCCAGTTGTGGAAAATCCGCTGACACTTTCAAAAAAAGCATCCGTCACATTCGGAATTGCCCCGGACGCAAGCAAAGGAATCATTCCGAACACGCTTGTAAAAATCCAGCAGCAGGCAACCACAACATAAGTTTTTCTAGTGTTGAGCGTTATTTTTCGTTTTTTAAAAAGAACCGAAACCGCCAGGCAGAAAATCCAGCTCGCCGCCATAGGAATTAAAAACGGAAGAATGACGGAAGTTTCTCCGCAATAAAGCGCAGCTCCAAGAGGAATCAAAAAAGTTGTCCCGACAATCGCAAGCAAAACTGAAAGAATTCTTATCAAATCAACTATGAACATATTTTACTCTGTAACGTTTCCAAATTCTTCCAGAACTTCCGCGGCTTCTTCCGACTTCACAATAAGAACCAGATGATCGCCAGGCGCAAAAACCGTGCCGCCCACAACAATTTCATACTCATCTTTTCCGGAATGTCTGTCCAGCAAAACAAAATATTTTCCAGGCTCGGCAATTTCCTTCATCGTTTTTCCGGAAACTTTTGAGCCGTCGTTCAGCTCACATTCAATAATTTCAAAATTGCTGTTTGCAATCGTATGAATTTCCTTAACGGATTTTCCGCGCATATGGCTCATAATTGAATCAACAACAACATCCCGCAAGGCGATTGAAACATCAATTCCAAGTTTTGCGGCAATTGCAGAAAACGCAGAATCTTTTACAAGCGAAATTGACTGTTTTACGCCAAGCGACTCAAGATAAGCGGCCACAACCATATTCATTTCGTGGTTATGCGTTGCGCAGATTACCAAATCGAAACCGGGAATTCCTTCATCGCGCAAAAAACTTTCATCCGAAGCGTCGCCGTTCAGCACGCGAGCAGATTTCCCGAATTTTTCAGACGCGGCTTTAGCAAGCTCATAATCCGTGTCAATTATTACAATATCCTGCGCCGGCGCAAAATTCATTTCAGCAATTCTTTTGAAAATTGAAATTTTCTGCGGCTGGATAATTTTTTCAGCAATCAACGTGCCGATTCTTCCCGCGCCAACAATCGCAATTTTTTTGAATTCCTGCTGCTTGGAACCGCAAAGCTCGACAATTTTGCTTACATCCTCTTTTTTTGAAAGAATTCCAAGCGTGCAGCCAGCTTCCATAACGGTCGATCCGCCGGCAAGCATTGTTTCGCCGTTTATTTCAACGTAGGCAACAAGCATATTCAAGTCTGTTAAATTGCGCAGCTCCATCAGCTTGTGTCCGGCAAGAACGCTTCCTTCGCCAACAGAAATCCGGCTGATTTGCATTTCAGAATTGTCGAAAGTCACAACATTGCTGACCGCGCCGTTTTCCACAGCCTCAACAATTGCTTCAGCAGCCTCAACATCTGGATGAATCATAAAATCAATTCCGTACAAAGGCCGGTGATTTCCAGTAAAAGCATTCGCATGAGTTTTTTTTGCAGAAGCCGTATTCACGTAATAAGCGTAGTTTCTTACGCGCGCAATTTTCAGAATATCAGGGTAAACAGCATCAACCAGCGAGCAAGTTATCATGTTGACTTCGTCGCTGTTGGTAAGGCAAACAAGAACGTCCGCCTTTGCAATTCCCGCCGACTCAAGGTTTTCCAGGCTGTTTCCGTCTTCTGTAAGAACCGTGCAGTCAATCTGGTCAGCAAGATGCCGGGTGATTTCCTCGTTATTGTCAATGAGCGTTACATCATTTCGTTCATTGGAAAGAATTTTCGCAAGCTGAACGCCTGTAAATCCTGCTCCAACAATAAAAACTTTCATCGAAACCTCAGTAAATTCTATTCATCATCAGATTCGCCCGAAAGCTTTGATTTTCCGTGGGAAACAATTGTAATCGACGCAACAACGACTGAACAAACCACAGCCGCCGCAATTGCCTCCAGAAATGCGCCCGGAAGAATCATCAGCATAAGCGCAAAATATCCAAGTCCGTTCATTGCCTCAGAGATTCTGCCGTTCAAAAAAACGTACATTGAGCCAATAACAACAAAAGAATGAATCAGGCTTGAAAAAATCGCTGTAACCAAGGAATTCACGCTTTTCGGGCAATACGGAATCTTTTCAAGAAGCTTAAAAATTCCCCAGGCCGCAACTCCGAAAATTATTCTAGGCAAAACAGAGCAAAGCGGATTCACAAACAGCGGATCCAGAACTCCGGAAGGATTTGCCGCCGCGTTCACAAGGCTTGTAAGGCCAAAAATCAGTCCTGTAACAATTCCGCCTGGAAGCCCCGCAAGAATCGCAGCCAGAACAACCGGAATATGCATAATTGTAAGCGAAATTGTCGGGCTAATCTGAATGTAGCCCAGGTGAAGCCCAGGGATTCCCATCAGGATTGTAAGCGCGCTCAACGCAGCCGTAACCGCAATCTGCTTGTTTTTATCAACTACAACGGACGATGTTATTTTATTCATTTTTACTTCCAAATCAAAAAATTATTCAAAATCTTAACATTTTTATCTATTTACATCAAATTTTTATGAGGAAAATTATCAACAAAAACTCGCTTTTTCAACTTGACTTTCAATTACATTCAATTTTACACTTGTTTTCAGAGGTTTTTATTGATAAGTCTTTTTACATTATTCTTTGTCTGCTCAATAATGCTGCTTATTGCGGCTTTGCTGACAACAAGGAAAATCAACTCTAAAAAATACGTTTTTCCATTAAGATTATCAATTGCAAGCGCACTGATTATAACTTTTGCGCACATTTTCATCATCAACACAGAAAATGAAGAAGTCGCCTCCATCTGCTACACAGTTTTCTTCATTTTTATCGATATTCTTATATATTCAGTCTTTGATTTTTCAAAAAAATACACAAAATTTAAAATTCAGCTGAAATGGCTCAACAAATTTGCAGAAGCGCTCGTCTGCCTGGACTGCGTGAATTCCTTCCTGAATATTTTCTTTCAACATTCGTTTGAACTGAAAAAAGTTCTGGTTCCTGCGTTTTTAAACGACAATGCAAAGGAAATTTTCAAAATTTCAATGAAGTGGCCTTACCAGGTTCACCTTGGTCTTTGCTATTTGATTCTTGCAATGCTGCTGGTTGTAATAGTAATCAGAATTATTACAACGCCGAAACTGTACAGATTTATGCACACAAATATTCTGCTTGCGGTTTCGCTGAATATTTTTGGCGATTATTTTTACGTTTTTCTGGGCGCGCCAATCGATTTTTCAATAATTTTCACGGCGGCTTCGGTTATTCTGCTATGCATTTTCACAATTTGGCTTACTCCGGAAAAACTGCTCCAGACTCAGCTTCAGGCGGTCGTTTCAAATATGCACGATTCTGTGATTCTTTACGATATGAACGGCGAGCTTGTCTACAAAAATTCTTCAATGATAAAATTTGAGGACGAATTTTATTCCGACAAATTCAAGCTTTCTTATTTGTTCAAGGAAATTCCTTCAAATCCAGACATAAAAGATTTAAAAGAGCTTCCAGAATTTAATTTTGACAAGGAACTTCAGAAAAACGGACAGAATTTCACTTTCAATATTTCTGTGAAAGTTTTAAAGGATGAAAGCAATAAATTTCTTGGCGCATTTTTTATTATTCACGATAAAACCCAGGCGACAATTAAACTTAACCGGGAAAAATTTCTGGCGACTCACGACAAACTGACAAATCTTTTGAACCGCGACGGATTCTTTGAAAAAATTCAGGAAATTCTGACCGAAAATCCGCAGGAAAAATACCTGATGATTTGCAGCGACATCGACAACTTCAAGCTTGTGAACGATTTGTTCGGACGGCTTGCAGGCGACAGTTTTCTTATGAAAATTGCGGACGCGATAAGAAAATACACAAAACCGGAACAAATTTACGCGCGGCTTGAAAGCGACCGTTTTGCAATTTTTACAAAAAAATCAGACTTTGAAGAAAAATTGCTCACCCAGAATTCCGAGGAAATTTCTTCAATAATGCAGACATTGCATTACCCGGTGAATTTTCATATCGGCGTTTACGAAATCGAGGACGCTTCAATGTCGCCTTCGCTAATGTGCGACCGGGCTTTTATGGCTTTAAAAACAATAAAAGGAAATTTGCAGCTAAAAATCGCTTATTACAACACGGAAATCCGCAAAACAATGATTCATGAGCAGCAGCTTATCGGAGAATTTCCAATTGCGCTGGAAAACAATCAGTTTGAAATGTACTTGCAGCCGCAGGTAAAAAACGACGGAAACGTTTACGGAGCCGAGGCTCTTGTGCGCTGGAACCATCCGCAAAATTCAATTATGCCGCCGGACAATTTCATTCCGATTCTTGAAAGCAAAGGTCTTATCACAAATCTTGACAAATTCATCTGGGAATCTGCCGCCCAAAAGCTGAAAGAATGGAAAAACAGCGGAATCAACGATATGTACATTTCAGTGAATATTTCCCCGAAAGATTTCCTTTACGTTGACATTTACCAGACTTTTGTGGATTTAATCAAAAAATACGACATAAGCCCGAAAAATCTGAAGCTTGAAATAACGGAATCCGCCGTTCTTATGAACCTGGAAACCCAGCTGGTTCTTATCAACAAGCTGCGCGCATACGGCTTTCAAATTGAAATGGATGATTTTGGAAGCGGCTATTCTTCGCTCAATATGCTGAAGGACATTCCGTTCGATGTTTTAAAGATTGACATGGCGTTTCTTCAGGCAACAAAAAATCAGGAACGCTCAATTCAAATTCTTCATTCAATTATTAAACTTTCAAAACGCCTGAATATGCCGGTAATCACGGAAGGCGTTGAAACAAAAGAGCAGGTTGATTTCTTAAAAGACATGGGAACTGACTACTACCAGGGATTTTATTTTGCACGGCCAATGCCGGTCAAAGATTTTGAATCAAAATACATCCAAAAAAATTAAATATGCTGCCCGAAAAAATTCAAAATTTGCCGATTGCGCCATTTCTTGATGAAATTTGCCAGACTTTAAAAAATTCTGAATCCCACTTTCTTGTTTTAACCGCGGAAACAGCAGCCGGAAAATCAACAGCAGTTCCAGCCGCGCTTCTAAAATCTTTTCCTAAAAAAATTTTAATGCTCGAACCGCGCCGAATTGCGACTCTTTCAATCGCAAACCGAATTTCAGAAATTCTTGGCGAACAAACCGGAAAAACTGTCGGCTACAGAATGCAGCTTGAATCAAAAATTTCCAGTTCGACGCGGCTTGAAATTCTGACCGAGGCAATTCTTACAAAAAAACTTCAGTCTGATCCGAGCCTGGAAGAAGCCAGCGTTGTTGTGCTGGACGAATTTCACGAGCGTTCAATCCACGCTGACCTTGCCCTTGCGTTTTTAAAAGAAGCGATGGAACTTCGCAACGACCTTTTTGTAATCGTAATGTCGGCGACAATTGAAACAAAATCGCTTTCTGAATATTTAGGGAAACCGCAAAAACCTGCGCCAGTCCTGAAAATTCCGGGCCGCCAGTTTCCTGTGGAAATTGAATACGCCGGAAACATTCCGCCAGAGAGCGCAATCCTGGAACAATTTAAAATTTTGAAAAACGCAAAAAAGTTTGAAACAATTCTTGTTTTTCTTCCCGGAATTGCGGAAATCAGGCGCACAAAAAATTCACTTCTGGAATACAATCTTCCGCCGGACGAAGCGGAAATTCTTGTGCTTCACAGTTCCATAGATTTCAATGAGCAGCAAAAAATTTTTTCAGCTCCGCCGGCAAACAAAATCCGGATAATTCTTTCATCTTCAATTGCTGAAACTTCAATCACAGTGCCGGGCGTAAAAACCGTTATTGACTCAGGACTAGCTAGAATCAACAAGATAAATATTTCGCTCGGAATGGAACATCTTGTAACCGAGCGGGAAAGCATTTTTTCCGCAGAACAGCGCGCAGGACGAGCCGGACGACTTGCGCCCGGAAAATGTATCCGCCTTTGGAGCAAAAACGATGTGCTTGCGCAAAATGCCCAGCCGGAAATTCTACGCTCCGACATAACTGCTCTGGTTCTTGAATGTGCTTTGTGGGGCGTTCAGGACGAATCCCAGCTGAAATGGCTGGACGCGCCGAATCCAGCGGCCTGGGCGGAAGCAGCAAAACTTCTGGTTGAAATCGGCTGTCTTTCTGAAAAAAAATCCATCACCGAAACTGGAAAAAATGCGCTGAAACTAGGAATTCATCCGCGGCTGGCAGTTGCCGCATTGAACGGACATCCAGAAATCGCGCTGGAATTTTCAAACTACGCAAAATCATCGCCGGAAATTCAAAAAAAATTCCTGGAAAACATAAACCGCCGCGCAGCTTCTTTGCCGCGCCAGAACAAATCAAAAACTTTTGCGCTTTTGGCAGGATTTCCCGACAGAATCGCAAAACAAACTGAAAAAAAAGGCTTGTACCAGTTTCCGAACGCTCGCGTCGCCCATCTAAAAAAAGAAATAATTGAACGCAACGCAGTTCTTCCAGAATGGATTGTCGCCCCGGAAGTTGATTCAGGCGCAAGCGAAGGAACAATTTTTTCCTACCAGGAAATTCTGCCGGAAGAAGCGGAAAATTTCCTGAAAAACCGAAAAAAAACGCGCACCGAAACTTTTCTGAAAGACGGAAAACTTTTCAAGAATGAAATTGTCTGCTACGGAAAAATCATTCTTTCCAGAAAAAAGCTTAATCCCGCGCCGGAAGATTTTGCCGCCGCAATCTGCGCTCAGGTTCAGGAAAAAGGGCTGGAAACGCTTCCTCAGAGCGAAGAAACAGAATCTCTTTTGCGCCGTGCAGAATTTTATGCGCAACAAAAAAAACTGCCGAACAAAGCTGAAAAATCAGTTCTTGAACAAAATGTGAACGAATGGCTTCTTCCGTTTTTGGGCGGAAAAACTTCCATCAATGAAAAAACTGTTTTTGACGGGCTTTACTGGTTTTTGGATGGCGCAGAAATCGAAAAAAATGTTCCGTCGCAAATAATTCTTCCAAACAACAAAAAACGGAAACTGCTGTACGAGGCACAGGCTTCGGAAACTGACAAAACAAAACTTGTAATCCGCCCGGTTCTGGAAATAATCATCCAGCAGATTTTCGGCTGCTTTGAAACGCCAAAAATTCTTGGAATGCCGGTTCTGTTAAAGCTGCTTTCGCCGGCGCGCAGACCTTTGCAAATCACGGATGACCTTGCAAATTTCTGGAATTCAACCTGGCCCGAAATCTGCAAGGAAATGAAAGGACGCTACCCGAAGCACAACTGGAACTACAAAATCGCGTCCGCATCCGAAGACTGATTAATACATCAAAAAATAAGAGAAGAAAAGATAAATGCTGGCGACAAGCACAATCAAATCACCGATTGCGTGCATAAACTTAACTTTGCGGATTGAACAGAACACCAGCCCGACCGTATAGAAAACGCCGCAGGCAATCAGCATTGCAAAACTTTCCTTGCTGATGGCATGATACAAATTTGCGCAGATGAACAATCCGCCCCAGCCCAAAACCGCATTGAAAACAATATTCACAGTTTCAAAACGGCTTCCTGCAATCGCATAAAGAAAAGCCGCAACCAGCACACAAACCGTTGCGATTCCCGTTACAACAATTCCGTAAATCCAGGAAATAGTTCCGCCTTCAATCGCCGCAAAAGAATAAACAAGATAAGTCGCCTCAATTACAAAAAGAATAAAAATTCTTGTGAAACGCCTGAAAATTTCCTTCGCATTGGAATTTGTCAGCGCATGATTCAAAACTGAAAAAATGTAATTCAAAATCATTCCGCAGCCAAAGCAATTGAACAGAACAATGTAAATGGTTTTTGTTTTTTCCGGAACATTATTCAAGGCCAGAACGTTGAGCAAAGCCGTTGCCGCGATGAAAAGGCAAGCCCCCACGCCCTGCACAATTGAGCTGAAAATTTCTTCCCCAATTGTATATTTTCTGACTTTACGTTCAAGCTCATTCCGCGCCTTTTCCTTTGCAATCCGCTTTTCAGCGCGCTTCCTAGCTTTTTCCGAGCGCGCATAATCGTCAGCCGCGTATTTTGCGCGGAGCCGCTCCGGATCATCCGCATACTGAATATTAACTTCGCGGATTTTTTCCTCGGCTTCCTGTTTTATCTGCTTGATTCTAAGTTCTTTTTTCACTTTAAGCGACTTCAGTGTTGAAAGGCGCACCGCTTTTGCGGCAATTTCATCTTCTCGTGTCATAAAATCCCCTGTACTTCCCCTTGAAAACTTATTTCTATTATAACAATAGAAATGCCAAATGCCAAATTCATTGCAAAATTCAATAAAGACTTTTTTAATTTCTTTCAATCTGCTACATTAAAAATATGATTATTTCAACAGAAAAGACAGCTTTTTCATTCGAGGTTTTTCCTCCGAAAAAAACAATGAATATCGAGACAGTTTACCACACTCTTTCAGATTTGAGCGACATCAAGCCGGATTTTATAAGCGTAACTTACGGCGCAGGCGGAAGCGAAAACTGTGAAAACACATTGAACATCGCAAAAAGAATAAAAAATGTCTGCGGAGTTGAAAGCGCAGTCCATATGCCGTGCATCAATATGAAAAAACAAGACGCGCAGTTTGTGCTGGAGCAGTTTCAGGAAGCTGGAATTGAAAACATCCTTGCCCTCCGCGGCGACCGAATTGAAGGGCGCGAGCCGGTGAACGATTTTCTTTACGCGAGCGACTTGATTTCATTCATCCGGGAATTCAACGAAAAACGCACAGACGGAAAACGCTTTAAAATCATGGGAGCCTGCTACCCGGAATGTCATCCAAATTCAAAAGGCCCGATTGACGACCTTAAAAATCTAAAGCGAAAAGTTGACGCGGGCGCGGAGCATCTTCTGAGCCAGCTGTTTTTTGACAACGAAAAATTCTACACTTTCCTTGAACGATGCCAGCTCGTTGGAATCAATGTTCCGATTGAAGCAGGAATCATGCCGGCAACCAACAAAAAATCAATTGAACGGATGGTCAGCATGACAAACGCCGTTCTGCCAAAAAAATTCGTAAGAATGATGGACCGTTACGCAGACGAACCGGAAGCAATCCGCGACGCAGGAATCGCCTACGCAATCGACCAGATTGCAGATCTTGTAACAAACGGAGTTGACGGCGTTCACCTTTACACAATGAACAATCCAATCGTTGCAAAAAGAATAAATGAAGCCACAAGAAGTTTGTTCGAAGCAAAACCGATAAAAAAAGAACTCAAATAAGGGGAAAAATATGTTTGAAAAATTAACTCCAGGACAAGAAATTGAAACAACAATCGTGCAGATAAGCGGCGACACAGTTTTTATTGATTTAAATGCAAAAAGCGAAGGTGTTATTCCATGCGCGGAATTCACAGATGCGGAAGGAAATATTTCAGTAAAAGCCGGAGACAAAATCAAGGCATTCTATCTTGGTGAAAAAAACGGCGAAAACCGCTTCACAACAAAAATTTCAGGGCAGTCAGCAGACGATTCAATGCTGGAAAATGCGTTCAAAAATCATATTCCAGTTGAAGGCCATGTTGAAAAAGAAATCAAAGGCGGATTTGAAGTTTCTGTCGGCGCAAACAGAGCATTCTGCCCTTATTCGCAGATGGGTTTCCGCCAGAAAGAAGAGGCAAGCTTTTTTATAGGCAAAACTCTTTCATTCATAATTCAGGAATACAAGGACGGCGGAAAAAAACTTGTTGTTTCAAACCGCAAAGTCCAGGAAGAAGAACATCAGAACCAGCTTTCAGGGCTCAGCAAAAAAATTGCGGTCGGCTCAATTGTTACCGGAACTGTAAAAACTCTTCAGTCTTTCGGCGCATTTGTAGACATCAACGGATTTCAGGTGCTTCTTCCAATTTCAGAAATTTCTTTAGACCGCGTTTCAGATATTTCAAAAGTTCTTGAGCCAGGCCAGGAAATAACCGCTAAAGTAATCAGCACGGACTGGAACAAGGAACGCGTTTCAATCAGCATGAAAGCCTTGCTGAAAAATCCATGGGAAACCGTTGGCGAACGCTTTTCAAAAGGCCAGAAAATTGACGGAAAAATTTGCCGCATAACAGATTTCGGCGTTTTCATCAATCTTGAGCCGGGAATTGACGGACTTGTGCACATTTCCGCGCTCGGCGTTGACAGAAACACAAACTTGAAAAAGAAATTCAGCATCGGCCAGGAAATGTCTGTTGTAATAAAAGAAATCGATTCTGAAAACCACAGAATTTCCCTTGTTCCAAGCACTTCAACCGAACAGGACGAGGAAGCCAGCGAATATTTCAGCACGCACAACGATTCCGACGGAGAAAGCTACAATCCGTTCGCCGCGCTGCTGAAAAAATAAACGCCTCGCGCAAACCAATGCTTTTCCCGCAGAAAAAAAACGCGCTGAAAAAGCATTCAGCTTGAATGTTGACCAAATCGAATGTAATTGTTACCCTATTAATTAATAATGAGGTAACAATTATGAGCAAATCAAATTCTATCGGCAAACGCGCAATTCTTGTTGCTCTGTTTGCCGCTTTTGTCTGCGCCGGATGTTTTATTCAAATTCCACTTGCAGGCGGAGTTCCAATCGTAATTCAGGACATGATGGCAATGCTGAGCGGACTTATCTTAGGCCCGCTTTACGGCACTCTTTCAGTTTTGATTTTTTTGATTCTTGGAAGTCTTGGGCTTCCTGTTTTTTCCGGCAAAGGCGGATTTGACAAAATTCTGAGCGGCCCGACAGGCGGATTTCTTGTTGGATATTTGTTCGCGGCACTTGCGGGCGGACTGATTGTTCATTTTTTTGTAAAAAATCCTTACAAACAAACTGAATCTGAAACTGAAGATTCTTCCGCCGCCACAGAATTTTCCGCAAAGACAAATGCCTTGAACTGGATTTTCTTTGGAATTGCGGCAATCGCGGCAACAGTCGTATGCTTTGCGCTTGGAATCGCAGGATTTCACCGAGTAAAGCCAGACCTTGAAATGTCAAAAGTTTTGAGCTATGTTTTAATTCCTTTTATTCCAGGAAATATTATCAAGCTGATTATTATGATTCCGCTTGCAAAAAAGCTTTATCCAATTGTAAAAAATTATTTGGCGTAAGCTAAAAGGATGAAAATGACAGAACCAATTCTTTCAATAAAAAACGTTTCCCGAAAATTTTCAAATATTTTCGCGCTGAAAAACGTTTCACTGGAAGTTTTTCCGGGAGAATTCGTTGTGATTTGCGGAAGGAATGGTTCTGGCAAAAGCGTTCTGATGTCATTGATTGCAAAGCTGGACGAGCCAACCGCCGGGGAAATTTTTGCGCCGGATTCTGGAGTTGGACTAGTTTTTCAGGATGCGGACGCCCAGATTCTTGGGGAAACGCCTTTTGAAGACGTTTGCTTCGGGCTGAAAAACCAGAAACTTTCCAAAAACGAAATTCAGAAGAAAGCGGAGGAAACTTTAAAATCCGTCGGGCTTTACGAAAAAAGATTTCTGGGCGCAAGACAAATGAGCGGCGGCGAAAAACGCAGGCTTGCGGTCGCAGGAATTCTTGCGATGAACCGGGAAATTTTTATTTTTGACGAACCTTTCGCGAACCTAGATTTTCCCGGAGTTCAAAGCGTCTGCGAAATTTTGAAAAAACTGAAATCTGAAAAAAAAACGGTCATCGTTCTTACGCACGAACTTGAAAAAATTCTTGGGCTTGCCGACCGATTCATAATTCTTGACAAAGGTGAAATAAAATTTTCAGGAACGCCGGAAGAAGGATTGCAGCTTGAGCTCGGGCAGTTCGGAATAAAAAATCCGCTTTTCCACCCAAAATCCGTTTCCGAACTTTTTTGGGGCAGCCAATGAAAAAAAATCCTGCAATTTTCAGCTACAGAAACGAAGATTCCGCCGTCCACAGAATTCCGTGCGGCATAAAACTCATTCTTATGCTTTTTGTGACTTTACGAACGTTCAGCAATTCAACGTTCGGGTTTTCCGGAGAAAATTTTTCCCGCTTCATTCCGTGGATTCGGACTTCGTTTTATTTCCTTGCCGCAATAATTTTCTTTTTTCTTGCAAAAACGCCTTTCAAAAGCCTGCTCCGCCTGAAATTTCTTCTTTGGATTGCAATTCTTTTTTCCTCCGTTTCAATTCTTTCAAAAAATTACAGCGCGCTTTTTTCAGATTTGCTTTACACTTTCAGATTTTTTGTAACGGCCTTGTTTTCCCTGGTCGTTTTTGAAACAACTTCACGGCTTCAAATAATGGAAACGCTTTGCGGTCTGGAAAATAAAATCTGCAGAATAATTCCTTCATTCAAAAAACTGAATTTTGCAATGCTGATTTCAATTACAATCACTTTTATTCCGGCAATTTTTTCTGAATGGAACAAAATTTGCACCGCGGCGGCGGCCCGTTCAAAAATCAGCAGAAAGGGAAAAATCAAATTTTCGATAAGATCCGCAAGCGCGCAAATCACGGCTCTTTTTCTGAATATGCTCCAGTACGCGGAAGAAGTCCGCCGCGCCGTAACAAATAGAATTTCCTAGCGAAAAACGTTATAATCAAATTATGATTACAAAACATAATATGCAGATTTTACAGGAACTCGCCGCCGAACGAGGTCCTTTGTGCGTCGGATTGGACACAGATCCATCTTACATTCCAGAATCAGTTGTGAAAGCGGTTGGCTCGCCGGAAGAAGCCGTTCTTGCCTACAACAAGGAAATCATCCGCCGGGTTGCCAGCGACAAAAGCGCATGCTGCTGCAAAGTTCAAATCGCTTATTATGAGGCAATGGGCTTAAAAGGAATGAAAATTTATTCAGAAACCTTGAAAGCGGTTCGAGCCGCAGGACTCGTTGCAATCAGCGACATAAAACGTGGCGACATCGCCGCTACCGCAGACGCTTATGCCCGCGCGCATTTTTCCGGAGATTTTGAAACAGACATAATCACAATCAATCCGTACATGGGTTTTGACACTTTAAGACCATTCACAAATTACGCTGCCCCTGAAAAAGGCGGAAAAGGCGCATTTGTTCTTCTTTGCACTTCAAATCCGGGAATGACAGACATTGAGCACCAGGAACTAAAATCCGGCGGACTTCTTCTGGAACGAGTCGGAAATGAAATTGCAAACATCAACAACGAATTCAAATCAAATTACCAGAACCAGACTTGCGGTCCGATTGGCGCAGTTGTTGGCGCAACCCAGGAAAAAGACGCGCGAATTCTCCGCGACAAATATCCTGAAACATTCTTTTTGATTCCAGGGTACGGCGCACAAGGCGGAGCAGCCAGAATCGCCGCAACATTGCTCGATAAATGCGGAGGAACCGTAAATTCCAGCCGAGGAATTCTTTGCGCATGGAAAAAAGATTCTGAACTCGCCGAAAAACGCGACGTAGGAACTTTGAGCTTAGCCGACATTGCCGATTCAGCCGCCAGAAACGCGCTTTTCAGCAAGAACGACCTTTTGAACGCCAAAGCGAATCTTTAGAAAAAAAACGCCCCGCCAAAATCAGCGGGGATAAAACACCCAAACAAAAACTGAAAATGAAATTCCCAAGAAAAATGAAAAAAACAAATATCCTGATGATTTCAATTCTTATGCTGGCAAAACTGAACCTTGCCGCGGAAACAGTTGTTCTTCCAATCAACGCAGAAGAAACAGGTTTTGACGCTCCCGTAGAAATTCCTTTTGAATGGAACGAGCAATGGTTCGGCGGAAATTCTCCGTCAGTTTATAACCACGGACTTGCAAAAATTGCCTGCGCGCTTTCAGAAGTTTCCTACGTGAACTTAAAAACCGATCCGGAGCTGAACCAGCTGAAAAACGTCTACAAAAAACTTGGCGTTCCGGAAAAAAACATGGAATTTCATTACCAGCTTGACTACAAAGCTCCCGGCCTTGAAAAAGATCAGGCGGCTTTCAGCATTGCCTCAAAAGAAATAAACAGCGCAAAAGGCAAACGCACGCTGATTTTTCTTACAATCCGGGGAACGCCTTATTCCGCGCCGGAATGGATTTCCAACGCAAATGTCGCCGACTCAACGCACGAATCAACATTGATTCACGAAGGATTTTTCCGCACGCAGACATTAATTCAGAAAGCCTTGATTTACTATCTTCTGAAAAGAAAAATCGATCCGGACACAACTTATTTTCTAATCACCGGGCATAGCCGTGGCGCAGCACTTTCAAACCTGATTGGCGCACAGCTTGCCGACCAAGGCTATTTCAACACAGAAAATATCTACGTCTACACTTTTGCGGCTCCAAATGTTTCCCAGCAGGAAAAAGTTTCCGACCCAAAATATAATTTCATCTGGAACATCATAAATCCGGAAGACATTGTTCCAACAGTTCCGCTGAAAATCTTAAACAAGAAAAAAGAATGGAACTACGGAAAATTCGGGCAGACAAAAGTTTTCGCCAGCTACTGGAACACAAATCCGGAAATTTACACGAACATTTTTATTCCGGAAATAAACAAATATTTTTCACAAATTATGCGCCGCGACTATTATCCTTTCAAAACCGGCACATACATTCCATCTCTTGTTACAAAAATTCTTTCAGATTTGTATCCAACTGTAAACGACTATTACGACGCTCCAATCAGCCTTAGAACCCAAGGTGAAAAAATATTTTACAAAATTTATCCGGAAGAAACAGAAAACGCGGAATCCGCTGAAATTCAAAATTCTTCCGAAAACACAGAAAACCTTGAACTTTCAGAAACAGAAGAATCAAAAAGTGAAAAAGAAACAAAAAAAGACCGCGGAATTTTTGCGGCAATCGGAAAATCAATCAACAAAGCCACCGGCGGATTCCTTGATTATTCAGAATTTGCGTTCTTCGACATGCACTGCTGCTCAAACTACCTGAGCTGGCTTCTTGCGCTCAATGAAAACCAGGCATTCTCGGAAGAAAAAAGCAGCCGCCTTGTAATCCACGGAGCTTACGAATGTGCCGTTTTCGACCAACACGGAAATATGCTTTTAAAAATCGCGGACGGAATTCCAAAACTTAAAAGCATGAAAATTCCAATTCTCGCAGTTCCATTTCCAAGCGGAACAGTCATCGGATTTCCTTCAAGCCAAAGTTATTCAGTTGTAATCTACAAGGACAGCATTCTGCCAACGCCAATTCCTTTAAAAATCGAACATTACGACGCGGAAGGTTACATCACAGAAATCTGCCCGAAAAAATATGTCTATCCGCACAAAGGAATCGCGTACACATTTACAATTGGCGAAGAAACTCTTACGCAGGAAAAAATTTCCGCCGTCAAAAACAATTCAAAAACCACAAAAACGCTTGTAAAAGCCGGAAAACTAAAGCAGCAAGATGTATTCCGCGTTCTGCCCGAAATTTCAGTGGACACAGACGGACTTTTTGAAGGCGGAATCCGCATCGGAAGCCGAAGAGTTCACGGCTCAGTTCTTACAGGACAGTCGTTAAGCGACCTTGGAAAATCAATCAACTTGAATTTTGGAATCGGCCACGAAGAAACATTAATCAGCAGAACGCTCTTAGATTTTTCCCTGAACGGAAAATTTCTGTGGGCTTTCTCAGATATTGAAAACGGCGACCACCGATTCAATTTTGTTCCAGAGGCGCGAATTTCACTTGAATTCAAACCGCTCCGCAGATTTTCTGCATTCGTTTCCGGCGTTTTTGACTGCCACATAGAAGGCTTCAACGATACTGCGTTCTACAACGAAGTCCGGGACAACAACATCGGCGCAATCACAATTTCTGACAGCGTGGATTTTCATCCGTCAATCAGATTCGGCCTTCGCTTTTAAAATTAAAACTTTTCCTTATATTCAAGAAATATTATATTTGTAGTAAAATACAAAAAATTGAATTAAGGAAAAGAAAAATGAAACAAATTACTGACTGCAACGGCATTCCATATCCTGTTTTTACAACTGGGACAACAGTTTCGTGCAAAAGTGTTTCCGGCGCAAAACCCGAAGGCTCTGTTTTTTGTCTTAAAATAAGCACAAACGGCGAAAACGCAAGAATTCCGCTTCCCGGCCAGTTTTTTATGCTTCGCTCCGAAAAAAGCCAGCAGCTTCTAGCCCGCCCGATAAGCGTTTTCCACGCAGAAAAAACATCCGGCGGCGCAGAAATTTCTTTCTTAATCCTGCTGAAAGGAAAAGGAACAAAAGAACTTTGCTCGCTCAAAAACGATGAAAAAATCCAGATTCTCGGGCCGCTCGGAAATATTTTCCCAAAACCTGCCGCTTCTGAATCCAGCACCGGCACAACTGCAAACTCAAGCTCCAAACAGAAAGTTCTAATCGCCGGCGGAGGAATCGGAGTCGCTCCAGTTGCAAATTTCGCGGAATCGCTTCCAGAAAAATCCTACGATTTTATCGCCTCGTTCAAAAGCGGCTCCTACGGCCTTGAAAATATCCACCCTGAAAATCTCACAATCACCACAGACGACGGCAGCGTTGGCATCCACGGAATGATAACCGCCGCAATCGACGCGGAAAAAATCAAGCAAGCCGGATATTCAGCCGTTTATGCGTGCGGCCCGGCCCCAATGTTAAATTACATCAAAACAATTTCTGAAGCCGCCGGCGTGCAGTGCTGGCTCAGCATGGAATCCAGAATGGCGTGCGGTGTCGGCGTTTGCCTCGGCTGCGTAATCCCGACCACAAAAGGAAATCTCCGTTGCTGCAAAGACGGCCCAGTTTTCGACTCAAAAATTCTTTCATTTCCAAAGCCCGAACCATCAAGAATAAAAAATAATTTAAAGGGGGAAAGTCTCCCCCTCGGCGGCACTTCGTTGCCGCCTACCCTCTCTCCTAAGGGCTCCGCCCCTAAAACCCCGGATCTTTCCGTAAAAATCAACGGAATTCAGTTTCAAAATCCGCTGATTGGCTCTTCCGGAACATTCGGATTCGGCACAGAATACGCTCCAATTTTCGACGTAAACAAGCTCGGCGGAATCGCCTCAAAAGGCCTCACTTTAGAGCCGCGCCAGGGAAACTCCGGAATCCGCGTCTGGGAAACTCCAAGCGGCCTGATGAATTCAATCGGCTTGCAAAACCCTGGAATTCCGCATTTCATTGAACACGAGCTTCCAGAAATGCTAAAACTCAAGCCAGTAGCAATCGCAAATCTTTCCGGTTCAAGCCTGGAAACCTATGTCGAAGGCGCAAAACTTCTTGAAAAAACGGAAGTTCCAGTCATCGAGCTGAATATTTCATGCCCAAATGTAAGCGCAGGCGGCGCCGCATTCGGAATGAGCTGCTCTTCCGCAAGCACAGTTGTCAGCGCAGTCCGCTCCGTTACAAAAAAGCCTTTGTGGGTAAAATTAACTCCGCAGTCGCCGGAACTGAATCAAGTTGCCTTAGCCTGCATAAATTCCGGTGCGGACGCAATCAGCCTTTGCAATTCTTTCCAAGGAGTCGCAATCGATGTTGAAACAGGCCGCCCAGTTTTTGACAAAGTAAAAGCCGGATTCGGCGGTCCAGCTGTCCGTCCAATCGCAGTCCGCCTGATTTACGAGCTTTACGAGGCAATTCAATCTCTTCCAAAAGAAAAACAAGTTCCAATAATCGCAATCGGCGGCATTGCAACCTGGTCAGATGTGATAGAATTTGTAATGGCAGGCGCAACCGCCGTGGAAGTCGGCACAAACACATTCGCAAATCCGCTCACAATGATTGAATGTATTGAAGGAATTTCTTCATATATGCAGCGGAAAGAAATTTCAACCCTGGAAGAAATCCGAGGAATCGCGCACTAAGAAGTTTCACAGCAAAATGACATTTTTTTGCGAAAATGTCAAAATGACACTTTCGCAAAAATTGTAAAAATGTTACATTTAGACTATGAATACATTGGTCGCATTGTGTGCCGTTGGCGCAGAAAAAATTCTTGGAAACGAAATTAAACATCTTGGCTACAAATTAAAAGGCAACGCGCCTGGCCGGGTTATTTTTGAAGGCGACAACAACGCCATGTTCAAAGCAAATCTCTGTCTTCGCACAGCAGACCGAATCTTCCTTCAGATGGCTTCATTTTCTGCAGAAGATTTCGATCAGCTTTTTGACGGCGTTTACAATATTCAGTGGCAGAATTTCTTTAAAAAAGACTCAAAAATCACAGTTGACAAAGTCCGCTGCTACAAAAGCAAGCTTAATTCTGAACACGCAATCCAGTCAATTGTTCAAAAAGCAATTTACCAGAAACTCACTGAAAAATTCAGAATGTCTTCAATGCCGGAAACAGGCAATGAATCAAATATTCGCGTTTATATGGACCAGAACATTGCAATGATTCTGCTGGATTTGTCGGGGCTCCCCCTGCACAAACGCGGCTACCGCGTAGACGGAGGAATTGCCCCTCTGCGAGAAACCGTTGCCGCCGTTCTTCTGCAGGAAATGATGTGGCGCAGAAAAACTCCGCTGCATGACCCGTTCTGCGGTTCCGGAACAATTGCAATCGAAGCCGCGCTTTACGCATACAACGTAGCTCCAGGATTCGGACGCAGATTCGCGCTGGAAACGCTGCCTTTCTACAACAAAGAACAGGCTGAAGAAATCCGCAGGCAGGAAGCTGAAAAAATTCGCACCGATGTTGAAGTCAGAATCACCGGCTCTGATATTTCACAGGAAGCCGTTGACCGCGCCAAAAAAAATGCCGAATACGCTTGCGTTATGGCGGGCCGCGCCTTGCAGTCAATCGGAAGCGACGCAAAAATAATTCGCCCAGATTTTGTTCAGGCAGATTTCGCCGAACTCAGCGCGCCTTACGAATCTGGCCTGATTCTTTGCAATCCTCCTTACGGAGAACGCCTTGGAGACGAAGAGCAAGCCGCTGAGCTTTACAAAAAAATGTCAGTTTTATGGCAGAATTTCAAAGGCTGGGAATTTGGAATTATAACAAGCCACAAATCTTTCCAGGAAAATTTCGGACATTACGCAAACAGCCTGAAAGATATCAAAGCTGGAAATTTGAACACAACATTTTACAGATATACAAACTATCTGCCAAAAACAAAATAAAATTCAGCGTAAGCAAAACTGCATAAACAAAGGAAAATCAAAAACCAATGGCTACAGTTGTTGAACATGACAAAAGACGCGAAGAAATTCTTGAACGCTCGCTCGATGTTTTTATGGATGAAGGCTACGAAGATGTAACTTTCCAGAAAATCGCCGACCGCTGCGGAATTACTCGCACAACTTTGTATATTTATTTCAAAAACAAACGTGAAATTTTTCTGTTCAGCATAAAGCAGTTTCTTTCAACGCTAGAAGAAGTTCTGATTAAAATTGCAACCGACACAACCATTTCAACTGAAAAAGTTCTAAAATCAATGCTGAAATTTATTCTGGAAAAATGCGAGGAAAACCGAAAACTTTTCGCCGTTCTTCTGCCGTATCTTGTGCAGCTTCAAAAATCCGGAATTGACACTGAAGAGCGGGTTTTGCGGCGAACAATACGCCTTCAGCACCTTTTGAACTGCGTAATCATCCGAGGAATCCGAGCCGGCGAATTCAAAAAAGTCAGCGTAAAATCCGCAAATATAATGCTTTATTCGCTTTTGGAATCCGCAATTTTTAAAATTGCCGTTCTGAACTCAAAAGATATTTCCGACTGCTATGGCGCAGCCGAACTCGCAGTGAACGGACTTCTTGTAAACTAGTTTGAATAATCCGGTTTTGCATTAAAACCTAAATCAAAAAAATCAAGCGGTTTTTCAATTGCCGCGCGGTTTTCAGCAGCCTTTTTCTCTTCCGTCAGAACATCTGAAAAATCATAGTTTTCATCATCGGAGGCAACCTGCTCAACCGTAAATTTTCCAGAATCATCAACGTCGCCTTTTACAGAAATTTCCACAGGCGCAGTCCACTGAACAATCGTATAACGCAGCGCGCTTGAAGAATCATCCGCCTTCTCATACTTTTTTGTTTCAAGCTGGCAAACAACGCCTTTCAGTTCAAGCGGCTTATTAAAAAATTTTGAAGTCAAAACCATCCGCAAGAAAATCGCAGAGGAATCCGTTGTATAAGCCGAACCGGCAGAAGCCAAATTGAAAATTGAAGAAACATCGCCGTTGCTAAGCGCAAGTCCCAAACTGAATTTTGAAAAATCTCCGGAAGCCGGCAAGCCAATTGAACCATCCGTTCCTTCCGCATCAGAAACCAACGAAAGCAAAGCTGTTTTTTTATCATACGAAAAATGACAGTTGTCAATCACAGGCCTTGGATCATCCGTAAAAACCGGCGTTGCCTGAGAAATTTTCACCGGATCAGACCATGCCGTAATTTTATAAGAGCCGTTCACCTTGAAGCGCGCGCAATACTGATATTCAACATCATTTACCGCGAGATTGTCTTCAAAAATATAAGTCTGCATCTTGTTTTTTGAAGCAGGAATTATCTGTCCGATATTAAAAACGTCTTCTTTGTCTTTCCGGAAAATATTCACATATTCCATTCCGTCAGTATAAGGAACAGAAACAATTATCGACTTTGCATCTGTGGATTCAGGAATTTTTACATCGATTATATAATTATTGTCATCTTGCTCTGAACAGGCGGCCAGCAAAAGTGAAAATACAAACGCAGAAAATAACTTCAAAATTCTTTTCATAAAAAGCCCTCTCCGAATTTATCGGCGTTTTCAGCGGAATTCTTTATTACTGCAAAGCGTAAACAGCAACAGTTTTAGTCGCTATAGTAACAACCGCACCGTCTTCCAGCTCGGCAGAATTTTCAGCGAACTGCTTGCCGTCCGTAACAAGTTTCCATTTTCCTTTTCCGTTAAGCTCAAACTTAACATCCGAAGTAAACGGATTTGCAATGACAACAATTTTTTTCCAGCTGTCGCCGCACTTTGAGCCATCCAGCTCCCACGCAAGAATCTGCTCCGGAAGCCCGGCCGCCTTGTTGTCAATAAAACGCAGAACTTTTTCACATTCTTCGCCAGTCGAAAGCCTGAATGCAGGATGCTCTTTTCTGAGTTTTATAAGATTCCGCACATAATTCACAACGTCCTGCTTTTCAGCGCAACGATTCCAGTCAAGATTGTTGATTTTGTCGCAGACATTATATGTATTGTGAAGAATAAAATGCCTTCCGTCGTCAGAAATTCCGTATTCGTAGAAAATTTGCTTTGTGGCTTTTATTTCTTCAGGAACTTCCTTTGAACGGCAGAATTCCATTCCCGCATGCAAAATCGGGTAACCTTCCGCAAGAATAACAAGCGAAATCGCCATTTTTTGCATCTGGTCAAGATATTCTTCCGGCTTATTCTGTTCAACCATGAAAAGCTTGTCGCGCAATGTTATATTGTCATGAATTTCTGTGTAATTCACCGAAAGCCAGGTTTCTTTGCCCCAAGGTTTTGGAGCCGCCGTGCCTTCAACTTTATCAAATTGAATCTGAGGATGCCTTGTTGCGCCGACAATTCCGAATTTCACAGCTTCTCTGCCAGTTCCATCGTGAACAAACCCTTTCTGCTTGTCATCAAAAATCGGACCTTTTATTCCGCATCGCATCGCATCATTAAAAAATCCGATTCCGTTCATTTTTTCACAATTAACCTGGGATGCGCCGTCAAATTTTCCTGCGCGGTACATATCCCAGCCTTCACCGTAAATAAGAACATCCGGTTTAATTTTATGCAGAGCATCGTGAATTGCGTTCATCGTGCCAACGTCGTGAAGTCCCATCAAATCAAATCGGAAGCCGCAAAGCTTGTATTCCTTCAGCCAGAAGCAAAGCGTATCAACCATATACTTTCTGAACATTGAATGTTCGCTGGCGGTATCTTCCCCGGCTCCGGAATAACCTTCAACCCGGTAGAAATATCCAGGCACACTAGTTCCAAGCCCCTGATGAATTCCGTCGTTAACGTGATTGTAAACAACATCCATAATTATGCCGATTCCTGCATCCGCATAATTTTTCACCAGCTGCTTGAATTCTTTTATTCTTGCAGTTCCGTCATAAGGATTTGTTGAATAAGAACCTTCAAGGCAGGCGTAGTTTTCCGGGTCATAGCCCCAGTTAAAATTGCCGAACAAAACCCGGTTTTTCACAATCGGATCATTTACAGTTTTTTCATCAACACTTCTAAAATCAAAAACAGGAAGAAGCTGAACGTGCGTAACGCCCAAAGATTTTATGTGGTCAAAACCAGTTGGAACGCCTTTAAACGTTGTTCCAGACTGCGCCGCCCCAAGGAATGTACGCTGAATTCTTTTATCTCCGTTCCAGTCCGGACTTGAAGTAATATCCGCAATGTGCGCCTCGTACGCCACAACATCGCAAGGAGACTGAACAACTGGAATTTTAATGTTTTCCCAGCCTTCAGGATTTGTGCGGGACATATTCACAACCATCGAGCGTTTTCCGTTCACACCGCAGGCTTTCGCATACGGATCAGAAGAAATCTGCTCAACTCCGTGAACTAAAACTGTGTACAAATAGAATTTTCCGTGCAAATCGCCTTTTACATTTGCTTCCCAAACTCCATTTTTTCCCGGTTCAGAAAGACGTTTCATCTCAACTGTTTTTTCAGCCGCAGAATTTTCCCCGTCAGCAAAGAATGAAACAGAAACCGCCTTTGCCGTTGGCGCCCACAATCTGAAAACCGTTCCAGACTTTTTGTAAATCGCGCCAAGTTCAATGTCGCTGTGATATTTTTCCTCAAATTCTTTTGAATCAAAATACCATTCCAACGCGCCTGTATTTTTTCCGCCGCTGCACTTGCTGTTCATCCTGCCGCTTTTTATAAGATTGAAAAGATAATCCTTCTTGTGCTCCGCACCGCAGAATTCGTTGTTCAAATTCTGTTTTTCAAACGGAGCTGTAATCCATTTTGCCGGAACGCCGAATTTTTCAAAAGAAAAATGCTTTTCTTCCTTGTTCCGATATTTTGCCGGCGTAGAAATTTCGTATTCTTCGTTCGGCTTGATTTTTATTTCATTCAGCAGAAGCTCCGGGAAATTTTCCAGAGAATCAAGATTTTTCACAATCCATTTTACAGAACAGTGATAAGCATCGCCCTTGCGCTTAATCTGAACATCAAAAAGCCAGCCGTTTCCAAACGGAAGCGCCGCCTTTGCTTCCTTGCAGCTTAGCGGAAGACACGGTGAAAATTTAATTTTTTTCTGAACCAACTGCGGATGAAAACCAATCAAATCCATTGCAATATTTCTGTTGAATTCCGCAACAGACCAAGCCTGGCTGAAAGTTCCTGAAAGTTTCGGATTTCCATTTGAATCCGGCCGCGCATGAATATTTTCGCTCAAAGAGCCGGCGCATCCAAATTCCTGAATCATCTTGGAATAATTCTGCAGAATGCCCGAAGCTTTTTCACCAAGAATTCCATCTGAACTCAAAACGCTCGCCGTAACGTAAGCGCCTGTGTTCCATTCCCAGATTGTTCCGTTGTGGTAAGCCGCATCCTTGTGGTACCATTCCGGATTTTCATGTTCCGGATGAAACAGAGGATCTTCCGGACTTAAGCTGTAAAGCCCGAACGGATTCACAAGCTCGCGTTCAACATTTTTTATGATATTGTCAGCAACTTTTTTTTCAACAAAATATTCTTCCGGCTTCAAATCAAGAACTGAAGGAATCATAAACGTGAAAAGCTGATTTGGACGAACGCGCATATCTTTTATCCATTCGCCGTAGCCGCCTTCCGGCAAAAAATCAGCAAGCGCATTGCAATCCTTGTTCCAGAAATATTCCAGGAACGATTTTTTCACTCTTTCTGCAATAAAATCAAAGCTGTCAGCCTTTTCATTGTTGCAAAGAAGACGCTGCATTTCCGCGCCGATTTTCAAAGCCGTGAACCACAAAGCCTGAATGTCATTCGCGCGGTTTCCACGCGGAGAAAGCGGCTCGTTCCCTTCAATCCGGGCATCCATCCAAGTGTCCGCATCTGCGTGCATAAGAAAACCATGCTCGTCGCAACGTTCCATTTCCGCAAAAATCGCGATATTAACGGTGTTTTCAAGCTGCTTTATAATTGAAACATCACCGGAATACTGAACATATTCCCACAACGCGCGGATAAACCACAAAGTTCCGTCCGCTGTGTTGTAAATCACATCATTTTTGTCGCGGTAGCGGTTCGGAATTCTTCCATAAGTCGGACTGTCTTTGTTCAAATCCTGGAAATCCGCAAATCCCAGAAGAACATCCTTCGCCTCTTCAAAACAGCCGGAAACCAAAAGCGTTCCGCACAAAGAAATAAATGTATCGCGCCCCCAGTTGTCCCTGAACCACGGAAGACCTGCCCAAATTCCACGGTAATTGCTTCCGTGGTCTTTTGTTGCAAGCTGCCATGCGCTGAATCTTGCCCACTGAACTGACTCATTGAATTTTTTGTCGCCAAAATCAGCCTTGAATTTGTCAAGAAAATCGTCAATCTGCTTTTTATGAGCGGAAATTCCATTTTGCTTTGCCAGGCGAACCGCTTTTTCAACTGCGGAATTTTCATCATCTTCAAACGCAACATACCATCCAGCCGCCGCAAAAGGCTCTTCCGCTTTTTCTGAATCCTGCGCTTTTCTGCAAAGAACCAGATTTTCATCTTTTACAGAAAAATCAAAATCAAACACCGCCGCAACCGCAACGCCTTTGTCTGAACTTATTACTTTTACGCCATCAAATTTTTTTTCAGACCAAACTGAATCTGATTTCACCTGCTTTTCAAGTTCTTCCCGATTGCTTTTCGCTTCAATATTTTCAAGCGGCAAAGTTTCTTCAAGAAGCAGCGACGGCGAAATTTTAAGAATTTCCAAATCCGAATTTGAATTCAAATAGAAAGCCTGCTCTTCCAAAAGCAACGCCGCCTCAATAAATGATTTTTCAAAAACCGCCTTGAATCCATACGGAAAAACTTCTGTATATTTTGAATCAGAAATTTTCTTTCCGCCGGCAGCAAAACCATCTAAAAATTTTGTGTTTCCACGAAAATAACCATTCTCATCATTTTTATTACTAAACAAAAACTGGAAATAACCGTTCTTCCGGTCAGTCCAGGCGATACGTCGGCCAGAATCAGCCATTACTTTGATAAGCATAACTATATTAGTCTACACGAACAAAATCAGTTAATCAAATAATATTTTCAAGCGGAAATTTAATTGGTCTGAAGGTTGAGTTTTTGCAAATTCTGAAAGAACTCTTTCGCATATTTCCAATTTGCTCAGATGGATTTGGCTCGCGCTCCGCTTGTATTACCTCGGGTGCTTCGCACTTTTATTGATTCAATCGCCAAAAATCTTCACAAACTGTAAATCTGCCCGCGCTTTTATTCTTTTCACAAAAAAACTCGACATTCAGACTAATTAAATTCCTTCATTTTATAATTGAGCCTTTTCCGGCAATATTATAAAATATTCTGCTATGAATTTAGAAAATCCTTTGATTGTTCAAGGCGACCGAACGCTTTTGCTTGATGTGCATGCTCCTCTTTCCAAGGAATGTAGAAATGCTCTTATTCCGTTTGCGGAACTTGAACGTTCGCCGGAACATCTTCACACTTACAGGCTGACGCCGCTTTCTTTGTGGAATGCCACAAGCGCAGGCTTCACGGCAGAAAACGCGATTGAAACGCTGAAAAAATATTCGCGCTACGATGTTCCGCAGTCAATTGAATTTTGGATAAAAGAAACAGCCACCCGATTTGGAAAATTGCGCCTTATTCCAGGACCTTCAATAAAAGTTCCTGTAAAATCCGCTGAAATTCTTAGCGATTCGCCAGGCAAAAAAGAGCCGGCACTTGTTGAAGAGCAGTATCTTTACCTTGTGGCAAGCTCCCGCCCGGTTTTTCTTGAAATTGCCGCAAATCCGCAGGCGAAAAAAATTCTTGAGCAGTGCGATTTTGATGAATCTGTTGTTCCGGAAAATATTTCCGTTTCAGAAGATGAAAAAAAATTCTGCTTCCGGCTGAAACTTACTGACCGCGGCACAATTAAACAAATTTTGCTGAAAGCCTTGTGGCCGGTCAAGGACGAAATTCAACTGAAAAACGGCGAGCCTCTGGATTTCAACCTAAGGGAAACAACTCGCTCCGGGAAACCTTTTCAAATCAGAAATTACCAGGAAGAAGCCGCAAACGCTCTGGTCGGCGACAAAGGGCCGGGAACAGGATTTGGAACTGTCGTCCTTCCTTGCGGCGCGGGAAAAACAATCGTCGGAATGAACGTTATGAATCTGCTGAAAACAAGCACGCTGATAATCACAACGAATATTTCCGCGGTTCATCAGTGGATTCAGGAACTTTTAGACAAATCAAACCTTACAGAAGACCAGATTGCCGAATATACCGGCGAAAACAAAACTCTTGCGCCGGTTACAGTAGCAACTTACCAGATTCTTACATGGCGGCCGGAAAAAGACGGTCCGTATCCGCATTTTTCAATTTTCCGCCAGCGAAACTGGGGACTTATAATTTACGATGAAGTACACATGCTTCCGGCTCCTGTGTTCCGGGTTGTAGCAGAACTTCAGGCAGTCCGAAGAATCGGGCTTACGGCAACACTTGTCCGCGAGGACGGCTGCGAAGGATATGTTTTCAGCCTTGTTGGACCAAAACGCTATGATGTTCCATGGAAAGAACTTGAAAAAAGCCGCTGGATTGCAAAAGCTGAATGCATAGAAGTCCGTGTAGATTTGCCGGAATCCCAGGAAATTGAATACGCGGTTTCCCCGGCAAGAACAAAACACCGCCTTGCAAGCGAAAATCCTGTAAAAACAGAAGTCACAAAGCAGCTCGTAAAAAAATTCCCGGAAGACAAAATTCTTGTAATCGGGCAATACCTTGAGCAGCTCGAAATTCTTTCAAAAGAACTGAAAACTCCGATAATCACAGGAAAAACGCCGAACGCCGAACGCGACAAAATTTACCAGGATTTCCGGGAAGGAAAAATTCACGTGCTTGTAGTTTCAAAAGTTGCAAATTTTGCAATCGACCTTCCAGACGCTTCCCTTGCAATTCAAGTGAGCGGAACATTTGGAAGCCGGCAGGAAGAAGCTCAGCGCCTCGGCCGAATTCTGCGCCCAAAAGAACGCACAAGCCGATTTTTCACTTTAATCACAAGAAATACTGTGGAAGAAGAATTTGGCTCAAACCGCCAGAAATTCCTTGCAGAACAAGGCTATTCCTACAGAATCATCCGCTACACCCAGGAAAGCGACCTGGATGAGCTGCAGAACGAACTCCCGGAGTCTTTATGAACACAAGCGAACTGAATCCAAAAGCTCAACGCATAATCCGCTGGCGAGAAACTTTATCAACAATGGACGACGAGCGTTTTTTTGAAATAATGAGAATCTACCTCGGCGAAATCCACACGCCTTTCAACAAAAGCAATCTCATTGAACAGCTGAGCTCCATTTTCCGCAAGGAAGAAAATAAAAACACAATAATTTCGCTGCTTTCCGAATTCGACATAAAAATCATCACCGCAGTTTCGTTCATTGAAAAATGCACCCAGCAAAAACTGATTGATTTTTTTAAAACCGAATATTTTCTTTCGGATATTTATTCAGAATTAATCAACTTGACCGAACGGCTGATTATTTATTCGTACAAAGATTCTGAAACGAACGAAAATATTATTGCGCTGAATCCGCTTCTTGAAGAACCGCTCGCTTCCGCCGCCAACTTGAAAAGTCTTCTTCCAGAGCCTGAATTTGCCGAAAAAAACTTTGACATTCCGTTTTCAATTTCTCCATCTTTAATCGCGGCATTTTATTCATATATTCTGGAAAATCCCGGAATGTGTAAAAACAACACTGAAATAAAAAAACGTGAATCTGAACGGCTTTCTGAAATTTTCCAGAATCATTCAAGCTGCATAAAACTGCTGTTAGCTTCATTTTTTAATCTTGGACTGATAAAATTTGGTGAAAAAGATATTTCAGTTGATATAAAGAAATTTGAAAAATTCGCCCAGCTTGAAGAAACCCGTCAATACGCGTTCATCGCGGCGGCTTCTGTTGCACGGCTCGGACGGCAATCCTTGCAAAGCCAGGCGCAGCTTCTTCTGAACACAATCGCTTCAATTCCAGAAACAGGAGCATCTCTGGATTCAGTGTTCCGCACAGCATTTTTAATCAAATACAAAAAAAATGACATCGCCGGCGCACCAACGCAGTCCAGATTTTCAAGGCTTCTGGAAGCGCACAAAATTCAGCCGGCAGAAAATCTTTCAGAAGAAATTATTTACGACATCATAAAAAATTCCATTGTGCTCGGACTTCTGCAGGAAATCGGAAAAGACGAATCTGAAAAACCAGTAGTTGTTCCCGGGAAAATTTTTACAGAAAAACAAAATCCGCCGGCAGAAAAAAAAGGAATTCTGAACATCAACGCGGGAACAAGCATTGCAATTCTTCCCGGACTTTCGCTTGCTGAATTTTTGCCGCTGGCAACATTTTTGAATATCGTTTCATTCAACACAGTCTGCGAATTTGAAATTTCAAAAAAATCAATTTACCGCGCGCTCGACAACGGAATTTCCGCGGAAAAAATAACCGCCCTGCTTTCTGAATACAGCGCGTACAAACTTCCGCAAAGCCTTCTTATGAACATTGAAGAATGGTGCAACTCATATTCGGCGGCAATTCTTTACAAAGGCTACATTCTGAAAGTTGATGAAAAAAATCAGCGCATAATCGAAAACAACCCGAAAATTTCCCAGTTCATTAATTTAAAGCTCGCGGAAGGAATTTTTCTTCTGAATATTCCCGTGAACGAAGAGCCAGCGGATTTTATTTTGAAAAGCGGACTTGAACTTTTGAGCGCCGTGAAAACTTCAAAAAACGAAACTGAAGCAATGGCATTTCCAGTTGTTAATTCCGGAAAAAATCAGCTTGCCTTTTATAATTCTTCACATCAAAAAAACGAAAATCCGGAAAATTCAAAAAAAGCGGAGCAGATAAAAACTGAATTTCTTGATTATCTTGAAACGCTGAATCTTTCAAAACAGCAGAAAGAATGTCTTGCCAGCCGGATTGAAAAAAATATCATTCTTACAAAAGAGCAGCTGAAGCCCGAAAATGTGCGCCTGGAAATTCTTGAAGCCGACGGAATGAATTTTCCTGGAAAAGTCCATCTGATTGAAAACGCGATAAAACATTCAGATATGCTGGAAATTTCTATTCCCGCTGAAAATAATTCCGGCAAGATGGAAAAGTTTTTTGGAAAACCGCTGATTGTTATCCGCCAGCCAAACGACAGCATGCTGAAAATGCAGATCAACAACTCGGAAGAAACCAAGATTTTTTCAGTAAGCCGCATAAACCATGCAAAAATCATAAAAACATCTGTTTTCTAAATTTTTCCAAATTTTAATTTGAGCGGTAAAGCCAGTTCATTTTCAGCCGTTAAAATGAAAAAGCCGGACAAAAATATCCGGCTTTTTACATCTCCTAGCAGAATTGAACTGCTGTTGTCGGGATGAAAACCCGATGTCCTAACCACTAGACGAAGGAGACAAAAGTTGTAGGGTTTTTATACTATTTTTTTATATACTTTGTCAATAGAAAACCCTTCAATTTTTTAAAATTTATGCAAGATTATTAAATCACAACTTTTCCATTGAAAAGGAAATCCGTGGCGCCAGTCAAATAAACTGTATCGCCAGTGTATTTAACAATCAGCTTTCCACCACGAACATCAACTGTGATATTTTCATTCATTTTGCAATATCCGTTCAGAACAGCGGCAATTACTGCGGCACAAGCACCTGTTCCGCAAGCTGGAGTTTCACCGTTTCCGCGCTCCCAAGTTCTGAGCTTAAGCTCGTTCGGTCCAACAACGCGCACAAACTCAGTATTTGTTCTGTCCGGGAAATCCTCGTGGTTTTCAAACATCGGGCCGATTTTTTTCACATCAACCTTGTCAACAAAACCGACAAAAACAACGCAATGCGGATTTCCAACGCTTACACAAGTTACATTGTAATTTATTCCGTCAACTGTGAGCGACTGGTTTACAATCGCTTTTTCCGGCAAGCCTTCAACGTTCAGCGGCACAGCTTCCAGTTTTGTAGGCAGCGATTCCGGCAAAAAGTCAGGTTTTCCCATATCAACAGTTACAGAAGAAACTATTCCGTTCAGCTTATAAATTTTCAGGGATTTCACGCCGCTGGCAGTTTCAATTTTAATGTTTGCCGTTGGCTCTGATTTTTTCTCGTGCTTTTCTGCAATTCCGTAAATATCGTTGTCATAAAGATATTTCGCAACAGCGCGCAAAGCGTTTCCAGCCATCATTCCTTCTGAACCATCAAGGTTGAAGAACCGCGCCTTTGCATCAGCTTTTTCAGACTTGCACACAAGAACAACTGAATCCGCCCCGATTCCTGAACGTCGGTTGCAAAGCCGAACCGCAAGTCCGCCCGGATTATTAATCATCTGCTCGTCAGTATTAATGATGATAAAGTCATTTCCTGTTGACTGCATTTTTGTGAATTTTACAGTTTCCTTTGAAGTGCGCAAATCGTTTATATCAACAAGCTCAACATTTTCCGGAGAATAATTGCTCATAAGACAATTCGCCAGCGCATTCGCTGTATCAATCGCTGTTAAACAAGGAATATCGCGCTCAACGGCATGGCGGCGCATACGAACTGAATCCGCATGAGGATTTCGTCCCTTCGCCGACGTTGAAATTACATAATCAATTTTTCCAGAGTCAAGAAGAGTAAGAAGGTTGTCATTCGGATTTTCGTGGATTTTGTTCACAACCTGAACTTCCATTCCAAAATCCTGCAACGTCTTGGCGTTTCCTTCTGTTGCGTAAAGCTTAAAGCCCATATCATAGAATTTGCGGGCAAGCTCAGGAATTTCGTAGCGGTCAGTTTTTCGCACGCTGAACAAAACTCCGCCAGAACGCTTCATTGTGTAGCCGGCGCCAACCAGACCTTTGAACAGAGCCTCCTCCATTGTTGAAGCAATTCCCAGAACTTCACCTGTAGATTTCATTTCCGGGCCAAGATGCGTATCAACATCCATAAGTTTTTCAAAGCTGAATACCGGAACTTTTACCGCAAAATACGGCGGAATTCTGTACAAGCCAGTTCCGTAGCCCATATCCTTAAGTTTTTCACCAAGCATCGCGCGGACGGCAAGATCAACCATCGGAACGCCTGTAACTTTTGAAATATATGGAACAGTTCGGCTGGAACGCGGATTTACTTCAATAATATACAAATCGTTGTTGTAAATAAGATACTGAATGTTTACAAGACCTTTTGTTCCAAGCTGAATCGCCAAATCCTTTGACTGGCGGATAATTTTTTCACGGAGAACATCGTTCAGATTCCAGCTAGGATAAACCGCAATACTGTCGCCTGAATGAATTCCAGTTCGCTCAATATGCTCCATGATTCCAGGAATAAGAACATCCTCGCCGTCGCAGATTCCATCAACTTCAAGCTCAATTCCCTGCATATACTGGTCAATCAAAACCGGATTTTCAATTCCCTGGGCAAGAATAATTTTCATATATTCTTTTACATCGTCATCGTTGAAAGCAACAATCATATTCTGGCCGCCAAGAACATAAGACGGTCGAAGAAGAACTGGATATCCGAGTTTTGCAGTAGCCTCAAGGGCTTCCGCTTCATTCATTACTGTAAGACCTTTCGGGCGGTTTATATTCAGTTTTGCGCAAAGCTCTTCAAAACGCTCGCGGTCTTCCGCAAGATCGATTGCATCCGCGCTTGTTCCAAGAATTTTAATTCCCTGGCTGTCAAGAAATTTTGCAAGTTTGATTGCTGTTCCGCCGCCAAAAGCAACTACAACGCCAACCGGCTTTTCAGTGTTTATAACGCCCATTACGTCTTCCGGTGTGAGCGGCTCAAAATACAAACGGTCAGCTGTGTCAAAATCTGTTGAAACAGTTTCCGGGTTGTTGTTGATAATTGCAACTTCATAGCCAAGCTTTTTCAGCGACCAAACGCACTGAACAGAAGCGTAGTCAAACTCAATTCCCTGGCCGATTCGAATTGGACCTGAACCAAGAACAATAATTGTGCCTTTCGAGCTGCGTTTCTTGTTTGATTCCATTTCCTTAAGAAATTCCGCCGCTTCGTTTTCTTTATCATAGCCAGCATAAAAATAAGGAGTTTCCGCATTAAACTCGCCAGCACAAGTATCTACCATTTTGTAAGTCGGATCTACGTGAAAAACGCGTCGTTCTTTTTTTACTTCAGTCATTTTATTCCTCATACATTATTTTTATGCAAAAAAAATGAGCCCTCTAAAAAGAGTTCTCATCTAAAATTTTTTACAAGCAAAAGATTAAAATCCATATATGTCAAGATTTTTTCTGCTATAGTTTCCATAATCTTTTGGATTATAATAAATTTTTAAAAAAAAGTATATGGCTGTTGAAAAAAAATCTATAAACTCGCCTTGTATATTTTGCAAACGTCCTGCGGATAAAGTTTTTTCCATCCGTTGATAAAACCATTCACGCCGCAAGCTTTTTCCGCCATGATTTCAAAATTTTTGTCGTCAATTCCAATTGAGCTCAAAGTGCTGTTCAAGCCTAGTTTTGAAAAGAAAAAATCCTTCACGTATTCAATTCCCGCTTTTGCAACCTTGAATTTGTCTTCATCCGAGGAAATTCCGCACACATTGACCGCAAAATTATAAAATTTCTGGACAGTCGTTTCATCCAGCACAAATTCCATCCAATGCGGCGTTAAAATCGCAAGCCCCAGGCCATGCGTTATATCATAAAAACCGCTCAGCTGATGTTCCATGGCGTGGCAGCTCCACGGATGTTTGCTGCATCCATAAATATATCCGTTTATTGCCCAGGTTGAAGTCCACATCAAATTCGCCCTGGCCTCGTAGTTTTCTGGCTCTTTTAAAGCGAGCGGAGCATATTTGAACACGGTTTTCAACATTCCTTCCATCTGAGTGTCAAGCATATACAAAGCCTGGTTGAAATTGAAATAAACTTCAAAAATATGGCTAAGAATATCCGCGCTGCCGCAAGCCGTCTGGTATTTTCCAACTGAATAAGTCAGTTCAGGATCACAGAAAGAAGCTACCGGAAACAACTTGTCATTGATTAAAGCGAGCTTATCCTGCGTTTCAGAATTATTCAAAACCGCAGTGTTATCCATTTCTGAACCAGTTGCGGAAATTGTCAGAACACAGAACAGCGGAAGACCTTTTTCAACTGGCATTTTTTTTGAAATAAAATCCCACACATCGAAATCAACGCACGTTCCAATTGAAATAAATTTTGAGGCATCCATAACCGAGCCTCCGCCAACCGCAAGAATCAGGTCAATTTGGTTCTGTTTACAAATTTCAATTCCGCGGCGAACAGATTCAACTTTTGGATTTGGCTCAATTCCTGAAAATTCAAAGATTTCCATTCCGTATTTTTTCAGCTGGGCGCAAACTGAATCAAAAACTCCAGTTTTTTTGATAGAGCCGCCGCCGTAAACCAAAAGGACCTTTTTTCCATAGGATTGCAAAACGCCGCCCAAATTTTCAAGCTGCCCTTTTCCAAAATAAATTTTTGTCGGAATATGATATGTAAACATCGCCGCCTCCAGTTTTATTCTGTTTTCAAATCAGGAAATTTTGTTATCAACGCGTGTTTTATCATGTCAACGCAACCAGAAATTCCTAAACGCGCTGTATTCAACGTCAAGTCATAGTTTACAGGATTCGTCCAGTAGTTTCCGCCGGTGTAATATTCATAATATTCGGCGCGGTATTTATCAGTTTCTGTGATTGAAATGTCCGCAGTTTCCGCAGTTACTCCCATCTGCTTCATAATTCTTGGGCGGCAAAAGGAGCGCGGCGCTTCGATATAAACGCTTAAAACTCTTTTTCTGTCGCGCAAAACCCAGTCAGCGGCTTTGCCAACAATCACGCAGCTTTCTGTATTTGCAAGTTCTTCAATAATTTGCTTTTCATATTCATAAAGCTGGTCGTCGCTGGCGAATTTTTTCTTTTCTGGAGTCGCGGTTGTTCTTCGTGGAAGTCCGCGCAGAAGCGATGTGATTCCCGTATGTTTCTGGTGAAGTTTTTCGTTCACTTCCTCAAAAAGCTGGCGGTCAATTCCGCTAAGCTGAGAAGCCAATGTCAAAATGCGGTTTTCATAGCAATGAATTCCTAAATCCTTTGCAACTGTTGAAGCAATTTCCTTTCCGCCTGAACCAAATCCTCTGGCAATCGTGATTGTATAATTTTCCATTTTCTAATCCTCCATATATCTTTTCAAAAATTCCTTCATTCTGGCTGTTTTTGGATTTGTAAAAATTACATCCGGCGAATCGTTTTCCACAATGTAGCCTTGATCCATAAAAATCGTTCTTGTTGAAACTTCTTTTGCAAAAGCCATTTCATGCGTAACAATCATCATTGTAAGTCCGTCCTGAGCAAGATCCTTCATAACTTTAAGAACATCGCCAACCATTTCCGGGTCAAGCGCGCTGGTCGGCTCATCGAACAGAAGCATTTCCGGCTGCATTGTCAACGCCCTGGCAATCGCGACTCTCTGCTTCTGGCCGCCAGAAAGCTGCGCCGGATGAGCATTGATATAAGGCGCCATTCCGACTTTTCTTAAATATTTTATGGCAAGAAATTCCGCTTCCGGCTTTTTCATTCCAAGAACTTTTGTTGTGCCCGCCATGCAGTTCTGAAGAACCGTCATATTGTTAAAAAGATTGAATGACTGAAAAACCATTCCAACTTTTGTACGGAATTTTGCAAGCTCCTTTGAATTTGAACCGACTTCCTTTCCGTTGAAAATGATTTTTCCGGCAGTTTTTGTTTCCAGCCCGTTTATGCAGCGAAGCATCGTGGATTTTCCAGAACCGGAAGAACCAATAATACAAACAACTTCACCTTTGTTTATTGAAAAATCAAGATCCTTTAAAACCTCGTGCGTTCCAAAATTCTTCACAAGATGTTCAACCTTCAAAATCGGCCCGCAGTTTTTCGACTCTTTTTCTTCCATCTGAAACTCCATTTATTCTGCTGCTCCGCTCATATATTCAACAGCAAGCTCGTAATCCTTCTGCTGAAAAGCCTTTTTTTCCACAATCTTAAGAATCTTTGTAAAAAATGTGCAAATGACGAAATAAAAAATTGCGCAAATAATATAAGATTCAAAATAACGATAATAAATTCCCGCCGCGCTTTTTGTTGCAAAATAAAGCTCGTAAACACCGATAACGTTAAGCACGGAAGTCATCTTCAGATTTGTTAAAAACTGATTGACCATTTCCGGAACAATATTTCTGAATGCCTGCGGCAAAATCACAATGAACATTGTTTTTGTGTGGCTCATTCCCAGCGCGAATCCGCCTTCAAGCTGTCCGTTGTCCACAGAAATAATTCCTCCGCGGACGGTTTCCGCCATATACGCGCCTGTATTCATCATCAGAACTATCAAAGAAGCCAAAAACGGCGAAATGTCGAATCCCGCATTTTTCAGTCCGTAGTAGAAAACCATCGCCTGAACCATCATTGGAGTTCCACGGAAAACCGCAACAAACGCAGAGCAAACCGGTTTTAAAATCCCGAAAGTTATTTTATGAAGAATGTTGTCGCCCTTTGCAATCGGAGTTGCCTGAACAAGACCAATTGCAAAGCCCAAGATGTAACCCAGAATTGTGCCAATAATCGCAATTTCAAGAGTCAGTACAGTTCCTTTTAAGAAATATCCCCAGTAATTCTTAAAAATGAACCATATCCAGTAAACAAGACCTTTATCATTCATGAAGTCTCCTCCGCTTAAAATTTGCGCCGCGAAAATTTCAAAATATGAAATTCCAGCGCAAACAAAGCTCAAACTTTTCTTTCTTTTAGTTGCTCAGCGGCTGGGTTTCAATAGCCAGCTTCATATATTTGTCCATAAGCTCCTGGTTCCATCCGATTGCGTGCATTGCTTTTTTCAACGCTTCCACGGCGACGGTATTTCCTTCGATTACAGAAGGCGTGCATGTGTCTGAAGCATTTTCCGGCGTAACAAAGTCATAGCCTTTTTCAAGCTGGCAAATTACAACATTCGGGTTTGAAAGACATCCTGAATAAGCGGTTGGCCAGTCCATAACACCGCAGTCAACGTCGCCCATAGCAACTTTCATAATGACTTCCGTGCAAGTGTCAGGAAACGGCAAAATTTGCGGCTCAGGAACTTGATTTATGTAAGCCGGCCAGTTTGTGTTAATCTGCGTTGTGAATTTCAATCCCTTGAACTGTTCAAGCCTTGTGTATTTTTCATAAGGGCTTCCTTTTTTTACAACGATTACGTTATATCGGTTGTAATAAGGATCAATGTAATCAAGGAAAGTATCGCGCTCCTCTGAATAAATGCTTCCAGACTCAACAAGGTCGTAATCGCCGGCCTTTAATCCCATCCAGATTGAAGCCCAGTCATTCTTGTGAATTTCAAGGGCGAGCCCCATTTCATCGGCAAGCATTTTTGAAAAAATCACGTCGTAGCCAAAAGTGTAATCCGCAGAACCATAAATCGGCTCGGCAGTAAGCTCCGGATGTCCTGGAATACTTTTTGTCGGCTGAGTCCAGTTGAACGGAGCGTAGGCACATTCAATTCCAACTTTTAAAACACCTTTCACCTGATTTGCAAATTCAGCATATTCAGGCTTTCCTGTATATTCATATTTGACTTCCGCCTGCTTCTTTTTGCAAGAATTCAATCCAAGTGCCATGCAAACCAGCCCGGCACCAAAAACAAAATTTCTAAAAGTCTTTTTCATAGTTCGCCTCGCTTTCAAAAAAAATGAAAAGGCGTCAAAAGATAATCCTTTCAAGATTCTTTCAACGCCTTTGTTGTACAGAATAATAATATTTTTGCTTTTTCTTGAATTGTAAAAAATCGCAATACTGAAAAATTTTTAATTGAAATCAATCACCCGGTTTTTATAAGAAATTTGCTTCAGCTGATTTATATATTCCGTTGGAGAAACGCCCGTAAATTCCTTGAACGAATGAACAAAATGGCTCTGGTCATAAAAATTGAATTTGCTGGAAAAATTCGGGAAAGACTCGATTTCCGTGCGGTTCAGCTCGTTTATCAGCGTGTGCATTTTTACATTTTTGCAGAACTGCTTTGCGCTGCAGCCAAGATAAGTTTCAAACAAAAGATTTATGTAGCGCGAAGAATATCCTGTGTAGTCAATAAGCTCGCTGATTTTCAAAAGACCGTCCTTCTGCACAACCAAATTCACCATCTGATAGAACAAATGCTTCTGGCCGCTTTCCGTTGCGTTCAGCCATTTTCGGTATTCTTCCATAAAAGTGCACATTCTGTTTGTAAAAGTTTGCTGAGCGGACATTTTTTCAGAAAGATTTTTCATGATTTCAAAATTTTCAAGGCCGATTTTTTGCCCGACAAGCTCTTTAACTTCCTGATTTTCAAAAAAAGGATTTGCGCCCGGCTGAAAACGAATTCCAAAATAATCGCAGTTTTTTTTCAATGCCAAAGTTTGAAGGCCGCCGGAATTTCCAATCAAGAATGAATTCATATTGTTCGCTGAATATTCAAACAGAATGTTGGAGCAGCTGTCCTCCAGAAATGGAACTTTTTTTTCAGAATCAGTTTTGAAGCTGTAAAAATGTGAAATTCCAAAATCCGCGACAATTTTCTGGTAGAATTTTTCCGTTTCCATAACCAGATATGATTGAATTGTATGAATATGCATCTTTTCGTCTTTCATAGATTCGCCTCAACAAAATCAGAATTAAAGTTTTAATAGCCCAAATGTCGAGTTTTTTTGCAAATTATGAATAATTGCTTTCGGCACATTTCCAGTTTGCTCCAGATGGATTTGGCTCGCGCTTCGCTTGTATTAATTCGGGTGCTCCGCACTTTTATTAATTCAATCGCCAAAAATCTTCACAAACTGCAAATCTGCCTGCGCTTTTATTTTTTTTACAAAAGCTCGACATTCAGGTTAAATAAAAAAACGTCAGAACCTAGCGAAGCGCGCTTCACAAAGTTCTGACGTCTTTGTCATACCTGATACAACAGTAGCGAATCATTATTTTATTGTCAATAATTCAGACAATCCGGGTAATTCTGCTGCCTACAAGGCTGGCTTGAACCGGTTGTAGCGCAAAGTGCTTATATCCGCCGGACACGAGCCTGTGCAAATCAGCTCCGCAATATTGAAAGCCGCGCTCGGACCAATTCCAAATCCATGCCCGGAAAAACTACATTCAACGTAAAGGCCGGGAACTTCATCAACCTTGCTTACAGTGCAAACCCCGTCGCTTGCCAAATCTTCGTAGCCCGCCCAGGAACGAACGATTTTTGCGTTTGCAAGCCGCGGAAAATACCCAAGAATTCCTCTGGCGCAAGCGCTTGTAAAATCGGCAGTGCTTGGCGGAAAATTATTGTCCTCAAATTCAGGATTTGCAAAATCTTCATATCCGTCGTGGCCGCCAAAAACAAACGAACCATGCTTTGTCTGATGTCCGTAAAAATCCGCCATGGCAGTTCCCAACATCTGCTTGAACATTTGCGGCTGAGCTTCTGTAACAAGACATTGCAGCCGCTTTTTTTTCATTGGAATTGTGATTCCCACTGTATTCAAAATCTGATTGCTTTCAAAACCGGCCGCAACAACAACATTTTCCGCCTCAAAAAACTGATTTTCAGCTTCCACGCCGCAAATTTTTCCTGCCTTTAAAACAATTTTTGAAACAGGCGCTCCAGTTATAAAATCAACACCAAGATTCCGCGCGCATTTGTAAAAACCCAAAGTTGTTGTCAGCGGATTCGCATGACCGTCCGTTGGACACCAGGAAGCACCGACAACCGCCTCGCTCATATACGGATTGATTTTTCGGACTTCCTCCGCATTTATCATTTTTACATCAACGCCGCATTTTACAGCATTATCCGCAAGGTTCTGAAGAATTTTCAAATGCTCTTCAGTTTTTCCAAGCCTAAGATTTCCTTCCTGAGTATATTCTGTGTCAACGCCAAGTTCTTTGCTCAAGCCCGGCCAGATATTTTTTACGCCCCAGACCATAAGCGGGAGCTCTTTTATATTTCTTCCAGACTGACGAACTCCGCCGGCATTCCTTGAAGAACCGCCGTTTCCAATGTAATCGCTCGCTTCCAGAACGATTACGCTTTTTCCTTTTTTGGCGAGATAATACGCTGTGGCGTTTCCAACTATTCCGGCTCCAATTACAATTACATCAGCTTTAGTTTTCATATTATAATACCTCGCTTGCTAAAGTGTTCATTTCTGTTGGTCTTACCGGAGTTCTGCTTGTTGCCGGAATTATATTCGCCGGACTTGTTTTTTGCTCGGCCGCAACAATTCCTTTTACAAGTTTTGAGCAAGTCTGACCTTGGCAAAGCCCCATTCCGGCTCGCAGATAGCGCCGAATTTCAGGCATTGTAAACATTCCTTCGTGAACCGCCCGCCGGATTTCTCCTTTTGTTATTTCTTCGCACCGGCAAATCACCATATCATCATCTGGAGCGGGAATAAATTCTCCAATATCTTTCGATCTATCGTTCATCATTTTATTTCTCCTTCCAAAAACGAGCTTTATAGCCATATTCATTCGGAACTTTCATTGTAAGCAAATAAGTGTGATCAAAAGCCGCCGCCGTTCTTACGCTCACAATTTCTGAATCGCAAAGAATTTCTCCGCTTCGGCTCAAAGCTTTTCCAACCGTGCCTTTTTCCGGCAGAGGCAAAAATTCATACGGAATCGTAACGCTTGTAAAGCCAGGTTCAAAATCTTCATTCACAAGAAAAATCGCCTGCCCGGAACAGCTTGCAACGCACATTCCGCAGCCTGTACATCCGCAGTTTTCAGGAGCAACAACCGGCAACGCTGTAATGCACGAACCGATTTTTATGCATTTTTTTCTGCACGCGTCCTGGCACGGATTGCAAGGAATATTCTGTGTACATTCAATAACAGGATGAATTCCTTTTTGACGGGTAACGCCTGGAAAACGTTCAATTTCATCTTCCGCAACAAAGCCTTTTTTCAGCAGATTCATAGAAACCGGAATTCCTTCATCTGTTTTTTCAACAAGCTTTCCACGGTTGCAAGGCGCGAACATCCCCTGGCGCAAACTTTCCAAATCCTCTGAATATTCTGATTCCGCCTGGAGCATCGGCTCTTCTTCCGCAAATCCAAGTTTATACGCAGCACGCAGTCCAGCCATTCTGCCTTTTATCATCGCGGAACTGGCTTCTTCTATTCCGCTTACATCGCCTGCCGCAAAAAGACAAGGAACGGAAGTTTCTCCATATTCATCAACAATAGGAACCTGGCCGCCGCGCTTTGGATTGTCTTCCATTTTGCATCCGGACATTTTCAAAAGCTGGCTCATTGGCGACAAGCCGACCGCAACGCAAATTGTATCAGCATCAAAATGGATTTCAGTTCCCGGAATGATTTTGAAATGCTCGTCAACTTTTCCAATTGTCACGCCTTCAACTTTTTCAGTTCCTTCAACTTTTTTTATTGTATAGCCAAGATAAAACGGAACTCCTGTGCGAGCCACTTTTGCCGCGTGAACACCGTATCCACCGATGCGCGGAGCCGCGTCAACAAGCGCAACAACCTGGCAGCCTGCTTGAAGAAGCTGGAAACTTACCACGAGCCCTACGTTTCCGCTTCCAAGCATAAGAATCTTTTTTCCAGGTTTTATGCCGTGCAAATTCATCATTGTCTGAGCCGCGCCTGCACCAATAACGCCCGGCAAAGTCCAGCCTTCAAACGGAACCATATTTTCAGCCGCGCCCGTAGCAATAATCACGCTGTCGCCCTTGTAATGATGCACCGCGCCGTCGTGATTCACAGTTATTTCCTTGTTTTCAAAAAGTCCTGTAACGGTGGCATTCAGTTTTACTTGAACTCCAGCATCGTTCGCCTCTTTTAAAAGTTCTGTTCCAATATTGAATCCACGGATTTTTGCCTTATGCTCTTTTGAACCAAAAAATTTATGAATCTGCTTAAAAAGCTGTCCGCCCGGCTTGCGGTTTTCATCAAAAATCATTACTTTCATGCCGCGCTTAGCAGCTTCTATTCCCGCGCTAAGTCCAGCAGGTCCCGCGCCAATCACAATCAAATCATATCTTTCCATAACAAGCTCCAGTCGGTTTTACCATGTTTTCTCTGCAGAACAGCCATATTGAGTTTGAACTTTCATTCCCGCTTTTAAAGGCGTTATGCACGTTCTTGTGTTCGGAACTCCATCAACAACCATTACGCAGTCTGTGCAACGACCAATGGCACAAAAAATTCCTCTTGGCTTATGAAGCTTCGCCGTTTCCCTGTGCTTTAAAATTCCTGCCGCATGCAAGGCTATTGCGATTGGCTCGCCTTCATATCCCTGCATTTCTTTTCCGTCAAATGTAAACGTTACGAGTTCCCCTTTTTCCGGAACTCCAAGAATAGGATGTTCTGCTATACGTTCCATGTTCAACCTCACTTTGCAACAATGTAGAATTAAATTTTTTATTTTTCTTGTAAAAACTCGCATTGGATTTTTTTTTCCGCAAAATATAATGAAACCAGATTTTGAAAAACAATCTTTAAACCAAACTGGAGGTTTTGTATGAATGAAAATATTTTCCCTAATATCGACATTCTGTTTCTTAGCGAGAAAGATTTGATTGAATGTGGCGTAAAAAATATGAAAAACTGCATCGACATAATGGAAAAACATTTCTCGCTGATTGGAAACGGCGATTACCGGATGGGCGGAGCAAACGGAAACGAACACGGACTGAAAATGTCTTTTCCAGAAACTTCTTCCATAAAAAACTTTCCGACAAATGCTCCGGACTACAGATTCATGGCAATGCCTGCTTATCTTGGAGGAACTTTCCATACTTGCGGAATAAAAACTTATGGCTCGAACCAGTCAAACCGCTCAAAAGGACTTCCACGCTCAGTTCTGATGCTTCAGCTTCTGGATTCAGAAAGCGGCGCGCCTTACGCATATATGTCTGCAAATCTTATAAGCTCAATGAGAACAGGCGCAGTTCCAGGACTGGGAATCCGTTACCTTTCAATAAAAGAACCAAAAACCGCGGCAATAATCGGACCTGGAGTAATGGGAAGAACAGCGGCATTGGCAATCGCAACAGAAAAACCTTCCGTTGAAACTATAAAAATCAAGGGACGCTCTGAAAAAGGAATTCAGGAATTTATAGATTTCTGCAAGGAATACTGTCCTTCCTTCAAAAATTTTGTTGTATGTGATTCAATTGAAACCGCCGCAAAAGAAAGCGACATTATTTACTTTGGAACAACAAACGCTCCAAAATACGAAGACAATCCTTACCTTAGCGACGAATGGATTAAGCCCGGCGCGCTGGTAATAAGCACAAGCGCTCTTCTAATGGATCACAAAAACTGGCACGACACAAAAAAAATCAAGCTTGTAAGCGATGACTACAAAATGTATGTCGGATGGGGAAAAGGAAAACCCGCTCCAACGCAAAAATCCGTTTCAACCCTGCTCGGAATGAGTTTCTACGACGCAGTCATTGAAGGCACCGTAAAAGAAAACGACCTTGTTGAAATCGGCGACATTGTGAACAAAAAGAAAGCTCCACGCGACAACGAAGAGCAAATCATAATTTACGCAGTTGGAGGAATGCCTACTGAAGATGTTGCCTGGGGAAGATTCTGCTACGATGAAGCCGTAAAAAAGCAAATCGGAACAAAACTGAATCTCTGGCACTCACCTGAATGGAAATAAATTTCAAGCAAAAATTGAAAAAAAACACCGGTAAATAAATTTCCGCGAAATAAATGCCTTGATTTCGAGTTTTTATAAATTCTGAAAAATCGCTCTCAGCAGATTTACAGTTTGATTCAGATGGATTTGGCTCGCGCTTCGCTTGTATTAATTCGGGTGCTTCGAACTTTAATTAATTCAATCGCCAAAAATCTTCACAACTGTAAATCTGCCTACGCTTTCAATTTTTCACAAAAAACTCGACATTCAAAAAACGAAAATCAATTCATTTTCTAAAATTCCTTCTGAAGAAACATTTTTCCCGGAAGGATTTTTTTTTCAAAAAAAACTTGACAACTAAAATGTAAGCGTTATCATTTAATTAATGAAAACGCTTACATCGATAACAACAATGCAGGAACTCGCAGATGCGGCAGGAGTTTCAATAGCCACAGTTTCCAGAGTTTTCAGCGGAAATCAAAAAGTTTCCGACAAAACAAAGGAAAAAATTCTTGAGCTTGTGCAGCAGTCAGGCTTTCGCCCGAACGAAACAGCCCGGACAATGGCGGCTGGAAGTTCCCGTCTAATTGCGGTTATTTTGCCGGATATTGAAAATCCGTATTTTTCCAAGCTGCTTTCCGAAGTTGAACAGCTTTGTGTAAAAAGCGGATATACAATGATTTTTTTCAACTCAAACGGAGATTCTGAAAAGGAAAAAGAAATTGTAACAAAAATGATGGCGCGCCAGGCGGACGGAATGCTCATCTGCATGACGCGGGTAAAATCTGAAATGATTCCGGTCCTGAAAACCGCAAAATTTCCTGTAGTTGTAATGGCGCGGAACATTGAAGGCTTGGATTCAGTTGGAATCAACCACCTTGAAGGAGGACAACTAGCCGCTGACTATCTGATTGAAAACCGCTGCGAACAATTTTTCTTCTTCGGATTAAAAGATGATGAAAAATTTATCGGGTTTCACGACGAACTTCTGAAAAAAGGCGTTCCGGAAGAAAAAATAAAAACTTTCGGCGACCAGAACTGGTATTTCAGCAATTTCAGTCAGGCTTCAAATTTGATGGACGATTTTATGAAAAGCCAAATCGATTCAAATAAAAAGAACGGACTTTTCTGCGTGAACGATCTTTACGCCGTCCAGGCAATAAACGCGGCAAACCGGAACAAAATAAAAATTCCAGAAAACCTGAATATCGTAGGGTTTGACAACACAATGCTTTGCGACATGACTTTTCCAACGCTCACTTCAATAAACCAGCCATTGGATAAAATCGCCGCAAAAAGTTTTGAGCTTCTTTGTGAAAAAATCAAAGAAAAAAAAGAAGGCATAACTTCTCTGAAAAGCATCGTCCTGAAGCCTTCGCTTGTAAAAAGAGAATCATAAAACTGTGCATACAGTAAAAATTTCATAGGGGGAAAATATGAAAAAAATCAGTTTTATTATTGGTGCTGCACTTCTTGCAGTTTCTGTATTGAGCGGTTGCCAGAAAAAAGGACAATCAAATTCAATCAGCATTATGTTTCAAGGTTCTGATGCGGAGCAGTCAGCAATAAAAGGCGCAACAGAACGTTTTTCCGCAAAAACCGGAATTAATGTTGAGCTTTTGTACACTCCTCACGATTCATACACTTCAAAACTGGCAAGCTTCATCAAAAACAAAAAAGTTCCTGATATTGTCAGCATTGACGGACCTATGCTCGCGAGCCTTGCCTGGTCAGGAGTAATCCAAAGCGTTGAACCGTATATTGATTCAGAAATAATTGCCGATATGACACCGTCGAATGTTTCACAATGCACTTATCCAATTGACAACAAACTTTACGCAATAAGCTACGCAGATTCAACAGTTCTGCTGTACTGCAATAAAAAATATCTTGAAAAAATCGGCGCAAGAATTCCAAAAAGCGTTGCAGATGCGTGGACAGCCGATGAATTTGACGAAATTCTTACAAAACTTGCCGCCCTGGATGAAGTAAAATGGCCGCTCGACTTGATGTGGGCATGGAATCTTGCCGGCTCTGAATGGGGAACTTACGGATTCTATGAAACGCTCGTTTCTGGCGGCGCAGATCTTATCAACCGTGAAACATGGAAATCTGAAGGAACTTTGAACAGTCCGGAAGCCGAAAAAGTTCTTCGATATTTCCAGAAATGGGGAACAAACGGCTGGATTGTTCCAAAATCAGCAGGAGAAAACACGCTCTACAACGACAAGCGGCAGACCGCAATCGCATGGAACGGAAACTGGAATTTCACAACCTGCAAAGCGGCCATGGGCGATGATGTAATTGCTCTTCCGCTTCCAAACTTCGGAAAAGGAACTCGCTCGCCGAACGCAACCTGGATCTGGGGAATTTCCGCAACTTCAAAAAATCCAGAAAAAGCTGGCCAGCTTCTGAACTTCATGATGACAGACACAGAATTCCTTGACGCAATAAAACTTACAGGCTCTTATCCAGCGTTGAACAAATTCGCTGCCCGCTGCGAAGATTATATGGACAGCTCAAAAATGGCAATCGCCTACGAACAGTCAAATGTTGCTGTAAGCCGCCCGATTCATCCAGCTTATCCAACAATAACACTGGCTTTTTCAGACGCATTTGAATCAATTTTGAACGGCGCAGACATTAAAACTGAACTTACAAAAGCCGCCCAGAAAATTGATGAAGATATAAAAGACAACGACGGTTATCCTCCGTTTGGAAAATAAAAATCCTCGCGAACAACCGTGGTAAATTAATTCACAGGAAGTACAGCTTAAAAATTGTGCTTCCTGATTTTCAGAAAAAATCAGAGGTACAGTATGAAAAACTCGTTTATTGCAACTTTAAAAGAAAGAAATATCCGACAAGAAATTTATATGCTGCTTCCTGCGTGTATTCTGCTCACATTCTTTATGATTGTGCCGTTTTTTTCAGCATTCGGACTTTCGCTGACAAATCAAAAACTTATTCCGAATCCAATGGTTCCAGCAAAATTCGTTGGACTCAGAAATTATATTCAAATTTTCAAGGATGCAAGCTTCTGGCAAGCATTCAAAAACGTAATTCTTTTTACAATAATGGTAATTCCGCTGCAGTGCGGATTCGCCCTTCTGATGGCAAACGCTTTGAACAAAGTAAGATTTTTCAAAGGATTTTTAAGAAGCATGTTTTTTCTTCCATATATTACGCCAATGGTGATCGTTGCTGTTGTATGGAAATCAATTTATCAGTATCCGGACGGAATTGCGAACCTTGCGCTTAAACTTGTTACTTTCGGGCAGGCACATTCAATCGACTGGCTCGGAAACAAAAATTCAGCATTGATTGCAATCACAATTCTTTCCGCATGGCAGGCGTTCGGCTTTCAGATGATAATTTATCTTGGCGCGCTTCAGAGCATTCCAACTTATTTGTACGAAGCCGCGAACATTGACGGAGCGACTCCTTTCCAAATCTTCTGGCACATCACCTGGCCAAGCCTGAAGGAAACAAACACTTTGGTTCTTATTATCACAACAATCCAGGCGTTAAAACTTTTCACACAAGTAAACATAATGACGAAAGGTGGCCCGAACGGCGCAACAAATACTCTCGTCCACTACATATATCAGAACGGATTTTCCGGCCAGAAAATCGGATATGCCTCAGCCGCATCTGTAATCCTGTTCCTTTTAATTCTTGTTATTTTCCTTGTTCAAAACAAGCTTCTCCGCGGAAAAGAAGAAAAAGCCAGAGACTAAATATTACGGAGGAAAACTATGGTTAGAAATAAAGCAAAAGACATTATTTTCACAGCATTTCTTTTTGTGCTCGGACTTATAATTATCACTCCAATTTTTCTTATGTTCGTTTCCTCTCTAAAAGATGACCGCTACGAAATTATGAAAGATATGGGCAGCCTGAAAGCGTTTATTGTGCTGAATCCAACGCTTCACAACTTCAAGGAAATTCTTTTTGAATCCGTGCAGAATTTTGGAAGGGCATTCATCAACTCAATGATTGTCCTGATTTCAACTGTAATTCTTACAAGCATTGTCTGCTCCATGGCGGGCTACGCATTGCAGCGCGGAAAACTGAAATGCCGCAAATATATTTTTCTGGTTGTGCTTTCACTTTACATAATTCCAATGGAATCAATTATGCTTCCGCTTATGTATCAGGTTTCAACATTGGGTCTCACAGACACTTACGCCGTTCAGATTCTGCCGTTTGTCGCAAGCCCTTTGTATATTTTCCTTTTCTACAATTACTTCAAGGAAGTTCCTGTTTCCCTGGCGGAAAATGCCGAGCTTGAAGGCGCATCTTTCTGGCAAATCTACAAGAACGTCTATCTTCCGCTGAACAAAAGCCCGATTATCACAGTCTGCATTCTTCAGGGAATGGATATGTGGAACCAGTATTTATGGCCGCTTCTTGTTACAACCGATGAAAAAGTCCGCCCGATGTCTGTAGCGATTTCTTCTTTCACCGGAACCGGCGGAGACATTTACTGGGATCAGCTTATGGCAGCCAGCGTTGTAATGCTGCTTCCAGTCCTGCTGCTGTTCATTTTCTTCCAGCGTTACTTTGTTGAATCAGTTGCTTCTTCTGCAATAAAAGGATGACATTATGAGCGAAATTCTTAAAAAAGCCCAGAAAAAACAGGACGAACTTTCTGAAAAAATAAACGCTTCAGAAGAAATTTTATCTCAGCGCCCGCTTTTTCATTTTGCTACGCCCGGCGGCTGGTGCAACGATCCGAACGGATTTTCACAGTTCAACGGACTGGTTCACCTTTTTTACCAGTATCATCCTTATTCAACCCAATGGGGGCCAATGCACTGGGGACACGTTTCTTCCGCCGATATGCTCACGTGGAACCTGGAGCCAGTGGCTTTAGCGCCGGACACAAATGCTGACAGCAACGGATGTTTTTCTGGAACTTCTATTTCAACCGACGGCGGAAAGCAGCTTCTTTGCTACACAGGAGTTTCCTTTTCAAAGGAAGAAAACATTGAAGTTCAAAATCAGTGCATCGCAACAGGAAACGGAAAAACTTACGAAAAAATTTCAGAAAATCCTGTTCTAACGGCGAAAGACATTCCATTCGCTTACAACAAGGAACATTTCCGCGACCCAAAAATCTGGAAAAAAGACGGAAAATTCTACATGGTCTGCGTAATAAAACAGCTGGACAACTGCGGCGCAATGGTGATTTTTGAATCTTCCGACGCAAAAAAATGGACTTACAAAGGAATTCTTGATTCAAGCAAAAACAATTTCAGCGGAATGTGGGAATGCCCGGACGTTCTGAATGTTGACGGCAAAGATATCCTGATTTTTTCACCGCAGGAGATGAAAGCCGACTACAAGCTAGGATTCCACGAAGGAAACAACAGCGTTTACGAAACAGGAATTCTTGACTACGAAAAATTCAAATTTTTCCACGATGTAAGAGCCGAAAACCGATGCTTCGCCGCGCAAATTGATTACGGAATTGATTTCTATGCGCCGCAAACAACAAAACTTTCAGACGGAAGAACAATCCTGATAGCATGGATGCAGGCCTGGGAATCTTACATTACTCCGGAAAATTATTTGTGGTCCGGAATGATGACAATTCCGCGGGAACTTTCGTTCAAAAACAACCGGCTTTACCAGAATCCTATCCGGGAACTGGAAAACTGGAAAACTTCCGCGCAGAATTTTGAGATTTCCCCAGAAAGCAAGGAAACAATTTTCCACAAGCAGGAACGGCACTTTGAGCTTGATTTTGAAGTTGATTCAAATTCCGGAACTGTAAAAATCTTTTTAGGAAACGCAAAAACCGAGCACGTTCTTCTAAAAATTGATTTCTATGAGCAGAGCATTTATTTTGACCGTTCAAATTCAAAAACCGCTGGAAAAATTTCCGCAAGAAAAGCGCAGCTTCCGCCAAAAGAAAAAACAACGAAATTCAGAATTATTGGTGACACTTGTTCACTAGAAGTATTTATAGATGACGGAAAAATAGCCTTTACAAACGCCTTTTTCCTCTCAGAAACAAAAACCGACCTGAGCATTGAAAATGAAACTTCACAGAAAATAAATTTCAAAACCTGGAAAATCCAGAAGAGGAATTATGAACACTAAAAAAGAATTTGACGTAACCGCATTAGGCGAACTTTTAATCGATTTCACCCAGAACGGAACAAGCGATTCCGGAAACTGGCTCATGGAAGCAAATCCAGGCGGCGCGCCTTGCAACGTTCTTGCAATGCTTTCAAAGCTCGGACACAAAACAAGTTTCATCGGACAAGTTGGAAACGATATTTTCGGAAAAATGCTGAAGGAACGGATTTCTTCAATTGGAATTGATGTTCAGAATCTTGTTTTTTCCAGCGAATACAACACAACTCTGGCTTTTGTGCATACCGCGCCAGACGGCGACAGGGATTTTTCGTTCTACAGAAAATCGGGAGCAGACGCATTTCTTGAAAAAAAGAACGTAAATCCGGAACTGATAAAAAAATCAAAAATACTTCATTACGGAAGCCTTTCCATGACAAACAAAACCGTGAATGAAGCAACAGAATTTACCCTTCAAACTGCAAAAGAAAACGGAATTTTGCGCTCATTCGATCCGAACTTGCGGAACCCGCTCTGGAATTCACTTGAAAATGCAAAAGAACGGATTTGGTACGGAATTTCAATGTGCAATATTTTAAAAATTGCGGAAGAAGAACTTGAATTGATCACCGGTGAAACAAACATTGAAAAAGGAATCGAAAAAATCCGCGGAAAAAACGAAATTCCGCTGATAACCGTAACCAAAGGAAAACACGGAAGCGAATGTTTTTATGCGGACAGCAAAAAAGAACTGAAATTCTCCGCGCCAACATTTTCAACCGTAAAAACAATAGACACAACCGGAGCCGGAGATACATTCTGCGCCTGCATTCTTCACGAAGTTCTTGAAAACGGCTTTGAGCCGGAAACATTCAGCCAGGAACGAATTGAAAAAATGCTTGTTTTTGCAAATGCGGCCGCCTCGCTGATAACAACAAAAAAAGGCGCTTTGTGTGTAATGCCTGAAAAAAAGAAAATAGAAGAATTAATTTCTTCTGAAAAAATTTAAAAAAGTATAAAAAAGGACAGAAATTTCTGCAAAAAGAATTTCTGTCCTTTTCAAGTTCAAAGCAATTCAAAAATTAGTTTGCCAAAACACCCTGGGAATTTTCAATTTCATAGCCAGTCATTTCTTCAATAACTTTGTCAGGGTAGCCAAGTTTTTTTGCCTCAACATAAAGTTCCTGCGTAAGCTCAGCAGTTCCCGCTTCAGAAATTTCCGCGCCTTCCTTTATCATTGCAAACATATCTTCCATATCAACAAGATTCATAAGTTTGTTCAAGAACCATTCGTCTATCATCGTAACCTTATGAATTTCGTCAACAGTCATAATTCCGCGCTTCAAAGCCTGGAAAACCGCAAACAAACGCTGATCAGTACATTCACCAACACGCTCAATGATTTTTTCATCCGGCTCTTCCGCAAACTTTTTAAGATTCAGGGAAGTAACGCCTATTTCCGCGCCGCGAGCCGCCTTCATCAGGGCTTCTTCAAAAGTCCGGCCGATTGCCATAACTTCACCGGTTGCTTTCATCTGAGTTCCCAATTTTCTAGCCGCGTAAACGAATTTGTCAAACGGGAACTTAGGCATTTTTACAACAACGTAGTCCAAAACCGGCTCAAAGCAGGCAGAAGTTTTCTTTGTTACAGAGTTAGGAATTTCGTCAAGATTATAGCCAATCGCAATCAATGTCGCAATTTTCGCAATCGGATATCCAGTTGCTTTTGAAGCCAACGCAGACGAACGTGAAACACGAGGATTTACTTCAATCACCGCATATTCAAAAGATTCCGGATTCAACGCAAACTGACAGTTGCATCCGCCTTCCATTCCAAGTGAAGAAATTATGTTCAGGGAAGCCGTTCTAAGCATCTGGTATTCTTTGTCAGAAAGAGTTACGGCCGGCGCAATTACAATTGAATCTCCAGTGTGAACGCCAACCGGATCAAAGTTTTCCATTGAGCAGACCGTCAGAACATTTCCGCTGTGGTCGCGGACAACTTCAAACTCAATTTCCTTCCAGCCGGAAATACATTTTTCAACAAGAATCTGATGAATTGGAGAACGGTGCAAACCATTGTGCGCAATCTCGTTGAATTCCTCTTCATTATTAGCAATTCCGCCGCCAGTTCCGCCAAGCGTAAACGCAGGACGAATAATCACAGGGAATCCAATAACATTTTTCGCAAAATCCAAGGCATCTTCATAAGTCGTAACAACTTTTGAAGGAATACAAGGCTCGCCGATTGATTCCATTGTATCCTTGAACATCTGCCGGTCCTCGGCCTTGTCAATAGTTTCAGGCTTCGCTCCAAGCAGACGAACGTTATGTTCTTTCAGAAAACCAGATTTTGCCAGCTCCATGCACAAAGTCAATCCTGTCTGTCCGCCAAGCGAAGAAAGAATTGAGTCCGGTTTTTCCTTTTCAATAATTCTTTCAATAACTTCCGGAATCAAAGGCTCAATATAAATATGGTCAGCCATCGCATGGTCAGTCATCAAAGTAGCCGGATTTGAATTTACAAGAACAACTTCAAGCCCCTGTTCCTTCAAAGCCTTGCAAGCCTGGCTTCCCGCATAGTCAAATTCTGCCGCCTGGCCAATAATAATCGGACCAGAACCAATAACCATTACTTTATGAATATCTTTATTAAGTGGCATACTTACCTTCCTAAATTTTTAAGCCTTCGCTTTAGTTGCTTTTATTGTTGAAGCAAAATATGCAATCGCATCAACTCGTTCATATTCAGATTTGAAATTCTTGAAATAATCATGATTATTAATAAGTTTCACAAATTCATCAAACAGGAAGTTTGCATCCAGCGGACCAGAACAAGCTTCCGGATGAAACTGAACGCTGAACGCAGGAATCTTTGTATAAGTCAATCCTTCGCAAGTTCCATCATTTGTATTAACAAAACTCTGAATAGTTCCGGCCGGCAAAGAATCATTTTTTACAGCGTAACCATGATTCTGAGAAGTAATATAAACACGTCCAGTTTTTGTGTATTTTACAGGCTGGTTTGCGCCGCGGTGTCCGTATTTCAGCTTCATTGTCTGCGCACCGTTCGCCAAAGCCAAAAGCTGATGACCAAGACAAATTCCAAAAATCGGAATTCCTGTATCAAGAAGTTTTTTGATTTCCGCAATGATTCCAATATTTTCAGCAGGATCGCCAGGTCCGTTGCTCAGCATAACTCCATCAGGATTCAAAGCCTTTATCTGCTCAGCAGTGTATGAGCAAGGAACTGTTACAACTTCAAGCCCGCGCTTCAAAAGTTCCCGGCGGATATTAGCCTTTGCGCCAAAATCCCACAGAACAACTTTCTTGCCCTTTCCAGCCTTCATAGCTTCCTTTTCATCATTGATTTTAGTTCCATCGGCAGTAACCGGAACAAAACGATATTTCGCGCTTTCAGAAAAAACAACATCCGCAGGCTCTTCAACGCCGGACGCACTTCCTGTTACCGATTCAACGGCTTTTTCAATTTTGTAAGACTTGATTTTTTCAAGGAGCGCAGCCTTTTTTCCTTCATCTTTTAAAGCCGCAAACGCTTCCAGCGCATCCTTGCTGTTTCCGCTTATAAGCATTCCGTTCATAACGCCAACTTCGCGCAAGATTTTAGTAAGCTTACGGGTATCAATATCATAAAGACCGATAATATTCTGTGATTTCAAGTAGGAATCAATGTCTCCGCCGCAACGGAAATTTGAAGGCTCTTCACACCACTGGCGAACAATGTAGCCCCGAAGATTGCATTTGGAACTTTCATAATCCTGTTTTATATCGCCATAATTTCCAATCAGCGGAAAAGTTTGTGTAACAATTTGACCGTAATAACTAGGATCAGTAAGAGTTTCCAGGTAACCATTCATACCTGTTGTAAAAACTGTTTCGCCGATTATTATTCCTTCAGCGCCAAACGACCTTCCTTCAAAAACCTGTCCATTTGCCAGGACCAAACATGCTTTAGTATCCATACTAAAATGCCATTATATCAAATCTTATCTATTATGGGAATGGGTTTGTAAATTAGACTGAATGTCGAGTTTTTGAAAATTCTGAAAGAACGCTTTCGGCAGATTTCCAATTTGCTCAGATGGATTTGGCTCGCGCTTCGCTTGTATGGATTCAGGCGCTTCGCGCTTCAAGTTATTCAATCGCCAAAAATCTTCACAAACTGTAAATCTGCCTGCACTTTTATTTTTTTCACAAAAAACTCGAAATCAAGGCAAACTAACAAAATGTCAGAAGCCCCAGAATTCCATCTACTTAAAATTCAACGAAAAAATAAAAATCCAGATAAAAACTGCGCAGGCCAAAAGTTTCAGGCCAATTCCAGCCAAAAATCCTTTGAAAGTTCCAAGCGCGGCAAAAAAAACTCGTTTTTTATCCGAAGAATCATAAATCATCTCGCCAATCAAAGCGCCCGCAAAAGGCCCGAAAATAATTCCGAACGGCCCTAAAAAAAATCCGGCGACCAGCCCCACCATCGAACCAACCGAACCATATTTGCTGCCGCCCGATTTTTTAGTCATCACAGAAGGCAGAATATTATCCGCAACGCTCACAAAAACAGCCGCAATTCCGGTAAAAACCAAAGCCGCAACAGAAAGCTCCGAATATCTGGAAAAAAACGCGGCAAGCAGCCCAGCCCACGCCAAAGGCACCCCCGGAAGCACCGGCACAAAAACACCAGCCGTTCCCACCAAAAGGCACAGCACCGCAACAACAATCAAACCAACATCCAAGAAAAAACTCCTTTCACGGCTAGAATAAAACCAATAAAAAATAATTTCAACATTTTATGGGCGCAAACGGATAGCGCAAACCAGCTTTACAGTGTTTCATTGTTTGCAAGCAAACAACGGCTTCGCCGCACTTCCAATCTGGCGCAGGATTCTCCTTCACCAAAAAGAAAATAACGCAGGCAAAAGATTTTTATATTGTACTGAATTTTATTTTTGCTTTATAAAACCCGACTATTCCAACGTAATATAATTCCATCACAACGCCTTCCAAAAAAGAATAATTTTTCATTTCATAACCGCGAGAAACTTCTCTAAAAAACATCTGCCGAACTGTTGTCAGCGATTTTCCAAGAAACATTAGTGCAGCTCAGAAACCAGATATCTGGCGGTTTTATAAGACATATTTCAAGTTTTTTTACAAATTCTGAAAAATCGCTTTCGGCATATTTCCAATTTGCTCAGATGGATTTGGCTCGCGCTCCGCTTGTATTAATTCGGGTGCTCCGCACTTTTATTAATTCAATCGCCAAAAATCTTCACAAATTGCAAATCTGCCTGCGCTTTTATTCGTGCATATGGTTTAATTCCCCCGACGCTTGCGGCTAGATTGTTGATTTTCTTACAAAAACCCTGACATTCAGATTATCTAAAAACTCAAAATCAACAAACTCAGCGCAAGCAACAATTATGCTGGTTTTCAAAAAGCATTGCAGGTAGATTTTATTTCTTTTATATATCGCAAATGTCGAACTCTGAGTAAACCAACAAATCTGTCCCCCCCTCTCAAATAAAAATTAATTAAGATTACAGAATAGCTGATGACTAACAATCATTCGTTTTCAAAAATTCAAACGAACAAAAGTTTATAGAATTTATAACTTCCGTTCGTTTGTTTTGGTTTCACGTGAAACATGGAATCCAAGATAAAATTAAATCCTACTCTGATAGAAAAAATATGATGGAAATTTTCTCGCTTTTTCTTTTAGAAAATTTTTTAGTCATTTACATTCATTTCTAACGCATAAAAAAATTCACAAAGCTTTTTAATAAGAAAAATCAACAAAATTAAAAAAAAAAACAAAATAATTTTTCAAAAAATACATTCATAAAAAAATCGCTATTTAATAAGGCATAATTTCAAACTAGAAATATTTTTCAACAAAGCCCAATTTTTCATCATCTAAAAAAAATAAAAATCAATAAGCCTTTTCACTATATTGCTCTAAAAAAATCAAACTCCTCTTTTAAAGCTCAATCCCATTATTATTTTCTTTTAAGCATAAATAAAAAAGCATCAATTGTTTCACGTGAAACAAAAATTTGATTAAACAGATTTAAACACAACTTATCCACAAAAAGTGGATAAAAAGTGGATAAGTTAAAAAGAAAAGGCCAGTTTTTCAACTGACCTTTTGCCTGATGTGTTAAATTTTCCCTAGTTTAATAACTACTACCCATTTTTACTATAATATAAATCGTATCTTTTGTCATCAAATTATGTGCAAAAAACTTCAATTGCTTAAATGCTCATAATTTTAATTCTAAAAACGTGTAATTCTTTATATTATAAAGAATTAATTTTCATTTCTAGGAACTTTGTCAAATCCAACCAAGAAATCCGGATCCGAAATCTTTACAACTTTTACTCCAGTTGACTGATTTCCCTGCTGCGTAATAGCTTCAGCTGTAACCCGCAAAGTCTTTCCCTGGCTAGTCATGCAGACAATTTCATCCTTGTCAGAAACCGCAAGAATTCCAACGATTTCACCGCGCTCTTCTGTTTTTCCAAAAATCTTCTGTCCGCCAGTTCCGCGCCCATGAGGATTGAAGTTTTCAAATTTAACGCGTTTTCCATAGCCCTTTTCTGTAAGAAGAAGAATGCTGTCATCCGGTTCAATTTTTATTGCTCCAGAAATCTCATCGCCTTCAGAAAGTTTCATTCCTTTTATGCCGCTGCTCGCCCTTCCCATGCAGCGAACATCTTTTTCACTAAACCGAAGAGCTTTTCCACGGCGTGTAACAAGAAGAACTTCTGACTCGCCGTCTGTAGGAATTGCGCTGATAAGCTTGTCTCCGTCACGGAGCTTCAAGCCAATAATTCCACGGGTTTTTGCATTAGAAAATTCCGAAGTCTGAACTTTTTTAACAATGCCGTTTGCAGTTGTCATGAAAAGGAACTGGTCTTCACGGAATTCGCGCAAAGTTACAACTGTAGTAATTTCTTCATCTGCACCGATTGCAATCAGACTCTTGATATTTGTTCCGCGCGCATTCTTTGAAGTTTCCGGAATTTCATGAACTTTTATCCAGTAAGCCCTTCCCATATTTGTAACAAACAAAATGTGATCATGTGTTGAACCTATGAAAAGCTGGTTTACATAATCATCTTCTATCAAAGAAGTGCTGTTGCTTCCAGTTCCTCCCCTGCTCTGCTTCTTGTACTGAGTAACAGAAACACGCTTCATATAACCAAGTTTAGAAATCATGACAACCATGTCTTCTTCCTTAATCATATCTTCAACGTTGATCTGCTCAACTTCATCAGCAACAATATCAGTTCTTCGCTCGTCGCCGTATTTTTCCGCAAGAGCCTGGGTTTCGTTCTTTATAGTTTCAAGAATTTTATTGTGGTCATCCAAAAGTCCCTGAAGATAATCAATCAGAGCCTGGAGTTCCTTTATTTCATTCTGCAAATCTTCAATCTGAAGATGAGTAAGTCTTTTCAGCTGCATATCAACAATTGCCTGAGCCTGCTCATCATCAAAATTGAACCGCTTTTCAAGTGAAAGCTTCGCAATTTCTGTAGTTTCACTTCCGCGGATGATTTTTATTACTTCATCAATATTGTTTATGGCGGTAATTAGAGCTTCAAGAATATGCATTCTGTGCTTTGCAACTTTCAAATCGTAAATTGTGCGGCGTGTAATTACTTCATCACGGTGCTTTACAAAATGAAAAATCAGCTGCTTCAGCGTAAGAATTTCAGGCTTCAAGTAAGTCTGCGGCAAAGTAAGATAACCTGGCTCGTTATAGCGAGGCTCGCCTTCTTTTTCCTGCGGAACAAGCGCAAGATTTATTACTCCAAAATTTGACTGCAAATCTGTTTTTGCAAAAAGCTGATTCAATACAAGTTTTGTAATTGCACCTTTTTTCAAATCAACAACAAGACGCATTCCGGTTCTATCAGAAGATTCATCGTTTGCGCCAACAATTCCGTCAATCTGCTTGTCGCGGACAAGTTCCTTTATGCGGCGGATAATATTTGTTGTGTTTATTCCGTATGGAACTTCTGTAAAAACAATTGATTCTCTTCCATGCTTGTCTGTTTCAATTGTAAATTTTGAACGGATGGTTATTTTTCCGCGGCCAGTTTTATAGGCTTTCTTAATTCCTTCGCGGCCGTAAATAATTCCGCCAGTAGGAAAATCCGGACCTTTGATATATTTCATCAGCTCGTCAATTGAAATTTCAGGATTGTCAATGTAAGCACAAATTGCTGCGGCAACTTCACGAAGATTGTGAGTCGGCATATTTGTAGCCATTCCGACTGCGATTCCTGTTGTTCCGTTGCAAAGAAGGAACGGAAAAGCTCCAGGAAGAACAGAAGGCTCTTTCGTGGTGTCGTCAAAATTGGCAACCATATCAACTGTATTTTTAGAAATGTCCGCAACCATTTCTTCTGTGATTTTAGACATTTTAGCTTCAGTGTAGCGGTAAGCAGCCGCCGGATCACCTGCGATTGTACCAAAGTTTCCCTGCGGAGTTACAGTTGTATATCTCTGGGCAAAATCCTGGCCAAGGCGGACAAGCGCATCGTAAACAGAAGCGTCTCCGTGCGGATGGTAATGACCAAGAACTTCACCAACAATTGTAGCGCATTTTTTTGTTTTTCCGCCAGAAGCAAGATGAAGAGTATCCATCGCATACATAATTCTTCTGTGAACAGGCTTAAGTCCATCCCGAACGTCCGGCAGCGCGCGCTGAACAATTACCGACATTGAGTAATCGATATATGCTTTTTTTACTTCTTCTTCAATTGGAATTTTTATTAAAGTTCCGCCTTCAGCAGTTTTTGTCTGTTCCATTTTTAATTCCTAAAAATTTTTTAATTCCTCAAATTTGATATTTTTAAATGTCCAAATTAGCGTAACTTGAATTTGTTTCTATAAATTGTCGGCGCGGCTCAACTTCTTCACCCATGCAGACACTGAAAATTTTATCGGCGGCAATTGCGTCTGGAATTGTCACAACTCTCATGTGGCGATGCGCTGGATCCATTGTTGTTTCCCAAAGCTGCTTTCCGTCCATTTCACCAAGACCTTTGTAACGCTGAACATCTGCCTTGCTTCTGTTTTCTCCAAGCTCCTGAAGAGCATTGTCGCGTTCCTGCTCAGAATAGCAGTAAACCGGCTCTTTTTTGCCAAGCTGAACTTTAAAAAGCGGAGGCATCGCAAGATAGACATATCCGTTCTCAATGAGCTGCGGCATATATCTGAAAAAGAATGTCAGAAGCAACGTTCTGATGTGTGAACCGTCAACATCGGCATCCGCCATAATTATAATTTTATGGTAGCGAAGTTTTTCAATATTGAAATCTTTTCCAAATCCTGCGCCCAAAGAAGCGATTACCGGCTCAAGCTTGTCGTTGTTCATTACTTTTTCAGGACGAACTTTTTCAACATTCAGCATTTTTCCCCAAAGAGGCAAAATCGCCTGGGTTTTTGGATCGCGGCCTTTTTTTGCAGAACCGCCGGCAGAATCTCCCTCGACGATATAAACTTCACACTGGGCAGGATCTTTCAAAGAACAGTCTGAAAGTTTTTCAGGAAGACCAAATCCGTCTGACATAGTTTTTTTGCGGCTTGCGTCTTTTGCCTTTCTGGCGGCAATTCTGGCAGTCGCCTCGTTGATTGCCTTTTCAAGAACCGCTTCCAGAACTTTTGGATTCTGCTCAAAAAATATTGTAAGTTTTTCTTTTACCAATGAGTCAACAATTGTGCGGACTTCCGTGTTTCCAAGTTTTTCCTTTGTCTGACCTTCAAATTCCGGCTCAGGAACTTTCATTGAAAGAACAACAACAATTCCTGAACGAACGTCATCGCCGGTAAGTTTTTCATCCTTGTCAATTCGTTTTTTAAGCTTTTCATTTGAATCAAGTGCTTTGTTCAAAACAAACGTAAGCGCGGACTTAAATCCTTCAAGATGAGTTCCGCCGTCGCGGGTATTAATGTCGTTTACGTAAGTGTTTATGTTTTCATCAAAGCCATCGTTGTACTGAAACGCAAGCTCCGTAACAACATCATCTTTTTCGCCAGTTATATAAATCGGTTCAGGCGGAAGATAAAATTTGCTGTGCTTCGCTTCGTTCATTTCCTTTACATAATGAACAATTCCGCCTTCATACTTAAGAATTTCTTCCTTTGGATTTTCAAGACGTTCATCGCGGAAAATAATCGTTATTCCGCTGTTCAAAAAAGCCAGCTCGCGGAGACGTTTTTTCAGCACATCATAATCGTGAACTGTTGTTTCCGTAAAAATCGTTGCATCCGGCTTCCAGCGGATAGTTGTTCCATGAACTGAAGAATCAACATCGCCAATTACTTCAACTTTTGTAGTTGGAATTCCGCGGGAATATTTCTGCTGGTAAATATGTCCGTCTCGCTTTACAGTAGCTTCCATCCAGACAGAAAGAGCGTTTACGCAGGAAACACCAACTCCGTGCAAGCCTCCGGAAACTTTGTAAGAGCCTTTGTCAAATTTTCCGCCGGCATGAAGACGCGTAAGAACAAGCTCAAGCGCGCTTATATGCTCAGTCGGGTGAATGTCAACAGGAATTCCGCGGCCATTGTCTTCAACGCGGACAACATCGTCTTTTTCAAGGGCAACAACAATTCGATCACAGTAGCCTGCCATCGCCTCGTCAATAGAATTGTCAACTGTTTCATAAACAAGATGATGAAGACCTCTTGGACCAGTAGAACCGATATACATTCCAGGGCGTTTTCTTACAGCTTCAAGTCCTTTTAAAACCTGGATATTACTTGCACCATATTCTGCAGCCATTATTTTTTCCTTGATATATGATTTTTCGGAAATTTATATTCATGAAATTGAATATTACAATATAGAAATAAATTATTTAAAATATACTTTGATTGATTAAAAAAGTAAAGGCAGTTTATAATCATAAGCTATGAGCGAACAGAATTATAAAGAAATTTGGCCTTTTGCAATGGAGCAAATCCACGAGGAATACAAAAACAACGGACAGGAAAATGAATTTGTGCTTTGGTACAAAATGGAATATCTGGAAGACACTTTGGACACAATAACAGTTTCTGTTCCTTCTGAATTTTTGTGGCAGAGAATGCTTTCAAAAGGAAATGTAAAAAAAGTAGAAAACAAAATCTGTGAAATTACAGGACGCTCAAGAATCAGCCTTTCTCCAAAATTCAATTCAATGACAATCCAGCCAGCGGCAAGTGTTGTTGAAGAAAAACCTGCAAAAACTAAAAAAGAAGAACCAAAAGAACCTGAAATTCAAATTCAGAAAGAACAGATAAAACCTAAAAATACAAATTCAACGCTGAATCCAAATTTCACTTTTGAAAATTTTGTAACAGGCGAAGAAATCGGAAGCAAATTCGCATACAATGTCTGCTACGCTGCATCTCTTGCTCCTGGTGAAAAAACAAATCCAATTCTTATTTACGGAGGAGTTGGACTTGGAAAAACACACCTTATGCAGGCAATCGGAAATGAAATTCTGAAAAACAGTTCGGAACAGAAAAAAATCTGCTTTATCCAGACTGAAAGTTTTCTGAATGAATTTTCTTCTTCTATAATTAATAAGACAACTGAAAAATTCAAACGCAAATACAGAAACCTTGACGTATTTCTTCTTGACGATATTCACTTTTTGAACGGAAAAAGCGGACTTCAGGAAGAGCTTTTCTATGTTTTTGAAGCCCTGCACAAAAAAAAGGCTCAAATGGTTTTCACGTGCGACCGTCCTCTGAATGAAATAGGAAATATGGCGGAACGACTTGTAAGCCGCCTTGGAAGCGGAGCATGCCTTGACCTTCATATTCCAAATTTTGACACAAGAAAAGCCATTATCCACAAAAAGCTGGAAAACAAAGACAAAGCGCTGCCGGAAGAAATTATCGACTACATCGCAAAAACTGTGGAAACAAATATCCGCGACCTTGAGTCAGCTTTGAACAAAATCATTATGTACACAGAATTTGTAAGCCCGAACATCACGCTGGAAATTGTTCAGCAGCAGCTTTCAAATTTGTATGCGGCTCCGGGCGCAGGAAATGTTTCTATAGAAAATATTCAGAAAGTTGTGGCGGACGCATACAATATTAAAGTCGAGGAACTGAAAGGAAAAAGAAGAGATAAAAAATACATAATTCCTAGATTTATCGCGGTTTATATAACCCGGGAAATGACGGAATATGCTTACACAGAAATCGGCAACGAATTCGGCGGGCGCGACCATACTTCAATAATGAACGGATACAACAAAATTGTTGAAAAAATAAATTCAGACCCTTCACTTCTGCAGAAAATAAAAAATTTAATGGAGGAAGTAAAAAAATACAGCAAATAGGTATATATTATGTTAAAATGCTGTGGATAACTTGTTTATAATTGAAAAAATAAAGTAAAATTGTGAATAAGTTAGTTTAAAGTGAATAAGAAAGCATCAGTTATGAACAATGCAATTCTTTTATTTACAAAAAGATAATCAACTTTTCCACTTTAAACGCATACTTATTATTAAATTTACTAAATTTATATAAATTTAATAAATTCTAACTATGTGAAAAAGGAGAATAAAATATGAAATTCACGTTCGACAGAGACGCAATGATGAAAGAAATTTCCATTGCTCAGGAAATTATTACAAATAAAAGCCCTATTTCTATACTTTCAAATATACTTTTAATAGCAAAAGACAACACGCTTACTATAAAAGCCTCAGACACTTCTGTAAATTTTATAACAAACATTCCGGTTGATGTTCTGGAAGAAGGAAGCACAACTATTTTCTGCGATAAATTCAGCAACATTCTTTCTTCATTGCCAGCTGGAGAAATTGAATTTGAACAGCAGGACATAAAAGTTACAATCAAGCCTGTTTCTAAAAAAGTAAAATTCCAGCTGAAAAGCATTGCCAGCGAAAAATTCGCGGAAATTCCGGAGGCAAACAACGTTCCTTTCTTTGAAATGCCTTCAAAAGACATAAAAGAAATGATTCAGCACACAATTTTTTCTGTTTCAGAAGACCAGAACAGATATTTTATGACAGGCGTTTATTTTACAAAAAAAGAAAATAAATTCGTTGCAGTTTCAACAGATGCACGACGACTTTCTTATGCGGAAAAAGAACTTCCAGCCGGAGTAAATTTTGAATCATCAATTGTGCCGACAAAAATTTTGAAATGTATTCTGAAAAACGCGCCGGATGAAGGAAATATTCAGATTGCAATTGTTGACAAGCTTATTTTTGTGCGCTTTGGAAGCTATGAATTTTCTTCAAAACTTCTTGAAGGTCAATTCCCGAACTATCAGAAAGTAATTCCGGAAAAACAGAATTTCTACTTTTCTGTAAACAAATCTGACATTGAATCTGCGTTGCGAAGAATTGAAATTATGATAGATAAGAAAGTCAATAGAGTTCTGTTCAAAATAAGTCCTGGAATTCTTACACTGACTTCTCCGGAATCAGAAATTGGTACAGCGGACGAAGAAATTCCATGCCAGTACGAAGGAAATGAAATTACAATCGCCCTGAACAGCAGATATGTTTCTGAGCCTTTGAAAAATATAAGCACTGAATATGTTGTTTTTGAATTCACTGAAGTTATGAAAGCAATAACTCTGCGCTCCGAGCCGGCCGCGGATTTCTTTCATATCATAATGCCAATGAATTTGAACGGCTAGTAAATGCCATTTCTTTCACTTTCATTATTTAATTTCCGCAATTTAAAGAATGACAAAATAGATCTTCTTTCAAAGGAGGTTTATTTTGTCGGTGAAAATGGACAGGGAAAAAGCAATCTTCTTGAATCCCTTTATTATTCAGCGTACGGCTCTTCTTTCAGGACACACTCCGATGCGCAGATAATAAAGGAAGGCCAGTCGAATTTTTCAATTAATTCCTTGTACACAAATGAAAAAGAAAGCACTCAGAATATAAAGGTCATTTACGATAAAGGAAAAAAAACAATTGAAAAAAATTTAAAGCGCATAAAAGACAGGAAGGAACTTGTAAATACAATTCCATGTGTGGTTTTTTGCCACGACGATATGCGTTTTGCAACCGGCGAGCCGGAATACAGAAGATTTTTTTTAGACCAGTCGCTTACAATGTATGATGAGCTTTATATTGACGACCTTAGAAACTATAGAAAAATCCTTAAAACCCGGAATTTGATTCTAAAAGAATGTAAATATGAAATGCTTGATATTTATGACTATCAGCTTGCGCAGAAAGGTCTTGAAGTCCAGCTTAAAAGAAAGAATTTAGTTTTTCAGTTCAATGAAATTTTTGGAAAATTTTATGAGCAAATCTCCGGAATTGAAAATCTTGCGATTTCTTATATTCCAAGCTGGAAAGAAATAAAAAAAGATGTCGGAACAAAATTTCCTTCAGTTGAAGAAATCACGGAGCTTCTGAAAAACAAACGCGATCAGGATAAAATAATGCAGACTACCCTTTCCGGGCCTCACAGAGACAAAATTATTTTTGTAAAAGATGGAAGGCAGTTTGTTCCAACGGCTTCAACAGGACAGTGCCGGCTGGTTTCATTGATTTTAAGAATTGCACAGGCAGTTTATTACACAAGGCTTACAGGAATAAAACCGGTTCTTCTTATGGACGACGTTATGCTGGAGCTGGATCCGGAAAAAAGACAGAAAATCACAGCGCTTCTTCCGGAATATGACCAGCTTTTCTGCACTTTTCTGCCGGGCGAGCCTTATGAAAAATATATGAAGGAAAGCATAAAAATCTATAAAATAAGAAACGGTGAATGGTATGAGGAATGAAATAATTGATTGCTCTGAAATGCTCAGCAGAACCTTTGACAATATAGAAAAAGCGACTCTGGAAAGAAACAACAAATTTTTCTCTTCATGGAAATCGGTTGTAACAAAAATAAACCGCGCCGGCGACAAGGAATTCGGGCAGAAACTGTATGACCACAGTTCAATTGTTGATGTGAAAAATGGAATTCTTCTTGTTGAAACAGATCATCCTGGCTGGTCGCAGATGATGCAGTTCTACACAAAATTTATTGTGAACGGAATGAATATGTACGTTCCTGAAATGGAAATAAAGGGAATTGTGTTCAGAACAAGGGGAAGCAACGCAGTCTTGAATTCTGTGGACTACGGCAGCGAATTGAAAAAAGAGAACAGACGCATAAACAAAAAATATGAAAAGGAAGACGAATTTCTTAAGAAATATTCAAAAGATGACGACAAAAACTATAAGGGAAGCAATGAACTTCCTGAAGAATTGAAGTTAATGTTTGAATCAATGAAAAAAAGTATGTTGACCAAAAACAAGAATAATTGATATATTAATTTACTACATTTTGATATTTTATAATTCGCATAAAATATACGGATTTTATTTATAAAGAAGGAGCATTGTACTTATGTTACGTACATACCAACCAAGCAAAGTAAAACGCAATAGAAAATTTGGTTTCAGAGCTAGAATGGCAACTAAAGGTGGACGCAAAGTTCTTGCACGTCGTCGTGCTAAGGGCCGGGCAAAACTTTCAATTTCTGATGAAAAGAAGCCATACTGATTTTTATAGGGATGGAAACAGAGTTAGTCAAAACAGGATTTTTTAAACGTGAAGAACGAATAAAAAATCCTGCTGATTTCAAAACACTGTTTAAAAATGGAAACAAAGCGAGTATTTCTGGCGCCAAGATTTTTTTTAAAGAGAATGGAAAAGAAATAAATCGAGTTGGATTTCCGTTGCCTCGCGGTTATGGAAATGCGGTAGAAAGAAATTTATCTAAGCGTTACAGCCGCGAAGCCTATCGTTTTTTTAAAACACATCTGAACACCGGATATGATATTTTAATACTTGTTTATCCTGGAAATGACTCGTTCAGCACGCGATGTGTTCAATTTCGTACATTGTTTCAAAAGGCAGGATTAATAAAAGAATGAAAAATTTTTTAAAGAAATTTTTCTGTTTTTTTATCCGTTTTTATCAAAAAAATATTTCGCCTTTGCACCCTCGTTGTTGCAGATTCACACCGTCGTGCTCTCAATACGCTTTGGAAGCAATTCAAAAATATGGTTCTGGTAAAGGAACTTTTCTAGCAATAAAACGAATATTACGTTGCAATCCTTTTTTCAAAGGCGGCTATGACCCGGTTCCATAGAAATAAATTTCTTAAAGAATTGAAAAGTTTTTAGCTGTCTGGGAGAATTTTCATGAATAAAAACACAATTATGGCAATTGTTCTTTCTACAATTGTTGTCGTTGGTTCTATCATTTTACAGTCGCGTTTTATGCCGAAAACTCCAGTTAATCCTGAAAATTCGGTTTCTGAGAATGTTGTTTCAGATTCAGCTAAAGAAAACGAGCTTGAAAACGAAGAAATTAAAAATCTTGGAATAAAATCAGTTGATGAAGTAAAAGAAGAAACTAAAATCACTGTGAAAACTTCAAAAACTGAAGTTGTTCTTACAAACAAAGGCGGCGATATTGTAAGCTATAAGCTGACCGACCATATCGATGTTGACACAAAAGACGGCGTTCAGATGGTTGATAATGTTTCAGACTTCAACAGAGCGTGCGCGGTTGCCCTTGGCGGAAAATACAATGCAAAAATCGTGAATGATTTGTTCAGTTTTTCGCAGCCTGACGAAAAAACTTATCTTTTTACCAAAAATTTTGTTGTAACAGATGAGGACGGAAAAAATCACGCCTTTACTTTTGGAAAGAGATATACTTTTGAAGATGATTATATGTTCAAGCTGGAAATTTTATTTCATTCTGAAGATGAAACAGAATTTTCTTACACTTTAAGAACAGCTCCGCAGATTGGACCGCATTTTAATCCTAAGCTGAACAGATACGAAAACCGCCAGTTTATTTCTTTCAACGGAAACAAGGCCAAACGCCAGATAATCGGCAGCAAGCCTGAAATGAAAATGTACAGCAAGGATTATCTGTGGAACGGAATCGGCGGAAAATATTTCGAGGAGCTTCTGATTCCGGAAAACGCTTCTTCAATGGATTATTCTTATTATTCAAATATTGTTGAAGTGAACGATTATGCGAACGCGCAGGTTATTTCTGTAAGAAAACCTGTAAAATCAACAGACGTAAAAGATACGTATTATATGTATTTCGGGCCAAGAAACGAAAAAGACCTGAAAATTTATAATTCTTCTGAAAAAAATGTCTGGAATTTGAGCGGACTTAGGCTTACTGAAAGCTTGAATTCAAACGGCTGGCTTGGCTGGCTTGAAACAATCCTTAAATGGATTATGGAAGTTATTAACAAAGTTGTTCACAACTGGGGCGTTTCCATCATCATTATGACAATTCTGATTAAACTTGCGATATTCCCGATGACACGGAACCAGTCGATGTCAACGCTGAAGATGCAGGAAATTCAGCCGAAAGTTCAGGCGGTTCAGACAAAATACAAGGACAATCCGCAGCGAATGCAGCAGGAAATGGCAAAAGTTTATCAGGAAGTTGGCTATAATCCGATGAGCGGATGTCTTCCGCTGCTGGTTCAGTTCCTTATCTTGTGGTCGATGTACAATTTGTTCAACAATTATTTTGAATTCCGCGGCTCAAGTTTTATTCCGCACTGGATAGAAGATCTTTCTTCCGGCGACAGTATTTATGTTTTCAAATTCAATATTCCGTTCTTTGGAAACCATTTAAGAATTTTGCCGCTTATTTATCTTGCTTCGCAGCTTCTGTTCGGAAAAATTACAAATATGGGCGGAACTGCCGGTGCGGCTGGATCTTCTCAGGCTCAGATGAAGATGATGATGTACGGAATGCCGATTTTGTTCTTTGTTTTGTTCTATAACGCTCCTTCTGGACTGCTTCTTTACTGGACGGTAAGCAATATTTTCCAGATGGTTCAGCAGGTTATCATTAATAAAGCGATGAAAACTAAAAAGGCAGAAATTGCCAGCAAAAAAAATAGAAAATCGAAATAAAAAATAGAGGAAAAATAAATGACTTACGAATTTGAAGGAAAAACAGAAAAAGAAGCAATTGAAATTGCTGCAAATGAACTTGGTCTTCAAAGAGATCAGTTTGATGTTGAAATTTTGGAATCTCAGAAAAAGACTCTCTTCAAGAACGGATATGTAAAGATTTGTGTTCATACATTGGATGATGCGCAGCCGTCTACTTTGAGCGAACACGGTTCTTCTTTTGCGGCGGCTAGCAAGAATTCAGTGAATCCTGTTCCGCAGGATGAATTTGAAGAGAAGATGGTGGATTTCGTTAAGAATGTAATTGAAAAAATGGGCTACGAAGTAAAAGTTGAGCTTGTTTTCCGCGAAGAAAAGAAAATCGGCATTAAGCTTGACTCCCAGAATTCTTCAATTCTTATTGGACGCAAAGGAAAGAATCTTGACGCGTTGCAGCTTCTGGCAAATATTTATGCCGGTCGACTTGGCCACGAGGAAATCCGCGTAATTCTTGACACTGAAAATTACAGAATCCGGCGGGAAGAATCTTTGGTTCGACTGGCGTATAATACAGCGGACAAAGTTCATACTTCACACAAGTCAATTTTGCTTGAACCGATGAATCCTTTTGAAAGAAGATTGATTCATACAACTTTGAACGATATTCCGGATATCGACACAAAATCTGAAGGTGAAGGACTTTACAAGCAGGTAAGAGTAATTTACAAGGGGTTTGAGCGTTAATGTTAAATTTCAGCACCATTTGTAACTATTTAGTGAATGGTGCTTTTAATTTTTAACTGGACTGATTCTAGGGGGAATTATGAAAAAAATTATTTTGGCGGCTTCATTGTTTTTCAGCATGGCTGCTATGATTTTTGCGCAGAATGTAAATCTTGAAGACATTATAAAACCTGAATATGCGGAGTATTTGAAAGCCAACGGAAGTCTTACAATTATTCATCCGAAAAATGAAACTGAATTATTTGCAGTTCCTGAATGCCCTTATTCAGAACAGATAAAAAGCGACTTGATTTGCGAAAAGCAGAAAGGTGTTCCGTTTCTGGCGGAATTTGTTTATTTGATTCCAAAATCTGAGCTTACTGACGATGTTTCAAAAGTAAATGTTGACAGTATGAGCATTATTTTCCGCTCAATAAGCAAAATGCAGGGAATGACTTACATTCACAACGGCGGAAAAGAAGATGTTTTGTATGAAAAAGCTTATGCGGTTGCCTCAGCTGATTCAGATGAGCCGATTCCAGATCCTTTGGAAGGACCAACAGACGGGCTTGTGGCTTACGGCTACCAGGATGACCACACTTTTGGAGACACAAAATACCGTTTGAACTATTACCAGAAAGACAACGTGATTTTTGCGACTTTTCTGAACGTAATTCCGATGAGCAAGCTTGGAATAAAAGCTGTTATGCCGGAACGTCTTAGAATGAATATTGTTTCCGTTGATTTGGGCGACGATTTGCTTTTGTATCTTGTTGCCGATGTAAGCGCAAAAAATTTGATGGGAGTTAGAGCGCAGATAAAAGACTCAATGACTGTCAGAATGAACGCTATTTACAGATGGTTCTTGAAACAATATAAATAGACTGAATGTCGAGTTTTTACAAATGAAATAAAAGCGCAGGCAGATTTACAGTTTGTGAAGATTTTTGGCGATTGAATTAATAAAAGTGCGAAGCACCCGAACTAATACAAGCGAAGCGCGAGCCAAATCCATCTGGAGCAAACTGGAAATATGCCGAAAGCGATTTTTCATAATTTGCAAAAAGAATTCGACATTCAGGTTGAATAGGAGATTCATTATATGAATATAAAAAAAATTTTTATGGCGACTTTCTTTGGTTTAACAATACTGACCAATGGAGCCTGCCGTTCAAAAGGAAATGCTATGGAATCAATAAAAGGAAAAGACGGTTTGTTTGCGATTATGGAAACTTCAAAGGGCGATATTGCTTTGGAATTGTATTACAAGGACGCGCCTTTGACAGTCTGCAATTTTGTAGGATTGGCGGAAGGAACTCTTGACGCGGCAGATGGAAAACCTTTTTACAACGGATTGAAATTTCACCGCGTAATCAAGGATTTTATGATTCAGGGCGGAGATCCGCGCGGAAACGGAACTGGCGGTCCGGGATATAAATTTGCGGATGAGGAAGTTCCTTACAAATTTGACAAGCCTGGATATCTTGCAATGGCAAACGCCGGAGCAAACACAAATGGCTCGCAGTTTTTTATTACTCATGTTGAAACTCCGTGGCTGAACGGAAAACATACAATTTTTGGCCATGTTGTTACTTCTGCTGACCAGGATGTTGTAAACGCAATTGCCCAGGGCGATGAAATTAAATCTATTACAATCATCAGGCAGGGCGATGATGCCCAGAAATTCAAAGCGGCGCAGGAAGACTGGGAAAACTTTAATAAAATTGCTGTTCAGAAGGCGAACGCCGCAAAAGAAGCGAAATATGCCGCTAAAATTGCGGAAGTTGAAAAGAATTTCCCGGGATTTTCTAAGACGGCGGACGGAATTTATTACAAAGTTTCAAAAGCTGGAACTGGCGCAAAATGCGGAAAAGGAAAAAATGCAACTGTTGATTACAAAGGTTATCTTGTTGACGGAACAGTTTTTGACGGTTCAAGCGGAATGCTTCAGGGCGGACACGAGGCTTTGAGCTTTACAACAGGCGCAGGCCAGATGATTCCTGGTTTTGACACAATGGTTCAGGATATGACGAAAGGCGAAGTTAGAACTTTTGTTCTGCCGCCGGATTTGGCTTACGGCGAAAGAGGCTATCCGGGAGTTATTCCTGAAAGTGCGTACATTGCGTTTGATGTTATGCTGAACAAATTTTAATTTAGCGGACGCGGCAAGGATTGTAGCACTGCCGAAGGCATTCTTGCAAAGCAAGAATGGAGCGTGAGCGTAAGTGCGGAAAGCCTGGTTTTTGCGGAAGCAAAAAGCCGCCCAAAAAGAAAATTATAATTTTATTCTGAAAACCTTTGAATTTCTTTCCGGAGTCCAAAGGTTTTTGCGTTCTTCGGGGAGCGACGAAATTTTGTCGGGGATGAAGCCGAGATGCTCGAACCAGTCGGAAGTTTGTGTGGTTAGAATGAAGACGCTTGAAAGGTTTTTGTTTTTTGCCTGGCGGATAAGGTATTCAACGATTTTCGGGCCGATTCCAAGGTTTGAGAAGGTTTCGTCAACGGCGATGCCGGCGATTTCCGCTTGCTTTGAGTCGTAAACGTGAAGCGAGGCGGTTGCGCGAATTCCTCCGTCGATTTCGTAGACGATGTAGTCTGCAAGGCGCGCGTTCAGGTCTTTTTCTGTGCGTGGAAGAAGGATTTTTTTCTGGATGAACGGATTCATCACGGAAAGAACGGAAGGAATGTCGGTTTGCGTCATCGGGCGGATGTGGCCGTAGTTTTGGGAATAAATCATTGTGCCGGAGCCGAGGTCGCTGAAAATTTCACAGGGAATTGCGCCGTTCTGGGAGCCGTTCAGAATGTGGGAACGCGTAACTCCGTTTTTGCAGGCGTTTTCCGCAATTTTTAGAAGAGAAATTATTTTTTTGTTTTCGTTCTGGCTGTTCAGCTCGATGAAATCGTGGAGTTCGGAAAGGTCCATTGCCGGAATATTTCCTTCTGAAGAAATTCCAAGGTTTTTCGGCACCTGGAAAATTTTTTCAGAGATGACTCCGTTTTTTATTACGAAAAACAGTTTGTCTGCCTTTAAATTTGTGGCGATTGTTTCGGCAAGTTTTACGGATGAAATGTTGTAAGGCTTCCCTACACTGCTCCACCCTATGCATGGAAAAATCGGGATGAAGCCGCTGTTCAGGGTGTTTTTTATTGCGTCGGTCTGGATTTTGTCGATTTCGCCGGCTGTAACGTAGTCAACGCCATCAAGAACGCCTTTTGCCCTGGCCCGGACCCAGTTTCCGATTGTGGCTGTGATATGGTTTGCGGCAAGGCTTGTCATCACAACGTTTGAAATGTCGAAAGCCGCCATTTTGATAAGATTTATTCCTTTTTCGGTTGTGATTCTTGTTTCATTCTGGTAGTTCCATTTTATTCTTGCAGTTTTTAAAACCTGGTCAATGCGTTTTTTTGCGCCCGGAACGATTGCAACTTTGATTCCAGCCTGGTGAAGAAGCGCGATGTCGCGGATATGGCTTGAAAACAGAGGAGAATCAATTATTTCATCGTCAAGATAGATTACAACTGTTGCGTTTTGAAATTTCTGGATATAGCGGATAACGTCCCGGATTTGCTGTGCTTTTTTTTCAGTTTTAGTGTGCTGCATAGTTTTATTATACAAATTATGCAGGAACTGTAAAAGATTTTAGTTGTTTTTTGGAAAATCAGGGCTGCTCTGAATTGTTGTTGTGCTCGGCGCGGAATTTTTCTGTGTTTGTTTTGCTGTAGACGCAGCCGCAGTATTGCTGGCGGTAAAGTCCGTATTCTTGTGAAAGTTCAAGGCTTCTTTTGAATCCGCCCTTTTTTTTGAAATCTGACGGAAGCCACTTTGGATTTTTTTCAGGGTTTGAAAGGCAAAGTTCTTTTCCAATCCGGTTGATTTTTTCAGCGTCTTTGAACGGGGAAATGCTTAAAGTTGTGCAGAAATATTCAAAGTTGTTTTCCGCGGCGTATTTGAACGCGCGTTTTAATCTGAACTGGTAGCAGCGGAGGCAGCGTTCGCCTTTTTCAGGTTCGACTGCAAATTCCGGATGATTTTTTATTTCCAGCGCTGAATAAAATTCTTCCGGGTCGTAATTTTGCTCAACGAATTTCACGTTGTTCTGCAGGGCGGCAGGAAAACGCGGGAGCAGATTTTTCAGCTCATTAAGCCGGCGCTCGTATTCTTCCGCTGGAAAAATATTCGGATTATAGTAAAAAATTGTTATGTCAAAATATTTCGCCAGATATTCAATCACGTAGGAAGAGCAAGGCCCACAGCAGGCGTGCAAAAGAAGAGACGGCTTTTTGCAAGAAGAAAGGCTAGTTTGTTGACTCTGAAAACCTTTTGAAAAAAAATCTAATATTTCATCAAGCTCACGCTGGTAATTTATTTTCTGCATTTGAATGTTGAAATTATATCATAAATTCTGAAAAAAATTTTGTGATTCATTTCTGAAAATGGTTGTTTCTGCACTATAAATAGTTATGGAAAAAAAACTTACACTAGCGGAAAAGTGGGAAAAATTAACTTTCTCTGATAATTACATTTTTTGCAAAGTAATGGAATTAAATCATGATGTCTGCAAAGAAATGCTTGAGCTTTTATTGAATATTGAAATTGAAAGAATTGAAATTCTGAAATCAAGATGGAAGATGGAACTCATAAAATCTTTTTCAATGTAAAAAAATATGATAAAATGGAATCAAAAGAGTTAAAGTCATTCTTTAAATATCTTTGCGGAAAGCAGCCAGATTCAGATTTTTCAGAAAGAATTTCTGCGATTGTAAAACGAATAAAAATGAATGCAAGGTGGAGACACGAATTTATGACTGTTCAAGAGGAAATTGAAATTCAAGCGGAAAAAGCCTCTGAAGAAAGAGCAATTGATAATGCTAAAAATTTTCTTGAAATGGGATTGTCTCCAGAGAAAGTTGCAAAAGGCACTTCGCTTCCGTTAAAGCAAGTTCTTGATATTCAAAATAAATTGCAGAATATGAAATCATAACATGAAAAAAGGCTTCCAAAGCGGAAGCCTTTTGTTTAGTTTTAATAGAAGATTTTAGCAAATTTCGCAGTCATTTGACTTTGTGGTTGTCAAAGGTTTTCCGGCGGCGGTTAATGCAACGCCTGCGATTTTTGCTGTGTGGTCAGAAATGCGCATTTCAACCTTGCAGAACTTTTCGATGTCGATTTTGGCAGGTTTCTGGAAAGATGCGTCTGCGCCTTCAAGAATTACAGGAGTTCCAGCCGCTGCCCATGGAGCGGTAAGAAGCTCGACTTTTTCTTTTCCGTCTTCTGTGTAGTCTGCGGCAAGCAACATTCCGCGGCTTTCAACGCCTTTCATTTTGCGTGGAGCAAGGTTTGAGGCGATGATTACGTGCTGGCCAAGAAGTTCCTCTTCTTTAAGATACGGGCGCAATCCGGACTGGATAATTCTGTCCTCTCCGGAACCGTCGTCCATGTGCTCAATATAAAGCTTGTCGCCCTGAGGATTACATTCAACTGACTTGATTACAGCAACTTTCAGCTCAATGTGCTCGTTAAAGTAGGCAACCTGGTCATCAGCAAGTTTCGGACCTTCTGATTTTTTTGCAGGCGCGGCTTTTTCTTCTTTTTTAGGCTCTGCTTTTGGAGCTGATTTTTTGTGCGGGTCTGGAGTTGCGGCAAGAAGTTCTTCAAGGTCAAGTTCTCCGCCGAAGCAAGGAACTGTGATTGTCCAGTTTTCAAGAACCTGCGGATGAATTTCGCCGAACACGCCGACCTGCTTTCCGTTAAGAATTACTGCTGCCTGGCGGCCAGGAATAAATCTTGGATCGTTTGATTCCTTCACTTCATATTTGTGGTCAAGGAAGTAAAGAACAGAAGCGACTTCTGAAGCTGCCGTGTTGTAGTTTGCGTTTGATTCAGCTGTAAGGAAGCCGAGGCACTGGCGTGTTCTTGTTCCAGTGTTTTCTTCCGGGCAAAGATAAGCGACTTTTCCAATTTCAAAGATTTTATGCGGATAAATTGCATTTGCAGATTTTGATTCAGCGCGGAGCAGTGAAGAAAGAATGTCAGAGCGTACGAACTGATAGTTTTCGCTCATAGGATTTGCAATTTCAATTACGTGCTGAGGGTCGATGTTCATATTTTCAATGTAGTCTTTGCGCGAGCCGACGTAATTGAAAATCATTTCCTGGTAGCCAAGGCCGACCATCAAAGTTTTTGCCTTTCTTGAATAATAAGTTATTGGAAGAAGACGGCCGATTGTGAAATCGTTTGGTGTTTCCGGAGTGTAAGTTTCAAGTTTTGTGCCAATCATTACGTCTTCGATGATGTCAACTTCGTGAAGGAAGTCGTTTCTGTAAGGCGCAGGAGAAAGAGTGTATTCAAAATCATCATCCGCGATTTTCTTTGAAACAACTTTTGAGCCCATTCGTGTAAGCGCGTCAACAACTGTTGCATCGTCAAAATTTGTTCCTAGCAGCTTGTTGATGTGCTTCAATGTTGCTTTTGTTGTCAGCTGGAAATAGAAAGGTGCGATAACATCGCGGCCGAAGCAAGTGTCATACGGATGTTTTACCATGATTGGCTCGATTTCGTAGCCTACATCAGCAAAGTCGCAGGCAACAATGTTTGCGGCAAGCATAAGGTTTTCCATATTGTCGCCGGTAAGCTCAACCATAAGACCTTTGTCGCCAACCTGAACTGCTCCCAAAGTTGCGCTGTTGATTACAGGTGCCATAGACATAATTTCGTTTTTGTCGTCTGTTAAAATAGGGAATTTCTTGAAATCCTTGATAATCCAGCCGAAATCCTTTCCTTTTGGATGTTCTGTAAGAATCTGGCGGCAAGTAAGAGGCTTTTCAAACTGGAGCGGCACAAAAGATGTTGTGTCCGGGTCAACAGCCTTGTAGTGAACAGGGAATTTTATTTCTTCAACGCGGTAAACGCCCATTGAAATAGACTTGCGCTTTCTGCCGAAGTTCCATGCAAGCTTTTCCTGTGTCTGGATAATGTCCTTTAGCATTGGATCGTCAATCGGCTTTCCGTTTATAACGAACGCAACCATGTACGGGCGGATATCTTTAAGCTCCGGGTCAACAGTAACGATTCTGTTTCCGTAGTCCTTGATATTGTCTTTTGTTGAAAGGAATTTTGAATAGTCAACGGTTTTTCCGCCGCGGTGAAGTTTTAGCTGGCGCGCAACGCCGTTTGTTGACCACAAGTCAGGGCGGTTTGTGTCGTTAAGCTCAATTTTTATAACGCGCTCTGATTCCGGCTTTGAAGTGTCCGGTTTTTCATCAAGCTCGGCTTTTGCATAGGTAAGAACTTTTTCAAGGTCGTCGTAATTATATTTTTTTTCAAGAAGTTTAAAGAAAAGCTGTTCATTTACTTCAATTTTTGGCATTTTTTTCCTCTGAATGGCATTTTTATCTTTTATTATAGATGAAACATTATAAATCAATATAGGGAAACATTCAATTCAGAAAATAACAAGAAAAATTTTTACTGAAAATGCTTGAAAACATTGGAATTTTCTTGAATTTTATTGCATTTTTATGGCATATTTTGTATATTCAAAAAATAGATAGTCTAATTTTGAACTATTCATCCAAGAATAAAGTTCAGGAGAATTTAAAAATGTTGCCATCGCAATTTATAGAGCAAGCGAGTTCAACGATGACATTTGCATATCTGCAAAGAGCCTGGATGCAGCGTCATCTGGAAGTGATTTCAAAAAAGTACAAGCTGAAAATGTCAGATTTGAATTTAATGCTTTTGGTTCATATTAACAAGGATGTGAAGACTGCAAAAGATGTTGCGAAATTCAGCGAGCTGAAACGCGGAAATATTTCTTTGATTGTGGAGTCGCTTTCGTGCCGCGGTTTTATAAACCAGCTTTCAGTTGAAGGCGACCGAAGAATGAAAAGGCTTGTTCTTACGCCAAAATGTGAAGAAATTCTTAAGGAATGTGACGAAAAAATTATCCAGCTTTTAAAAATCAGCATGGAAGGAATTTCGGTGGAAGAAATTCAGCAGGCGAAACAAGTTTTTGCAAAAATGTACCAGAATATAACAAATGAAGAAAAAAAACGAACTTTGGAGGAGAATAGATGAATTCTAAAGTAATTAGGTTTTTGGCGGTTTTTATTGCTTTTGCTTCTTGTGGTTCTGCTTTTGCCCAGGAATCAGATTCAAATAAAAATAATGAAGTAGTTCTTACGGTTGAAGATGCGGTAGAGTACGCGCTGAAGAACAACAAGTCGCTGAAAAGCTCGGCAATTGACTTGGAGATAAAAAAGCGCGCCAGTGACAACTCGTGGAACACGTTTTTGCCAAGCGCAGCTTTGAGCGGAACTTTGGCGCGTTCGAACGACATTGATTCAATTAAAAGCAGCATAAAATCAAATGCGACTTTTCCAGCGTTTTTGCAAGGCGCAGCGGCAGGAATAAATTCTGATGATAAATGGACCTATGGTCTGAACGCTGCTGGTCAGGTTGATGCTTCAAAAATAATTGATGATATGTACGGCTCGGAGGAAGCGGCTTTGTGGCATCCGGTTGGAAGCCTTTCTTTTTCATGGGCGTTCAACGCGGCTATGCTTAAGTCAATTTCCGCGGCAAAAAAACAGTATGAAGCCGGACAAATTTCATGGGAACAGTCGGTAAAAGAAACAGAAGTAAACATCCGGAAAATGTTCTACGGAATTCTTCTTGCCCAGGAAAATTTAAAGATTCAGAAGGAATCAATGGCGAACGCGGAAGCACGCTGGCGTCAGGCTGAAATAAACTACAGGAACGGAACAGTTCCTCGCCTTTCAGTTTTGAATTCCCAGGTTACGTATGAAAATATGAAGCCAACAATTCTTAGCGCGGAAAATTCCCTAAAGCAGACAAAAGAAACTTTTGGATTTCTTCTTGGGCTTCCTTACGGCACAGAAATTGACTTGCAGGGCTCAATTGAAATTTCATTCGTTGATGTGGATGCGGACGAGCTTTTTAAAAAGTATGTTGAGCAGAACAACGACATCAAAGCGCTGAAGAAAAACATCGAGCTTATAAAAACTGGAATTGACGCGACATATCTTTCAACATTCACCCCTAGCCTTGCGCTTGGATTCGGGCTTCAGCCGACAGTTTCAAACATTACAGAAGACTGGTTCGACAAAGACAACTATTCTGACAGCGGAAGCTTAACAATAACGCTTGCCTACCAGAATCTTTTTGATATGCTGCCGTGGTCTTCAAATATGCAGAAAATAAAGGATTCAAAGCAGCAGCTTGCCCAGGCGGAAATCGGGCTTGAGCAGCTTTACCAGAACGCAGAAATTGAAGTTCACAAGCTTTGCGACAATCTTTCGGTTTCAAGGGCGAACATAGAGGCGATGGGAAACAACGTTACTCTTGCGCAGGAAGCTTACGATTCAACGTTGAAGGCTTACAACAACGGTACACAGGAACTGCTTGCTGTTCGGGATTCAGAAAGTTCCCTGAACCAGGCGCGCCTTGGACTGATGAATGAAAAATACAACTACATTTCAGCTGTTCTTGACCTGGAGCAGAAACTTAGCATAACGCTGAGCGAATAAAAGCGGATAAAATAGGAGAAATATATGAAATTGGTGAAAAAAATTGCAATTACGGGAGCTGCCCTTTTGGTTTCCGCGGCGTTTCTAGGATGCGGAAAAAAGCCTGCTGCTGAGGAAGAAGCAAAGGCTGAAACAATATTTGCTGTAAATGTCTACAAGGCAGTTCCAAAAACTCTTGATGATTATCTTGAATTCGGCGGAAATGTTCAGACAGCTTCCAGCGTTGATATTTATCCTGATGTTCAGAGCGGAAAACTTTCCAGAATTCTTGTAAAAGTCGGCGACAAAGTAAAAAAAGACCAGGTTCTTTGCGAAGTTGACGCCAGCCGCCCTGGAATGGACTACAAGAACAGCCCGATAAAAGCTCCGGTTGCGGGAACAATAACTTCTTTTCCTTACAACATCGGGCAGACAGTTGCCGCTTCAATGCCGGTTGGAAAAATCAGTTCAACTGGAACACTTGAAGTAAAAACAAACGTTGCGGAACGCTTTGTAAGCCGAATCTCAATGAATGAAAAGGCCGAGCTTACGTTCGACGCTTATCCTGGAGAAACATTTCCTGCGATTCTTGTGGAAATTGACCCGGTTTTGGACACAAGCTCAAGAACTTTGGGAATAAAACTTGTTCAGACACCTTCTGATTCAAGGCTTAAGGCTGGAATGTACGCAAGAATCAAGCTTGTTACAGACACAAAGAAAAACACAATCGTTATTCCGAGCAATGTAATTGTAACAAGAAACGACGAGGATATCGTGTACATCGTTGATTCAATGACAAACACTGTAAAGGCAAGCCCAGTAAAAAGAGGAATCCGCGTTGACGACAAGCAGGAAATTCAGATGGGAATTGCTCCAGGAGACCTTGTTGTTATAAAAGGACAGGCTCTTCTTTCTGACGGTGCGAAAGTAAATGTAGTTTCTATTTCTGAATAGATTGAATAGAATTTTTGTTTTGAGCTTTAGTTTTACGGGAGATTAAATGTCTTTTTCTAAATTAGCTGTAAAAAAACCTACAACAACGCTTATCTGCTTTATTCTTGCAACGTTGCTTGGTATTTATTGTACAATGAGTTTGCCGATAGACTTGTATCCTGATATGGATATTCCATACATCATGGTTTATACAAGCTATTCAAATGCAGGCCCTGAGGAAACTGAAAAAAGCGTAACACGAACAATGGAAAGTTCCCTTTCAAGTGTTACAGGCCTTAAAAAATTGCAGTCGCAGTCAATGACTGGAACTTCGCTGGTTATTCTTGAATTTGAATACGGAACCAACCTTGACGAGGCGAAGGCAGACATCCGCGACAAAATTGATATGATCCGCAATTACCTGCCGGACAGCGCGGATTCCCCGGTTATTTTCCAGATGGATCCTTCAATGATTCCAATTATGGGTCTTGTAGTTTCTGGAACAAGAACGCCGGAAGAATTAAGCTCCTACGTTGAAGATATTATTCAGCCGCGCCTGGAGCAGGTTGACGGCGTTGCTTCCGCGACCCTTGTTGGAAACAGCGAAAAGTGCATTAAAGTTGAAGTTCCTCGCGACCGACTGGACGCTTACGGACTTACAATCACTCAGATTTGCCAGATGATTGGCGCCCAGAATATAACGAGCTCGGGCGGACAGATTGAACAGGGCGACACAAACTATACGATTTCGGCGGAAGGAACTTACAAATCCGTTGAAGATGTCAAAGGAACTGTTGTTACCTACAAGGCAAATTCTGCCGGAGAAATGGTTCCGGTTCTTCTGCGCGACGTTGCGAATGTTTATTCAGGCTATAAGGATGTAACTTCTGAAGCGTATATGGGCGGAAAATCGTGCGTAATGCTTATGATTCAGAAGCAGTCAGGAAAGAATTCCGTTGCTACTGCGGAAAAATGCCGCGCCCAGGTTACAAAAATTCTTAAGGAGCTTCCTGCCGACGTAAAAATTATTGAGGCGTACAACACAACTGATGATATCAACAATACAATTAAAAACGTTGTAAGCTCTCTTCTTCAGGGAATTGTTCTTGCGGTTGTTGTTCTTTACATATTCCTTCGTTCTATAAAGAGTACATTCATTATTGCGCTTTCTATTCCGATTTCTGTTCTTATTACTCTTGCGCTTATGTATTTCTGCGGATTTACAATCAACATGATGACTTTGTCCGGACTTCTTCTTGGCATTGGTATGCTTGTTGATAACTCAATTGTAATCCTGGAAAATATATTCACGTACAGAGAGCGCGACGCCAAGGCGGAAGTTGCGGCGGTTCTTGGCTCAGAGGAAATGATTGGCTCAATTACTTCTTCAACTTTGACTTCAGTTTGTATCTTCCTTCCGATGGTAATGTTCCAGAAAATGCTTGGAATGATGGGAAAACTTTTCGTTTCCTTTGCGTTCACAATTATTTTCTCGCTGCTTTGCTCGTTGCTTACAGCCGCGGTTCTTGTTCCGGTTCTTTCTTCAAAATATCTTGTTGTTGAAAAGCAGTCGGAACGAAAAATGCCAAAATGGCTCCAGGGATTTGACGGACTTATGAGCCGTTTCTTTACATGGCTGGACAACGCTTACGCTTCCGGGGTAGAAAAAGTACTGAAGCACAGAAAGCTTGTTATAACAGTGCTGGTTCTGCTTTTCTTTGGCTCAATTTTTTCTGTAAAGCTGATTGGATTTATTTTTATGCCGGAAGAAGCTACAACTTCAGTTTCTGTTGCTTTGGAAATGCCGAAGGGAACTACGCTTGAGCTTACCCGCGAAGTAATTCAGCAGTACGAAGCGAACGTTATGAAAGACTTGAAGGGCGTGAAATACTCGCTTATTTCTGTAGGCGGCTCAACAATGATGTCTACAGCGTCGGATTCAAATACCGCCACGCTCCGAATTTCGCTGTATCCGGAAAGCGAGCGACTTCCTGGATACGACAACGAAAAATCAACTAAGGAAAAATGCCGAAAATATTTCAATGCGTTCCCTGGCGCGGAATTTACGTTCAGCTCAGGAATGAACAGCTTTGCAAGCTCCGCGATTGATGTTGTAATCCGTTCAGATGACTTGGATTTGGCTCGCGCTACTTCAAAGGAAATTCAGAAAGTTATTCAGGAAAACTGCGCTGATTTTGTAAATGAAGTTACAAGCGACCTTGAGGACGGACTTCCGCAGCTTAAGATTAATCTTGACCGCGACAGAATGTATGAGCTTGGCGTTACCGCTTACGGAGCCGGCTCGGAGCTTAACGCGGCGGTAAACGGAAAAACTGCAAGCCGCTACGATGACAACGGAACTCAGATTGATATTGTTGTAAGCCTTGACGAGGAAGACCGAAAGAAATTCGGCGATTTGGAAAATATTTATGTTTCAAACTCAATGGGAAACAGAATTCCGTTCGCAAGTTTTTCTCGCTATGAAGAATCTCTTGCGCCGGTTACAATCCGCCGTGAAAACCAGACACGAACAATCAGGCTTTCAATTGAGCCTAAGTCGGGAATTTCAATCAACAAAGTTCAGGATGCGATTGCCGACGCAGTAAGAAAGAATGTTGTTCTTGATGAAAAAGTAATGGTTTCTTATGAAGGTTCGCTTGAAGATATGCTTGATTCCGTTAAGAAATTCGGCGTAATCATCATAATGGCGGTTCTGCTTGTATTTGCGGTTATGGCCAGCCAGTTCGAGTCGTTCAAAGATCCGTTTATTATTCTGTTCACAATTCCGCTTTCGTTTATTGGTGTAATGTTCATTTATTTGATTACGCACACAATGCTGAACATTGTTTCTGTAGTCGGAATGTTGGTTCTTGTTGGAACAATTGTAAATAACGGTATTGTACTTGTTGACTACACGAACTTGCTCAGAAAGCGCGGCTATGCGCTGAAGGAAGCGTGCATTGAGGCTGCAAGAAGCCGTTTGCGCCCGATTTTGATGTCTACATTGACAACAGTTACTTCTTTGATTCCGATGGCGTTCTTCCCGGGCGAAACAGGAACTATGACCCAGCCGATTGGTCTTACAGTTTTGGGCGGTATGACATTTGGTTCTTTGATGACATTGTTCGTTATGCCGGTAATTTACTTTATATTCAACAAGAAGGGCGAAGCAAAGCGCATTGCCCAGCTTGAGGAAGATTTGCGAAATCCTATAAAAATTGAAAAAGAAGTAAAAACTGAGGAAAGAAAATCCCGCGGCCTGAAGAAAATAGTAAAAGCGCTGGAAGACAAAGTTGAAAAGCGTAAAGATTCAGGAAAAACGGAAGAAGCGGATTCAGATTCAGAAAATCCTGCTGAAAATTCTGACAACGGAGGAAATGAATAATGAAAAGAATAGAAATTGTTCTTACCCAGGCGATTGAATCAGATTTTTTGCAGCTGTATGAACGGGAATGTCGCCGCGCCGGCATAAAATGCAAATATACAAAACTTGAAAATGTAATGGGTTCTGGAAACACAGACCCTAAGCTGGGCGATTCAATCTGGCCGCAGCTGAATGTAATGTTCATTCTTTATGTGGAAGACGGATTTGTGCCGGTTGTTTCAAACATTATGAAAAAACTGCACGAAATGTACGTTGGCGAAGGCGCCGCCGCATTTGCAACAGAATGTAACTGTTCAGACATTTGTTAGTTTTATAGATAAGCATTTGTAAAAATGCCTCCAAAAATAAAAGCTTCTGGTGGTTTTCTGCTGCCAGAAGCTTTTTTTATGCCGCAGGATGATTTGATTGCGCTACAGTACTGAATTTTAACAAAATTCAGTATAGATTTTGTTTAAATCACTCCTGAATTTTATTTAAATCTAGCCTGAATTTTGTTTAAATCTATACTGAATTTTGTCGCAATCTAGACTGAATTTTAACAAAATTCAGCTTGAATTTTGACACTGCTACAGTACTGTAGTTTTTTTATATTGTTTTTAGTACTATTATGTAGTATCATATTGATGTGAATACAAAGCAAAAGAAAGTGTGCGTATCAATTTTTAAAGATCCTGTTCAGTCTAATATAGAATGGCAGGAAATTGAAAAATTGCTGAAATCTCTTGGTGCGGAGATTTCTTGAAAATGCGGGGGTGCATTATGATGAACTATAAGGGATTTGTTGGTGTTGTAGAATATGATGACGAGGCAAGAGTTTTTTCTGGAGAGGTTATAAATACTCGTGCAGTGATTACTTTTCAGGGAACAACAGTTGATGAGGTGGAGAAAGAATTTCATGCTTCTGTTGATGATTATCTTGACTGGTGCAAAAAAGACGGAATAGAACCTGAAAAGCCTTATTCTGGCAAGTTCAACGTACGGATTTCTCCTTTATTTCATAGCCAGGTTGCTATTGCGGCTAAAAAACTCAATATGTCATTGAATAGTTTTGTGGAAAAATCTTTGCATGATGAAATAAAAAACATGCATCTGGTTTATTAAAGCTTCAAGCGTTCTGATTTTCTAAAAATCCTCAAATTCGTGGCAAAATTTGCTTAAATTTTTGGTGGCAAAAAAGTGAAGCCTGTCTTAATTGTTTTCCCGAACGGTAAAAGTTTTGCAAAGTCCACTTGTTTTTATCTTGATTTTACCGTTCGGGAATGTTACGATAAAATCATGAAAATTGATTCTGTTGCTTCCATTTCAGAGGCGGTAAAAGCTCGTCGAAAACAATTAGGACTTACTCAGGCAGAAACGGCCGCTATGTGCAATGTGGGCAATAGATTTTTCTCCGAACTTGAAAACGGAAAACAATCTTTGCAAATAAACAAGGTTCTTCATTGTCTTGAAATGCTTGGAATAAATCTCTATGCAGTAAACCGGGAAGATGATTCTGGGGAATTTGGGGCAAACAGATGAAACTGAACGTTTTTTTTGGAAATGAAAAGGCAGGAGCTCTTGAGTCAACAGAAAATCGCGGTGTGATTTTTTCTTACGATGAAAAATACTTACAGAATAAAAATTCCATTCCATTGTCTGCTTCTCTTCCTCTTCAGATAGGAGAATTCAGACAAAAACAGTGTATGCCTTTTTTTTCAGGACTTTTGCCAGAAGAAGATTTCCGCAGAAAAATAGCAGATTATCTTCATATTTCAGAAACAAGTACTTTAAAGCTTCTTGAAGCCCTTGGCGGAGAATGTGCGGGTCTTGTTTCGATTCTTCCGGAAGAAAATGCGGTTTCTCAGCCAGATTTATATTTATTAAATGCGGAAAATTACGAGCCTCTTGAAGATTCACGGCTTAAAGACTTTATCGAAAAAATGAACAGCCGTCCGCTTATTAAGGCTGATAAAAACTTAAGGCTTTCCCTGGCCGGTGCGCAGGAAAAACTGGCTCTTGCAAATTTGGATGGAAAATGGTATTTGCCAGTGAACGGTGCGCCTTCCACTCATATTTTAAAACCAAGCCGGACAGGTTCTCTTTCTTCCCTTGCTCAGAATGAATACATCTGCATGAAACTTGCAAAGCTCTTTGGACTGCCTGTTCCAGAAGTTGATTTAATGAATATTGCAGGAAAAGATATTTTTGTTGTCGAACGATATGACAGGATAAAAAAAGAAGATTCAATCCAGCGGATTCATCAGGAAGATTTTTGCCAGGCATTAGGAATTATGAGTGCCTCAAAATATCAGAATGACGGCGGCCCTGGAATTGCAGATATTCTGGATGTGATTAAGAAAAATTGTACTGTTCCGGCACTGGAAACACAGAAATTCTTGAGCTATGTGATTTTTAATTATCTGATTGGAAACTGCGACAGCCACGGAAAAAATTATTCCCTTCTTTATAAAAATAAATCCGTAGAACTTGCACCATTGTATGATGCCGTTTCAACTGTAATATATCCCGGTCTTACAGACAAACTTTCAATGAAAATCGGCAATCACTATGAGATTCAAAAAGTAACAAAGGAAGATTTTTCTTTGCTTGCAGAAAATCTGAATATAAAGAAAAGTGTCATTTCAAAAATATTTGATGAGTTTAAAAGCAAAGCTCACAATGCTTTTGCGGCTTTGAAAGCAGACGAAAAAGTTTCTAAGGTTATTCTTGATTTAATTTCTGACTTTTTTATAAACTTCAACGAAGTTTTTTAAGAGTTGATCAGACTCTCTTATTATTTCCACCTGATATGTCTAAAGCAGCCGCTCCCCAATTTTGCCTAGTTTTTCTTTCATGGCTTCGTCTTCTGTGGCAAGGAAAATTGTTTCGTTCAGGTTTTCGCCGGTTGACCAGAAATCTGGAAAAATGCCTATACCTTCGCCATGCCATTGCGCAAAATCACCATAAAAACTGTTATAGTTGGCTCCAAGTCTTATTGAAATTCCGCTGCCAGGAAGCAAATAATCCAAAACAAAAGACAAGGCCTGACTAAAATCTTGCATAAATAAATTCAATATGATACATTCAAAATAATGGGAGAGTTTATGAATTGCTTATTAGAAAAGTTCAGATTTGCACTTCCCTATTTTTTAATTAACACAAAAAAGATATTGTTGATTTTTGTTTTTGCATTTGCCTGTGAAATCTGCGGAGCAAACCCGAAAATTATTTCTTCAGAACCGTGCGAATATCGTGACGTAAACTGTGATTTCTTTGGCTATCAAAAATGGTTTAAGGATGAAATTTCGTGCAGCCAGGCGGAAGAAGATTTGGATTATTTGGTTTATCTTTTAAAAACAGCGTATGCAGGCTATGATGACGCAGCAAAACGAGGTTTGGAGATAGACCAGATAAGTGAAATATTTAAAAATTTCAATAAAGATGAAGAGCGCATTAAAGTTTCAGCTCTGAGTCGGTTTATAGGTGATTTTTTAAATCCTTACATTCAGGATTACCATTTTTCAATTGAAAGCAAGGATTTTTCAAAAAGATTAGTTTCTCAGTATAAAGTTCTGTACTCAAATATTTATGTAAAAAAAACTGGTGATATTTTTGTTGTGGAAAAATCAGACAATCAGGATTTTCAGGTTGGCAAAAGTCTTGAAATCGAAAATGAAAATCTGTTTTTATATCCTTCTGAAGGAGAAAATGTTTACAGAATCGGCGTTTATGCACCGGTTTATAAAAATGAAAAGCTGGTTGCTGTAACTTGCTTCAGTTCCAAAAAGAAAAAGCATATTTTGTGCAATGTTTCAAATAATTATTCAAGTTCAAATGATATTTCTGCTTATAAAGAAATTGAAACGGCAGATTCGGTGTATATTTATATTCCCACATTTATGAACCTCCCGAATAGTGATCATCGAAAATCACTATTGGATGAAAATTTTGAAAAACTTTATTCTGTGTCGGAGCGTTGTCAGGATAAGAAAAACGTAATTCTTGATTTACGGACAAACAGCGGTGGATATTCAGTTAATGCGGCAAAATTTTTAGCAAATTTGTATTTTCTGGAAAAGAATTGCTCTGAAAAAAATACGTGGAAGAATTTAAAAAAACAGGCAAAACTTATTGGCGATAATGGAAAAAGAATGGATTTGATTTCTCCTTCTGTTGTGCAGGCTGAGAATTGGCTGGAAAAAAATCTGTTTTCACAAGATAAGTTTTTCATCAAGGAATTTAAAAAAATAAGAAAAATTCTGAACAATCGAAATTTAAGAATCACATATTATAACCATAAGAAAATGAAAGCAAAATCTGGTAATCCCAATTTTAAAGGAAAGCTGATTATTCTTTCCGGCAAAAATTCGGCATCTGCAAGTGAAGGCACAATATTAGATGCAAGAAATATTTTTTCAGGAACGAACCAGTTTTTTCAAATCGGTGAGAACACTGCGGGATGTTACGCTTTTGGAAATGTCTGGTGCTATCAGCTGCCCCATTCCGGAATTGCTTTGCATCTTTCTAGTTTTATGATGGGAGATTCGGAAAAATGTCCTGAAGGTTTTGGTATAATACCGGATTATTGGGCAACAAACGACGATATTGTTCAGGCTTTGGTGAATGTAACAGGCGATGAAAATCTGACCGGAAAATTGAAAGATATAAATAATAACCTGTAAAAACAGCCTCGAAGACCTGAACGAAACAATTTTTCTTGCCACAGAAGACGACGTCATGAAAGAAAAACTAGGCAAAATTGGCGAGCGGCTGCTTTAGACGATATTACAACATTGCAACTCTAAGTTGCTTTCCAAATACAGCTGCCACTTTCTGCAAAGTAGACAATCTTATATCTTCAGAATGGTTTTCCATTCTGGAAATTACACTTTTCTTTGTATTAAGTTTTTCGGCAAGCTGCTCTTGTGTCATTCCATTTTCAAGGCGCATTTCTTTTATCATCATTCCGATTTTAAATTCTTCATAACCTGAATCAAATCCATTTGCAAAATCAGAATCCTTTTCTTTTCTTTGAGAAATATAATCATCTAAATCGAAAGTATCATTGTTCATTATCTTTTTCCTCCGGCAGTTGTATAGAATGATACTTTTCTGTACATATTTATATGTTAGCATATTTGCTAACATATCGTCAAATAAAAAAATAATTGATTTTTGTAACTTTATTTTTTTATTTACTGGTACTTGACAAAAAAGTCGGGGGGGGGGGTACTATCTTTCATAGTAGAGAGTTTTAGCTTAACGCAAGTTTTTTGTTTTTAAAGCATAGATTTGTAATTTAAGAAAGCTCTCTGAATATTTACTATTTTGGGAGTTTTTTTTATGAAAAAAACAATCTTTAGGCTTTTTGGAACCAGCTTGATTGCTGCTTCTGTTTTTGGTTTTGTATCATGCGGAGACGTTTCCGACTATGATTCAAAAATTGACACAGTTCTTTCTCTTAACGCTCCGAGCGTAAAGGCAAAAGCGTATCCAGGCGTAAACTACATCAGCTGGGAACCTGTAACAAGTGCTCAAGGGTATACGGTTTACAGAGTAAAAGATGGAGTTGCCAGCACACTTGGAACTGTAGAAAGCAATGTAGTTTCTTATGCTGACATTGCTAGTACAAATCATGTTCTTTCTGATGGAAAAGAATACAAATATATTGTAGAGGCCATAAGCGAGACAGATCCAGCGCTTTCGCGGGCAGTTTACGTAAAGAACTCACAGGGTTCTGCAACCGTTAAGGCAATTGTTCCTACGGCTGGTTCGCCTGCAATTTCTGCAGAGCCTACATCTGCTTCTGGAAAAGACTACATCAAAAAATACTACGAAAAGCTTGTAACAAAAGCGGCCGAAAATGTAAAGGTTTCCGCAGAAAACGGAAACTTCTATGCGGAATACCCGGCTACGGCAGGATTTGAATACGGAATGAAGGTAGTAGAAAAAGGCAAATATGATGCATTGGGTGATTCTTCTGCGTTAGCTTCTAGCTTCACTTCAAATTACAAGGAAGACTATAAGGCTGAAGAGACTAAAACAATTTCGGGCTCTGGTGAATTTGAAATCTTCCTTACAGTTGGCTCTGTTTCTAGCCTTTACAAACCTGTTGTTTTAAAAATTGGTTCTGTAACTGTAAAAGATATTGGAGAAGCCTCTTCTATTTCATATGTAAGTGCAAAATACGTTGCTAAAAAATCTGTAATTGTAAGCTGGAAGCCTGCAACTCTTACAGCCACAGGAAAAAATTCTCCAGTTTCAAACTTCAAGGTTTACAGATCTTCTGATGCGGATTCTTCATGGACTGCAATTTCTTCAGAAGTAAAAGAAGGCCAGGCATTAGACAGCATTTCTGTTGGTTCTACAACAGTTTCTGAAGGCTACTACATTACAGACACTGTAGAAGACGATTCTATCGGTTACAAATACTATGTAGTTCACACAGACGGAACATATTACGGTTCATCTTATGGACAGGCTTCTCTTTCAGGCGTAACAGCAGCAGAAACAGACAAGCCAACTCTTACTGTAAGCGAATTTGTTGGAAGCGAATCTGGTGCATATACAGTAAAGATTACTTCTACAAAAGGAAACGGAAAGCAGAATCTTGCGCTTTCTTATGTAAAACTTACAGAAGATGCAGACGGCAATGTTGTAGAATACATTCCTTCTGACTTTACAGCGCTTGAACTTAAAAATAACAACGGCTATGCTGATTCTTACATCAATTACATTGAAAAAGCTGCGGCTGGAACTTACCTTGTAAAACTTACAGCTTCTGAAGAAGGCAAGAAAGATTCTTCAGTATACAAAATTGTTATTGTAAGCGATGCTGCTGTCGACACAAGCTCTCTTTCAGTTTCTTCAGACGGAACAAAGGTTACTGTAACTGAAGGAATCGCTAAGGACTCTAAGACTGATTCAGTTGCAAACTACACATACACTCTTTACAAGGTTGTATCAACAACGAGCAAAGACTATTCAGCCTCTGTAACTGTTGAAACAAAACCTCTTGGAAAAGTTGAACTTGCTTATCCAGCAGGCGTAACAGCATACTGCACAAAAGATATTGAAGATGTTAAATCTACAGAAAGCAATGTAGCAACACTTTACTATGTTGTAAAAGCTCTTGCTTCTGATCCATCTGTTTTTGCAAAAGTAAGCGAATAATAAATAAAACAGCCTGATTTTTTTAGGCTGCTGCCGGTGGTCTTGAAATTGTTTTTAATTCCGCCGGCTTTTTTTTCTTGAAAATTAGTAAGGAAATATTATGAAAAATACAATAAAAAGAACGCTTTTTGGGCTTTTTTGTGTTGTAATGGCGTATGTTTTTGTTGCGTGTTCTAACGGAGAGCCTCCTTTTATTCCAGTAGTAAACTATACAGAAGAAGAAGTGTCTTCCTCTGTAAACGAAATTCCTGCAGGAACATACAATATATACCATCTAAGGCAAAAAACAACAGGCGGAACTACCCCTTCTGCTTATGAACAAAATTCTTATGTCAGCAAGAGTTTTAGTAAAGCTTCAAAACTTTCAGATGTTGCAAATTCATATCCAGGTTTTTCTGCGCAGACAATGACGTTGAATGAAAATGCTGTTTATGTATATTACAACCGGAACACAATTACCTATACATTCAACCTTGGCGATGAAGGTTCGTTTAAAGACGGCACAAAAACAAAAACTGTAAGTGGTCTGTACGGCTCTAGTGTTTTAAAACCAGCTAGAGCGGACATTGTTTCATCTGACGTAACAAAATACAGGTTTTCTAAATGGCGGTTGAAAGACGGCGCTTCTGTTCCTTCTGTTTTTGGTGTGGATAATATAGATGATATAGTTGCTGTATGGGTTGATCCTAGTACAATAACAGTGCCGGAAGGCTTTGTAGAAATTCCGGTCGCCTCAATCACAGGAAGCGAAACCTGGACACCGTATTCTAATGTATTTGTTTCAGGACGCAAGCTTAATATTGAAGCCTTCTGGATGAGCGACCACGAAGTAACGCGGGATGAATACAAAAAAATTATGGGAAGTGACCCAAGCACTGCAAAAGCAAACGACAAAGACGGAATTAAACTTACAGGCTCTGCCGCGGGCAACAATCCTGTAGATTCTGTAAGCTGGTATGATGCGATTGTCTATTGCAACAAGCGTTCTATTGATGAAGGATTAACTCCTTGCTATACAATAAGCGGTTCTACCGACCCTGAAAGCTGGGGAACTGTACCGACTTATAGCAGCAGTACATGGAACGCTGCGGCCTGCGACTTTACAGCAGACGGCTACCGCCTGCCGACAGAAGCCGAATGGGAATGGGCTGCACGCGGCGAAGAAAGCTATAAATATGCAGGAAGCGACAATATAGATGACGTTGCGTGGTATACAGAAAATACGAATAATACAGGAACAAGGGAAGTTAAAACAAAGAATGCAAACGGCTACGGACTTTATGATATGAGCGGCAATGTCTGGGAATGGTGCTGGGACAGGTATGGAAGTGTAAATAGCAGCACGCCAGGTGCAGGAGCGTCGTCTGGGTCTCTCCGCGTGATACGCGGTGGCAGCTGGTACAACATCGCGTACGCTTGCGCTGTTGCCTACCGGGGCTACGACAACCCGTTCAACCGTTACGACCTCAGCGGCTTCCGGCTTGTTCGCTCCGCGCAGTAGTCCTATATGGAGAGGGAGCAGGAAGAAGGCGTAAGCCATGCAAGCGGAGCCGCGGCAGCGCGAAGCGGCTTGGCTGTAGCATTCTTCCTGAAAGAATTTGTGAAAAGAATTTTTAAACGAAGCGTGTTTTGCAAAATACAAATGCACGGAAGTTCAGAATTCTGCGGCGGTGGCATACTACAGCCTAAAAGAAATTCTTGAAAGCAAAGATATGCTCGAAAGCCGGGCATAAAAAATAAAAACGGCATTCTTCAGCAAAAGTGAACAGGAGCGTCGTCTGGGTCTAACCGCGTGAAACGCGGTGGCAGCTGGAACAACAACGTGAACAACTGCACTGTTGCCAACCGGGACAACAACAACCCGAACAACCGTAACAACAACAACGGCTTCCGCCTTGTTCGCTCCGCGCAGCTCATCCTTTATTTTTGCATACGCGCAGAACCATATAGGATAAACCGAAGAATATCGTGCAAATGCGGAAAATTACGCAAATGCGAACAGTTTTTTTTGCACGGCAGTGCTGGTAACCTTACGGAGTTTGTGTGAACGTTCTGCCGTGCTCTTTTGAGAGGTTTTATGCAGTATAAAACATTTATGCTTCCAGCTAGCGGCAGTGAGCAGACGGAAGAAAATCTGAATGTATTTTTACGCACTCATAGGATTGTGAGTGTGCGCACGGAATTTGTGGCAGGAGAAACTCCTGCTTGGTGCGTTTTTGTTGAATTTGTTCAACAAGCGGAATCTTCTGTAAAATCTGCAGGCAAAGTTGATTATATGAAAATTCTTTCACATGAAGAATTTTCAGTTTTTTCTAAACTAAGGGAACTTCGCAAGACAGTTGCTGCAAAAGATGGTGTTCCGCCGTTTGTTGTATTTACAGATGAACAGCTTGCTTTGATTGTAAGACAAAAGCCTGAAAATCTTGAAAAACTTACAGCAATACAGGGAATTGGGCAGTCTAAGGCAGAAAAATATGGTTCTGCTGTGCTAAAAACTCTTAAGGAACAGAATGAAGCGGACGGGGAATCTGTTTGAAAAGATATGTGATATTCAGAACTTGCATGAGGCATATTACAAAGCTGCAAAATCAAAACGTCTTTCTTCTGATGTTATAAATTTTAATCAAAACTATGAGAAAAATCTTGAAAATTTACGGCTTTCTCTTGTTGCAGGCAGTTATAGACATGGAAAGTATCGTCAGTTTACAATTACTGACCCTAAGGAACGAATTATAAGTGCAGCGTCTTTTGAAGATAGAATTGTTCACCATTCAATTATAAATATTCTTGAACCGCTTTTTGAGCGTCATTTTATTTTTCACACTTATGCCTGCCGTAAAAATAAAGGAACTCATGCAGCGGCACTGTATGCATACAGAAAAGCAAAGTCATGCAGATACTTTTTAAAACTCGACGTAAGAAAATATTTTGATTCAATTGATCACAGCATTTTAAAGAAGTTTTTGTGCAGGATTATAAAAGATTCCAGGTGCATTTCTTTGTTGTTCAACATTATTGATTCGTATGAAGTGTCTGCTGGAAAATCTTCTTCAGCCGGAGAAAAAGGGCTTCCTATAGGAAATCTTACGAGCCAGTTTTTTGCAAACTTCTATCTTTCCTTTCTTGACCATTTTGTTCTGGAAAAGTTGAAACCGTGTGGTTATGTGCGATATATGGACGATATAATTATTTTTGAAAATTCTCTCTGCCGGCTAAAACAGATTTTTTATAGTGTGAATATTTTTTGTTTAAATCAGCTTCTTGTTGCTTTAAAGATACCTGTATTTGGACGCTGCAATAATGGAGTTCCTTTTTTAGGCTGGAAACTTTCTTCGCAAGGAATAAAAATTCTTGACAGAACAAAACGTCGTATGCGTCGTGCTCTTGCAAGAATCTCTTTTGAGCAGACTATGGGAAAAATCACTGCAGAAAAAGCCCGAACTCGAATAGAATGTGTTTATGTCGCAAGAAGACTACGGAATTGCAAGAAGTCTAAAAAAAATAGACTGAATTTGCTGAGTCAGGTTTGACAAATTATCGCTTGGATTCTATTAAAAAACTGCTCATCTTTCTGAAGCTGACTGTTGTGTTGGTGGATACTGTTTGTCCTTCAAATTTAAAGAAAGATGTAGGAAAACTTTAGTCAGCTGTATAATGTACACGAGAAAATTATATATCGCCAAATATTATTCTAAATCTTCTGCCAATAATCTGTAAAACTCGTTTTTTTATGCTATAATAATTCCATGCAGAATATCAGGAAACTGCCGGTTGGCATTCAGACATTTGAAGACTTACGGAAAAACGGTTATATCTATATTGACAAGACAAAATTTATTTACAATCTTGTTCATACTGGCAAGGTTTATTTTCTTAGCAGGCCGCGCAGGTTCGGGAAAAGCCTTCTTCTTTCGACTTTGAAGGCGTACTTTGAGGGCCGGAAGGAGCTTTTTGAGGGGCTGAAAATCGCGGAGCTTGAAAAGGATAATCCCGATGCATGGCAAAAATATCCGGTTGTCTATCTGAATTTTGCGCAAAATAATTTTTCAAGAGAAAAAGCTGTTGAAGAATGCATAAATGCTCAGCTTGAAAAATATGAATCAGAATATGGAATAAAACCGGAATGCATTGATTTTCTGAATCCAATTTACTTTGCCGGCCGCTTCATGAACATTGTGAAAACTGCCCGTGAGAAAACCGGAATGCAGGCTGCCGTTCTGATAGACGAGTACGACAAGCCGCTTCTGGACGCGCAGAACAACGAGGAGCTTACAAGCAGCAACCGCGAGACGCTGAAAGGGCTTTACATAACGCTGAAAGCTCTTGACGAGAACCTGAAGTTCGTGCTTCTTACCGGCGTTACAAAATTCAGCAAGGTGAGCATTTTCAGCGATTTGAACCAGCTGAACGACATCTCGATGAACGAGCAGTTTGCGGAAATTTGCGGAATCACGGAAGAGGAGATGATTTCGAGCTTGAAGCCTGAGATAAATGCGATGGCGGAGAAGAACCAGCTTTCCGAGGATGAGTGCGTGCAGAAACTGAAGCAGATGTACGACGGCTACCATTTCCACCACAACGGAAAGGGCGTCTACAATCCGTTCAGCCTGATAAACGCTTTGTATGCGAAGGAATTTTCGCTCTACTGGTTCTCCACCGGAACGCCGACGTTTCTTATCAAGAAGCTGAGGGCAAGCACGATGAGCTACATGGATCTTTCAAATGGAATCGAGGCGACCGCGCAGGAGCTTCAGGACTACCGAAACGACAATCCGGATCCGGTTCCGCTTTTTTACCAGACCGGCTACCTTACGATAAAGGGCTACGACCGCGAGTTCGGCGTTTACCTTCTGAAATATCCGAACGACGAGGTGAAATATGCGTTCATAAATTCGCTTGTGCCGGCCGTTCTTGACATCCAGAGCTCAAGCGCGCTTGACGTGGTTTCTTTCGCGCGCGACATAAAGAAAGGTGACATTGAAAGCGTGATGAGGCGGTTCAAGTCGCTGTTCGCGATGCTTCCGTACACAACGTTCGGCAAGGGGAAGTCAGACGGCGTTGTTGAGCAGAATTTCCAGAATGTGTTCTATCTGGTTTTCACGCTTCTTGGCCAGTGGTCAAGGGTTGAGGAAACCTCCGCGCTGGGGCGGGCGGACTGCGTCCTGGAAAACGGCGGCAACGTGTTCATCTTTGAGTTCAAGCGCGACAAAAGCGCGGACGAGGCTCTGCGCCAGATAGAAGAGTCAGGCTACGCAAAGCCGTACGAAGCCAGCGGAAAACGCATCGTGAAAATCGGCGCGAGCTTCTCCACAAAAGACCGAAGCCTTGTGGAATGGAAGATTGTGGAGTAACGTTGTTGTTCTTGGAACAACAACGCGAACAACTGCGCTGTTGCCAACCGGAACAGCAACAACGGTTTCCGCCTTGTTCGCTCCAGCTCTATAAAATAGTTGTAAAGAAGATATGGAAAAAGAAACTGATGACCGCCTGACTGCAATCGAAGTGAAACTAGCCTACATGGAAGATTTTGTAAACCAGATTCAAAACGTTGCAGTTGAACAGGCAAAGACTATTGATAAACTTCAGAAAGAAATAAAACTGATGTCGGACCGAATCCGCGAAATGTCGAATACGATGGAAGGGGATATTCCTAATAGGAAGCCACCGCATTATTAGACCTATTATTCTTTTAAGAATCTCTCAATTTTACAGGTATGAGTTTTAGTTTTCTCATCATAATTAATACCTATAAATATCAAATTCCCAGAGTAATTTGACAGAGAGTCATAATACTTCTTTTCCTTGATTTGATTTAATGCTGTAGCTGCAATTCCATTGTGCTTCAACTCAAAAATTAAAGCTGGTAACTCAGGTAAAACAGGAACATAAGTCATGTCTGCAATTCCTTTTCCTGCAGGAATCTCGCGATATGCATTATATTTATTTAGCGCGTAAATATATGAAAGATAAATTGCACAATGTAAAGCATCTTCATTATTGTAAGAACGATTACTGGTTACATGTATATGACTTTCATCCAAGCTTTTTGCAACAGCTTTTTCATTGCCGTTAATCGTATCTTCCAAAAGTTGTTTTGAAGCTTCTATAATTTTGTTTGTTGCTGAATAATCTGCACAAATCTTTAATGCATTTATCCATTCGCCCTGAACCTCTCTGTTAGGAATATAGCATTGTTCTTTTTTTGAATCATATGCAAGATATCCAAGATGAATTAAATAAGTAAAAACATCATCCCTTGTTTTAAAACCTGTCAGTGTATTTTTGTAAGAAGTGACATTAACATCAATGTAATCTCCAGAAATCATCTTTATAACTTCATCTTTTGTTCCATCAAAGTTCATGCCAATATAATCAGAAATTACTTCATAAGTAGAGGTCTGTCCCCAATAACTTCCAATTTCTTCATTACGGATTGCTTCAACAACAGAACGAGGATTATACAATTCAACATCTTGAAGTTTATATCCGTCGTACCAGCGTTTACATTCTTCATAGTCAAAAGCATTTTGTTCACAAATAGTTTTTGTTTCATCTGCTGTAAAACCAATATAAGGAGCTAAACCTTTTGATTTAAGCATTGTATATTCTGTAAAATTATTCAGCTTTGACTGTATCTTTTCACGAGCGATAGGAAGAATTCCTGTAAGATAAGCAAGGGTAATTGCAGGCTGTAAAGTTGAATTTTTAAACATTCCATTCAAGAATGCAAGATATTTACCAAAAAGTGAATTACTAATGTTTTCTGAAGCAACTTCTCGAACAAGAATATCATATTCATCAATAATGATTACAAAAGTTTGTTTTGTTGATTCATAAACTTGCGTAATATTATCTGCCAAACTGTTTTTAATATCAATTTTTGCAGATGAAAAAGTACTAAGAAGTTCTGTATTTATTTTTTGAGAGAGAATGGATATAAAATTTTCTTTATCTTCAGTGTTTTGATATTCTGCATTCAAGTCAATTTTGATTACGTTTACTTTATTAAGATATTTTTCAAAAATTGGATTTTTACTTCCAATAGAATCTTTAAAAAGCTCTTTTGAGTCACAGCCTTTAGAAAAATAAGCACAAAGCATATTTCCAATTACTGTTTTACCAAAACGGCGAGGGCGACTGACACATACATATTGATTCCATTGTTCAAATACTTCTATAAGGGCTGGAATCATACCTGATTTATCAACATATATTTTATTTTTTGAAATCTGTGAAAAAAGTTCATTTCCAGGATTTAAATAAATGCCCACATCAGCCTCCAAAAATAATTATAACATATTATTTAGCCTGAATGTCGAGTTTTTTATAAATTCTGAAAGAACGCTTTCGGCAGATTTCCAATTTGCTCCAGATGGATTTGGCTCGCGCTTCGCTTGTATTAATTTGGGTGCTCCGCACTTTAATTAATTCAAGCGCCAAAAATCTTCACAAATTGAAAATCTGCCTGCGCTTTTATTCTTTGCCACAAAAAACTCGACATTCAGGCTATTTATGCAGCATAAAAAAGCCCGGTGTTCAACGAACGCCGGGCTTTTAGGCAATTGGCTGCCGCTTAGCTTATCTGGAATTCTTTTTCAAAGGTGTTTGTTTTTGTTTCTCTTGAAAAAGTTCTTCCTGATACGTACTGAGTTTTTATCATAACTTTGTAGGTGCCGTTTTCTATATTTGCAGGCACTACGCAGGAAATATGTTTTGGTTGGTTGCGGCCAAGCTTTTCAACGGAAAGTTTTATTGTGTTCTCGTTGTTTTCTGTATTCACAAAGTACAGGCCGATATCTTCGTTTTCGCCGGCAATGGCGATATTTGTTCCTTTTATGTCAAGAAAGCCGTTTTTTGTAAGTTTTTCACAGCCTTTTGTTTCAAGGTCAAAAATCTCTGTGATTTCCGGTTCAATGCTGTTTCCCTGCCGGATTACAGGAGTAATGTTTTTTACAAGTCCTTTAAGAATCGCGCTTCCTGTGCAGGATACTGAAAGTGTATGCCGCTCATTGCTGAAACTTTCATTCTTTGACTTGAACATTCCGGAAATTTTTAAGCTTGTTTTTGAAAATCCATCATCAACGGTGCAGCCTGTAAGAATTCTTGCAGTTTTTGCGTTGTTCAGAAGTGTTGCAATGGCTAAAAGCTCTTCTTTTGAATGACCATTGTTCAGTCCTGCTGTGATGATGTCGCATACAAGGTCTTCTGTTCCGCAAGTTCCCTGGTTTATGACCCGGGCATAGTAGCCTTGTGTTATGCAGTTTTTGTACAGCGCGAAAGGCACTTCATTTGATTTGTGTTCAACTTCTGTTGAATTTAATGTGTTTATATTCATTTTATACCTCGTGTATTTGAATTATTTTGTAAATGCAGACTTTTTATAAATCCTTCATAATTTAGCTCTGCATTTTTTATAAAAGGCTTGATTTTTTTACACGCCTTGTCCGTCATTCTGAAAAAGAAAGTGTTTTTTGAAACTCCAGAACATTTCTTTTTGGCCGTTTGTTCGTTTTTGCCAGGTGAACATGCCTGTTTATAGAATCATTTTCTGCCTCCTTGTTGATAAATCGAAAAAATCGAATTATCAACAAGATATAATATATCGGAAAACATTCTTTATGTCAAATTTTAATTCGTGGAAATCGAATAAATATATCTTTTTGTTCAAGAAAATATTGAAAGTGTCCGAAAATATAAGTATCATTCGTATAACACGAAAAAAGTGAAAGAATGGAGAGCATATTTCATAGAGGTTGGCAATGCTTGTTTCTTTTTCATGTGGTAATTTTTTGTCTTATAATTCAGTGCAGACGCTTTCTTTGGTTGGCGGAAAAAAACTTCGCACAAAGAAGGAGCATCTTTATTTTCCAAAGAAGAATAGTGTCAAGAACGGTGTTTTGAAATTCGCCGCAATTTATGGCGCAAACAGCGCGGGAAAATCCAATTTTTTTAAAGCGATGAATGTTTTGCGCGGATATGTTCTTACCGGCAGGCTTGTTCAGAATTCAAGCGAGCTTTTCTGCCGAATAAAAAAGGAAAACAAGGATATTCCTTCCTTTTTTGAAATCACATTTTTAATAGATGATGTTCCGTACACTTACGGCATGAAAATTGATATGCAGAAAAGGCTTGTGGTTTCGGAATGGCTTTGTGTTTTAAAGAATGAAGAGAAAAAATATCTTTTTAATAAAAAAGATATGGGCTTGCCGATGGAGTTTGGCTCTGTCTTGGAAAACTGCAAGGAGATAAAACTTCTGGCGAATATTTTTTCCGGCGGCGAAAGTCCGTTTTTGTTCTGCATGAACCACAACACAAATTCTTTTTATGAAAAGAACAAGTCTTTGCTGATTTTAAGAAATGTTTTTGAATGGTTTTTAAATAGTTTTGAAGTGATTTATCCTGACCAGCCGATAAGCGACACGGCTCTTTTGGATAATTTTGAAAACCTGAAGAAATACGCGGATTTGCTGAAGAAATTTAACACTGGAATTGTAGACATCAGGCAGGTTGAAGTTAGCGAAGACAAGGTGAAATCAAATCTTTCTGTAAGAGACAGGACGAATATTGACTTGCAGATGAATTTGGTGCGCACAAATAATCTTATCGGCAAACAAAAGCGTGAATGGTCTGCGGTTATAAGGGACAGGGCAAATATCTTTATGATTAAGATGGATGCTGTTGGAAATGCAAAATACTATGTTTTGAAATTTGTCCATCAGTATGGCGATGAGCTTGTTGAGTATGAAATGCGCCGAGAAAGCGATGGAACATACAGGCTTTTTCAGCTGCTGGAAGTTCTTATGACATCAAAAAACAGGGTTTTTGTAATTGATGAAATCAGCCGATGTATGCACCCTCTTTTGACGATTGAATTTGTGGAAACATTTTTTGAGCTGGTTGAGCAGCGGAATGTTCAGCTTATTGTTACAACCCACGAAACTCGGCTTATGAGCCATAAATTTTTGCGGCGCGATGAAATCTGGACCTGCGAAAATTTGGATGACGGTTCAAGCGCGCTTTCCAGCTTTGATATGCAGCACGTCCGCATAGATATGGTGATGGACGAAAACTATATGGCAGGAAACCTGGGAGGAGTGCCAAAATTGAAAAAAATTGATTTTTCATAAGAAATGCAGTAGCATAAAATTGAAATGTTATTCTTGACACATATTAAAAGAAAAAAGTATTCTCAGTTCTCAGTTCTCAGTTCTCAGTTCTCAGTTCTCAGTTCTCAGTTCTCAGTTCTCAGTTCTATAGTCGAAGTATATAAAAAATATATAAATACGAAAGTAAAAAATCTAAAAACGGCGCAGACCTTGCTTTTTAGGCAGGGAATTGTGCCGTTTTGTTTTTAATAGAGTTTCAGGAGTTTTTTATGTTGAAAAAAATAGTTTTTGCTGTGTTTTTTGCAGTGTCACTTGCATTTTCTGTGCTCAGTTGCAAATCGGATACAGAGGCTGTTGATAAAATCTGCTGCTCGGCCGTAACATTTGCATCAAAACCAATTGAAGAAGGTGTGGAAGTGACGATGACGACGGTGACAGAAGGCGCAAAAATCTACTATACCGTAGACGGAACAGAACCATCTTCTGAAAGCACTGAATATACAAAACCTGTAGAGTTTGCTAAAAACATTACGCTCAAAGCTGTTGCGGTGAAAGATGGTATTGAAAACAGCCAGTTAAGCATTGTGGATGTAAACAGTGAGAAAAAAGCTGTTTCAATTCCTGCCGGTACTTATACAGTTTATCACATTCAGCAGAAGGCAACTGATGGTAAAACGTCTGATTTGTATGAAATGATTTATGATCAAACAGAAGAAGGCAAAGAAATTACCGAAGGTTTAGGACTTGCAGAAATCAAAAAAGATTTTAAAGGCTTTACTGCAGTTTCACTGGGGGCAACTGTAAATCAGGATAATACCAAGCATTCAGTTTATGTATACTACAACAGAAACACTATAACTTATATCTTTAACACGAATGAGGAGCATGGTAAATTTAAAGACGAAAAAACAAGTACTTCTGTAAGCGGACTTTATGGTGCAATAGTTCAAAAGCCTTCACGAAGTTCTCTTGTGCCAGAAAAAGGCTGGATTTTCATAGGGTGGATGCTTGAAGACAAAACTGAAGTTCCTTCGAATTTCGGAGCTGAGGACATTGACAATATTTATGCCTGTTGGATTGCAGAAAAAAGTATAGCAGAAGGGTTTGTTTATGTTCCTGGCTATACTATTGTCGGGAAGAAAAATAAAAACAACTATGCGGGCGTGTTCATTGAAGATCGCACTGTAACTTTGAGCAATTTCTATATGTCGCAGTATGAAGTAACTCAGGATGAGTACAAAACTGTTATGGAAGGTCAGAAAGTAACTATTGGTAAAACAGAATACATCTTGAACGCAGCTCCGTCCTGCTATAAGGATGATGCAGAGGCTGAAATAGTAGAACGTCCTGTGGAAAGCGTAACTTGGTATGATGCTGTGTATTACTGCAATGCACGAAGCGAGGCTGAAAAACTTAAGCCAGTTTATAACATAACTGTTAAAGCGGTAAGTGCAAACGGACACATAACGGCAGCAGATGTAACACCTGTAGAAGGTGCAGACGGATATCGACTGCCTACTGAAGCAGAATGGGAGTATGCGGCTCGCGGAGGTGATTCTTTGGCAGGCGACTGGGACTGCACATTCAGCGGAGCAGATACAGCAAGTGGAAGAGCGTACAATTCTTCAATCAATGAAGGGCTTGATGCTGTGGGCTGGTACTACTACAACAACGGTACTGGAACGACAGGCGAAAGCAGTGTAACAAACAGTGAAAAGGGAAACGGAACTCATCCGGTAGGGAAGAAAAATGCTAATGCGCTTGGCATATACGACATGAGTGGAAATGTATGGGAATGGTGCTATGACTTTTACGGTAGCATAGATGTAGATAAAGATAAAAAAATCGAAACAGATCCGCTTGGTGCTTCATCTGGTTCTTACCGCGTAAAGCGCGGAGGTTCTTGGAATAACGGTGCAAACCTCGCCTCGGTTTTCCATAGAAACAGCTGCAGTCCGTCGTTTATGTACAGTTTTCTGGGATTCCGTCTTGTCCGTTCGGCACACCTTGAGCCCAGTGAGCTGACTATTGATTATATAGAATAAACCTTGAAGGTTCATGCCGAGTAGATATGATATTGCAGGATTTTTGCAAGTTTTGTGAGGAATGAATTTTGAGGCGGAATTTGCTTGTTTTTTACAAAGAACTGTTGTATTTTATAAATGGTGGGATTACCCACTAAGGAGGAGCAATGCCGCTTTCCGCTGTACGAACCTACGACACAAAAATAGACATGAAAAAGAGGATTACGCTAAGAAACTCAAAGTACGAGTACTATCATGTGCAGGAATTTGAGGATGGTCGTATTGTGCTTGAACCCCGCGAGCTTGTTGTTCCTTTTGAAATATCGCAGGCAACGCTTTCAATGATGGATTCCGCAGTGGCTAATTTAAAAAACGGCAAGGTTTCAGAGCCTGTAGATTTAACAGAATTTGAGGTTTAAGGTGTTCAATATCCGGCTGGGAATCCCTGAAATCAAAGAATTCTGGGATTCATTGAAGAAAAAGGTAAAAGAACATTCCGCCTCAAAAGATGAAGAATCTCTCTATCAGAAATTCGGAAAGGCAATGAAGATGCTTTCCGTAAATCCACGTCATACTGGGCTGCGTACTCATGATATAGAAGCGCTTTCAAAACGCTATGGAATAAAAGTCTGGGAGTCATATTTAGAAAACAACAAGCCTGCTGCCGGAAGAATCTTTTGGGTGTATGCGCCTGATAAAAACGACATAACGATTATCGGACTTGAACCGCATCCGAACGCAAAGAAGAATGCATACAAGAAAATTACATTGTCAGCAGTGGATGGAGATGAAAAATTCTAGTTTTTCACAATTTTTATGTAATTCTAAAGTTAATCTGCGTCATCTTTTAAGACAAAAAATATCAGTCCTGCTTATAATGCCGCACAATAACGGTCAAGTCGTCCTTTCTGAAATCTTTCATAGCCAGAATGATGGCGCATTTTGATTAAAAACAAGTCTTGAAGCTGTAAAATATTTGTAAAAAGAATGGATGAAAGTTAGTACATTGTAAAAAACGACGTACATTTTTCTAGTTAAAAAATTGCGGAAAAATTATTAATATAAAAAGAAACTCATTTTTTGAATGTGGAATAAATTTGCGGGAAAAGAATTTGTTCTGCAGAAATAAGGAAGACGGGGAAGAAAATGCAAAAAATAATCGAATTGATGGAAAGCATTGCTGACTATCGAGGGCAAATTGCAAAATATCGGACTTATGTAAATGAGCATCCGAATTGCGGCTTTGAATGGGAAAACAAAATTGTTGCAATGGAAAAAAAACTGAGCCAGATGGAACTGAAATTCCAGGTGGCTAGTTTTGCGCTTTAGGCTTTTACTTGCCCATGCTCATTGATTTTTTCCAGGCGGCTGTTGCTCCTTCAATTACAGCGTTGCGGAATCCGTTTGCTTCCAGGGCGGCAACTCCTTCGATGGTTGTTCCTGCCGGGGAGCATACGGCATCTTTTAATGCGGCCGGGCATCTTTCATCTTTTAGAACCATTGCGGCCGAGCCTTTTAATGTCTGTGCCGCATAGATATAAGCCTGTTTTCTTGGCATTCCGAATTTTACAGCGGCGTCTGCGAGCGCTTCCACAAACATAAATGCGTAGGCTGGCCCCGAGCCGCTTATTGCGGTTACGCAGTCCATAAGTTTTTCGTCAACTTTTTCAACCATTCCGCATGATTCTAGAAGCTCTGTAACATTTTTTAGTTCTTCCGCCGGAATTTCGTTGAGGCAGCACAATGCGGTCATCGCCTCGCCTATTTGCGCCGGCATATTCGGCATAATTCGGATGTAATATGCGTCGTAGAATTCCATAAGCTTGTTGAGGGAAATTCCTGCCGCCATTGAAATGATTATTGCGTCCTGGCGGAGAGATTTTTTTATGTTTGTGATAACTTCCTTTATGTAAGGCGGCTTTACGGCAAGAAATATGTATTTTGCGTCTTTTACTGCCTCGGAATTTGTTTCAGCGGCATTGCAGCCATTGGCTTTTGCGAATTCCTGCGCGTGTTCAAAGTGTTTTGCCGTAACGGTTATATTTTTCGCGTCGAATTTTTTGCAGATTGCGCTGATGATTGCGCCGCCCATTGAGCCGCATCCGATACAAGCGATTTTTTCCATAATATTTCCTCCTGGTCAGTTTCTTCTTAAACTACCTTAATTTCGAGTTTTTTTGCAAATTATGAAAGAACGCTTCTGGCATATTTCCAATTTGCTCAGATGGATTTGGCTCGCGCTCCGCTTGTATTAATTCGGGTGCTCCGCACTTTAATTAATTCAATCGCCAAAAATCTTCACAAATTGAAAATCTGCCTGCGCTTTTATTCTTTGCCACAAAAAACTCGACATTCAGGCTAAACTGTAAATAATGTTCCCCTTGCAGTGCCGTTTTCTAGGTTTGTAAGGATGTTTTCGTGGCTTCCGTTTGCTAGAAGAATCGGGATTCCGTAGACAGTGGTTTTTTCCGCCGCCTGGATTTTTGTTTCAATTCCGCCTGTGCCGAAAGCGTTTTTTTCGCCGATTTTAATGGATTTGCGCAGCTCTGGAATGTTTTCCACAACGTCAACGATTTTTGCGTCCTTGTTCGTTTTTGGATTGTCCGTGAAAATTCCGTCAACATCGCTGAAAAGAATCAGCAGGTCTGCGCTCCAAAGAATTGCCGTAAGCGCGGAAAGGTTGTCGTTGTCGCCAATCTGGAATTCATCAATTGAAACAGAGTCGTTTTCGTTTATGATTGGAACAACTCCTTCATCTTCAAGAGTGAACAAAGTGTTTCGTATGTTAAGTGAACGGTGGTCGTTTTCAAAATCTTCTTTAGTTAACAAAAGCTGCCCGATGTGAATATTCTGTTCAGCAAACGCTTTTCGCCACTGGGTCATAAGTTCAACCTGCCCTATTGCGCACAATGCCTGCCTAAAGTGAACGTCTTTTTTTCGCGCCCATTCGCTCAGCGTTGAAACTCCGGAAACCTGCGCGCCGGAAGAAACCACCACAATCTGCTTTCCCTGGTCGATGAGTTTTTTGCACTGGGCTGCGAAACTCGCCATAAATTCAGTGTTCTGCGTGCCGTCTGCTTTTGCAAGCGTGTTTGAGCCAATCTTGATGACTATTTTTCTTGCGTCCTTTACTGCTTTTGAAATTGCTTCGCTCATTTTGTTTTCCTTCTATTTTTCTAGCGGATTTGTCCTTCGCCGTCAATCAGATATTTTGTTGTTGTGAGTGCTTTTATTCCCATCGGGCCACGTGCGTGAAGTTTCTGCGTGGAAATTCCAAGCTCTGCGCCGAATCCGAATTCTCCGCCGTCAGTGAATCTTGTGGAAGCGTTCACGTAAACGCAGCTTGCGTCGATTCTGCTCTGGAAAATTCTTGCGTTTTCAAGGCTTTCTGTGATTATGCTTTCGCTGTGCTTTGTATTGTGTGAATTTATGTAGGAAATTGCCTCGCCGATATTTTCAACGGATTTTACGCAACATTCGTAGTCAAGATATTCGTTTCCAAAATCGTTTTCTTCCGCCTTGAACAGAATTCCTTTTTCTTTTGCGGCGGTTTTTTCAAGAATTTGAAATGAATATTCATCTGCGTGAAATTTTACTCTTCCAGAAAACTGTTTTTCCAGCAAAGGCAGAAATTCTCCGGCGATTTTTTTGTTCACCACAATACATTCAATCGCATTGCAGACGCTTGGCCGCTGAATTTTTGCGTTTTCCGCAATTTTTGCCGCCATTTCAAGATTCGCGGATTCATCAACGTAAAGGTGGCAAACGCCGCTTCCTGTTTCAATTACTGGAATTTTTGCGTTTGAAACAACATTTTGAATCAGTTTTTTTCCGCCGCGTGGAAGCACAACATCGATAAGCCCGACTGCGTTCAGAATTTCTTCAACATCTGAATGATTGCGCTCCTTTGCCTCAGCAAGCTCAATGCAGCCTGGAAGTCCATTTTCCGCGGAGGCAAGCGCGTTTTTTATGATTTTTACAATCGCCTTGTTTGAATTCAACGCGGAAGATGAGCCTCGCAAAAGAATTGAATTTCCGCTTTTGTACGCAAGGCTGAATGCGTCCACCGTTACGTTCGGTCGGCTTTCGTAAATTATTGCCACAACGCCGAGCGGAACTCGTGTCTGCCGGATGTTAAGTCCGTTTGGAGTTTTCCAGCCGGCAATTTCTTCGCCAACCGGGTCTGCCTGAGAAATCACAACATTCAAGCTTTGTATGATTCCGTCAATACGCTTGTTGTCCAGGGAAAGCCTGTCAATCAGAGAGTCTGAAATTCCGTTTGCCTTTGCGTTTTCAATGTCTTTTTTGTTTGCCAGAAGAATTTCTTCCCGCCCGGCGTCAAGCGCTTTTGCAACCGCGGAAAGGGCTTTGTTTTTGGTGGAGGCATTCTGCAGCGCAAGTTCCGCGCCGCTTTCCTTTAATTTTTTACAAACTTCCTTTAATTCCATAAAAACTCCAGATTGGTTAAAACAAAAAAAGCCGAAACTTTCGTTAAGTTCCGGCCTGTTAATTTGCGTATTAGTAATTTGCCAAAAAGTACATTCCCAGCAAAACTGCGTTACGGCATTTTTCAACGGACCATTCTGCCGTTGCGGGGAGACTTTTTATATACCACCAGAAAATTCCGAAGCCTGGGTCAATGCGCAGTGAATATTCAGCGAAGTCATCAGATTTTGTCTGCTGGCCGAACATAAGATAAACCGCGTCATTTAAAATTCTTAAAAAATCCCTGTAGGTTTTTGCCCAGTCGGAATGGTCTTTGCAAAGAGTTTCCAGCTGAAAAAGAATCTGCTCTTTAAGCGCAATATCTGATTTTTCAACCCAAGTTTTTTCAATCAGAAGCTTTAAATTCTTGTTGAAGCTTTCAACCAGTTTTGCTTCATCGGAAGCCGCGAAAGAACCTGCGAAGCCGAACATCGCCGCAATTTTTTCAACATCAGAATTGTTGTTTTCGTCTGTGCTTGTAAAAACTTTTACAGATTTTACTGTATCAGTGTCAATAAATCCTTCGATAAGGTTTTCTACCTTGTTAGAAATAGCCATACCGAAATAATAGTTTTTTAAACTGTTTTTTACAAGTGGCTTTGCAGGTTTAAATTCTTATCTTGACGCTTCCATTGCCGCGGCGGCGATATTCATTGTTTTTTCAACGTCGTTTCCATCCCAGATTCCGGAAATGGCAGGACCCATGCACTGCCAGAATCTTCCAAGCTGAATGATTGTAGGCATTGGCTTTGAATATTGAAGCTGCTTTGCAATTTCCTTTGAATATTCGTCGTTGATTTGAATATCGTTTCTTGGCGGAATTTGGTCAGTCATTTCAAAACGTTTCTGAAGCATTTCCTTTGAAGTGATGAATTTTGCGAATTCTTTTGCTTCCTCAGGATATTCAGAATAAGAGCTTACAAATGCGAGCCTTACGCCGGAAAAAGATGTTGCCGGCTGGTTTTTTCCAGGAAATTCTGGGAGCGTTGAAATACCGAAATTCATCCCCGCGTTTTTGAATTCGTTGATTTTCCAGGAGCCTGTTATAACCATCGGGGCGGCACCTGTGCGGAAAGAAGAATGGCAGAAATCCCGGGAAGCGTCTGCCGCTGGAATTTTAAGGACGAGATTTCTGAGTTTCTGGAAATACTTCATTCCTTCAATCGCTTCCGGGCTGTTCAAATTATGAAGTTTCGGGTTGTCGCCGTTCGGTCCGAAAAGCGGCGCGCCAAAGCTGTCAAGGAACATGTAGGAATAATACGGATCGGTAACTGCCCAGACGAGGGCGAATTTGTTTTCAACTTGAACGTTCCATTTCTGCGCATATGAAATAATTTCTTCCCAGGTTGAAAATGGTTTCTGAAGAATATTTTTGTTGTAGAAAAGAACATAAGTTTCTGCGCCCAGCGGATATCCGTAGACAGTTCCGTCAAATGCAGCCGCTTTTTTTGCAAGAGGAAGAAAATTTTCCATATATTCGTCTGCGTCATCAACAGGAAGAATATGGTTTCCGGCAACCAGCGCGCCGATATGGTCGTGCGGAGCGACAAAAACATCTGCGCCAACTCCGGCAGGTCCGTCCAGCTCGATTTTATTTCTTGCGTCTGTTGATTCAACCGGCTCGTAGCGGATTCGTACTTTTGGATTAATCTTTCTGAATTCTTTTATTGCATATTGAATGTAGCTTTGCTCTGTTCCAGAAGATTCCCAGACTTTCAGCTCCGTTCTTTTTTCAGCGCTGAAAACCAGGCTTGAAAAAAATGTTGTAAAAAATGACAAAATGAGAAATTTTTTCATTATAACCCCACAATATTATAGTAAGATAATGATATTTTAAAGTTTATGCAAATTCTGTGAAAATTTTGAAAGAACGCTTTCGGCAGATTTTAGATAAAAGTCTTAGTTTCGATTTTTTTGTGAAAAAAATAAAAGCGCAGGCAGATTTACAATTTGTGAAGATTTTTGGCGATTGAAGTAATTAAAGTGCGGAGCACCCGATTTTATACAAGCGAAGCGCGAGCCAAATCCATCTGAGCAAATTGGAAATATGCCGAAAGCGTTCTTTCAGAATTTGCAAAAAAAACTTTACATTAAGGCTGAAAATATATCCTTGTTAAAATTCAAAAAAAGCTATAAATTCAGAATATATTTTACGTTTGTGATGAATAACGGCAGATTCCACGGAACACGCTTTTCTAATGATGCTAAGGTGCGCTAGAAAATAACATTAACAAGTAAATAAATGAAAAAAAATTTATTTGGAGCTTGTAATGAACAGGTTTGTGAAGCGTTATTTTATTGACGCGATGAGTGGAATGGCGCAGGGACTTTTTGCGTCTTTGCTGGTTGGAACGATTATCCGTACATTGGGGCAGCAGCTGCTCCGTCTTGGTGAAAATCCTATTTTTCAGTTTTTAGTTGATGCAGGCTCGTTTTGCTGCGAAGCGCATGTTGTAGGCGCGGCAATGGCGGTTGGAATCGGCTTTGCGATGGGCGTGCATGGTCTTGTGCTTTTCAGTTTGATTACAGTCGGGGCGGCCGCAAACACGCTGGGCGGCGCTGGAGGCCCGCTGGCTGTTCTGATAATCGCAATTATTGCGGCAGAAGTAGGAATGCTCGTAAGCAAGAAAACAAAGGTTGATATTCTTGTTACTCCGGTTGCGACAATTCTTTCGGGCTGTCTTGTTGCGGTTTTGTGCGCAAAATATATTGGAGTCGCTGCCAGCTGGGTTGGAAAACTTATCATGCTGACAACAGAGCTTCATCCGTTCGTTATGGGAATTCTGGTTTCAGTAGTTGTTGGAGTTGCGCTGACTTTGCCGATTTCTTCCGCTGCGATTTGCGCGGCTCTTGGACTCACGGGGCTCGCCGGCGGTGCGGCTGTTGCAGGCTGCTGCGCTCAGATGGTCGGGTTCGCGGTTATGAGTTTCCGGGAAAACCGTTGGGGCGGTGTTGTTTCGCAGGGGCTCGGCACATCAATGCTTCAAATGCCGAATATTGTAAAAAATCCAAAAATCTGGATTCCGGCGATTTTAACAAGCGCAATCACAGGCCCTGTTTCAACGTGCGTTTTCAAAATGACAATGAACGGCGCGGCGGTTTCTTCTGGAATGGGAACGTGCGGGCTGGTCGGCCAAATTGGCGTGATTACCGGCTGGTTCAATCCAAGCCAGCAGGCGGTGAGCTGGGCGGTTCACAAGGCTGAAAAAGCTGGAATGGCGGCGGAAAAAATTGCGGAAATTTCACAGGAAACTCTTGCGGTTCATCCCGGATTTATGGAATGGTTCGGGCTTCTGATGGTTTGCTTTGTTCTTCCGGGCGTGATTTGCTGGGCGTTGAGCCTGCTTCTTAGAAAAATTGGCTGGATAAAAGACGGAGATTTGAAGCTGCCGGAATAAAGTGATATGCTAATCATATTATGGAAAGCAAATCTCTTATAAAAATAAATAACTGTAGAATTGAAAATTCAAAAGGAACTTCACTTCAGAATTTAAGCTGGGAAATGAAATCCGGCGAAGCCTGGCTGGTTGTTGGGCCGAACGGCGGCGGAAAGGCGGATTTTCTTCAGGCTCTGGACGGAAGTTTCGGTTCAAAGATTGTTCCGAATCTTCCAAAGAATGAAAAGGAAGTTCCGCTTTATTCAAATCTTTTTGAAGATTCGGTGGAGTCTGTTTCGCTGGAGCGGGCGGCTCGGATTATTCAGGAAGAACGCGATGAAGATGAAAGTGAATTTATAGAAGGCGGCGTTGACCACGGACGGACAGGACGCATTTTTATTGCTGAAGGCGTTGTTGGAAAAATAAAAAAAGGTTCTGTTCCGCCGGCTCTTTGCGGTGAACTGGACGCATATCCGGAGATAAAACTTTGCGGCGTTGAAAAAATTCTTGACCGCGGCATAAAATATATGTCCACTGGCGAAATCCGCCGGACTCTTCTTGCCCGCGCGCTTGTTTCCCGGAAAAAACTTCTGCTTCTGAGCGATCCTTTTGCCGGTCTTGATGTGGAAAGCCGCGCAATTCTGCTGGATTTTTTTGACACGATTGCAGGCAAGCAGCTGACCGACAGCAAAAATGACTCTACTTTTCCGCGGATTATTCTGAGCATGGAACGCTACGTTGAAATTCCTGACGCGATTACAAATGTCCTTGAATTTACAGACGGAAAAATTTCGTTCTGCGGAAAAAAATCAGACTACGAAAAAATCGTTGCGGAAAAAACAAAGGAAAACGAAAAGAAACGAAAGGAGAATTACGCAAACTTTGCGGCGACCGTAAAAAAGCTTAGCAATGAAGTTAATATCGTTATGGGCGTTGAAAATTATCAGCCTGAAAACGACGTTCTTGTTGAAATGCACAATGTGAATGTTGGCTGGGGCGACCACAAGGTTCTTCGCAATTTGAGCTGGACTTTAAAGCGCGGCGAGCATTGGCTTATCCGCGGTTCAAACGGCTCCGGAAAAACTACTCTGCTGGAACTTATCACCGGCGACAATATGCAGGTTTTCAGCAACGACATAAAGATTTTTGGCGCGCCGCGCGGCTCTGGTGAAACAATCTGGGAAATAAAGCACCGGCTTGGAATTGTTTCCTACCGTCTGCACGTTGAATACAGAATGTTGGGCGGAACCTCCTTGCGCGATGTGATTGTGAGCGGATTCCACGATTCAATCGGAATGTACGAAATTCCAACGGACGTGGAAATAGCTGCTGCGGAAGAATGGCTTAAGCTGGGCGGATTTGAAGGGCGCGGAAAGGAATCTTTTGGCAGTTTGAGTTACGGCGAGCAGCGGGCGATTCTTATTCTTCGTGGAGCTGTAAAATGCCCTCCGATAATGATTCTTGACGAGCCTTGCCATGGCCTTGATGAGCAGATGCGCCGGAAAACGCTTGATTTGCTTGAGCTTATTGCGGAGCTTGGAACAACAACATTCCTGCACGTAACGCACGAGTCAAGCGAAGTTTTAAAATGTGAAAAACACGTTCTTGAGCTTCATCCGGACGAAGAACCGATGTATAAAGTTCTTGAGCAGTAAAAAGGATTTCGTTTTATGAAAAAATTTTTTGCAAGCCTGCTGATAATTCTCTTGTCAATTTGCGCGCTTTCAGCAAAACCTATGAAAAAATCGTACAAGCAGAAGCCTGTTTCCGGGGAGCCTGTTGAAATGCAGGAAATTTGGGGCTGGGTTATGCAGAGCCGTTTTTCAGAATTTGACAATGACTACCCTCTTACCGATGTTGGATTTTTTGCCGCCGATGTTGACTGCTACGGAAATCTTGCGAACGTTCCGGACAGAAGTTTGCTTTCAAGTTTTCCGGGCCGCGTTCATCTTGTGATTGTGTGCGATTCAAAAAGTCTTACGCATTTTGTTCTTGACCCGAAATTTGGAATTACAGACAAAATGATTTCTGAAATAATGCAGGCCGCAGAGCCTTTTGACGGAATAAATGTTGACTATGAGCTGATTCCTGCAAAAGATGCGCAGTTTTTTCTGGATTTTTTGAAAAAACTTGGAGACGAATGTAGAGCCGCTGGAAAAATGTTTTCAGTTTGCGTTCCGGCGCGTGTCCGCACAATTGAAGACGATATTTTTCCGTACAAGGAAATTGCCGCCTTGTCTGATAGGGTTATGATTATGGCTTACGACGAGCACTGGTCATCAAGCCGTCCCGGACCGATTGCGTCTATGGACTGGTGCAGAAAAATTGCTGCTTATGCGGAAACCGTTATTCCGAATGAAAAACTTGTTATGGGAATTCCTTTTTACGGACGCAGCTGGGCTTCTGAAAAACCTGCTCAGGCCTGGTATTTTGAAGGCGTGAACCGGATTGTCGGCCAGTACAAATCAACAAAAGTTAAATATATAGAAGATATTCCAAATGTGAATGTAACAATGAAAATTTCTGCTGACGTCTGGTTTGAAGACGCTTATTCAACCGTTGAAAAAATGCGCCTGTACAAAAATTCCGGCATAGAAAAAATCGCCTTCTGGCGCATCGGCCAGGAAGACAAAGGCGTCTGGCAATGGATGAAGATTGAATAGAAGAAATGCGAAACTTTTAAAAATTGTTGACATAAATATATGAGTGTTTAGTTTTTCTCCTATAAGCTCTTGTTTTCTCCTATTTTAGCATATAAAATAGGAGAAAGGTTTAAGCTGTAGGAGAAAAAAATGCGGACTTTTGATTATTCAAAACTTCAGAACTGTATCCTTGATACCGAAATATTAGGATTTATTTCTAAAATCAGAGAATACAAAGGGCGGCAGGAACTTTATGTTCATCAGAAAAAAGATAAACTCGATAGATTAGTAGAAATAGCAAAAATTCAAAGTACAGAAAGTTCAAATAAAATAGAAGGTATCGTAACCACAGAATTACGAATCAAACAGCTTGTTGCAGACAAAACAACTCCCCGGAATCGTGACGAAAAGGAAATCATGGGTTACCGTGATGTTCTTAATCTCATCCATGAAAATTTCGAATATATTCCGATTACTTCAAATTATATTCTTCAGCTCCATAAATATTTGTATCAATATGCGAGTCCTGATTTTGGAGGAAAATTTAAGAATGTTCAAAACTATATTGTTGCAGCCATGCCAGACGGAAGTTCTCGGACACTTTTTACACCATTAACACCGATTGAAACTCCGGAAGCTGTTCAAAATCTTTGCGAAACTTTTAACCGTGCAATGGAATTAGGTGAAATAGAACCTTTGCTTTTAATTGCGAATTTTATCAAAGACTTTTTGTGTATACACCCATTTAATGACGGCAATGGAAGAATGTCCAGACTTTTAACAATACTCCTATTGTATCGTTCTGGATTTGTCGTATGCAAATATATAAGTCTTGAAAAGAAAATCGAAAAAACTAAAGACTCTTATTACGATGTTCTTGAAGCTTCTTCTGAAAATTGGAACGAAGGCACAAATGACAATACTCCGTTTGTAAAATATCTTTTGGGAATAATACTTTCTGCATACAGGGATTTTGAAGAACGGGTAAATTTGATTGATGATAAACTTTCTGCGGCTGAAACTGTTGAAAATGTTATTAAAAACCGAATTGGTAAATTTACAAAGAGTGACATTCAGGAAGAATGTCCTGCCCTTGCCCGCCAGACTATCGAGAAAGCCATCAAAGAACTCTGTGATACTGGCAAAATAGAAAAGAAAGGCAGCGGTCGAACAACTTATTATGTGCGTAAAGATTTGTAAAGATATGATTATGAAAAAGTTTTTGGAAAAATATGTTTCATTGATAAGATACGGCATTGCGCTATGGATTGGAAGGGCTGCGAAGCAGTAGTTTTGAGGCGAAGGCGAAAAACTATGAGCCGCGGCTAGTCGGCGAACCCTGGAAAGCCAGGCCCGAAGGGAGCGCCCGATAATTGCTAACAATGAAGGTTTTTGATATATTTAGTGTATGAGTGAAAAAATTGAAAACTGCCCTTGTGGTTCGGGGAAAAAATACAGTGAATGCTGTGAACCAATTATTAAAGGAACTGAAAAAGCTGCAACTCCGGAAGCGTTGATGCGCGCTAGATATTCGGCTTATGTAACACACGAGATTGATTTTATTGTTGATTCCTGCGAAGAAGGCGAAGGAATTGCTGATATTGACAAGCAGGCTACTGAAGACTGGAGCCGCCAGTCAATTTGGCAGGGTTTGCACATTCTTAGAACTGAAGAAAAAGATGATGAAGGCGTGGTTGAATTTATTGCTGACTACACAATGAAACATCTTGTTGAACATCACCACGAAATCGCCGGTTTCAAGAAAATCAACGGCGAATGGAAATACGTTGCCGGAAACATCATTCCTGAAACCGTAAAACGCGACGGCGCCAAAATCGGCCGCAACGACCCATGCCCATGCGGCAGCGGCAAGAAATATAAAAAATGCTGCGGAAAATAATTTGAAATTTGCGGGCGAGAATTTTTCTTGTAGAAAAGATACTTGTGCGCAAATGAAAAGTTAGCAGCATTTTTGGTAAATTGCTGCGACGAAAGGAGCAGCTACCCTGCTGCGGGAAATGGTTTGAGTTTTGCGGAAAATAATTTCCAAACGAAAAAAGTACAAATGTCTGAAAAAATTATAACTGGTTTTCATGCGATAGAAGAGCGCGTTCTGAAGGCGAAGGAAAATAATGCCGGCGGCGGAATGCGCATTGTTTACAGCAAAATTGGTCCTCGTGTAAAAAAAATTCTTGCGGCGGCAAAGGAAGCGGAAATTTCCTGTTCGCAGGCTGATGACAAATCACTTGACCGCATGGTTCAAAGTTTGCCGGAAACAAGCCGTGAACACCGCGGAATTGTTCTTTGCGTTTCCGGGGAAAATGAAAAATCCGCGAATCTTGTTGATTTCGATGAATGGCTGAACGCTTCAAAGGCGAGGCCGGAGGACGAGCGGCAGGTTGTTGTTGTTCTGGACTCAATCACTGATCCTCACAATGTGGGCGCGATTATCCGAAGCTGCGATCAGTTTGGCGCGAGCCTTGTTGTGCTTCCGGAACGCCGCGGAATAAAAGATGTTGAGTCAAACGAGGTGATTGCCCGGAGTTCGGCTGGTTCTTCAGCGTGGGTTCCTGTGGCCGTTGTTAATAATCTTGTGCGGACTGTTCAAAAGCTGAAGGAAAACGGATTCTGGTCTTATGGCGCAGATGCCGGCGGAGAAAATGTTTCAAAGCTGAAATTTTCGCCGCGCTCCGTTATTGTTATGGGCAGCGAAGGTTCTGGAATCGCGCGCCTGCTTGAATCTGAATGTGACTCGATTATTTCAATTCCAACTTGCGGAAAAATTGATAGTTTAAATGTTTCTGTTGCTGCCGGAGTTTTGCTTTACGAAAATTACAGGCAGTGCAATAATTAAGAGTATGACTGAAAATAAAAAGATTGTGGTTGCCGTCACTGGTGCTGATGGCGCGATGGGCGGTGAAGTTGTAGCGCATTTGCTTGCTTCCAGGAAGAATTTTGAGCTTAGGCTTTTTGTGTATAACCACGTGAAGCATTACAGGGCTTTCTTCAAGAATCTTTTAAGAAAAGGCAGAGGCCGGATTACAATTGTAAAAGGCGACCTTGGAAACTATGATGATGTTGAGCAGCTTGTGAGCGGTACGGATTACGTAGTTCACTGCGGCGCGGTGATTCCTCCAAAAGCTGACCACAATCCTGAAAATACAGTAAGAACGAATTTTGGCGGCACAAAAAATATTGTTGACGCAATTATGAACAGCGGCCGTGCAGACCAGATAAAACTTGTTCATATTTCAACAGTCGCTGTTTATGGAAACAGAAACTACAAGCATATGTGGGCGCGCATGGGCGATCCTGTTATGTCTTCCGCATACGACTATTATTCAGCGGCGAAAATAAAAGGCGAACGTTATGTTTTGGAAAGCGACTTGCCGAACTGGGTTGTTTTGCGCCAGACTGCGGTTTACCACAAATATTTTCTGGCGAACAATATGAATGACGGTCTGATGTTCCACACTTGCTGGAACGCGCCTCTTGAATGGATTACTGACCGTGATTCAGGCTTGTGCATTCAAAATATTATTGAACGCGACCTGGACGGAAAGCTTAACGGTTTCTGGAAAAATGACTACAACATTGGCGGTGGAGCTTCTTGCCGCGAAACTGGATATGAAACATTTAACTCTGGATTTGCGCTTATGGGAGCCGGCGCGGAAAAATTCTTTGAGCCGTACTGGAATATTCCCCGCAATTTTCACGGAGTTTGGTATACGGACAGCCATATTCTTGATGAATGGCTCGGCTATCGCACGGAAAGCAGCGCGGACTATTGGCGGCGGATGCGCAAGGAGCTTTGGTATTACTGGTTTGGCCGCATAGTTCCGTCTGTTCTTATAAGAAAACTGGCGATTGAACGTCTTTTGAAAAACAGCAATGCGCCGATGAACTGGATTCGGCTTGGCAAAAAAGGCAGAATTGATGCGTTTTTTGGCGGCAAGGAAGCGTTTGATTCAGAGCCGAAAACCTGGAAGGAATTTCCGGTTCTTGCAAAAGGCCAGAGCCCTGAAGGTTCAATTGATTACAGCGACTTGAAGGATGAATCCAAGGCTGAAAAATTCAAGCTTGACCACGGTTATGATGAAACAAAACCTGATTCTGAAATCGATATTGAGGACTTGAAGGCTGCCGCAAAATTCCGTGGCGGCGATGTTGTTTCTTCTTCGATGGGAAAAGGAAATCTTTTTGATAAAATTACCTGGAAATGCCACAACGGGCATACTTTTGAAGCGAGGCCTTTTACAATTTTAAAAGCTGGTTTCTGGTGTCCGGAATGTTGCGAGGCTTTGCCAAAATGGTCATTTGATAAAGCTGCCGCAAACGTTCCTTTCTATGCGCAAGTTTGGTATGACACTCATTCAAAGTCTGAAGAAAACAATGTTTATCCTTATGATGAGCATGAAGATGATGATATGATTGTTCCGGTGGAAAAACTTTAGTCTGCAAATATGAAAAAAGCTGTAATTTACGTTTTTAGCGGAACTGGAAACACGCGGATGGTCGCGGAGCTGTACAAGCAGAATCTGACGGAATATGAAACCACGATTTATGACGTTAAGATGAAAAAAAACGGCTCGAAATTTGAATTTGAGGCGTTTCCAGACCCGAACGAATTTGATTTGATTGGATTCGGGCATCCTGTTTATGGATTCAATATTCCAAAGCCATTTGATGATTTTATAAATCTTTTGCCAACGCTGAAAAAATCTGCAAAATCATTTGTGTTTAAAACCAGCGGCGAAGGTTTGTTCATAAATGAATTTTCTTCGCAAAGGCTTATCCGGAAAATGGAAAAGAAAGGCTGCGAATTCGTTTCGGACCGGCATTATGTAATGCCTTACAATATGATTTTCAGGCATACACCGGAAATGGTCAAACGTGAATGGCTTTACGCAAAGGCTTACGCGCGGCTTTCATGCAAGGAAATTCAGGAAGGCAAGACCGATAAGGTTCATATAAATCCCCTGCTCCGCTTTTGGGTTCCGCTTGTCCGCATTGAATGGATTTATTATCCGCTTTCCGCGCCGGTTTCGTTGAAAGTTGATATGAAAAAATGCGTAAAATGCCAGAAATGCGTAAAAAACTGTCCGCTGAACAACATTTCATTCAACGGAAAGAAATTCAGTTTTGGCCATAACTGCACAATGTGCACCTGCTGTTCTTTTGGCTGCCCTACGAGCGCAATCAGCATTGGACTTTTAAACGGCTGGAAAATCAACGGCTCGTACAACATAGAAAAAACAGCCGCCGACGAAAAAATAGAGTCCCCGGAAATCGGGAAACTCTATTCAGGCCTTCATCCTTGGCTTTACAAAAAATATTACCGCCGGCTTGATATGAAATTCATTGCCGCCGGCGTTGAGCTGTAAATTTACTCTGAACCAGATGTTTTTTTAGCTTCCTTCATTTTTGCTTCTTTTTCAGAGCTTTTTCCGGCTGTTCCTGCGGCAGCTTTTCCGCCGATAAAACCTGCGAGCAATGTTTTCAGGTCAATTCCCAGAGATTCGCCCAGACCTTCGCTTATCTGGGTCACATTGTTCATAATGTCAGACTGGAGCTTTGAGGAATCTCCGCCGTACATATATATTTTTTCAACGTTCTGGTATGATTTGCCTGCGGCTTCTGCAATTTTTGGCAGCTGCTCAAAGTAAACTTTAAGAGCGTCAAGTTCCATCTGCTGGCGCGCCGCATCACCGTAAAGTTTCATGGCTTCGGCTTTTTCGCGCATACCTTCGGCTTCGGCAACAAGTTTTGCTTTTATGGCTTCCGCGTCGGCTTTTCCCTGAACCTGCACAGCTTCGGCGAGGGCTTTTTTTCCGGCCGCCTCGTTTTCCATTGCAAGTTTTTCGGCCTCCGCTTTTTTCAGCTTTTGGAAAGCCTCGGCTTCCGCCTGTTTCTGAAGTTCAAATGCTTCAGCTTCCGCCTTGCGCTGTCTTGTGTAAAGCTCGGCGTCTGCCTTCTGCTCCGCGGCAAACTTGTCGGCCTCCGCTGTTTTCTTTATTTCTGCATCAAGAGCTTTTTCCTTGATTGCAACTTCTTTTTCCTGAATTTCAATCTGTTTTTCCTGCTTTGCAATATTTGCATCCGCGGCCTTGATTTCCAGAACTTTGCGCTGGTTTTCAGTTTCAATTCCCATTGCAGCTTCTGCTTTTGCCGCCTCTGTGTCCGCTTGAAGTTTCAGCGCCGCTTTTTTTATTGCAAGGTCATTCTGCTTCTGGGCGATTTCGAGTTCCGCCGCAACCCGCGCATCGTTAGCCGCTTTGTCAGCCTGTGCCTGCGCGATTTTTATTTCAGCTTCCGCCGCCGCCTTTGCCTTTGCTGCGTCTTTTGAAATGCTGACGGTGTTTTCAATTCCAAGATTATTGATAACTCCGTTGTCGTCCTTGAAATTCTGGATGTTGAACGTTGTAAGCTCAAGCCCCAAATCCTCAAGGTTTGGCTTTACATTCTGCGCAATCTGTTCGGCAAGAACTTTTTTGTCACCCTGAATCAAATCTTTCAGCTTAATCTGGCTTATGATTTCACGGATATTTCCTTCAAGAACCGGTTTTACGATGTCGGCGATATTTCCTGTTGTGTAGCCGATGAACTTTGCCGCGGCTTTTTTCATAACTTCGTTGTTCTGGGAAATGGCGATATTTGCAATCGCGTCAACTTTGATGTTTATGGCATCCTGGGTTGGAATTGACTCCTTGCTTACAAAATCAACCTGGATATTTTCAAGCGTCATATAGTCTATGCGCTGAAGAAACGGAACGACGAAAACCGCTTTTCCTGTGACGGTCTTGTTTCCAAAAGGTCCTACGCGGATTCCAATCTTGTTCTTAGGAACTTTTTTGTATGAACAGAAAAAAAGCACCAAAAGAACAGCCGCGGCCAAAATCAAAATCAAGTTGAACGAAGTCATCTTTGCCCCCGATAAATGTATTGATTCTTTTAGTGTAAAACAGATTTTTGGATTTGTATAGAAAAAGAATTTTAATTAGCCTGAAGTTCGAGTTTTTTTGCAAATCTGCCTGCGCTTTTATTTTTTTCACAAAACTAGATATTCAGGCTAATTAGATAGTGAACAGTATGAAATATCAACCACGAAATCGGATTTTATCAATTTTTATCAACTTTGGAGCACTGGCAAAATTTATCAGTCTATCGGCAAAATAACGCTTGATTTTTACTGATAAAAATAACTTTATATCTTGCCGATAAAATGATATAATCTTGCCATGAGCAAAGAAGAGTATATCTCTGTGGAAATCGCCACAAAGAAGTGGAACATTTCTGAACGAAGTGTCCGAAACTACTGTTCCCTTGGCCGGGTTGCCGGAGCAATTCTTGAAGGCAAAACTTGGAAAATCCCGAAAGACGCGCAAAAACCTGGGCGGCAGATTCGACATTCAGCTAAAAAAGAATCTTTGCTTGATGTCTTGAAACGCGAAAAGGATTCAGGTTTAAAAGGCGGCATTTATCACGAAATTCAAATTGAGCTTACTTACAATTCAAATCATATTGAAGGTTCAAGGCTTAGCCATGAGCAGACTCGGTTTATTTTTGAAACGAAAACACTGGGAGCTACAGAAAAGACTGTAAAAGTTGATGATATTATTGAAACTGTAAATCACTTTCGCTGCATTGATTTGATTATTGAAGGCGCAAAATCTAAATTAACTGAAAGTTTTATAAAGCAGCTGCATTTTATTTTGAAATCAGGAACAACTGACAGTCAGAAATCATGGTTCCGCGTTGGTGATTACAAAATGCTTGAAAATGAAGTTGGCGCCCAGGAAACTGTAAAACCTGAAAAAGTTCCAGAAAAAATAAAAACTCTTCTGAATAAATACAATTCAAAAAAACTGATAACATTTGATGATATTCTGGATTTTCACGTTTGTTTTGAAACAATACATCCGTTTCAAGACGGAAATGGTCGTGTTGGCCGCCTGATTATGTTTAAGGAGTGTTTGAAGAACAACATTGTTCCATTCATTATTACCGATGAATTAAAAATGTTTTATTACCGCGGAATAAAAGAATGGAAAAATGAAAAAGGCTATCTGCGTGATACCTGCTTAGCCGCCCAGGATTATATGAAAGAAAGGCTGGGAAAATTGGGGATTCTTTCCGCACTAACAGGCTGCCAATTAGTGCGCTAAACGCCTCCCCTTTAGTGCAGTAACAGTCCGCCTTTTACTGCATTATTTCCTTGACGATTAGAGTTATATTCTGCAACAATTTACATAACGATTCAGCCGGATTTAATTACCCTGAAGTTCGAGTTTTTTTTGTAAATTCTGAAAGAACGCTTTCGGCAGATTTCCAATTTGCTCCAGATGGATTTGGCTTGCGGTTCGCTTGTATTAATTCGTGTGCTTTGCATTTTTTTTAAATGTTCTTTCAACAAGTTTTAGGAATAGATTCCGAAAACTTGTTAACAAATGAAACTTTTCGGAATATAATGAGATTATGAAAGATTCACAAAAAATTGATATAGAATACGTTTTGCGTAAAGAGTATCTTGATCGTCTGAATAATTTAAAGCACAAGAAACTCATAAAAATTGTGACAGGTATCCGTAGATGCGGAAAATCAACGGTTCTTGAAATGTTCCGAAACCAGCTTCTGAGAGATGGTGTAAAAGAAGAGCAGATAATATTTATCAATTTTGAAGATTTTGAAAATAAGGAACTTCGTGAGCCTGATAAGCTATATGACTATATAAAAAGACATCTTACAAATGAAATGAATTATATATTTTTGGACGAAGTTCAGCGTGTGAAAGATTTTCCAGATGTTGTGGACAGTCTGTATATCAAGAAGAATATTGATCTGTATTTGACGGGTTCAAATTCATCACTGCTTTCAAGCGAGATTGCTACGCTTATTAGCGGACGCTATGTAGAAATAAAGATGCTTCCGTTTTCATTCAAAGAGTTTGTTGAAGCAACAGGGCAGACAGAAAATCTCTCAAAGGCATACAATCAGTATGTTACAACAAGTTCATTTCCGTATGTGCTGGAACTTTTGGAGACACCGCAGGAAATCAATCCGTATCTTGAGGGGATTTACAATACTATACTTGTAAAAGACATAATTGACAGAAAAAAAATTGCTGATACAACGATATTTAAAAGTGTTACCCGGTTTATTTTTGACAATATCGGTTTGGAACTTTCATCCAAGAAAATAGCAGACACACTTACTTCCAACAGCAGAAAGTCTGATTCAAAAACAATTGAAAAATATGTTAGTGCTCTTGAAGAAAGCTTTATTGTTTATTCTGCAGGGCGTTACAACATCAAAGGCAAAGAATATTTGAAGAGTCTTGAAAAATACTATGTTGCTGACATAGGACTGCGAAATTTTATGCTCGGAAAAAAATCAATGGATGTGGGGCATATTCTGGAAAATGTGATTTATCTTGAGCTTTTGCGAAGAGGCTATAATGTTTATGTAGGCAAAATTGACACTCAAGAAGTAGATTTTGTTGCGCAGACACAAGATGGAAATACATACATACAGGTGGCCGCCAGTGTGCGTGATGAAGCAACTCTTGAACGAGAGCTAAAACCTCTTAAGGCAATCAAAGACAATTATCCAAAAATGATTCTGACGTTGGACGATGATCCCGACGGCGACTATGAAGGAATAAGTCGAAAAAATGCGCTTGAATGGCTTATGAAAAAGTAAAACTGGAAAAATATTATGAACAACATAATTTTAAAAGTTGAATAAGAAATTTGCATCATTTTAGTTTTGCTGATAGCATTCGTCCGCTTATTATTTCTCCTTCCGTAAGACCGCAGTGCTTCATAAGCATTAGGAAAAAACTTGCATTGCAGCGGTGTTTTCTTTGAGAGAAGTTAATATTAAATTCTGCTAAGTCAGATGTCGATACAATCTGTCCTTTGAAGTGTTCGTATGCACTGTTAATATCTCCTGCCTTTACGAATTTTTTGATTGTTTCATAAACATACGACGTTTTAGTCAAAAACACGGCATGTTTTAAAAAATTCACGCCGAGAATTTAAAAAAGTACAGCGTGTTTTTCCTGAAAACTCGGCAAAATAACGTTTGCTTTGAAACAATACATCCGTTTCAAGACGGAAATGGTCGTGTAGGCTGCCTTTTACAGCATTATTTCCTTGACGATTAGATTCTGCAACAATTTACATAAATTATGAATAATTAGTCCTAAATTTGAGTTTTGATTTTCGGAATCAATCTGGATTGCAAAATGTAGTCTTTGATAAAACATCACAGACAAAAAGCAACTTAATATTTTTGAAGTGTTTTTTTCTATCAAAATTTCTTAGGACGTGGTATAATAATTTTCATGTATTGGAGACAGTCTATACCCCTTTTTTGTGGTCTGAAATATAACAGAACCTCGAACGGACAGGATTACATTTCATATAGAAAAAATGGAATGTATATAAGGGAACCTGTAGCTGATATTAAAAAAGACATAAAAAACTTATTTCACCCTGGTCAAAGAACTTTAGACGTAAACGAAGTACAAAAGAAAATCAAAGATAGTTTTAACTCATATAATGATGGAGAAATCCTTAATCAGATAGAATTATTAAAGCAATTTAATGTTTCAAATGACGATATAGCAGATATTGTGGCTAGTTCTATTTTTGATGGAACAGTTTTAACTGCGGATCAATTAAATCATGCTAGAGGGATTTTTTCACATATAAAATGTTCAAAAACAAAAAAGAAAGATATTGATTTTTTTATAAATGATGGACTTAATAAAAATATTCAACAATCTAATGCTTCTCAACCAAATATGCCAATAAATAATCAGACACAACAGATACCTGTAGCACCAACAATTCCTACAGGCACACAGAATGCAAAGAAGCCAACAGTACCAAATAAACAACCTGCATCGATGCCAGTTGCAAATACTAAAACTAAATATTTTACTGCTGATGTAGATATTTATCGAGAAGACAATGGTCAATTCAATAAAGTAACCTCTGGAAGATGTAGAGTGGAAAACAATCAAGTTATTATTTCTGCAAATGTAACAAAATCATTTACAATTAATGATATTCTTGAATTATATAAAAATAATGGTAAGTTATTTATTTATATTAAGAATAGAAAACAGCCATTTATTATGACTTCTAATGATATGGATGACTTATTCGATGTTATTTCTAATTTATTTTATAAAAAATAAAAGAGGAAAAAAAGTATGCTGAAGACTGCAACTGTTATTTGTGCAAAATGTAATAGAACTGGAAAACTATTTGGTATCCGTACAGAAAAGAAAAATACAGGTTGGACTTTTACATGGGCATTCCCAATGACACAGGAAAGTGCGGCAAATGAAGGTTATGATAAAACTGTAATTAACGATTCAATAGGAACTGATTCTACTTACCCTGGATGTCCATATTGTAAAACAAAACGATTTATTCAGTGTGAATGTGGAAAAATTATGTGTTACGATGGCGAATCTTCACAGATAACCTGTAAATTCTGTGGAATGACCGGGACAGTTACTTCTGGACCATGGGGTGCGGTTTCTGGAGGTGGATACTAATGGCTCGCTTAAAGATTGGTTCAACAGTACAAACCGTAAATGGTGATGTTATAAAAATTAAAGAAGAGCTTGGAGAAGGTGGTCAAGGTGTTGTATATAAAGTTGATTGGAAAGGAAACTTTTACGCATTAAAATGGTATCGTAAAGGTGTTGGCGACCAGCCTAAGGCTTTTTATCATAACTTATGTGAAAACGTAAAACGTTTGGATAAAATGCCAAAAACCTTCCTTTGGCCAAAAGCTGTAACAACAATTGATAATAAAGGCTGTTTTGGGTATGTAATGGACTTACGTCCAAAAGAATATAAAGAATTTTCTCAATTCTTATTAAATAGAGCTCGTTTTGAAAATGGTTTTGAATCTCTCATCAATGCTGCATTACAAATTATAATCAGTTTTAGAGCTCTTCATAATTTAGGTCTTAGTTACCAAGACTTGAACGATGGTAACTTCTTTATTAACCCAAAAACAGGTGATGTTCTTATTTGCGATAATGATAATGTTGCGCCTAATGGAGATAACCTTGGTATTAAGGGAAAGCCGCGTTATATGGCTCCTGAAGTTGTTCTTAATGAGAAGAAACCTGATACATATACTGACAGATTTTCACTAGCTGTAGTTTTATTTTTACTTTTATATAAGAATCATCCACTATCAGGTATGGCAGATAAAGACGGAGATGAGCCTGCTAAAAATGAAAGACGATTATATGCTGAAAATCCAGTTTTCATATATGACCCTGATAAATCATCAAATAGACCTAATCCGGCAATTCATAAAAATGTTATAAAATTATGGCCTGTTTACCCAAAATATATACAAGACTTATTTATTCGGGCATTTAGTGAAAAGTTAATGCATTGTGATGAGGCAGGACGTCAGAATAGACTTCTAGAAAAAGAATGGCAGAAGAATTTCTTGCGTTTAAGAAATGAATTAATAAGATGTTCTCAATGTGGTGAAGAAGTTTTTGGAATAGTCAATTCTCCAAAACAGATATGTTTTAACTGTTCAAAAGCTTTTGGTCTCCCCGCAGTTCTTGCTGTTAGAGAACATAAAATTGTATTGTACCCTGGAAAAAAGATATATCACTATCATATCGATGAGGACGACGCAACAACTGACAATATGAATCAGGTAGTTGCAGAAGTTATTCAGAATAAGAAAAATCCAAAAATGTGGGGTTTAAAAAATCTTTCTTCAAAAACATGGTATAAACAAACCCCAGGTGGAAAAGAAGACCTTATAGCACGAGATGGAGTTGTACCTATTGCTCGTGGAATTAAATTAAACTTTGGAACAACTGCAAGTCAGGCAACAATAGAATAAAAGAAATATAGGAGATAAAAAAATGGGTGTTTTAGACGAAACAATTGAAATACCAAGAAAAACTATGTGCCTTTTTTTTCTGGTAGATGGCTCAGGAAGTATGTCTGGAGATAAAATCGGTTCTTTGAATCAGGGAATTCGTGAAGTTCTCCCAGATTTACGTGATATTAGCGATTCAAATGCAGATGCCTTAATTAAGGTTGCTGTATTACAGTTCTCTTCTGGTACACAATGGATAACACCAACACCTCAAGAATTGAATAATATTATGTGGACTGACATTGAAGCCGGTGGTGTTACTGATATGGGAGAAGCATTTGCTGAATTGGATTCAAAATTAAATCGTAATGCTTTCCTTGCAGATACGGTTGGAAATTATGCACCAGTAATTATTCTTATGAGTGATGGTGAACCTACAGATGATTGGGATACAGGTCTCAAAAAGCTTAAAGCAAATAAATGGTTTAATGCTGCAATCAAAATTGCATTCTCAATTGGTAGTGATGCAAATGATGATATTCTTACTGCTTTTACAGGAAATAAGGAAACTGTAATTCCTATCAACAATAAAGATATCATGAAAAAAATGATTCGCTTTGTTTCTGTTACGTCATCAAGAATTGGAAGTAAAAAAGCTGGTTCAAGTGAGGATGATGCTGCTACAAAACAGACAGAGGTTGCTGAAGCAATTCAGAGCGAAATGGAAGAATTGGATCCAGAAGAAAACTACAACGAAGGTTGGTAATTAATGCTTTGGACTTTTAGTCTGTCTGTGCAAGGAGAAAGTCATAAGAAAAAGGAAATTGAAAATCCTGGAAGAGTTTTTCCTTGCCAAGACAATAGTGATGATGACATATATAAAAAAACACAAGATTTTCCTGCTGCTGTTATATCTGTTGCAGATGGGCATGGTAGTCCTGCATATTTTCGCAGTAAAACTGGTTCTAAAAAAGCAATAGAATTAGGTAACTATGCACAAAAAATTTTTTCAGAAGAAGTTATAAAGAACTATTTATCTGATAAAAATGTTGTAAAAGAAGAGTTCTCAAAAGCATATATGAGAAATTTTACAAAGGAATGGAAACTTGGTATTGAAAAAGATTTACAAAGAAATCCCATTACAGAAGAAGAAAAAGAATATTTGAAAAAAGAAGATATTCATGCTTTACAGAAATATCTTACAGCCCTAGAAGAAAAAAACATAGAAGAATTACTTCCTATTTACGGAACAACACTTTGTTCAGCTATGCTTATTCCTAAGATAGGCTTATTTGCAATGCAATTAGGGGATGGAAATATTGCTATAAAATACAAAGATGAGCCTTTTATCACTGCTGTTGCTGATGATAAAAACTGTTTTCTTAATCAAACTACTTCTTTATGTGATAAAGATTCACAAAATGAAATACGTTTTTTTGCTACACAAAAAATACCTGAGTGTGTATTCTGTTGCACAGACGGTTTTGAGAATAGTTTTAAAGATGAAACACAATTAATGGATGTGTATCAAAAGGTTTATGATTTATTTAAATCTTATGGAGGTTCAGAAATTACAAAAAAGAATTTAGCATTAGAAGAATTAAGAGACTGGTTGCCTAAATTATCAAAAAAAGGTAGCGGTGATGATATATCTCTTGCCGGAATAATTTTAGAATAAAATAAGGATAAAAGCCATGAACTATTATTCAAAGAAAATAATTGAATCAGGCGAATATGAAGGTGTTCAACTAAAAGTTGGTGCTGAAATTAAACCTGGTACATATGCAATATTTGCATATGATAATGATAATGACGCTAATGTTTGTCTCTCTGCTGATGCAAATCAAGATAACATTATAATTTATGAAAGTTTTCCATTTAATTTATTTCTTATCATAAAGGAAAAACAATACTTGGAAATTTCAAATGCCTATATGGTTGATTTTGAAGAAGTAAAGCAGCTTAATCCTAAAAAAGCCAACATGCTGATTGTTGGAAAAGATATCCCTGAAGGAGAATATAAATTTACTGTTTTACCAAATGAAGATGATGGAAACTATGCAATATATAATTCAATAGCTTTATTCAGTAAAGATGAATTAGAAAACTATGAAAGTTTTGATAAACAAAATTATGCAACATTAAAAAATGGACAAGTAATTAACTATAAGACTTGTTCTTTTGTACGAATTGGTGATTTACCAAAAGAAGATAATGAAGATGATAAAGAAACAGACGAAGCTGCTTCTTCATCAGGTCATAAAACTGGAATTACATTTTCTATAAATGGAAAAAAACTAAGTAGCCGAGAAGATTTTGTTAGTTCATTCCAAAATGCATTATTACAATCAATAGGAAATGCTGTATATGATAAAATACAGGACAAAATTCAGGATGAAGAAGAACTTACTGAATATGAACGAGAAGATTACGAAGAATTTGAAAATATTTTTAAGACTGTAATAGCAGATTATGGTCGGCTTTTACTAAAAAAACAAAACTCAAATAAATTGAGCGCTTTATTATCTGATTTTGCAAGCAAATATAGAAGAATGATTAACGAAATCAAAATTGTTACTGAAAATGGTTTCATTGATAATCTTTTAACAATTGAGGATGAAAAAGATATAAACGAATTAATTAATGTGCAATTAGATCTCTTGATAAATGATAACGATTTTTCAGAAGAATCTGCACAAATTATTGTTAAAATGATATTAAATTGTTTTAAATAGGATAAGAGAAATGGCTAACACTGATGTTAACGAGAATGAAATTACAGAAGAACAAAAGGAATATATTTACAATTCTAATAAGGATTTTTCTGAACTTGCAAAAGATTTTAATCTTGAAGAAAAAAATGTAAATACTGAAGATAAAACAGAAGAAACTAAAAGTACATCACTGAAACATAAAATAAAGAATTCATTAATTGTTCCGTTAATTTCATTTTTTGTGGGATTATTAGCTTGTATTGGAATAATAAAAAAATTCCCAATTAATTCAGCTGGTAGTTTTTACCAGACAGTATTTTATTTTTTCCTTGTAGTCTCTTTAGGTTTGTTTATAGCTTTTATAATCGCATTTTTTAATGCCCATAAGTTTTATTCAGAAATGTTTACAACTGATTATTCAATTCTTTTTAATAAACAAAGACGTGGATTAACGGCAGCTTGGAAAGCATATGAAAAAACTTTTATAGATTGGAAAGAAAATGAAACAACTACAAAACGAACAAGAACTAATTCTGATTTATATTTTGATGGTGAACATTGGATTAGTTATTCTTTTGTAAGAATTCCAATAGACTCTCTGTTAAAATTAATACCAGGAACTCTAATTGGTATGGGTATTTTAGGTACCTTCATAGGCTTTGCTTCTGGTGTTGCTGAACTTGGTAATGTAAGTGAAAAAACATCAGAAGAGCTAATGGAAGGAATTGGTTATCTTACAGGTGGTTTAACGGTAGCATTTAATACATCTATTGTAGGTGTTATTATGAGCGTTGTTGTAAACTTTCTTATGTACAACCCATTAAAAAATGCATGTGACATGCTTTGTCAAAAGATTTGTGATCGTATAGATGAACAATATTATATTAGTGATTATGATGCTTTACACAAAGATTTAGACGGTGTAAGTGATGCGATTAAAAATCAATTTGTTGAAAATACAAAAGATCTTGCACTTGAAGTTAGAAAAGCTGTATCTGAAACAGTTGAAGATAATCTTGATAAGCTTCAAATTGTAATTAATAGCCAGATTGAACAGCTTCAAAAAGCAATGGAAGTTACTGAAACTATACCTGCAAAAGTTGAACAATCATTTGTTAATACAAAAGAATTTATACAGACTACTTTGGATGAAAGTAGAGAAAAGTTTGTTAGTGAACTTAATTCTACAGTTAATAGTCTTACAGGTTGTATTGAATCGTTCGATGCAATACCTGGAAAAATTGAAACTGCATTCGAGAATTCTAAACAATTTATACAAGGCACTCTTGATGAAAGCCGTGAAAAATACATGGCAGAAATTAACAAAACAACTGACGCTGTCAATGGATGTGTTCAAGCTCTTAATGAGAATCAGGAAAAATTGCGTCAATCAAATGCTCTCTTTGCTGAACAAGTACAGAATGTTATTAATCGATTCTCTGCAACTTCTGAAGATATATCAAATCATTTCAAAGAAACTGCTGACTCATTTACACAGAATTTTGGACAGGCTGCTTCAACAGCTACAGACAACTTCAAAAACTTGTCTACAGCTATTGCGCAGAACTTTGCTAAAATTATTGATCAGACTAATGTTACATTCGACAAGATTCAGGATTTTGCGGGCTTCTATGAAGAGGCAAATAAAGTTACAGAAAATCTTAATAATATCTTGTCACAAATGCAAGTTTATAATTCTAAGACACAAGCTGGTTATGATGCAGTGCTTAATAGTTTGACCGCTATTACAGAAGAAAGTAATGCAACTCTAAAAGAGTTTAAGAACCTTGATTCTAGTTTAAGCTCTACAATTGGTACTATTACAAAAAATCTTGAAACATATAACGAAACTGTTGCAAATGCTCTTCAGAATTATCTTGGTCAATTTGCAGATAAATCAAGTAACTTTGCAAATGGGCTTAATAGTTCTGTACAAAGTCTTGAAATAACGTCTTCAAACCTTTCACAACTTATAGAAGACTTAACAAAGAATGTACAAGTATTTACAGTTCGTAATGAAAAATTAATGACAGAATTGAAAACTTTGAATTCTTCTAAATAACAAGGCATAGAAATGCGAACAAAACGATATAAACGTAACGTCGAAAGTACAAGTTATGATCTCTCAATAAGTGATATGATGGCCGCACTTTGTTGTGTTTTTGTTTTAATCTGTGTTGCAGTAATGGTACGATTAACAGAACAAAAAACAGAATTTCAACGACAAAATAAAAAAGCTAATTCATATTATGCTATGAGAACAGATTTATATGAAAAACTCATGGAAACATTTGGTGATGACCTTGAACGTTGGAATGCAACAATTGATGAAGATACTCTTTCTATAACATTTAAGAATCCTGATGTTTTGTTTGAAATGAACGATACAAAACTAAGGAAGGAATATAAAGACATTCTTGATGTATTTTTTCCAAAACTTGTAAAACTATTATATACATCTACATTTACTGTAGATGGTATTGAAAAGCCTATAAAAGATGAAATAGAAGAAGTACGTATTGAAGGGCATACTGCAACTTCAAGATTCCTAACTGAAAAGCAAAACTATGAGAGAGGAATGGAAACTTCACAAGAACGTACAAGAAATACCCTTGAATATTGTATCAATCTTGAAAATAAAATATCTAATGAACAATTAAACTGGATAAAAAAACATATTGCAGCAATTGGTTATTCTAATTCTAGACATATTACTTATACAAATTCTAATGTTGAAAATCAGGATGCATCCCGACGTGTCGAATTTAGAATTATGACAAATGCCACAAATGTACTTTCAGAAATTGAGAGTTTTAAAGAATGAAAAAAACATTAGAAGCCGTATCAAAGTTAGCCAATAATACTCATTTTCTTACAACAGCTGTTTTCCCAAATAAAGAGAATGCAGAAAAATGCAGACATTCTTTAGCATTGATAGTAGATTTAACAAACAGAATTATTGCTGAAGAAGAAAATATATCTACAATATATTTAAAAAACTTAAAACTCAATTTTACGAAATATATGAAATCAACGGATACAGCTATCCCAAAATTTTTATTAAATAAACGAAGCATCAAGCATATTATAAGTCATCTCAGTGATACTGAAATTTACGATTATGTCATTAGTGAATCAGATGATATTACAAACATGAAAAAGATATTGTTCCTGTTTGAAACTGGAACTACATCACATGAACTTGGTATTGATTTTTCCGTTTGCTTGCTAAAATTTTATTATAGCTTTTATAATATTTGTTCTGATACATTTATTTCTAATATAAAAAAATACATAAATAAACACTATTCTGAAAAATATTATTTAACAAAGCAGGATTTTATTTCTTTGTACTCACAGTATGATAAAGGTGAAGATAATTATCCTGATTTTTTGAGGAATATAAAGGTAAATACCAATTTTATATCAACAAAGTTCTTTCAGGAAATGTGGTGGGTATGGTGTATAACAAGGAAGCCAAATACTTATTCTGAAATTTTCTTGAATAAGAATAAAGAAAGATTAAACACTGAACAAGAAGATATTAGAAAATGCTTATTAGCAGTAATTTCATGTCATGTAAATAAACAACCTTCTCGAGAAGCTTTGATTACAAACCAATTATTACCTTTGTTTGGTTCAGTAAATCCTGCTGATAGTGTTTTCTGGGAAATATCATCAAATGAATTAAAGAATCAATATGCAATATATCTAACACAAGCACCCAAAATTTACTATAAGTATTTTACAAAAACATTCCTTGAAGCCTTCTTCCTCGTTCTTTCTAGTGGTACTTCTGAGTATGAAAAAGAACGTGCAATTTTCTGGTTGAAATATATAGACCAAATTGAAGAGTTTAAAATCGGTGTAACAGACTATAAAGATCGTATTCTTCGCAACCGTCTAGCCCAATTATCAGGTGATACAAGAATGTATATGGCCTTTTATAAAAATTGTAAAATACGCATTTATAAAGATAGTGACCCAGCAGCAATCTTAATGAAATTAAATAGTGTTCTAGCAATAGAATTTACTGAAAACGCTAATGCTGTTTATTTATACCAAAAGAATCATGAATTTGCTCAAGAATTATTCAATAAATATCAGGTAGATGATGTGTCAGATTTTAAATGTCGGATGCCTAGTTATGGATTTATTAAGCGAATAATTCATAATGGAAACTGGCAAGGAAATGCTGATTGGACTTTAAGAAAACATTAAATGTTGAATTACTATTTTCTAGAATTATGTGAATTTGATAATAGTATTAATTTTAACAAAGAACCAATCTCCGTCAATGTATATACAACATAAGTTATTGTAGTCGGCACTTGGATAGTGTGCAAATTGTCTTCATCGTTTGTCTTACCTTCGTAAAGACTTTTGCGCATTGAAAAAAAATCGGAACTCCCATAAGGAATTCCGATTTCAGTTTTTTTGATTAGTCTTTTTCTACGTCGTAGCAGTTGATGTGCAAATCTTTAAGCTGCTGCGCGTCTACCGGGCTTGGGCATTCGTCCATTGGGCTGGCGGCCAGGTTGTTTTTAGGGAAGGCGATTACTTCGTGGATGCTTTCCTCGTGGCACATCAGCATGATAAGGCGGTCGAGGCCTGGAGCGATTCCTCCGTGCGGCGGCGCGCCGAATTTGAACGCCTGAACAAGGAATCCGAACGCTTTTTCCGCGCGTTCACGGCTGTAGCCTACGATTTCAAAAATGCGTTCCTGCAGCGCTGGGTCATTGATACGCATTGAGCCTGAAGCAAGCTCGTAGCCGTTCAGAACAAGGTCGTACAGGTCGCCTTTTACGGCTCCAGGGTCGCTTTCCAAAGTATCCCAGTATTTTTTCTGCGGAAGCGTGAACATGTGGTGTTCTGTTTCCCAGTGATTTTCTTCTTCATTCCATGCAAAGTAAGGGAAATCTATAATCCAGGCGAAGTGGAATTCGTCTTTTGGATTGTAAAGGTTCAGATCTTTTCCAAGCTGCTTGCGCACTGCTCCAAGGGCAACGCACGCTGTCTGCCATTTTTCGTCACTTACGAACAGAAGAAGGTCGTTCTTTTCCGCGCCGAGTTTCGGGCAGATTTCAGATTCTTTTCCGGCGAAGAATTTTGAGATTCCGCCTTCAAATTTTCCTTCGGCGTCAACTTTCATCCAGGCAAGGCCTTTTGCGTGGTTGATTTTTGCAACGCTTTCAAGCGCCTCGATGTGCTTTCGGCTGTATTTGTCCGCCGCGTTCTTTACAACAAGCGCTTTTAGTCCGCTTCGCTTGTGGCGTTCAATGTTTTTGTCTGCGTTTGCCGCGCCTGCTTTGAATGCGTTGAAGTCGCTCAAATCCGCCATGAACGCCGCGTCCTGCATTTTCATGTCAAAGCGCAAATCCGGCTTGTCGCTTCCGTAAAGGTCAAAAGCGTCGTCCCAGGAAATGCGGTCAAAGTGAACTGGAAGCTCGTAGTTCAGCGTTTTCTTGAAGATATGGCGCATAAGCTCTTCGGTTGTTTCAAGAACTTCCTCGCGGTTTGTAAAGCTCATTTCCATATCAATCTGGGTGAATTCCGGCTGGCGGTCGCCACGTGCGTCTTCATCGCGGTAGCAGCGCGCAATCTGGAAATATTTGTCGAAGCCTGAAACCATCAGAAGCTGCTTGTAAAGCTGCGGGCTCTGCGGAAGTGAATAAAATTTTCCAGGATGAACACGGCTTGGAACAAGGTAGTCGCGCGCGCCTTCCGGAGTTGATTTTATGAATGTCGGCGTTTCGATTTCAAGGAATCCTTTTGAAGTAAGAAATTCCCGGGTTGCAAAAGTTACTGCCGAGCGCAAAATGATGTTGTGCTGCATCGGTTCGCGGCGCAGGTCAAGGTAGCGGTATTTCAGGCGCAAATCTTCGTTTGGAAGAACAACTGTTCCGTCTTTCTGGCGGACTTTCTCAATTGAAAAAGGAAGCTCCTGGCTTGTTGTGAAAATTTCAATGTCGGTGGCTTCAACTTCAATTTCTCCGGTTGGCATTTCCTTGTTGATGTCTTTTTCAGCGCGCGCTGCAACAATTCCTTCAACTGCGATGCAGTATTCAGACTTCAATGAAGAGGCGGTTTTTTTTACTTCGTCAGAGGCGTTGTCGCCAACCATTACCTGAGTGATTCCATATCGGTCGCGGAGGCGAATAAAAACAAGTCCGCCCAGGTCGCGAGTTCGGCTTACCCAGCCGTTCAATACAACTTTCTTGCCGACGTCCGCTTTTGTAAGCTCGCCGCAAGTTGCAGTTCGTTTAGAATTTTCCATAAATATTCCTTTCCGTGGCGATTTTGCCACGCTGATTAATTTGCGGATAACAGTTTTCTATATTCTAATAAGATGTTCGATTTTGAGCAATTATATAGATAAAAACCGGGAAAAACTAATCAAATATCTTTCTTTTTGAAATATGCTAATTTATAATAAATATATGAAGAAATTTTTATCAGTTTTTTTGTTCGCTTTTTTAGCGGGATTTTCTTTTGCGGAAGAAATTTATGTATGTGTAGCTTCATTTAAAAATCCGGAAAATGCGGAGCGGCTTTCTAAAAATCTTGAGGCCTCTGGAAAGGAAAATTTTATATTTGAAACCGAATCCAACGGACAAAAATTGTTCCGAGTTCTGCTTTCAGATTCTTTTGAGTCAAAGTCTGCGGCCCGAAATTTCAGGGATTCTGTCCAGAATTCTGATTTTGCAAAAAAACTTAATCTTGAAGGGCTTTGGATTTGTGAAGCGCAAAAGCCTCCTGTAAAAGAGAGTGCCGGACCTTCTGAAAAATCCATTGCTCTTTTGGAAAACAAAACGGAAATTTCTCTTTCAGATGAAAAACCCTATTCCGTGCTTGTTCATTCCTACAAAGACGAGCCTTCGGCGGAAAATGGAAAAACTCGTTTGCAGGAAAAAGAAATTGATTCTTATATTTTAAAGACTTTCGACGAGAATACTTATTTTTCTTTTGATTTGCATTCTGGCGCATTTGAGTCTTCTGAAGAAGCCGCTGATTTGCAGGAAAAACTTGAGCAGATAGGAATTTCCGGCTCGGAAATATCTGATTACAAAGATGAAAAAAGCAAAATTCAGAAATATGATGAAGTTATAAAAAGTCAGCCGGTTGTGTATGATTTTGGAAAAACTGAAATCCCGGAAATTTGCTCGGAATCTGTGGCGACTATTATCCGGCAGTTTCCAATAAATGAAAATTTTGCGCTTGAAAGTCTTTCCATTTTTGATATTGACAACATTAGAAATCTGGATGAAGAGCTTCCTTCGTTTGATGAATTCTCTGACATTATTGATTCACCGGAAAAAATTCATGCGTTTTCAGTTGCGCATTATAAGGATGACTTGTTCGATAAGAATGTTCAAATTGCTGTTTTTTCCGGAGATGAAAATTCTTTTTTTGATATGGATGAATTGAAAAAAGAAATTTTTGAAAACTATGACTCAGAGGAAGAACTTAATGAAAATGTCAGATACTCGGAATTTCAGTCTAAGGGTGAAATTTTAAATTCCGTGATATTAAAAGATGAAGAAGAATACGTTTTTTTGGGAATAAATAAAAAAAGAGATTTGGCGGTTTTTATGACGGCGGAAGATTTTGCTGAAAACCAGTTCGAAGAATTTCTGAATGACTTTAAAAATGATTCTTCACTTCTGGTTTATCCGCAGATAAGAAGAACTTTGCTGGTTTTACCGAAAAACTCAGATATCAGAAGAGATTTTTTGTCTTTCAACCTTAAAAAAGTCGATGAGTCGTATGCAGAGGCAAAAAATTACGAGGACTGGGCTATTCCTATTGTTGGGCATTGGAATGCTGAAGCAAAACTTTGCCAGGAAGATGAAATTGTTTCTGTTGGATTCTTTGACTTGGACTATGATTTTAACGCAAAGCAGGTGCATGGGATGTTTATGGATTCCCATATTGTTACAGAAACTAGCCATTCTTCATATGTAAAAAACGCGGAATCCTGGTTTGTTGATACATTCGATAATAACAAGGAAGTTTCTTTTTCTACAAAATCTTATATTGTTGCAGTTGATAGTTATGAATTGGATGAACCGTTATTGGTTATTCTTGCTGATGATTTACAGATTTGGGAATATTAACGCTGAAATTCCATGTTGAGCAGTAAAATCCGCCGTAAAAAATCTTGCGGCGGACTTGCTTAATTTTTCTATCTTGAAAGTTTTCTGTATACCGTTCGTTTTGGAACGCTCGCGTCCTCGCCGAACTGTTCTTTTTTCCATTCTGCGTATTCTGACCAGTTTCCTTCAAAGAAGCGGACTTCAGAATTGTTTTCAAATGCAAGAATATGTGTGCAGATTCGGTCAAGGAACCAGCGGTCGTGGCTTACAACAAGAGCGCATCCGGCAAAATCTTCCAGGGCTTCTTCAAGCGCGCGCACTGTCTGAACGTCAAGGTCGTTTGTAGGTTCGTCAAAAAGAAGAACGTTTCCAGCTTCTTTTAGCATCATTCCAAGGTTCAGGCGGTTTTTTTCACCGCCGGAAAGCACGCTGACTTTTTTGTTCTGGTCCGGACCTGCAAAATTGAACCAGCCGCAATATGCGTGGGCATTCACTTCTCGAACGCCGCCTTCCATCGGTCTGCCTTTTTCATCAACTGCGCCGAGCTTTATCATATCTGCGCCGCCGCCAAGAGTTTCGTAGACGGTTTTGTTCGGGTCAAGTCCTGTTCGCATCTGGTCAACGTAGACAAGTTTTACTGTGGAGCCGATTTTTACTTCTCCGCTGTCCGGTTTTTCTCCGTTTGGAAGTCCAGCCGCATCAGCAATCAGTTTGAAAAGCGTTGTTTTTCCAGCGCCGTTTGGACCTACGATTCCAACAATTGCTCCAGCCGGAATGTGAACGTTCAGCTTGTCAAAAAGAAGCTTGTCGCCATAAGCCTTTGTAAGATTTTCAAGGTCGATAACCTGGTTTCCAAGGCGAGGTCCAGCCGGAATTGAAATTTGCGTGTCCTTCAGCTGGGCTTTTGATTCCTGCGCCATAAGCTCGTTATAGCGGGAAATGTGTTCCTTGTGCTTTGCCTGGCGGCCTTTTGCGCCCATGTGAATCCATTCAAGCTCGCGCTGAATTTCTTTCTGGCGGGCAGTTTCGTTTTTGTTTTCCTGGGCGAGCCGCGCATTTTTCTGTTCAAGCCAGCTTGTGTAGTTTCCTTTGAAAGGATAGCCTTCGCCGCGGTCAAGCTCAAGAATCCAGCCGGCAACTTCATCAAGAAAGTATCGGTCGTGAGTTACCGCGATTACAGTTCCCGGATAGTCGTGAAGATGTTTTTCCAGCCAGGCGACAGTTTCCGCGTCAAGATGGTTTGTAGGTTCGTCTAGAAGCAAAATATCCGGCTTCTGAAGCAAAAGGCGGCAGAGCGCAACGCGTCGGCGTTCACCACCGGAAAGCACGTCCACAATCTGGTCAGGCGGAGGACAGCGGAGCGCATCCATCGCGAGTTCAAGGTTGTTGTCCAGATTCCATGCGTCCAACGCATCAAGTTTTTCCTGGACTTCGCCTTGCCGTGCGCAAAGTTTATCGATATCTGCGTCTGGATCGCCAAACGCCTCGTTGATTTTGTCAAATTCTTCAAGAAGGGAAGTGATTTCCTTAACGCCTTCCTTTACAGTTTCAAGAACGGTTTTTCCAGGAGTGAGCTGCGGTTCCTGTTCAAGATAACCGATTGTGTAGCCTGGTGCTAATTTTGTTTCGCCAGAAAAATCTTTGTCAACTCCCGCAAGAATTTTAAAAAGGGAAGATTTTCCAGAGCCGTTTGCGCCGATAACACCGATTTTTGCGCCATAATAATAAGAAATGCTTACGTCCTTTAAAACAACTTTTGTTCCGTAAGCGCGAGTTACACGATCCATCGTGTAGATAATTTTTTTATCGTCGTATGTTTTAGCCATGCTGAACATTATAATAGAAAAGAATTTAAAATAGAAGTGTTGAAAATCAAAACAAAGCCGTAAGAAAAGTCCAAGGCTGAATGGCATATTGACAAAAATGTCGGGGGGGGGGGTAGACTTTCATAATTAGCAGTGTGTGAACTGATGATGAAAGTTCACAAAATCAAACATTGCAAAAAATAAAGGTATGGGAGTTTATATGAAAAAGTTCTTATGCTTATTTTTGGCTGCCGCATTTGCGTTTGCGGCTGTTTCCTGCGCTTCTGACGGCGGTTCAGATGACGATAATTCAATTTCTTCATTGATTAACAATGGCGGTTCAACTGTTGACTTGGACGGAAAAGAAATCAAGGAAGATGTTTCTGTTGATTCTACTGTAACAATTAAAAATGCTGACTTTGGCGGAAATACATTGACTGTAAATGCTGCCAATGTTGTGCTTGAAAATGTAAAAAACGTAAAAATTGTTGTTTCTGAAAAAGTAAAAAGTTCATCTTTTACAATTAAAGGCGGCAATGGTGAAGTTTCAGTTGTTGTAAAGGGCGGCTCTTCAATCGTAATAAAAGATTCTACAATTACAAGCGTTTCTATTGAAGGAGCTGACGCTTCGGTTGACGTTTCAGATAAAACAAAAGTTGATTCTGTAGAAGTAAAGGCTGATGGCGCGGCAATCAAAGGCGGAGAAGATTCTTCCATTGGAACTGTATGTGTTGATGAAAAAGTTGAAACGGTTGATGTTGCTGATGGAAAAATTGACAATGTAAAAGCCGGCGAAAATGTTGTTATCAACGTAAGCGGTGATTCAAAAATAGACAAAGCTGATGGCGTAAAATTCTTTTCAGAAGATGACGATTTTGTGCTTCCAGAAGGTGCGAAAAAGATAGAAATTTCTTCTGTTACATTGAAACAGACTTCTCCAAAGAAAGAATATGAAGTTGGCGACAGATTTGATTATTCAGGGCTTTCTGTTTCTGTAAAATATAGTGATGGAACAAAAAAAGAAATTTCCTTGAACGCAAACAATGTTGAAATTTCAGGATTTAATTCATCTTCTGTTGGTGCTTGCACAGTTTCTTTTGTTTACAAAGGCTTTGATGTTGAAGGAACGCTTTCTGTAACAATAAATGCTTCTTCAAAACCATATAAAAATCTTCTGAACGAAGGAATTGATTTGCTTTTTGACCAGAAATATGATGAAGGCGTTGCAAAAATCAAGGAAGCATATAAAAAAGAACAGAACGATGAAACAAAATTGTACTACGCTCTTGCTGAAATTGCCACAATCAGTACTGATAGCAGCGTCAGCAACATTATGAAGAATAACTTCGGTGTAAAAAATTATCCTTCAACTTTGAACGCGCTTATTAACGGCGAATGGCTTAAAGAATATAAGAGAGGGTATTATGAAGATGTTTATACTTTGAGCGAAGCGTCTGAGGATGAAAGTTATTATTACTATTACGTAAAAGTTTCAGGGGAAAGATGCGATCGGAATTCAGACGGAGAAAAATGTTATATAAAAGCTCTGTTGGATGAAGATAATGAATGGATTTCTTGTTGGAAGACGGATTTTGATTATGTGAAAAATGTAAAACTTAATGAAAATGGAAAATATTTGGTTAGGGCATCTGGATTGCCAGTAAATGTGCGAAATCAGATAACAGATTCAACAAAAAAATATAGATCTTCTTATGACCATGAAAAACGTGTTTTGTCAGACTATGAGTCAACCAAATTCCCTGATTACAACGTTCCAGAATGGCTTAAAAATTCTGACAGGTACAAGAAATCTCTTGTAAAGTCAACACAGACATCGGCTACAACAACGTTGCTTTTGTTTGGAAATCTTGTTGAATGCAATCCGAACGGCGCGAATGAGCTTATTGACAATATTCTTAAGATTTTTGACGGAAAATTTGAAAATGCAAAGAAACTTGCCGCTTCAATTTCTGAAGGAAATGTTCTTGTGCCGTCAAAAGTAATTTCTGCGCTTTGCCTGGAAGATGTTCTTGGAGATTCTTCTGTTTATGTTGGTAAATCAGAGCTGAATGTTTTGATTTCAAGCATGCAGATTTTGAAAGGCGCTTTCCAGTGGATCAGCTCTTATGACTTGCAGGCGAACATTTCTTCTGCAAAAGACTTTTTTGGTGAAAATCCGGCGGAATTGGAATTTTTCAGGAAACTCGCAAAGACAAATTCGTTGAAAGTAAGAAATTCTGGCGCAATGGAAACTTCAAAGAAAACATTCATTGAAGCAATTGAAATTCTTGAAAATTCTTACAATTATCTTGTAAGTTCAGCCAGCTCATATCCTCAGGCTGCAAAAGATGAAGTTGCGCGCTATGGAAATGTTATTCTTGCCGCGGCGGAAAATTTGAATAAATGTCTTAATAAAGGCGAAATTTTCTATATTCCGAATGAAAATCCATTTGAAACTTTGAAGTGGAATGCGTCTTCTTCAAGCAATTCTTTTGGAATTGACATGGGAAAACTTTTTACGGCTGGATATTTCTCTGACATCTTTGAGCGCGATGGTTCTGATTTGAAAATTGACTGCGTTGTTGATTATTATTATTACAAATCTGATTGGACAGAAAAAGAAGGCACTTTTAATCTTAAAATTACATCTGATATGAAAACTTCAGATGATATTGAAAATGCTGTAGAAAAAGAAATGAAGCAATTGGTTGGAGATGATTACGTAAAGGCGGGATACGATGCTAGAATAGGTTTGAAAATAAATTCAAAACTGCTGAGCGATTTACTTCCTGGCCTGGATTTTGAAGGTGTTTCAATGATTCCTATGGGAGAATTTGGTGGCTATTTTGATAATTACTAAAATTAGTTCTCTGCAATAAAACTTGCAGTTTTAAGCCTGCTTTGTGCTCGATTTTGAAGCGCAGGCAGGCTTTTTTTGTTTTTAAGATGAAGAAGTTTTTCGTTTTTTTGCTGGGGTTTGCGCTTTCAAAATTGTATTCTTTTGAATTCAGCCATAATATTTGCAATTTGTGGAGCGATTCGTCAGGCGCAGCTATTTTATTCAACTGGAATTTGAATGATTATCTGCCGGTGAAAAAGCATAAATTTTTTGCCGGAGCGAATCTTTTCTATTTGGATTCGTCTGTTGAATATTTTAAAGGTTCTGCTTTTAAGGGCGATTTTTGCGCAGAATACGCGAATGATTTTTTCGGCATTTCAGCGGATTTTGGATTCGTTTCTGCCGGTTCGCTTTCTGTGGATGCGGAGCATATTTTTACGCAGGAAGAAATTTGCGGATTCAACGGAAAAATTGCAGTTCCTTTCTATATAAAAGAGTTTTCTGTAAAGCCTTATTTTGGATTTTTTTCCGGAGAATCTGAAAAAGGCGATTTTTACTGGTTTTATGGAAATGTGAAAAATCCATTTTCTGGCGCGTGTGGAATTCAGTTTTCATTTATGAATCATCAGCTGGATTTTTGTTTTTGCGCTGGAAAAATTCATGTGCTGAATAATGATGACAAAATGCTTGTTGATGCAGCCGGAAATCTTTTTGTCTGCACATACAGTCAGCTGTGGAAAACTGCTCGCTGGAAATTCAAGCCGTATACTGGAGCGGCTTTTTTTTACGGAGATTTTAATGGCTCGCTGACGGATAAAAATCAGGCTTATTTTTTGTATCCTTACAAATATTACAAGGTGAACGGAGCAATTGAGGCTCTTGCGCTTTTGAACGGCTTTTCTTTTGAGTATGAAAAATGCGCATTTTCTTTTTTGATGGATTTTAATTCGATTTTTTTTGCGTTTCAATCTGGAAAATATGATGCAGACTGGAAATACAAGAAAAACATTCTTTTTAGCGGCGCTTCTGGAAAAGATTCTGCGAACATTGATTTTTTAAATTTAGCAGGACTGGTTTCTGCGGATTTCAAGGCGAAATACAATATTCCGTTTGATTTTGCTGATTTGGATGTTTTTTTGTCAAAAAATTTTGTTGTTCCATTTAAAGTTTCGGTGAAAAAATCATCCGGGGCTGGAAATTCAGCTTCTTCTGGAAACGATGTTTTTTCAAAAGTGGTTTTGCCGTGGATTTTTTCTGGAATTTCAATTGGTTTTGATTTGAATATTTAGCCTGAATGCCGAGTTTTTGAGGCAAAGAATAAAAGCGCAGGCATATTTCCAGTTTGCGAAGATTTTTGGCGATTGCGTGGGGTTTTCACTAGACTTTTTTCTAAAAAAATTTTAGTTTTTTTTTAGAATTTAAATATATCGTTCTCTGTAGTGCCTACTGCGCTAAATTTAAATTATCAACTATTTCGAGCTTAAAATGAAGAAATTTATCCGGATTTTTATATTCGTGTCAGCTTGTTTTTTTTCATCATGCGCCACTTCAAAAATAAACGAAAACGCGGTCGAAACTTCTGCCACCGCTGAAAAAAAACTCACCAAAAAAAAGATTAAACCAATTAAATACAAAGAGAAAGAATTCGCCAAGGCTTACGAAAACCGGGATTACGAAACTTGTCTTGGAATGTTTTTGTACAAAACCCGGAAAAAAGCGAATATAAGAGATAACCTGGATTTGGCGATGCTCTATTTTCTGAACGGAGAATATGCCCAGGCTTCCGCTGTTTTTGAAAAAACTGACGCTCAAATGTTTGACGCGCTTACAAAAAGCGTTGCAAAATCAATCGGAAAAGCCATTGCGAACGAAAATCTAAAGGAATACCGCGGAAATGTCTACGAGTATCTTCTGGTGAACACGATGAATTCCATCTGCTATTATCTGCAGGGCGATTTGGAAAACGCCGTGAACCAGCTTACAAAACTTTCAGTTGAAAAACTTCCTGAATACAGGCGGCTTTACGGCGAAGTAATTGTAAACGAAGGGCTTGATCCTTCCGCCAGGGAAAATCTTGGAAACGACATAAAATCCTTGAAATCTTACAGCATTGACTCTTCTGTTTTTACCGCGGACTTGCCTCAGAAACCTACGGAAAAAGATTTTTACAAGGAATCGCCTCTTGCCCGGTATTTAAGCTTGATTTTGCGGCAGGCTGACGGCGACAAAAGCCAGATTGATTCCGATTCTATAGTTTTAAAATCTCTTTTGAAAAATTTTGATTCCGCCGATTCAGAAATTCCTTCAGGAAAAGGTCGGCTGGACGTTCTTGCTCTTGCCGGACTGATTGGAAAACAATCCGCCAGGGAAGTGTATTTTCCTTCAAAATCAACGTTCTTTTATGTTCCAACAGGAAATTCTTCATACAGAGCATTGCCTGTTCAGTTCAAGTTTGTATATCCTGTTTATTCAGCAAAATCCACTGTAAGCGGCGTTGACGTTGTTTTGAACAATATTGGAACAAAAAAAACAATTGTAATAGAAAATTACAATGCAAATCTTGAAAAATCTGTTAAACTAAGAGCTAGAAAAGAATATGCCGCGAGCATGAACCGAAGCATTACAAAGAAAACCAGCGGAATTGTGGCAGGAATTGCAAGCATAAACGCAAGCTACGGAGGACTTAAAGCGCTGTCAGGAAGCAGACTGGCATACTCATTGGCTTCTGTTGCGTTCGACTCGTTGTGCGCTTCAACTGCTGCGGGGCTTGCCGCAATCGACTTGACAGAAACCGCTGATATCCGCCAGGGAGAATTCTTTCCGGAAACCGTAAATGCCGCAGGTTTTACAGTTCCAGCCGGTCTGTACAGCGGCAAAGTGGTTTATCGTTTTTCCGACGGCAGCGTTGTTGAAAAACCATTTGAAACGGAAGTAAAAGATGGAAAACCTTCTTTGGTTGTTTCCTCTTGTATAAAATAGATTTTTAGAGGTGAACTATGAAATTAAAAGTAGTATTGGTAAATTTGCTGGCTGTTTCTTCACTGTTTTTATTTTCCTGCGCAACAACTTCTGTAAAAAGATATGCGGCGGAAGACAGCGTAAAAGATTTGAGCGGCTACTGGAACTCCAACGATGTTGACCAGGTTTGCACAACTTTAATTGATTCATGCATAAAATCAAGGCGGATTGCAAATTTCAGAGCCACAGAAGGCAGAGCGCCAGTTGTAATTATTGGAACTATAAGAAACAAGAGCGTTGAGCACATCGACACTTCAATTCTTTCAAAAAGATTCCAGAACGTAATCATCAACGATGGAACTTTGGAATTTGTGGCGGACGCAAACCAGAGGGAAGAACTCCGCGCGGAAAAAAACGACCAGGCGGAAAATGCCTATGAAACTGCGAAATCAATCGGCAACGAAACTGCGGCGGATTTTATGCTCCAGGGTACAGTTTCAACAATCGTAGACACCGCTGGAAGACAGCAGGTAAGAACTTACCAGGTTGATATGCAGCTGATTGACTTGGAAACAAACAGAATCGTTTGGTCTGAACAGAACAACGACATTAAAAAATACATAAAAAAATCAGCTGTAAAGTTTTAAGATTCGCTTTGAAAAAATAGCTTTGTCAATTTCAGGATTTTTATGAAAAAAAATATTTTAGCTTTTTTCTTTGTTTTCTCCGCCTGTTTTTTGTTCGCCGCAAAAAACAAAATGCCTGAATGGATAACTTTGCCATCAAGCGTTTATCCGGCAGAAAAATATATGAACGGAACAGGTTCCGGAGCAAACCGCGAAACCGCAGAGCTTGAAGCTGTAAAAAATCTTTCCTCCGTTTTTGGGCAGACAGTCAAATCAACTACCGCCGCATCAAAAAAAATGGAGCAGGCTCTTTCAGAAGGAAAAGTTTCTTTTTCATCGGCTGAAAATTTGCAGCAGAACATAACAAGCCAGATTGAAGCGGAAAATCTGATTGGAATCGAAATCGCGGAATATTTTTATAACAAGCCTGAAAAAAAATGGTATGCAGTTGCAATTCTTGAAAGAGAAAAAACCGCCGCCGTTTATCAGGAATATATAGAAAAAAATGATGCGGCAGTCCGAAAGGCAATAAAAGAATCCGAAAAAAATCCAGGCACTTTCTACGGCTACAGCGAAATCTGTTTTGCGGCGGAAATTGCCTCTGAAAACGACAAGCTGGTCAAAAATCTTACTGTAATTGATTTTGAAAGCGGCAACGAAATCAGCAAAAAAGTTGTTTCGCTTCAAAATACGCAGCTGGCCAAGAAAAAAATCGCAGAAAATATTACCATTTATGTGCAAATTTCCGGAGACAAGGACAACAAAATAAAATCTGCATTTCAAGATATTTTTTCAAAATACGGATTTAAAACTTCGCCGTCTAAAAAAGAAAAATACACTCTTGAAGGCAAATATTCTTCAGAAATTTCACAAAAAGGAAAAATCACTTACTGCGTTTACACACTTGACCTGGATTTTTCAGACGCTTTGCAGGCAGAATCCCTGTTTGCAATAAACTTAAAAGGCCGGGAAGGCTCGCTTTCTGAATCCGATGCGGTAAACAGAACATACCGGACTCTTGGAAAAGACATAGGAACTCAATTCAGCAAGAATTTTGATTCCTACATAAACAATCTGTCTTTTAAATAACTGGTTTTGGAAAACATTCGTCTTCCGGCGATTGATTTTATAAACAGCAGATTAAAAATAGACTAGGAGAAAAAAAATGAAAAAGAGTATTTTTATTCTTTCTGTTGTTGCTTCAGTTTTGCTTAGCAGCTGCGCTACAACAAAAGTTGCTGGTTCTGGAATTAAAGGCAATGCCGCTAAAGTTCAGAAAAATTACGTAACAATCCTTGACTATCAGGGCGCATCTTTCGGCTCTGAAATTCCTCAGTGGGTTGTTGAAATTGGAAACGGAAATTATTCAGCTGAATATCTTTCTCCAATTATGCCAGGAATTTCGGGCAAAAAACCGTTTGTTGTAGTTGCACGCGGCGACAATCTTGAATTTACAAAACAGTGGGCCGACTTGGTTGACGTGGAAGTTCAGGTTGGCGACGAAATGCAGCGAATTGTTGGAAAAGCAGTTTCTGCGGCTCAGAAAGGACGTTCAAAGCAGACCGGCGATGTAAAAGAGGCAACAACTTTGGAACAGGAACTGAATATGTACAAGCAGGCAGTTTCTGCAGTTGAACTGAACGGTCTTGAAAAAATCGCTTCATACTGGATTCAAAAAGAAGTAAAGGCTTCAAAAAAAGCAAAAGAATCAAAAATTTACTATGAATATTATGCAGTTTGGGGCATGACAAAAAAACTCTACGACATTCAGATTCAAAATGCTATGAGCAGTGTTGAAGACAACACAGACGAAGGAAAAGCCCTTAAAGAAGCGCTTTCGCTTAAACTTCAGAATATGATGATTACTTCAAACGACGAAGAAATCAACACAGAAGCTGAAGAAGTTCTTGAGGCAAAATAAACTGCCCAATTGTCGAGTTTTTTTGAAAATTCTGAAAGACCGCTTTCGGCATATTTCCAGTTTGCTCAGATGGATTTGGCTCGCGCTGCGCTTGTATTGATTCGGGTGCTTTGCACTTTAAGTGATTCAATCGCCAAAAATCTTCACAAACTGTAAATCTGCCTATGCTTTTATTTTTTCACAAAAAACTCGACATTCGGGCATAATTTGATTTCTTTTAGGTGGCTGTATGAAAAAAATTCAAAAAAAGGCATTTATTTTAATTTTTGCTCTATTCGCCGCGTTTTTTGCAGCACACGCAGAAACTCAGAGCGACGATATTTTTGAAAATCAGAAAGTTGAAGACGGCGATTTTTACAAAATCGAACGGGAGCCTTCTAAAAAAGAAATCGAAGACGAAAATTCAAAGTTTTTTGAAAGCGTAAAACAAAAAAAACTTGAAATTCTAAGAAAAATTGAAAAAGAACGCCAGAAACTTGAATCTTCAAAAACAAAACTTTCTTCAGAAACCGAAAAATCAAGGCTGGAATTAGAAAAAAACAAAGCCAAAATGAAATCCCAGCTTTCAAAAAAAACTGGCCAGACAAAGCCCGGACAAAATTCAGGAAACCCAAAAAATCCTGAAAAATCCGAAACTGATTCTCTCAAAAAAAATGCGCCGTCAGCAGCAGCCACGCCGGCCAACAAGCAAAAAGAAAACAAACCAGCCTCCAACAAAGCCGAGCCACCAAAAGCAAAATCAGAAGCAAAGCCCGCTCCAAAAACCCAGCAAAAACCGCAGAACCAGCCAGAAAATCTGACAATCGCAGAATCTGAACAAAAAATGGACGACGCAATAAATCTGCGCAAAAAATTCATTGACCTGGGAATGGGCTACAAAGGAATTGAATATGTTTGGGGCGGCAAAACTCCCCGGCCAGGCTTCGACTGTTCAGGCCTCGTTTCCTACACCGCAAAACAAAGCCTCGGCATTGACATAAAAGGAAACGCGCAGGACATTTACAACCAGACATCACCAGTTTCATTAGGCGACGCGCTCCCCGGCGACTTGATTTTCTTCAAAGGCTCGGCGGATACCAGAATCACGCACGTAGGAATCTACCTTGGCAAAAATCCCGGCGAAAACGATTTTGGAAAGCAAAACCTGTTTTTAAACGCCGCAAGCGCCGGTCCTAGAACCGGAGTAATCATCAGCGGACTAAACGAAAACTACTGGAAAAAAACATTTTACGGCTGCGGAAGAATCATTCCCGAAATTTAAAATCATCCAGCGCCCGCCGCAAAAAATAAAAATCTCAAAAAATTGGAGCTGAGGCGACTCGAACGCCCTACCTTTTGAATGCCATTCAAACGCTCTAGCCAGGTGAGCTACAACCCCTAATGGATTCATTATATCACATTTTTTATTTTTATGCACCAGATTATTCGCCAAGTTTAGTTTTTTTATAACCCAATTGTCGAGTTTTTTGTAAAAAAATTAAAGCGTAGGCAGATTTTCAGTTTGTGAAGATTTTTGGCGATTGAATCACTTAAAGTGCGAAGCACCCGATTTTATACAAGCGCAAGCGCGAGCCAAATCCATCTGAGCAAATTGGAAATATGCCGAAAGCGTTCTTTCAGAATTTTCAAAAAACTCGACATTCGGGTTAATAATTTTTTGGGCGGCTTTTGCTTCATTTCATTCAGCAAAACCAGGCTTTGCAGTGTTTCATTCCGGAACGTCGCCAAAAGCTCCGCTCCGGAACGGGCTACGCCCGCACTTTCAATCCTTGCCGCAGGAAAACCACCGCAAACACAAAGGCCACCGCATCACTTATGAGCGCGCTCCAAAGCATTGTTACAATATTGTGGCTTGCAGACGCAAGAATAACGGAAGCCGGAACAAAAACAATCACATCGCGCAGGAGCGCCAAAAACGTTGATTTTCCGCTTTTTCCCACCGACTGAAGAATTATCGAAACAGATTTTACAAAGCAGGTCATTATGATTCCGCTCAAAAAAATTCTTATGCAGAGCCGGGCATATTCCATATATTCCGCGGAATTGTTCTTGCCAAAAACAGAGATAACCAAATCCGGAAGAAATTCAAAAATCAGAAAAACCACTGCGCCAACGCCAAGAACAAGCCGCAAAATAACGCGCGCCGTTTCCCTTACGCGCTCAGAATTTCCTGCTCCCATATTGAACCCGATTATCGGCTGGCCGCCAAGACTTATTCCAATCACAATGGAAACAACAATTCCAAAAACTTTCATCACAATTCCCACAACCGCAAGCGGAACAACCGAGCCGAACGCATTTCCTGTGCTTGCAAAAGTTTCGTAGCCGTATTTTGAAAGAAGATTGTTGTTCACGCCAATGATAATCACAATTGAAAGCTGAACAATAAGCGACGCCATTCCAATAAAAACCATCCGGCTCAAAATATAAAAATCAATTTTCATGCATTTCACGCTAAGATGAAAATTCTTTGAGCGGAAAAGATACAGAATGCTCATCGCAAAAGTCAGAGTCTGGCCAATCACCGTGGCAATCGCCGCGCCTTTTACTCCCATTCCGAAAACAAAAATAAAAACCGGATCCAAAATCAGATTCGCAATTGCTCCACCCAAAGTACAGGCCATCGCGAATTTCGGAGAGCCGTCCGCTCGGATTGCGCCGTTCAGCCCCTGGCCAATCATGTAGAACGGAAGCCCCGTGCAAATCACAGAAAAATATTCCATTGCAAAATCGTAGCAAAGTTTTTCAGCCGGAGTCGCGCCAAAAAGCCCAAGAATCTGTTTCTTAAACAAAAATCCGATTCCACAAAGCAAAACTGAAAGAACAATCAGAACTGAAAAACCGTTTCCAACGCACTTGTCCGCCTTTTCCTTGTTTTTTTCACCAAGCGCAAGACTGAACATCGCCGCGCAGCCGTCGCCAACAAGAAGTGCAAGCCCCAGAGCCAGAACCGTAAACGGATAGACAATATTTGTCGCCGCGTTTCCATAAGCGCCCGCGCTGCTCCAGCCAATAAAAATCTGGTCAACAATGTTGTACAAGGCGGCCACAAGCATACTGATTACGCAAGGAACCGCAAAATGGCGCACAAGCCGGGTAATTTTTTCAGAACCCAAGTCATAAGATTTCATAAATACCTCTAAAAGCAAAAATGCATAAAAAAAGCAGCCTAAAAGCCGGTCCGAACTGGACTTACGCTTTTGGCTGCTCGTTAGATTGCTTTAAAAATCAATTTTTAATATATTAGCGGATTTTTTTATTTTGTGTAAGCAAGTATTTTAATCGCCAAAAATCTTCACAAATTGAAAATCTGCCTGCGCTTTTATTTTTTTTTACAAAAAACTCAACATTCAGGCTGTATAATAAACATGACATACAGATGTCCTGTTCCAGATGATATGATGAAACAGAAAGTGAAGGCGGTATGAAAATAGACAGGCTAAATAAGGATTTGAGATAAAGGAAGATGAAAATGCTTCAAATATCTTTCTTGAAAGGACGGAACGCTGTTTCTTTTGTATCGGAAAAGTGATTTTGAAAAAATGGCAAACCGAAAATTCTCGTATTGCAAAGGGGTGAATGGACATTATGAAATTGCGCTCAGCGTAGACAATTATGCTGCGGTTGATTAGACTTATGCAGAAGTAATTGCCGCCGGTGCAGAAAGCATGAAAACAGCCACAGAGCTTTGGGGGCAGAGAACCTGCTATATTGCCGCCCCAGAGGGAAATCTTATAGCAATAGGCTCGTTTAAGGAGGATTAAGAAAATGAAAAAATGGTATGACGAAGAATACAAATTTTCCATAGAAGTGACTGGATTTTTGCGCGGCGACCATACGGAACACCTGTGCAGGAACGGCGAAGAAATAGGCGATAAATACACCTGCACATACGGCTGCCCCGTGAACGAACAAGGCTACGGAATCTGCTCAAAAATGATGCAGATTCTTTACGGAGATATGCAGGCAGTCAGAAGCGGCGGAGATTTAACCCTTGTTGGAGGTGCGCAGGCAAACGCAAAAGACTATGTCTGCCCGGACGGATGTGTCTGCTTCCGGATGACAGCCGAAAAGACCGGCGCGGAGAATTTTTACAGAGGCAAATATTACCAGGAGTGATTTTTTTTTGGGGGGGGGCTTTCGGCGGCGGCTCTGACAGGCTCAAACTACCGGCACCCCGGAAGTCGTCTCCGGCGAGCTCCTCCAATCCATAATCCACTATTCACCAACCGCATATCTGAGTATAAAAACAAACTATTGGAAATATCAGCATTTTTCTTCTATTATTTAGCTTGAATATCGAGTTCTTTTGCAAATTCTGAAAGACCGCTTTCGGCATATTTCCAATTTGCTCAGATGGATTTGGCTCGCGCTTCGCTTGTATTAATTCGGGTGCTCCGCATTTTAAGTAATTTAATCGCCAAAAATCTTCACAAATTGCAAATCTGCCTGCGCTTTTATTTTTTTCACAAAAAACTCGAAATTAAGGCTATCTACAAAATAAAAAGAAGGTTCAGAAAATGACGAAGGAAGAATTTGAAGAAATTGACAAGTTTGGAATTGGCGCGCCGAACGATGGTTTTGCAAAATATTTTACGGGGCATTCGTTTTTAAAGCCGCTTACGGATTCAAAAAAAGGCGAGATTCCGCTCTTCAATGTGACTTTTGAGCCGGGCTGCCGGAACAACTGGCATATTCACCATGCGGAAAAGGGCGGCGGACAGGTTTTAATCTGCACGGCTGGAAGCGGATGGTATCAGGAATGGGGAAAACCGGCGGTTTCTATGGAAGCCGGAAGCGTTGTTGTGATTCCGGCGAACGTTAAGCACTGGCACGGCGCAAAAAAAGATTCTTGGTTCAGCCACATAACTTTTGAGCCGGCTGGAGAAAATATTTCGAACGAATGGCTTGAGCCTGTCAGCGATGAAGAATACGCAAAACTTTAATTTTTGAAAGGGAAGTGGAAAATGAAAATAATTTGTTTTATGTACGCAAGCCTTGACGGGCGGATTGACTGCGCAATGACTGAAAAAATCGATCCGGAGGCAAAAAGCTATTACGAACATCTTGCTTCGTTCGGGGATTTTACACAGATAAACGGAAAAACGACAAACGCAATGCACTACGCTGCGGACGGTGTTTTTGAAGCAAAAAACAAACAGGAATGCGGTGAATGTTTTTACAAGGCATCAGATTCTTCCGGCTATCAGGTTTGCATGGACACGCACGGAACATTGCTTTGGGAAACGAACAAGGTTGATGGAAAGCCTCTGATTGTTGTTACAAGCGAAAAGGCAAGTGCAGAATATCTTGAATATTTGAAGGTTCGCGGAATTTCTTATATTGCGTGCGGCGCAGAAAAAATCGATCTGAAAAAAGCGGTTTCCATTCTTGAAAAAGACTTCCACGTAAAGCTTGCGGTTCTTACCGGCGGCGGACACATAAACGCGTCATTTTTGGACGCAGGCCTTGTTGATGAAGTTGAAATGATGTTCGGACCGGGAATTGACGGCCGCGAAGGCTGGGCAGCAAGTTTTGACGGAAGAGCTCAGGACAAAAATCCAGTTCTTTTAGACTTGCAGGAAGTTGAAAAACTTGAAAAAGGCACAGTGCTTTTAAAATACAAGGTGAAGAAGTAGAAACTGCCTGCTGGAGCTGGAATTTATTTGTGATAATGAGTGCCGCATTGCAATATTTCAATGTAAGATTGACTGTCCGATTCAACGATTCTGTAGACAATGCGGTTATAGTCATCAATTCTACGGCTCCAGTAGCCGGATAAATCATCTTTTAAAGGTTCGGGTTTTCCGATTCCGGAGTAACCGTTTCGCTCAATGTCTTTTAGAATAGAATCGAGCTTTTTCATTAATTTTTTGTCTGAATGAAGGCTTAAAAAATCTTCCCAAGCTTCGTCAGTCCAGAATTTGTCCATTAGTCAGCCTCGGTGATTTCGTGTTTTGTAAGGTTGCCTTCTTTTGCGTGTTTCAGTGAAATTTTTAGCCGGGCCTGATTTTCTTCGCTCCAGAAAGGATCGGCTTTTACTTCAAAAGGAATACGGTTTTCCCGCAGGCAAGCGGTTATGAACATATTTACAGCGGCTGTTACAGAGATTCCGATTGAGTCGCAGAATCCTTCAAAGGAATATTTCTTTGCATCGTCAGTTCTGATGCTCATTGTAGCCATAAAGTTACCTCCATGATAATTTATATATACAATGTAATGCTATGTATTGCAAAAGTCAATTTTTTGTTCATGCAGATAGGAACGCCCTGAAACTCATTTTTTGAAGAAATCGACAAAAGCTTTGGCGGTGCGGCTTAGGTTTGCGGATTTTTTCCAGGCGAGAACGGTGGTCATTGGGTTTGCTTTTTCGAGCGGCACGAAGGAAAGGTCATCGTATTTTCTGATATTTTCTGCGGTTACGGCGGCATAGTTTTGCGCCTTTACAAGATGTGCAATATTTCCCGGCAGATTGAATGTTCCGGCGACTGTGATTTTTTCGGCGTAGTCGGAAAGCCAGGCGGAAACTTCGCTCCGCATTGTTGTTCTCCACGGAATGTAGAGCGGAATTGCGGCAAGGTCTTGCGGCGTTACGGATTTTTTTGAGGCAAGAGGATTGTCGCTGCGCACGAGGATTCCCCAGTGTTCAACGGTTTTTAGGCGCACAAAATCATAATGCGGAATTGCAACTGGCTCAACCATCAGACCGAAGTCAAGGATTCCTTGGTCAATGCGGAATTTTATGTCGTCGGCGGTTGCGCTGTAGATTCGGAAAGTAACTTTTGGATTTTGCTTTTGGAATGCCGCCATTTTTTCTGAAAGTTCACCCATTCCAAGATATTCTCCGCAGCCGAACGAAAGCTCTCCAGAAATTTCTGATTTGTCATCGGAAAATTCGCGGCGGATTTTATCTTCAAGAGAAAGCATTTCTTCAGCACGGCGTTTTAGAAGAAGTCCTGCGTCTGTAAGAATAATGCTGTGGCTGGAGCGCACAAAAAGATTTTGCCCAAGCTCCGCTTCAAGCTGCGCAATCTGCCGTGAAAGTGCCGGCTGGCTTACGTTGAGCGACATTGCGGCCTTTGTGAAATTTTCTTCCCTTGAGACCGCCAGAAAATAGCGCAAGACTCTAAGTTCCATGCGTTTATTATACGTGGATTTTGGCGGTCGGGGCAAGGGCTGAGGAGATTATCGGTTTTCAATGGAGATTCCTTTTATAAAGGAAAAATGCTTCGGTTGTTTAGTTTTTGCGTGAGTGTTGCAAATTTTCTATTCCATTTTTGCATAACTAGAAATAAGAAATAAATATTAGACATTCTACTTTCGGCGTTTTATATTTTAATTGACAGGATTGTATTTTGTGAGCGGAGGTTGTTATGAAAAAAAATTGGCTGGTGGTTGCGGCTTTTTGGGTGATTGGTGCTGCGGCGGTTTTTGCGCAGGCTGGACGTGAAAAGCGGAGCGTTGTTTATTTTACGCGCGATGTTTCTTCTGAAGGGCTTATGAAGGTTTACGGCACACTGAATCAGAAAATTGAGGGAAATGTTGGAATCAAGGTGAGTTTTGGCGGGCCGGACGAAGAGGTTTTGCAGCCGGAGGTTTTGCGTGGTCTTGTGGCGGCGACCGGCGGAACAATGTTTGACGGAAACGGACTTTCTGGAAACCGATGGACTTCCGCGATGAATCTTTCGTATGCGAAAAAGCACGGTTTTACTGAAATCGGGAAGTGCATTATGGTGAGCGACACGGATTTTATCAACTTGCCGGTGAAGGACGGAAATCTTTTGAAATATGCGCGCACTGGAAAAGAGTTCGCTAGTTTTGACACTCTGATTTCGGTTTTTCGGCCGCGGCTTCACATGCTTCCGGCTTTTGACGGAAATATCAAGAATATTTCGCTTTGCCTTGCCAACCGGAGCGGAAAATGTATTATTCATTCCGGCGGAACGGACGAAAATCATTATCACAATACGCCTTCCGATGTTCTGATGAAAAGTTTTGCCGATGCCGCGAAAGCAGCTCTGGACTACAAGAAAAACTGGGCTTTTATCAATGTGCTTGACGATATTGCGCCTGCCGACGGCTGCCGCGGAGCGAAAAACCTTGGGAAGATTGGAATTATTGCGTCGAACGACATTGTTGCGCTGGAGCAATGCACTGCGGATTTTTTGATTGAAAAAGCGGACATCGACGAGGCGACGAAAACTGAATGGAAAAATGCCCATCGCGTTGGAATGATAGAATATCTTGAAAAAATTGGCGGTGGCACAAGAAATTACACTCTTGTGGAACTGAAATAGTTTTGAGAAAAGGAGTTTGCTATGAAAAAGCTTGTTTTGTTTTTGTTCGCGCTCTTTTGCGGGGCGGCTGTTTTTGCAAAAAGCGTGAATGTTGAAATTGGCGGCAAGGTGTTTCAGCTGAATCTTTCGGAAACAGACGCGGCGGAAAGTTTTGTTTCTGCGGCGGCCGGCAAAAGCATTGATATGTCAAGGTTCGGCGGATTTGAGTTTTATTCGTACACAACTTTGAGCGCGTCTTCTGCGGACAAGCGGACTTCGCTCTACAAGGCTGGACACGTTTATTACAATATTCGTTACAATGCGGTTTCTGTGGCGTACGCTGACCACGATTTAGGAGATGCGGATGCTGTGGAAATCGGGGAATTTGCCGACAAGAGCGTTTGCAGTTTTCTGAAGGAATTTTCTGGAAGAAATGCTGCGCTTGTTTTGCAGGGCGAAAAGAATTAGCGGTTTGCGGATTTTGTGCTTACCTGCGAGCTAACTGCGTTAGGGACCGCTTGCAGCCCCGATGCTTGCCTGCGAGCTTACAACGTTAGGGATTGGAAGGGTGAGCGGAGCGAAAACACGCTTGCGTGGTCGGAGGCGGAAGCCGTAGCCCTGAAAAGCCCGACGGCGCTGGTTGAGCGTGTCGAAACCGGTGCCGGAACGTCCAAAATATTGCAATTATATAGAAGAAACTGGAGGTTTTGTGATGAAAAAATTTTTGATTGCGGTTTTGACTGGAGGTTTGATTATGGCGCAGGCGAATGCGAAAACTTTGGTGGCGTATTTTTCGGCGACTGGAAATACGGAGCGGCTGGCGAAAACTACGGCGAATGCTTTGGACGCGGACATTTTTGAGATTGTTCCGGCTCAGAAGTACTCGGCGGCGGATTTGGACTGGAATGACAGGAAAAGCCGTTCAACGATTGAATGTAACAATCCTTCTGCACGGCCGGCAATTGCTCAGAAAACTGATTTGAGCGGTTACGATACGGTTGTGGTTGAATTTCCAATCTGGTGGTATAACGCGCCGAAAATTATTTACACTTTTATGGAAAGCTACGATTTTTCGGGAAAGAAAATTGTTTTGCTCTGCACTTCGGGCGGAAGCGGGCTTGGACGCACAACTGACGATTTGAAGAAAGTTGCTTCTGGCGGCGAGTTCGTTGGCGGAAAAAGGTTCAATTCCAGAGCGGGCGCGGATGAAATTAAAAATTATGTTGAAGGCCTGCTGAAATAGCGTTTTGCGGCTGGAGATTTTGGAGCTTTTATGAAAAAAATTGTGCTGATTGCGACTGCTGTTTTTTCTTGCGGAGTGGTTTTTGCTTCTCCAAAGGTAAAGGCTAAGGCGGAAAAAGCGGACAGAAAAATAGAGGAAAAATCAAAGATGAAAACTGAACTTGATTCGGAGCTTTTTAAGACTGACGCGGAGTTTATGCAGACTTTCCGCAGTTTTTCGGATGAGGAAGTTCCGGCGTATGTGAACGGAAAGGATGGAAATCCGGTGAAGGTTGCGGAAAATGAGCGGAATCTGGCGGTTCTTGCGGCTTTGCTCGGCGTTCAGGGAAAAGAGGAATTTGAGGCGGCTCTGGACAAGGCTCTTGCTGGCGGAAGCGTGACTCCGGTTGAAGCGAAGGAAGTTGTTTACCAGGCGACGGCGTATCTTGGGTTTGGAAAAGTGCGTCCGTTTTTGGATGCGGCGAACAAGGTGATGAAGGCTCGGGGAATAAAACTTCCGCTGGAAGGTCAGAAAACGGTGAATGACAAGGCTGACGGCGAGAATTCAAGGCTGCGGGCTGGAAACCGGAAGCAGATTGAATATTTTGGCGAGAGGTTGCGCGAATCCTGGTTGAAAGGCGATGAGAACGGAAGAATTGTAAGCTACTGGCTTGCGGACAATTGTTTCGGTGACTATTACACACGCGGCGGACTTACCGACAGGCAGCGCGAGCTTGTTACGTTCTGTTTTCTTGCTTCTCAGGGCGGATGCGAGCCTCAGCTTGGGTCGCACGCAAAGGCGAACATCGGGCTTGGAAACACGAAGGAATATTTGCTTGCGGTTGTGACACAGATTCTTCCATATATTGGATATCCGCGGAGCTTGAACGCAATAAGAATTGTGAACGAGGCGGAATAGTTTTTTAGGCGGATTGGTTTGAAGAATTGATGGGCGGGCTGGAGAAACTTGCAGGCGAAGGAATTTTTACTGCGTGGAAAGTGCAGGTTGTGGTGCTTGCCTGCGAGCTTACAACGTTAGGGATTGGAAGGGTGAGCGGAGCGAAAACACGCTTGCGTGGTCGGAGGCGGAAGCCGTAGCCCTGGAAAGCCCGACGGCGCTGGTTGAGCGTGTCGAAACCATCGCCGGAACGCCCGGAAAAAAATCGGAAATGTGGAGGTTTTTTGTGAAAAATTTTTTTAAGATTGCGGCTGTTTCTGTTTTGCTGGCGGCGTGCGGGGAAGTTTTTGCGGCTGAACCGGCGAAAAAAGACGCTTCAAAAACGCTGATTGTTTTTTACAGCTGGGGCGGAACGACGCGCGGAATTGCGCAGAAAATTCAGAAGAAGCTTGGCTGCGATATTTTTGAGATTCAGCTTGTGAAACCGTATTCAACGGACTACAGCACGGTTCTTGACGAGGCTCAGCGCGACCAGCGGATTCAGGCTCGCCCGGAAATTAAGAACAAGGTTGCGGATTTTGCGAAATACGATACGATTCTTCTGGGCTACCCGAACTGGTGGGCTTCGATTCCTATGCCGATTGCGACGTTTCTTGAAAGCTACGATTTTGCCGGAAAAACTGTTGTTCCGTTCTGCTCGAATGGCGGCGGACGGCTTGGGCAGAGCGTTTCGGCGATTACAAAACTTGTGCCGGACGCAACGGTGCAGAATCCGCTTTCAGTGTATTATTCCGGCGGAGCGTCGCTTGACAAGGATTTGGACAAATGGCTGGCGAAAAACGGATATTAGCAAGTTTGAGACAGGCGGAAAAGGACTTGAAATTTTTTGAAAACATGATATATTGAAGAAAGAGGGACACCCATTGGATTGGGCTGTCTCCCGTTATTTGGTGAAAAGCCGCCAAAATCCGTTAGACTAGTTTTTGGCGGCTTTATTCCTACTCGCTTTCTTCTTTTTTGTGGAAGAGCTTAAGTATGTCGATAATCAGAATGGCAATATTAATTGCCAGCGAAATAATTTCGTAAACTGTCATCGCTAAGCCTCCCTTTTTCAATTATTCCAGTTTTTTTCCAAACCGGTTGAGTCCGGGAGGCAGCCGCCTGTCCAATGAGTGTCCTTGAATAGTATAATCTAGTATAGTGCATTTAACAAGTCTTTCTTTGGGAGAGTCAAATGAAGATGAATAAATTTTTTTTAATGCTTTTTATGTTGGGTGAAATTTTGTTCAGTGCCGGTGCGCAGGAAGAAAAATCCTTGTCGGCAAAAAATATGGTTTTTATAAAGGGCGGAACTTTTCAGATGGGAAGTCCGGAAAGCGAAAACTGGCGTGAAAAGGACGAAACGTTGCACACGGTTACGCTTGATGGCTTTTATATTTCGCGCTACGAGGTGACTCAGGAAGAATACGAGCGTGTGATGGGTAAAAATCCGTCGGCTTTCAAAGGACAGGGAAAAAATCTTCCGGTGGAAAATGTTTCCTGGTACGATGCTGTGGAATTCTGCAATGCGTTGAGCCGTGCGGAAGGGCTTTCTCCGGCTTACAGAATAGACGGCGAAAATGTTGAATGGAACAAAAGCGCGGACGGCTACAGGCTTCCGACTGAAAGTGAATGGGAATATGCCGCTCGGGCTGGAACAAAAACTCCGTTCAGCTTAGCGAAAGTTCCAGGCGACTCTGACGCAAATTTTTATGCGCATTATCCGTACAACATTGAGCAAAATTATTTTAATGACAGCGTTCTTGAAACCCGCCCGGGCTATTACCGCCAGAAAACCGTGGAAGTCGGCAGCTTCAAGCCGAATGGAAACGGACTTTACGACATCCACGGAAACGTGAGCGAATGGTGCTGGGATTTCTACGGAAAATATCCGTCTTCCGCGGTGAAAAATCCTTCCGGCGCTGAAAACGGCTCTGCAAGAATTGCCCGTGGCGGCGGCTGGAACGACTTTGGAAAACATTTGCGCTGTGCCTACCGTTCAAGCCAGATTCCCGACGAGCCTTCCGCCAGCCGCGGATTCAGAGTGGCGAGAAATGTGGGGAAGGGGAAGTGAGGGGAATGAAATGAGCTGGCGTTTTTTTTGCGTCTTTCTTTTTAAGATAGAAAGCGTTACAGTAATCGCTGTGCGTGTTTGATTTCTCTCCGAGGGGCAAAAATGGCTGAAAACGCAAGAACAAAAACAAAAATTCCTGCTGGTAAAATTGTAAGGCGTGTGCTTGATGTTTTTATGACGGTGCTTTCTGTTCTGCTGATGGGCGGAATTACTGCGTTTGAAAATCTTGCGGTGCATGAATGGCTTGGCGCGGCGCTTATTGTTCTGTGGATTTTTCACAATGTTTTGAACCGCGGTTTTTACCGTTCGCTTTTTAGGGGAAAATACAATGCCGCGCGGATTGTTATGGTGTCGGTGAACGGGGCTTTGCTGGTTTGCGTGGCTCTGCTTGCGGTGAGCGGAATCATTCTTTCTGATTCAGTTTTTACGTTTCTGAATATTCACAGCGGAATGGCTTTTGCACGGACAGCGCATCTTGTTGCAAGCCACTGGTACTACATTCTTGTGGCCCTGCATTTTGCGCTTCATGTGGGTGCGGTTTTTGGAAATATTCCTGCCGCAAAAGACAGCCAGCATCCTGTTGCCGCAAAGATTTTCCGGGCTGTTCCAGTCATTTTTTCCGCCTACGGAATCTACGCTTTTATTCTGCGCGGCTACTACAAGTATCTTTTCAACACCCAGCCGTTTTTCTTTTTCGACATTGAACGCGGATTCGCCCTTTTCGTTCTTGACTACTTTTCAATTTTCGTACTTGCCGCAACTGTTTTCTATTATATTCTGAAATTTTCACTGAAAAGAAATCCGGTAAAAAGGTAAAGAAGTTTTACTTGGTGGCAGTGCGTAGGATTTTGATGAGAAAACCTTTTGCTAATTGCCATCAATCTAAATGGCTTAGGGATTGGAGGGGCGAGCCGGAGGCGAGTTCCGGAGCGGAGGCGGTTGAGCGAGCGAGAACGCTGGAGCGCAGGAATGGAGTGCGGCTAGCACGGAACCCCGGAAAGCCCGACGGCGGTGGTTTGGCTTGTCGAAACCGCCGCCGGAAGCTCCGGATTGTTATGCTAGCTGTTCAGAAGTTCTTTGATGTCGGAAACGATTTGCTCCGGCGTTATTCCGAGCTGCTCAAGAAGCGTTTCGGGGTTGTAGCGGTCGTAGAACTTTTTTTCTAGGCCGTAATTTTTGACTTTCATGGTGCTTGGGCCGTAGAACGATGCGATTTTCTGGCCGAATCCGCCGCTTGAGATTCCGTCTTCGAGGGTGATTACGAGCTGGTGGTCTTTTTTCAGTTCTTCCAGAAGTTTGCTGTCTGTTCCGGATGCGAACCGCGGATTTATGAGCGTCGGCGTGAATCCGAGCGTTTCTTTTACTGCGGCGGCGATTTTTTCACCTTTCTGATAGAAGTCGCCGAGCGCGATTATTGCGGCTTTTTCGCCTTTCTGTTCAACTTTGAAGGTGTCGAGCGCGTCGAATGTTTTTTCTGCGGCGCGGTGGGTAACTTCGTTTCCTGGAATCAGAATCAGAACCGGATGTGATTTCTGTTCTGTCGCCCAGTCGAGCATATTTGTGTATTCTTCGGCGCAAGTTGGGGCTAAAACTACAAGGTTCGGAATGTTTGTGAATGCCGCAAGCCCGAAAATTCCAAGGTGAGTAACGTCTGTAAGTCCTGCGAACGATGTGTAGTTCATGAGCATTGTGACCGGCATATTGTTTATGCAGACATCCTGCGAAATCTGGTCGTAGGCGCGCTGAAGGAATGTCATATTTGTTACAAGGAGCGGTGTTCCGCCGTTTTTTGCGATTCCTGAGCAGGCTGCGACTGCCGCTTCTTCGGCGATTCCCACGTCAAGATACTGTTTGCCGAGCGTTTTGCGCTGTTCCGGGCCGAGCCCTACGGACATTGGCATTGCCGGAGTTACAACGATGAATTTTTTGTCTTTTGCGGCTTTTTCCATAATCCATTTTGGTGTGATTGCGCCGTAGCTTTCGCCGTTTCCGAAATTTACGGTTGGTTTTCCTGTTTCCCGGTTGAACGGGAGCGTCCAGTGCCAGGCTTCCTTGTTGTCTTCCGCGATTTTGTAGCCTTTTCCTTTCTGCGTGTGGATGTGAAGAACTACCGGATGATTTATGTCCTTTACTTTTTTGAAAAGTTCAATCATCGCTGCGATGTCGTTTCCGTTTTCTTCATATATATAGTCAAGTCCGAAGGCGCGGAACATATTGTCGGGTGATTTTCCGTTTGAGTCGCGCAGTTCCTTCAGATTTTTGTAGATTCCGCCGTGGTTTTCAGCGATTGCCATTTCGTTGTCGTTCACGATTATTATGAAATTTGAATTCAGTTCTGAGCCGGCCGCGCTTAACGCTTCAAGGGCTTCTCCGCCGGAAAGCGAGCCGTCGCCGATTACCGCGATGATGTTTTCATTTTTGCCAAGAACATCGCGTCCTTTTGCAAGTCCCAGCGCGAGCGCAATTGAAGTTGAAGTGTGTCCCACGTTGAAAAAGTCATGTTCGCTTTCTTCCGGGTTTGTGTAGCCTGAATCTTCTGAAAAATGCGAGTCGTCAAGGTAGCCGGCTTTTCTTCCTGTAAGAAGTTTGTGAGGGTAGCTCTGGTGCGAAACGTCGAAAACAATTTTGTCTATAGGAGAGTTAAAAACGTAGTGAAGCGCGATTGTTGTCTCCACCATTCCAAAGTTCGGACCGAAATGTCCGCCGATTTTTGTAAGCCTGTTGAAAAGGGCTTCGCGCATTTCTCCTGCGAGCGCGTTCATTTCTTCAAGTGAAAGTTTTTTTACGTCTGCCGGTGAGTCAATCTTTTCCAAATACATTCTATCAACGCCTCGATATATAAGTTTCGTTTTGTAACTTATATAAAATGTAATAAAGAAAAGGTTACTTGTCAATATTTATTTTGCGATTTAGAAACAAAACGTTTCTTATTTTGTACAAATTTTGTTCAGAGTGGCTGGCTGGGGAGTCTCGATTTTTATTCGTTTTTGATTTTTCAGTTTTGTTCCTTCCGCGTGTTGCGTTCCCAGAAAACGCCGCCGCTGTAGCCCTGGATTGTTTTGTCGGTTTCCGCAAGAAGAAGGCGTTTTTCGGCAAGAAGGCAGTATTCTTCGTTCTGTTCAATTCCGCAGAAACGCCGTCCGAGTTTTTTTGCCGTTACGCTTGCTGTACCGCTTCCAAGAAACGGGTCGAAAACAATGTCGCCGGGGTGCGAGCTTGCAAGAATCAGTTTTGCGTAAAGTTTTTCGGGCTTTTGCGTTGGATGGTCGGTGTTTTCCGGCATTGACCAGAATGGAACTGAAATGTCGTCCCAGAAATTTGAAGGGCAGGTGAGCCGGAATTTTCCTTCGTCGTTTTCGCTCCAGTCTTTCGGTTTTCCGCTTTCCTTGTATGGCGCAAGAACTTTTCGCTTCATTTTTACGGCTTCAACGTTGAAATAATATTCGTCCGGATTTTTCACGGCGAACCAGATGTCTTCCATTCCGTTTTTCCAGTTGAATTTTGCTCCTCGGCCTTTTTCGCGCTGCCAGGTGATTCTGTTCATTACAAAAAGTTCTTTTTCAAGCGCGCGCTGCAGCGATGATGTGCATTTCCAGTCGCCGCATAAGTAAAGCGAGCCGCTGGATTTGAGTTTTTTGCAGACTTCCGGAAGCCACGTTGAAAGATATTCGTCGTAGCTGCTTTCCGGGCGGGAATTGAATTTCATTCCGTTGAAATTTTTTGAAAGATTGTATGGCGGGTCGATTATTATAAGGTCGGCGAAATTTTCAGGAATGAATTCAAGCATTTTCAGAACGTCGCCGTTGATTGTGCGGTTCACAATGTCCGCGCCGGGCGCAATATTTTTTTCAGTGAGCAGGCGGCTTTTTAGCGCGGGGATTTCTTCCGGCTGCAAAGTTAAAGTTCTGTTGTTTTGTGCGCGTTCTTTTTTTTCCATAAGTTTTGCCTGACCTTGTGATTTTGCTGAAAGTGTGGATTCAGCGTTCTGCAAAATTATAGAAGATTTTTTGTTTTATAAAAAGCGTATGAAAATTCTTTATAGCCTGAATGTTGACTTTTTTTGTGAAGAAATAAAAGCGCAGGCAGATTTGCAATTTGTGAAGATTTTTGGCGATTGAACCACTTAAAGTGCGGAGCACCCGAATTAATACAAGCGGAGCGCGAGCCAAATCCATCTGAGCAAATTGGAAATATGCCGAAAGCGTTCTTTCAGAATTTGCAAAAAAACTCGACATTTAGGCTAAGAATCAATTTGCTTTGATTTTTAGTTTTAGCAACATTGCGTTGTTTATTGAATAAATTCGTGCCGTGTGGTATTCTTATTTTTATGGCAGAATATATACGCGCACGCAGCGACGATCAGAAGGAAGAGCGGCTCAACCAAATAAAAGAGGCCGCGGAATCACTTTTTAATCAGATTCCGTACACAGAAATTACTCTTACCACAATTGCTGAAAAACTTACCTGGTCGCGGGCGAATCTTTACAAATATGTTGCCACAAAAGAAGAAATTTTCCTGGAGCTTTCCGCACAAAAAATGGCGGCTTATTACAGTGCGCTCATTTCTGCTTTTCCGGAGGGAAATAAATATTCGCCGGAAGTTATTTCCGAGGTCTGGGCCGGAATTTTAAACGCAAATCAGGATTATCTTCGGTACGTTTCCTATTTGAATCCGATTATTGAAACAAACGTTACAGTTGACCGCCTTGCCGCTTTCAAGAAAAAATACTACGAATTCGCATGGCCTTTGCGCGACCGTCTGGCGGAAATGCTTTCAATTTCCAAGGAAGATGCGTTCAAACTTCAGTTGAATGTTTTGATGTTCGCCGCAACTTCCGCCGTAAGTTGCTACAAAAATCCGCTGATTCAGGAAGCCCTGAAAAAAATCGACGTTGTTCCGCCGAAAATTGATTTCTACGCAGATATGCGCGACTTTGTTTTGATGCGCGTAAAATGGTGCAGTAAAAAGTAGCGGGAAGGAGAGGACCGGCTGGTATCTATTTTTTGAATCTTATAATTAGCCTGAATGTCGGTTTTTTTGTGAAAAAAATAAAAGCGAAGGCAGATTTGCAGTTTGTGAAGATTTTTGGCGATTGAATCAATTAAAGTGCGAAGTACCCGAATTAATACAAGCGAAGCGCGAGCCAAATCCATCTGAGCAAACTGGAAATATGCCGAAAGCGATTTTTCATAATTTGCAAAAAAATTCGAAATTAAGACTAATTAACTCGAAATAAAATTATTAAGTTTGGGAGATTTATGATTTACGGTTACATTCGTGTCAGCACGGACAAGCAGACTGTGGAAAACCAGCGGTTTGAAATTTTGCGTTTCTGCAGGAAAAAATCCCTGAAAATTGATTCCTGGATTGAAGAAACCATCAGCGGAACTCTTACTCCTGAAAAACGGGAGCTTGGGAATCTTCTTAGGCACATAAAAAAAGACGATTTGATAATTTGCAGTGAACTTTCGCGTCTTGGCAGAAGCCTGTTTATGATTATGTCGATTTTGAATCTGATTATGGAAAAAGGCGCACGTGTTTGGACAATAAAAGACAATTACCGCCTTGGCGATGATATTCAGTCGAAAGTGCTTGCGTTTGCTTTTGGCCTTAGTGCGGAAATTGAAAGAAATCTTATCAGCCAGCGGACAAAGGAAGCTCTTGCGCTGAAAAAGGCTCAGAACATAAAACTAGGCCGCCCAAAAGGAAGCAAAAATAATTTTCATCTGCTGGACGGCCTTGAATTTCATGTGAAAAATATGCGGAGTTCCGGGCTTAGCGTGAACAGAATCGCGAAGCTCTTAGGTGTTTCAAGGAACACCGTAAGAAAATGCCTGTAAACGCTAGTTGCTGAACGGATTTTTGTAGGAAACGATTTTCGGACCTTCCATTTTTTCAACGGTGCCGTTTTCAGTTCTTATTTTCCAAAGCTGCGCGTTGAAGTCCAGGGCAGTCCAGATTGGCCATTTCCATGTTCGCTTTTTTAAGATTGGCGGATCAAGGCAGAACTGCAAGTCAAGTCCGAGTGAAGCCTTGAAATTTCCTTGTGTTTCGCTAATAAAATTCAGCAGATTTCCGTTTCCGGTTGTAACTCCAAGATATGAAGACAGTGGAAGCACAAAAGTGATTGGCGCGCCGAGCGTAAAGTCCGTGGAAGCAATTCCAATTGAACCGCCGATTCCAACGCCGGCTCTAAGCTCGATTACCGGCGCAATAAGTGCCTGAAATCCTCCGCCAAGCTGAAGTTCGTCTTTGTTCAGCGTTGTGATTCCCGCAAAATTCGCCACGTCAAAGATTTTGTAAATGTTGCAGTAAGGTGCGGCTTTTATGTCTGTTGGAATTTTCCATTTTTTCACGAAGGACCAGTCAATTCCGGCGGAAACGCCGAATCCAATCATGCAAATTCCGCCTATGGCTGCGTTTTTGAATTCAATTACAACGTTTGAATAAATCAAAACATCAAAACTTGCGTCAAATGAAAATACAACAGGAAACGGAGGACACAAATTTATTGCCTTGTGGAAATTTTTCGCATCTTTTGAAGGTTTTATCGCCAGCGAGCCTGTAAAATCGCCAGTTTCCCTGAATCCAAGATTTGAAAATTTGCTGATTCCGAATTCTTTTTCAATTTCTTTTTTGTTGTCGGCAAGAAGTTTTTTCATTCCGGCTTCGTCAAGGTCTTTGAAATCTGCCGTGGATTTTGCTTCGCCAGTTTTCGGGTTGATTACCGGCGGTTTTTCGTCCGAAGTGAAAATTGACATCAAATTTATGTTGTATTTTATTGTGTCCTTGAATTCGTATTTGAAAAGAAGACACATTTTTATGTCAAAGTTTGGTGTCGCGCTGATGATTTTGATTTTTCCGCCGATTCCAACGCGGATTGAAGCGTCGGAATTTTTTACAATCTGCTTGATGACCGGGCTTTCTAAAATTCCAACAATGCAGGGAAGAACGTCCAGCGACTTCAACTGGCTGAATTCTTCCATTATATTGTCCCTTTTTCTTATGTAGTTTTTATATTCTTCTGTGTATCTTGCGTCGGAAAGAATTGGATTTTCTTTTTTAGTTGCCGCCCGTGCGGAATTTTCTGTTCCGGAAGTGTTCATATCGCCAAGATTTGCGTAGAACCAAGGAAAAATTGTTGAAAAGCTGGTTGAATAAAAACTCAGTTCCGGGCATAAGTCCGGGTACAGGACAGCCAGCGCTTTTCTGTTTGCAATTACAATGTGAAGTTCAGTTTCTCCGGCAAAATTTGAAAGATTGTCGCGGATTTCCTGGGCTTCGTCGCTTGAGTTACCTTCAACAAGTTTTTTCCACAAATCCGGATTTTTTATGATTTCATTCAAATATGAAACTGCGTCCGCGATTGAAAGCGATTTGAATTCGTTTGTAACAACTGAAGAAGGCATTGCTTCAAGAAGCTCGTAGATTGAATAGTTTTCCGCGAATTCCGCGTTCTGGAAATAATAAATTTCCGGAGAATCGTCCTCGCTTAAATCCATTGTTTCAAGCTCATCGTCGTTTACGGCTCGTGCGCCTGAAAATGAGCGTGTTCCAACGTAAGTCTGGCAAAGTGATTCTTCGTTGTCGATTACGTAGTCGCCGTAAGCAAGGCTTTTTATGGCGGCGCGGTTTGTTGTTCCAACATCGTATTTGTTCACGATGTAGCGGCCGTCCGGGTTGATTCCAATAAGTCCGCCCGGATATGCGCTTCTTGCGTATTGCTGTGGAATTATAGAAAACATTGATGATGTTTTTATGTTTTCGTCTTCGTTCAGGAAGGCGAGCCACATTGCTTTTTCGGAGCCCTTGCGTTTTGCAAATGGCTTTATGTAGGCAATATCGTTGATTCCGTCGCTGTTCAGGTCGCAGGATTTTCCTGCTTCAAGTGTGAATCTGTTTTTCAGGCTTGCTTCTTCTGAAATCGACCATCTTTCGTTTTCAAATTCGTAGTATGAAAAAGAAACGCTTTCCCGGCTGATGTCTTCTATGGCGATATATCCAAAAACTGATTCAGTGTCCAAATCGCCGTAAACGAACTGTCCTGAGCCAACGTCTTTTTTCTGGATTTTTCCCAGACGGACGGCAAGCGTAACTCCTTTTGCAAGCTGGCTTGTCTGAAAGTCTGAAGGATTGTACAAAGCCGCGCCGCCCATGAAAGGCATTTTTGTAACAGCGGAACGGTTTTTCAGGCCGGAAATATTTCTTAAGTCAGCGGAGGAAGTTGGCTCTTCCAGCGACATAGCGCATCCAGCCAAAAAAACAGCGGCTGCCGCGGCTAAAATTGTGCAGATATTTTTTATTGTTTTTGTTTTCATATTTAACTCCGGAAAATCTTCTGATGAGAATTAGTTGTTTGCAAAGCAATATACGCTTCTTACGTGCGCTTTTGAATCTTTGAATGCCCGGCGAATTTCTCCGGTTTCCATGTCTATAAGAAGCTGAATGTCTTTCATGTAGTAGTCCTGCGAGCACGACCAGATTCTGTGGTCAAGTTCGTTTCCTCCGCAGGCAGAAATTACTTCGTTCAGAAGGTTTTTGTTTTCAAACATTTCATAAAGCTCGGCCGCCGTTGGAAGATACCAGTCTGTTGTGTCAAATTTTCCGCATTTTTTGCTGATTCCGTAGTTTTCGGCAAAAGCGTACGCCGGATAAACTGAATACATATTTTCTTTTGCGGTTTTGTCGCGGCGTTTCACGTTTTTCCAGGAATCTTCGCCGTCAATGTCGCCGGCAAATCCTTCGTTTGTGTAAGTTCCGGTTGAAATATCGAATTTCTGGTTTATAACATAAGTTCTGTTGAAAAGAAAATTCGTGTTGTCGCCGGTTGAAGAATCTTCCGCAAACGAAATTGTTTCCGCGGATTCAAAAAGTCCAACGCCGATTACGCGCTTTGAATCCTTGTTTTGGACTCCTGAAACTGTAAAAATTACCGCGACCGGCTTTTCGTTCCCTTTGTAGGAAAGAAATTTTTCCTTTGAAAGAACGCTTCCGCCTGACATTACAATGTCGCCCACATGATATTCTTTTTTTGCGCATGAACTGAAAAAAAAGCAGCATATTGCAAATCCTAGAAGACCGATTTTTTCAATTTTTTCTTTTAAAGACATATTTTTTCCTCGTTTGAATTTGAAGTTGTATTTTTAATGAAAATTAATTTTAAATCCGGTATGAAAACATTACTGAAAGAACAGAAGATTTTATTCCGGGCGTTGAGCTTGCTTTGTAATAACTGCTGTTTGTGCCGATTGCCCGCTGGTAAGTGTTTCCTTCCTTGCATCTGAACCATTCATAGCAAACGGAAAGTGAAATTTTTTTCCAGCTTGCTTCAGCTCCAATTGAAAATCCGAGTCCGTTTTTCATAAAGTCATCGAATTCTGTCTGTCTTAAATTATGATTGTCAATCGCCGTGGCGTAAACGTATGGAAAAAATCTTCCGAACTGTTTTACGCGCCAGGATGAAGAAACAGCGTATTCTGCTTCAAGCGAAACAAACGGCATGTAGCTTGCGGTTTCATAAGTGATTATTGTTCCGCTCAGGTGTTTTTTTTCTATTGAACTGCTCCAGTATTCTCCGGAAGAGGCGTACTGATAATATCCGTCGCAGGCTTCAAATTTTTGGTTTCTGTATAAAAATCCAATTTGTGGAATTATGCTCAGATTAACCGGCACGTTGAAATTCAAAAGATTGAAGTCGTAGCCGAGTTTTGCCTCAAGGTCGTAAAGTTTGTTCACAATAAGGTCGTGGTCTGAAAAATTTGTGTATTTTGAAAGGTCTGTGCCAGTCCAGTCATAGTCCTGCATTGAGCCGAGCTTTACAGGAATTGCGGAATCCACGGACAAATCCAGAATTGCGTGAAAAATATCCAGCCGGCCGGAAATATTCAGAACTGGAACAAGCGGCGTTTTCCAGTCAAGGCGGCTGTAAGTTGAACCGTCAGTTGTGTAGACAAATTCCTGGACTTTTCCGCTGCGAATTCCTCCTGCAACAGAAAGTTCAAACAGTTTTGCAAAGGAAAATTGCGGCAGCAAAACAAAAAGAATGAAAGAAAATATGATGAAAGTGAAAGATTTTTTTTGTCTGCAAAATATCATTTTCTAAAAGAATTATATAACATTTGGGTTTTCAGCACAAATTTAAAACGATGCATAATTTTCTAAAAAAAAGGTGAATTTTTTCCGAAAAACAAGATATGAGTGAATTTGTTCTGAAATTAAAATTGTTTTTGGCGACTGCGCTGGCTCTTTTCATGCTTTGTTTCTTGCCGGCGAAGTGTTTTTCCCAGACGGAACTTAGCGAGTCTGAATCCAGAGTTTGCCGTGAAAAACTTGTTGCCGAGGCAAAAAAATATGTCGGCGCTCCTTATGTGCGCGGCGCAACCGGTCCGGATTCGTTTGACTGTTCCGGCTTGATTTATGCGGTCGCGCGGGAATCAATTCACTATCAGCTGCCAAGAACTGTAAAGGCAATGTACAGCTACGTAAGAATCGTTCCAGATGACAAAAGGGAAATCGGGGATCTGGTTTTTTTTAAAACAACTGGTGACGGTTCAATAAGCCACGTTGGACTTTATATTGGAAAAGGGCAGTTTATTTCCGCAGTGAGCGACGGTCCGAACACTGGAGTAATTGTTTCGTCTCTCCGGGAAAATTACTGGAAAAGCCATTATGTTTCTTCTGGAAAATTTTTAAGCGCCGCAAACTATGAAAATTCAGAAAGCGATTTTGCAAAGAAAGAATCGGACGAGGCGGCTGGCTTTGGAACTTTTACGGACAGGCTTTCGCTTATGGGAACTTTTACCGGCGACTGGTCACTTTTTACGCACGAACGTTTTATGCCGAATTTCCGCGGCTTGTCTAACGAGGCGGATATTGTCTACAAAGGAAAAGTTTTTTCTCCGGGCGCAGGCGTTATGCTCCGCTGGAATTACGGTGTTGGCGCATTCCAGGTTCCGCTGGTTTTCTCTTTGTTTTTTGGAGATTATGTCCGGGTTTATGCGGGACCGGTTTTCACTTTGGGAACTTGCAGCCTTCCGGATTCAAGTGAAGAAATTGACGCTTCGATTTTTCCGGGAATTATCGGCGTAACTTTTAATACTCCGTCTTTTACAAAAGGAAAATTCAAGGTTCAGATTATCCAGGATATTTGCTATACTATTTTCAACAATACATCGAATGCCGCTTTGTCGCCGTTGAAGTCAGCTGCCGCCGGCCTGGAATTTTGCACAGGAGTGCGTGTAACTTTCCCGATGTCTGTTTTTTTTAGAAAATAGAAGGTGAAAATGCGAATTTCTGCCCAAAAAATAGTTTTCTCTTGTTTTCTTTTGCTTTTTGCGTGTTTTTTTTCTTCATGCGAAAATGAATTGAAAATTTGTGCTGATTCGGCTGGCGTTAATTTTGATTACAAAATAAATTTCGGCAAAGAATTCTTGGGCATTTTTTCCGCGGCGCTAGGCTCGGATTCCGCGGAAGAAGAGCAGAATTTCAACGCTGAAGAAATTGCGCAGATTTTTATAGATTCAAAGTTTGAAAATATTTCGGCAAAAAATTTAGGCACAGGGAATTTTTTGATAAGCGGCAAACTTTCTGAAATGGCGGAAGATCCTGTTTCAAAGTCCGGAATGATTTCTCTTTCGGAAAACAGTTTTTCCATAAAAATCAGCCGGAAAAATCTTCTTGAATTTTACAGAACTTTGCCGGAGGATTTTCAGAATTACCTTGATATGCTGATGGCTCCGAGTTTTACCGGCGAGGAAATGTCGAACGACGAATATGTCGAGCTGCTTTCTGAAGTTTACGGCCAGGCACTTGCGGATGAAGTTTCGGCGGCTTCGGTGAAAATTGCGGTTGTGTCGCCTTCTGGAATGAAAAAAAATTATTCTGTCCGGCTCGTGGAAATTCTGAACATAAAAAACGTTCTTGTTTTTGCCTCGTAAAATAACGTAAAATTAAAAGATGAAAAAGAAATTTTTGTTTTTTCTGATGTTTTTTTTCTGTTTTTCAGTTTTTTCCCACACAGGAATAATGAGCGGCCAGAAAAACATAAAAATCGTAAAGACAAAATATTTCGATGTGATTTATTCTGAAGCTTCAGCGCAGACCGCAAAAATTCTTTTTGAAAACGCCGATTCACTTTACGAGGAGCTTGCGGAAGAGCTTGGCTTGAAGAATAAATTCCGCCTGCCGGTTGTGATTTCCGCCGCTCAGGATGAATTCAACGCGTATTTTTCGTGCGGACCTTTCAATCATATTGTGATTTTTGACACAGTTTGCACCAGCTCGCTCGCAGTTTTTTCTCAGGAAACTTTGAGCACGTTCCGCCACGAGCTTGTTCACGCGATTACGTACAATCTTCGGAACGATTTTTGGTTCGGTTTTGACAGAATTTTTGGTGACGTTTACAATCCGGCGTTGCTTACGGTGACTCAGGCTTGGGCGGAAGGCGCGTCGGTTTCACTTGAAAGCGAAAAGGGCGAAGGCCGGCTGAATGACGAATATGCGCTTCAAATGGTAAAACAGGCGAAGATTGAAGGAAAATTCCCGAAATTTTCAGAAATTCAGGGCGCAATGGATGTTTATCCGGCAGGAAACGCAAGCTATATGTTTGGCGGCGCATTTTGCGGCTGGCTTCAGAAAAAATACGGAATGCAAAAATACGCGGAATTTTGGGAACGCTCGGTGAATCTAAAAACTTTGACATATTTCGGATGCTTTAAAAAAGTCTACGGAATTTCCATCAAAAAAGCGTGGAATGATTTTTTCAACGAGCTTGAAGTTCCGGAAATTCCTTCAAATCCGGCGGAAAATTCTTGGATAGAAAATGTCGGTTTCAAAAATCCGGTTTCAATTTATACTTCAATAACAAGCTGCGGCGAAGATTTTTTCTATTACGATAAATATAAAAAAACAGTGAACCAAGTTCGCGGCGGAAAACTTAAAATTTTGCACAGGCAGCCAGATATTTCAAGGCTTTCGGCTTCAAAAGACGGAAGATTTCTGGCGGAATCGTATTCTTCCGGGGCGTACGCGGTTGCCAAAAATAAAGTCAGAATTTACGATTTTCAGAAAAAGTCATTTTTTACTGTTCCTGAAACAAGTTTAAGAGATGCGTCGGTTGTTTTTGCCGGCGGAAAATATTTTTTGTGCGCGGTAAAAACGGAATCAGCCTTTTCAACGTTGAAAATTTACGAGATTGAGCTTAAAAAAAATAAAATCTGCGGAATTCGGCTGGATTTTGAAAAGAAATTTCCTGTTGAGCAGCAAATTTTCAGTCTGGAAGGAAATTGTTCCGGTGAATTGTTTTATATTTTGAAAAACAAGCTTGATTTTTCAATTTGCGCGCTTGATTTGAACACAAAAAATGAAAGAATTTTCAGCGCTCCGGAAAGCGGAATGGTTTTTCAAGGGCTGAATTATTTTTCTGACGGCAAAAATCCGCTGGTTTCGTTTTCGTTCGCAAGAAAAAACGAGCTTCCGCGCCTGGGAATTCTTTTTCTGGGCGAAAATCTGGAATTCAAGCTGCTTTCGCAAGATGTTTCGGGCGGAATTTATTTTCCTGCGGTTCTGTCTGAAAAAAAAGCGGTTTTTGCGGCGAATTTCTTTAAAGGCTCAAAAATTTATTTCGCCGAACTTTCCAATTCTCTTTTTGAAACATTTCCTGCTGAGCAAAAAATTGAAAAACAGAATAATTTTGCCGCGGAAAAAATCCTGCCCTCGGAAAATTTGGTCGGCGATGAATTTTTTGCGCGTTCTGAACGTTTTTCTTCTATTAAATATACTTTTTCCGGACCGCACGGGACGATTGTGCCTTTGGGCGCGGTCAGCACTTACACAAACAAAAGCGTTTCCGAGCTGGATTCGCTTTGGCTTCCGCTTGGCGCAACTTACGTTTCTTCAACTCCGTGGACAAATCCAATCTGGTATGTTTCCGCGGGCTACAATTTTCTTACAAATTCTGAAGGAATAAAATTCTACATCACAGGAAATTCTTCGCAGACGGAGCTTTTTGCTTATTCAGGAAGCGGGCAGGTTGAATTTGATGACGACGGCTACAAACAGTCTTTTGGAAATATTTCGCTGAATTCAAAAATTCCTGTTTTTGGAACTTCGTATGTTAATTTTTCAGTTTCTGGAACAATTCTTGAAGGGCGGCAGAGCGAAACTTCAATTTCAACTGAAAAAAAGCCGAAAAATCTTGCCGGATATTTTAAAGTCCTGAAATCTTCGGAAGATGATTTTCTTTGCATGAACAGCGTTGGTTCAGTTTCTTTTGGAAATATTCACAAATCCGGCTCTGGATATTACGATTACTCTGGAATTCAAGTTGGCGCAACGTTGAAAAACTGTTATTTTGCGCCGGCGGAAGATTTTCACCGTTACAAAAGTTTTGACAATCTTTCGTTTCATTTGCTGGCAAGAAGTTCTTTTTTGCGGCCTTTTAGTTTTGAGGCGGCGCTTTTTCCTTCGGAAGATTATATTGCCGCGGCGATGGCGAAAATTGTGCTGTTCAACTGGGAAATTCAGAAATCCACGAATTTTCTGCCGCTTTTTTACGCAAACCGTTTTACGGCGAGCGCTTATTATGCCGGAAGAATTGAAGATTCAGTTGATTCCTGGGCAATAAAGGAAATTTCAAGCTATTTTGAACGGATTAAGGATGGAAAAACTGATTACACTGATGAGCTTGCGCTTGTCTGCAATTTTTCATTCACGCCGAATATTGGCGGGCTGGCAAGAAATAATTTTATGTTCAATCTTTCGTGTTCTGCAAAATACCGTTTTTTTCCGGCAGAAAATCAGACGAAATTTGGAATTTCTGCCGGAATCGGGAGCAACCTTTCTCTGTAGAAAAGCTGCTCCGGATGGTTTCTATTCAATCTGAAGGAATGCTTTGTAGCCGTTGTATGCTTGAACAATATCTTCGCGCGCTGTGATTTCCCACGGTGCGTGCATGCTAAGAACTGAAACGCCTGCGTCAAGAACGTTCATTCCGTATTTTGCCGCAAGATAAGCAATTGTTCCGCCGCCGCCCTGGTCAACTTTTCCAAGTTCAGCCATTTGATATTTTACTTCAGATTTTTCCATTGTTCCGCGAACTTTTGCAATGAATTCAGCATTGCAGTCGCTGGCTCCGCTTTTTCCCCGGCTTCCTGTGTATTTGTTGAATACAAGTCCTCCGCCTAGGTAAGATGTGTTGTCCTTGTCAAAAAGCGTTGCGTTCAGCGGATCAAATGCCGCGTTTACATCGCTTGAAAGCATATTGCAGTTTGCAAGGCAGCGGCGCAACGTTAAGTCGCTGTAGCCTTCCGGAAGGCGGGCGATTATTTCCGCGACTGAATTTTCGAACATATGTGAATCCATTCCGGTCGCGCCGACACTTCCGATTTCTTCCTTGTCAACGCAAAGGCAGCAGCTGGTTCTTTTTGCCGGAGCTGAATCCATAAGGGCGGCAAACGAAGTGAACGCGCATGAGCGGTCGTCCTGGCCGTAGCCCATAATCAAAGAGCGGTCCAGTCCGCAGTCGCGGGCGTTTCCTGCCGGAACAATTTCAAGCTCCGCGGATTCAAGGTCTTTTTCTTCAATTCCGTATGTGTCTTTTAGAAGTTTTACAATTATTTTTTTGCTTGTGATTTTTTCTTCTTTCTTCTTTTTCTTGTCTTTTTCTTTTTCGTCCTTGTCTTCTTTTTTGAAGTAATATGAGCCAAGAATTACGTCCAAGTCTTCACCTTTGATTATTTCTGTGGCGTTGCGTTTCATCTGTTCCTGCGCAAGATGCGGAAGAATGTCGGAAATGCAGAAAACCGGGTCTTCAGGATTTTCGCCGATATTCACATTGATTGTTTTTCCGTCTGTTTTGCAGATTACGCCGTGGATTGCAAGCGGAAGCGTTACCCACTGATATTTTTTGATTCCGCCGTAATAATGCGTGTTCAAATATGTGATGAAATTATTTTCGTAGACCGGCTTCTGTTTTGCGTCAAGGCGAGGCGAGTCAATGTGCGCGCCAAGAATGTTCATTCCGTTTTCAATTTTTTCAGAGCCAATCTGGAAAAGCGCGATTGCCTTGTTCATCTTCTGAACATAAACTTTGTCGCCTGGATTCAAGGTTGAAAATTCGCTGATTTCCTTGTAGCCGTTTTCGCGGGCTTTCTGAATTATCTGCACAACACATTCGCGTTCTGTTTTTCCGTTGTTCAAAAAGTTCTTGTAGTTTTCCACAAGGTTTTCGCCTAAAAGATTTGTTTTTTTTGATTTTGCCATTTTATATCTCCAAAAAATTTTATTTGTTTGCAGAGTTTTTTTCCGCTCTTCGGAACGAATGATATTTCGTTTTTCGGCGGAAATTATTTTACTAAATCCAGAATTTCGTCCGCGCTGTCCACGATGTTTTTTGCGCCTTTTTCCTGTAGGAATTTTCGGCCGCGGAAACCCCAGCTTACTCCGATAAAATCAAGGCCGGAATTTGCCGCGGTTTGAACGTCAACATCGCTGTCGCCAACGTAAACAGCGTCTTTTTTCTGGATGTTTAAAATCTTCAGAATTTCATTTACTGAGTCCGGAGCGGGTTTTGTTCTGAGTCCATCCCTTTGCCCTACAATCAGATCGAAAATTCCGTTGAAATATTCTTTTCCAAGTTCCTGAGCCGGCGCGTCCGCCTTGTTTGTGCTTACAGCGGTTTTTATTCCGGCTGCCTTTAATTTTTCAACAAGCTCGTGAATTCCTGGATATGAAGATGTGTTGTCCGCGCTGTGGACTTCGTAATATTTAAGGAAAACGTCCAGCACTTCATCGATTTTTTCCGTGCTTGTGCCGGCTGGAACTGCACGCTCCACGAGTTTCCTTATTCCGTTTCCAACAAACATTCTGACTTCTTCAAGCGTGCGTTCCGGCATATTGAACTGCCTGAGTGAATAATTTGTGGCGTTCTTCAAATCTTCCAGCGTGTTCAGGATTGTTCCGTCCATATCGAAAATGACAGCTTTATATTTCATTTTTGCCTCTAAAAAACTTATTTTAGTCTAAATGCCAGCGTTTTTGTAAATTCTGAAAGAACGCTTTCGGCAGATTTCCAATTTGCTCCAGATGGATTTGGCTCGCGCTTCGCTTGTATTAATTCGGGTGCTTCGCACTTTTATTAATTCAATCGCCAAAAATCTTCACAAACTGTAAATCTGCCTGCGCTTTTATTTCATTTGTAAAAACTCGACATTCTATTAACAAATATAACAAAAAATCTGCGGTTTGAGCCATATTTGCTTCTTATTAAGAAATTTTTAAACAAACAAAGTTTTTGTGTCGCGGCAAAGATACTGCACGGCTTTGCGGCCTGAACAAACTGTTATGGGAAGTCCGCCAGGCATCATTGAGCGCTGTCCCGCGAAGTAAAGCCCTTTCACTTTTTTTGATTTCTGAGGCAGCATGAAACCGCCTGATTTTGCTTTCCAGACGCTCATCCAGCTTCCTTCAAATGTGTTGCAGTAGCGTTCGTAGGTTAAAGGCGTTGCAACATCGTAAACTTCAACTTTTCCTTTTATTTCCGGAATGAATTTTTCCAGCTCCGCAATGAAATTTTCAGCCAGCTCCTGTTTTTTCGCTTTGTATGTTCCGTCATTTTTTGCGGTTTTCCAGTAGTCGTAGCAGCTTCCAAGCAGAAGGCAAGTCAACGTGGTGCAGCCTTCCGGCGCGTGGTTTTCATAAAGAGAATAATTGTTTACGGTAAAATGAGTGAATTCAAGTCCGCCGGCTTTGAACGGTTTTTCCAAAGGAAACACAGCGCATTGCGGATAATTTTTCAGCTCGCATTTTACGCCCAGCGCGATATACATATTTTGCTCTGAAATTACTTTTTTCTTCATTTTTGAAACCCATTTTTCTTTTAATGGAATTTCAAACAAGTCTTCAACGGCTTTTCTTGTGTCCTGGGTTACAATTACCGCGTCGGCAGGAATTTTCTTTCCGTTTGAAATTACTCCGGTTGTTTTTCCGTTTTCTACAATGATTTTTTCAACAGTTTGTCTGTATTCAATTTTTCCGCCAAGCGATTCAAAAGTGTCCGCCATATTTTTTGTTAGCCGCAGCGAGCCGCCTTTTGGATAACCGCAGTCTCCGCTTGCAAAAGAACCCAGCGTATAAATGAAAGAAAGCGCATTGTACCGGATTCCGATTACAGAAAGCAGAAGCTCGCGCAAATCCCGGTTTTTAAATTTTGAAACGTAATCCATGTAGGAAATATTTGAAAGCGCCAGAAACGGAAGCGCGGCCGGCGCCATTTTTAGATATTCAGAAAGTTTCGGGTGAACTGGCATTTTCGCCTTGGCTCTGGCAATGTCCGCAACAAGCATGTGGACGTTCAGAAAGTGCTTTATGTCCGCGCACAGGCGGTTTATCATTTTTTTGTCTTCGGGCGCGTACGCAAGAAATTCCTTTTTGAGTTTTTCCAGGTCGCGGAAGAGCCTTAGCTGTTTTCCGTCTTTTGTAATAAGCGTGTAAATTGGATCCCTGTAAAAAACCGGATTGTTTTCCTTCAATGCGCCGACTTCATGCCAAATCTTGTTAAGTGTAAGTTTTTCAGAAGAACCGGTGAGCCAGTGCATTCCGCCTTCAAAAAGATAGCCTTTGCGCGACCAGCTGGTGCTTAGCCCGCCGGGAATAATGTGTTTTTCTAAAATAACTGTTTCAAATCCAGACCGCTGGGCATAGACCCCGGCCGATAATCCTGCAACTCCCGCCCCAACGATAATAATTCTTTTTGCAGACATAGTAAAATTATATCACAGTTTCTGAAAATTCTCATTATAAAAAATCAATTGATAAATCTATTTTTTGCTTGTTTCTATTTGTAGAAACGGTTATAATTGAAGCATGAAAAGAATTAATTTGATTGCAGGTCTTGCTGCCTGCGCTGTGCTGGCTGCTGGATGTTCTAAAAAATCTTCGGATAATTCTGCGGCGGGCAAAACTGTAAAAATTGGAATTGCTAAAATTGTTCAGCATGTGGCTCTTGATGACATTGAGCGCGGCGTTATTGATGCTGTAAAAGCAGCTGGAATCAACGCGGAATATGACTTGCAGAATGCGAACGGTGATGTGAACACTGCAAATCAGATTGCTTCTCAATTCAAGGATGAAAAAGTTGATGTTGCGGTTGGAATTGCCACTCCGGTTGCGGTTGCGCTTGCAAACACAATAAAAGACGTTCCAGTGGTTTTTGGAACTGTAACTGATCCAATAAAAGCCGGGCTGGTAACAACTTTGGCTCATGGCGAAAGAAATGTTACAGGAATGAGCGACGAGCTTCCTTCTGTTGAGCACATCAAGCTGTTCAAGGAAATTGCAGGAATAAAAACTCTTGGCTACATTTACACTTCAAGCGAGGACAATTCGCTTTCAGGGCTGGAGCTTGTAAAAAAAGGATGCGCGGAAGCTGGGCTGGAGCTTGTAACTCAGTCAATTTCCGCTTCTTCAGAAGTAAAGCAGGCTGCTGAAGCGATTGTTAACCGCGTTGACGGAATTTATCTTACAACGGACAATACTGTGTTCAGCGCGCTTCCGGCTCTTGTAAGTGTCTTTAACAAAGCTAAAAAACCGATTTTTTCCGGTGATGTGACTGGAGCAAAAAACGGCGGATGCTTTATGGCTTCGGGATTTAATTATTACAAGGCTGGCGTTGCCACCGGCGAAATGGTTGTTCAGATTCTGAACGGCGCAAAACCGAGCGAAATGCCTGTGCGCTTTATGACAAAACCTTCTGATTCAGATTTGCTTTTTGATTTGGATGCGGCGGCTCTTTGCGGAATTACAATTCCTGAAGAATATCTTTCGCAGGCAACCTACATTATCCAGAACGGAAAACTGGAAGAAAAATAAAATATGCTGGAAACTGTACTCATTGAAGGCTTTATTTACGGAATCATGGTTCTGGGCGTTTTTGTTTCGTACAGAACTTTGAATTTTTGCGATATGACAGTTGACGGAGCGTTCCCGATGGGCGGCTGTATTCTTGCGGCCTGCCTTCAGCTGGGAGTTCCGCCTTTTGCCGCGCTGCTGATTGCTTTTCTAGGCGGCTGCCTTGCGGGGCTTTGCACAACAATGCTTTACACAAAACTCCGCATTCCGGACTTGCTTGCCGGAATTCTTATGATGACAATGCTTTATTCAATAAATCTTCGGATTATGAACAACCGGGCAAATGTTTCATTTTTAAGAATCAAGACAACATTCAGCAGCATTACAGCTTTTTTTGAAAAACAGTTTCCTTCTCTTCCTTCTGAATTTGGAATTCTTCTGTTTTTAATAGTTTTCATAATTCTTCTGAAATCTTTGCTGGATTTGTTTTTTCACACGGATTTGGGACTTACGATGGGCGCGCTGGGCGCAAACGAGCAGATGATTGTAAGCCAGGGCGTGAATCCGCAGGTTGTTCGCGGAATCGGCATTTGTTTTGGCGACGGACTTGCGGCTCTGGCCGGAGCTTTTGCGGCAATGTACAATGGATTCGCTGATGTTGGAAGCGGAACTGGAGTAATTGTCAGCGGTCTTGCCTCTTTGATGCTCGGTGAATTTATTATCCGCTCAAACAAAATCGGGTGGCAGACTTTGCGCGTTCTGGTCGGCTCGATTATTTACCGCGCGCTTATGCTGGTTGCGCGAAAATACGGTCATTTTGTAAATCTTACTCCAAATGATTTAAAGCTGATTACAGGAATTTTAATTATCATCTGCCTTGTTATTTCAAATTTGAAAAGCAAGAAAGACTGGAAAATTCATTTTAGACGGCCGGCAAAAAACGGAGGTTTAAAATGATAACAATTGAAAATTTGAACGTGATTTTTAACAAAGGAACTCCGGATGAAAACCATGCGCTGAAAAATATCAACCTGAAAATAAACAAAGGCGATTTTATAACGGTAATCGGGTCAAATGGCGCGGGAAAATCAACTTTGTACAACGCAATTGCCGGAACTTTAAAGCCTGAAAGCGGACATATTTTTCTGGATGAAGAAAACCGGGAAATCACTTTTGACAAGGAATACAAGCGGGCGCGCTACATTGGACGCATTTTTCAGAATCCGCTTCTTGGAACTGCCGGAAAAATGAGCCTTGAAGACAATATGATGATTTGCAGCAAAAAAGGCTGGAAAGGCTTGAAAATCAGTTTGAACGGAAAAATGCGGGAATATTTTAAATCCCAGCTGAAAGTTCTTGATATGGGGCTGGAAAACCGCCTGAACGACAATGTGAACCAGTTCAGCGGCGGCCAGCGTCAGGCGCTTACTTTGCTGATGGCGGTAATGTCAAAACCGAATTTGCTTCTGCTTGACGAGCATACGGCGGCTCTTGATCCTACAAACGCGGACATTGTGATGCGGCTTACCCGGCAGTTTGCGGAGGAATACAATCTTACAGTCATGATGGTTACGCATAATATGAAGCACGCGCTTGAATACGGAAACCGTCTGATTATGATGGACGGCGGAGAAATAATTTTTGATGTGAAAGGTCAGGAAAAATCTGATTTGACAATGGACGATATTGTTGAGCGTTTTAAGCAAATCAAGAAAAAAGAACTTTCAAATGACCAAATGATGCTTCAGTAGTATAATAAAAATATGAAACTTCCTGAAAAAAAACTGAATGTAAAGCTGATTGCTTTCGACCTTGACGACACACTTTTGACAAAAGAAACGAAAATTTCGCCGAAAACGCTGGCCGCAATTCAAAAAGCCGCGGAAAAAGGAATTTATATTGTGCTTTGCTCCGGCCGGGCGGAAAACGGAATCTTGCCTTATGTGCGCGCGCTGAACATTGCAGGAACTCAGCAGGGAAGATTTATTATCGCTTTTAACGGAGCGAGCATTTTTGATTTGCACAAGCGTCTTCCGATTTATACAAACAAAGTTGAAACAGAAATCCTGAAATTTGTTTATTCGGAAGCAAGAAAACGCGGAATGCCGTCCGTGGTTTACGAACCGTCTGTTATTTATTCATGGGAAGACAGCGACTGGGCGCGGATGGATGCGAAACTGTGCAGCTTGAAATTTGAAGTAGTTCCCGATTTTGAAAAATTCCTTGAAAAAGGATTTCCGAAAATGCTCGTGCCTTCCGAGCCGGAAAAAGTAAGGGCTTTCAAGGAATTTCTTTGTGAAAAACTTAGCGGCCGGGCGGATATTTTTATTTCAAAACCATTTTTTCTTGAAGTGATGAGCCACGGTGTTGGAAAAGGTCCTTCAATTCTTCGCCTTGCGGATGAGCTAGGAATTCCGCATGAACAGACAATGGCTTTTGGCGACAGCATGAACGACGAGTCAATGCTTCGCGCCTGCGGCTACGGTGTTGCAATGGAAAACGGCCTTGACTACATCAAAAACATCTGCGATTTTGTAACCCGCTACGACAACAACAACGACGGAATCGCAGATTTTCTTGAAAATTTCGTTTTGTGAATTTAATTTTAATTTCGAGTTTTTTTACAAATTCTGAAAGAACGCTTTCGGCATATTTTCAATTTGCTCCAGATGGATTTGGCTCACGCTTCGCTTGTATTAATTCGGGTGCTCCGCACTTTAATTTCTTAAATCGCCAAAAATCTTCACAAATTGCAAATCTGCCTGCACTTTTGTTTTTTTTTCATAAAAAACTCGACATTCCGACAATTTAATCTTCTCTGGCATTAGAGAGATTTTTGCCGTAAAACAGCCGTTTTCCCGCTTTTTTTGAACAAACCTGACAGTATTTATTTTTCTTCTTTTTCATCGAAATTCCTCATTTTTTGCCATTTTGATACATCTGTATTGTGTTTACATCCTATAAGGGCGATTCTGTCTAGCAAAAAGCAGGGTTTTTCAGTCTTACGTTCAATACAATATTGGAGGATAAGATGAAAAAATTATTCGCTTTCATCTCAATCTTGGCAGTTTCCTTGGCGGGCTTGTTCGCCGATGTTTCTGCGAAGAAAAACGCCGACGGGACTGTGGATGTAACGTTCTTCTACGGAAACCCTCGTGCGACGGAAGTACTTCTTGCCGGCGACTTCACAAGCTGGCAGGACGGGGCGCTTCCTATGACAAAGGGAGACAAAGGATTCTCTATTACCCGCACATTCAAGATGGGCGAGGAGGCCCGCTACAAGTTCATCAGCGACGGCAACTGGACAACAGACCTCCGCGCTCCTGACTTTGTTGACGACGGCTTCGGCGGAAAGAACAGCCACATCGTGATCGCTGACCTTGTTGGCGGCGCGGACGATGATGCCGGCGCTTCAAAGGCGAAGATTAACTTTGTGAGCTGGACTATGCTTGGTGTTCAGGGACAGTACAACACATCCAAAGCAACTGATGACTCTTCAAGGGGTATCGATTTGGACAATGTAACTGTTGGTTTCAAGTCTTATGACAAGTTCACCGGTACATTCCTGCCGAATGCGCCTTTCTTCATTGAACTTGCTGTTTCTGAAATGGAGCTTGATCCGGTTCAGAACGGCGGAAAAAACTATTTGTACAAACTTGACAAATATGGCAATGAAGAAATTGCATTCAAAGATGGATTCAAGGATTTTGTAAGCGGAATCGTTGCTCATCCTGTTTCATATCTTGCTGGAACAACAAACAATTCAGAAGGAAACAAAGGGCCTGGCACAAATCCGTTCCTTGGACATCTTAAATTTGGCTGGAACACTCCTTATATCAATTTCTTGACAGGCTTCAACTATGCTAAGCCTACAACACAGAAATCAATTCTTTGGACAACTGTTGACGGTTCAAACTGGGATGCTGGCTATGAGCATGTCGGCGGATTCAATGAATTCAGCCTTGGCTCAAAGGCAGTTGCAGCTCTTGAAGAAGCTACAGGGCTTACATTCAATGCTGTGTTTGCTCCGAATCAGTCTGCTGACCGAAAGGGCAACAAATACGGTCTTTGGTCAATTCTTGGCGTAAAGAACAATGCTTTTGCTGCTGAAGTTCAGTACAACTCTTTCTATCTTGGCGATGAAATTTTCTACAAGCCGTTTGAGCATGATATTATTCTTGGTGCGAAAGGCTCTATTGGTTCTGTAACACTTGCAGGACAGATGCTTATTAACAGCTACCAGAATATCTCTGATATGCATGCTGCGGCTGGTGGAAGTGATTTCTGGAGTGTAATGGGTCTTTTCGGCTATTCACGTTCAGCAGTTGCTTTCAAGGATGACGGATTCGATTTCGCAAAGCAGACCGCCGCAGAAATCAACGCACAGTACAAGAATGACTATATCACCCTTACAGCAGATTACCGCTACCGTGGATGGGAAGCAAACATGCTTTATGTTCATGACCACCACAACGACTATGGAAAGGACACACAGACAGCTCAGCTGGGCCAGTTGAACACACAGAGATTCACTCTCAATGCGGTTGCAACTCCTACAGAAGCTTTGTCTATCCAGTTTACTCCATACTTTGAACTTCCGTTCACAACTTCTGACTGGGACAGCTACTATGCAGTATACGACGCAAATGGCCGTACACCAAACTCAAGACTGGATTTCCATTCAAAGGATTCAAAACTGTTTGTTGGCTATCTTAAGGCTGACTACACTCTTGATGACTTGATTGGAAAGAAGTCAAGCGTTTCTGCATATGGTAAAATCAAAGCTGTAACAGAAGATGCGGATAAATATGCCGGCTACGACAGCAAATTCCTTTTTGCGAATGCAGGTCTTAAATTCTCTATGGGAGATATGGGCGATGTATTCAAGGGCTTTGATATCTACTACGGACTTGACAATACTCATTCAGAGAAAATGTTCAATACTATAGTAGCAAGCCTTAACTTTGCTTCTGATGTACGAGCAGACTTGGCATTCGGTATTCGTTCTGCCACAAAAGAATACGACGGCGATATCAACCATCCGTTTGGATTTGGCGTAGGCGTTTCAAAGAAATTCAAGGCAATGAAGAAACCTACATTGTATGCCCAGTTTGTATATGACATTGACCCATACAAGAACTTTGGCGACGGACAGGATGCTCTTAACCTTGACGGCTACTGCCTGAGCGAAAAAGTAAAGGCAAACGGTCCGGATAATCCAAAACAGGATGCTGTTGAAGTTTACGAAGGAAAAGCCGCTCTGCGCGTAGGTATCCGCTGGGATATTTAATCAAAACCGCTGAATGCAATTTTGATTATGGGCGAGTTTTTGAAAACAGAAACTTGCTCCGCTGTTGGCAAACATCCGTGTTTGCTGATGTTTTGCCGGCGGATTCTTGTCTGCCGGTGGCTGCAAGGCAGAAATGCCTTGTGTTAGAAAAACGGTGAAAGCGAATTGAAATAAAGCCGTCTGTTTCGGCAGGCGGCAATTTTGAGGCGTTTTCGCAGACTAAAGAATTATAGCTTTAGGAGATAAAGATGAAAAAATTAATAATCAGCGCAATTGCAGCAGTTTCGCTCCTTTTTGGATTTGCAAGCTGTTCCGGCGATTTGCACGATGAAGAAGTTCCAAAGCATGAGCCTGTAACAATCGATGGCGCTGCTTGGTATTATTATGATTTAACTGTGTATGGTGATAATAAAACTGAAGGCAACTTTATTCTAAACGGTTCTGTAAAGCAGTCTGTGGATACAGCTATGCCAGAATTCACTGCAAAAACAGGCGGTGTTTTTTATTTTACAGCAGATGTTTCAAAAAAGGATGCTGATGGAAAATATACGCTTTTGACTTCTTACCAGTCAGATAATCCAGCGTATACAGCTGTTCCAGGAACTGTTAGATTTTACATTTACACAAATGAAACATCTTGCAACATTTACTGCTTCGGTAATGACAATTCTTTTGCTACTATGGATGGAAATTGGCCTGGAGTTGCAATGACAAAAAATGGAGAAATTGCAAAAGAAACTTATGATGCAAAAGCTACATTGAAGTCTATAACTATAACAGGTCTTCCAGATGAATTGAATGGTAAGGAAATTTATCTAACAGGAGATCCTGTTGGCTGGGCAGACCCCGGTGCAACTGGTTCCATAAAAGTAACAATTTCAAGCAACAAAATTTCTTTAACAGATTTGAATATGGAGCTTTCAGTTGCTTCTGTTGAAGTTGGACAGATTGGAACACAAGAAATGAAATTTGCTGCTGCAGGATGGTCAAAACCGGAAGTAACAGCTGCTGGCGGAAACAATTTTAAGATAAATGTTTCTGATGGTGCAGAAATCAACCTAGTTGGAGCATATACAGGAACAAAAGATGGCGATGCCCAAGTTTATTGTTGTGTATTTGGTCAATAATTAAATAAAAGCTACACAACGGATTGAGCATAAAGCTCAGTCCGTTGTTTTTTAAGTAAAAAAGCATAATTATGGGAGATTTTATGCCAAACTTAAGGTATCATCCAATGCTTCGTGAAATTATATATAGGCTTGATTATTTAAAAATAAGTTCTAACCCTAATCTTACAGGCTGGTACAGTTCTGCAGAACATTTTGGTTATGCAGGTGACACAATTTTTGAAGGTCATGGCTATGATGACAGTTTATGGCTTTCTGTGAATATTATAGAAGGCTGTGATGATTTGTTTATTCATACAACATTGACCTCTTCTAAACTTCTGGATGAGAAAAATAAATTTAAAGGTTTTGATATAAAAAAGTTAAAAAATACAATTCTTATCAAGGTTGGTCCATTAAGTGATGGTGTTGATAAATTAATATACAAGATTGAAAATAATATATTTCCGTATTTGTAACTTATTGAATAAGGCTAATGTTTTTTGAAGTTAAATAATTGAATTTAATATCAATCCTGAATCAGCAGGTAAAATGAAATTATTTCAGGTATCTAGTGCCAAAAAAAAGAATACGATAAGTAAAATATCATCGGCAGAGCCGTGTCTTTGATTTTTAAAGTAAAAAATTATAATTACGGGAGATTTTATGGTCATTGATAAAACATTAAAAGAACAGTTCAGCGAACATTGTAAAAAAGACTGGGATATAAAAATTTATAAAGCGAATATTAAAAAAAATAATGAAAAATGGTTTTACATCCAAGTAGGAAATTATTTTAAGGATTGTTTTCATATTGAATACATAGAGCTAGATAAAAAAACAAGGCTTCAATTTCATGTAGAATTTTCAGAAGATGAAATAAACATAAATAAGATGTTTTACGAATTATTGATAAAGGTAGAACCTGATATTGCCAATATGTTGGAAGAAATTCCTCAGGAAATTGTTTCAAAAGAAACGACCGGAGCATGCTACTTATGGTTCTATATTAAAGATACAGAAGACATTTCCACAAAAGACGACTTATTTAAAAAAATTTCAAAATATATGAAAATATTTGATTCTGCCATAGACCGAATATTTTTCTACAATTTCAAACAACCTAAAGAAGTGAGAAACAATACTATGAATATAATCTTAACAAAATCAGAAAATAACAACCAAATCTTGCAATATTTTCTTTGCAGCATAGACAAAGATGAAAAGTTGTTTTATTGCACACAAAATGAAATCGCAGAAAACGCCTTTAAGAATGACAAGACGCTGAATATTTTTCAAGATGAAATTAAAGACATTAAAGACATTATTATTAACAAGTCCGCTTTTGAAAACTGTACAGAACTGAAAGCAGTTCTTTATTTTGCAAACAACAATCCAAAAAATAATGACACAAAAGATTTTGTTTTTGAAAATGATGTTAGTGCTATAAAAAATTTATTGCAGGTGAATAATATTTCAATTCAATATCACGCCTTCAAAGACTGCGAGAATTTGCATACGATTGTTCTTCCAAAATTCAGTTCAATTGAAATTGAAAAAGAAGCTTTTGAAAACTGCAAAAATATCCGCTCTGTTGTTCTTATTGAAAATGAAGAAAGCAATGTTTCTATTTCTGACGAAGCGTTTTCAAATTGCGCTGATATAACTTTCATCTGTAAAAAAGACGGAAAAGTTGCCAGATATGCCCGAGAACATAATTTCAGGATTGTAAGTATAAATGGTTAGAACAGAAATAGAATTTGAAAAAGCTCTGCGTGTCCAGGGATTCGGAATTGAGGAAGAGAACGGCAAGCATAAAAGAATTCGGCAGAAAACAGACAAGATTAAGCTTGTTGAAATAGAAACCCTTTCTCAGTATGTTGAAGAAATTAAAAAACTTAATTCCTCGTCAAATAATCCTGTTTTTTACCGCGGGCAGACGAATGCGAACTGGCTGCAGACTCCTGCTGTGTTACGAGCAAATTCCAAAAACGAGAATCTTATAATTGACATGTTCATGCAGAGGTTTCCAAACGAGTTTGCAAAAAGAACTACAAATCTGGACAAGCTTTCTCTTATGCAGCATTTTTTGTTAAGAACACGGCTTATGGATATTACAGAAAGTCCGTTTGCCGCTTTGTATTTTGCGTGCCAGCCAATGAAAAAATTTGGAGATCCAGAACAAAACAAAGCCTGCTATGGCTCAATTTTTCTTTATAGAGAAGATTCTGACAACAAAGAAAATCCGCCTGATGACTTGAAGTATTCATCAAGCAGAACCGTAAGCATTATTGCATCAACTGCATTTATGAAAGATCTGTTTTCCAGCGGAAATCTTGAAATGGAATATTTGCGTGACCGGCAAGAACCGCAGCATCTTAATAATTTCCTTCATTTCAAGGATATCATGAGCCGTTCTGTTATTGTGCGGGCAAAAAGGGACAATCCCCGCATTATAAACCAGCAGGGAGCATTCATTTTGTGCAATGCGAACAGAATAAAGTCTGCGACGGATTTTGATGAGAATGAACGCTTTGACTTGATGGAATATATAAACACAGATGATGGAAGCTGGCTGAATCTTGACAAGGAAAGATACAACGATTCTCCTTTTGCAAGAAAATTTCAAGGCAAAAGCTTGTGGGATTTCTGTTTTGAAAAAATCAGTCCATACAGCATTGAAAACGAAATGGAATGGATGAAACAGGATCCTTTTGATTTTAAGAAAATATACTACAGAAACAAAAGCAATATGCAGATTGTGTTTCTGATTTCTCCTAAAGCAAAGCCTGAGCTTTTGAAGGAGCTTGAAAAATTCAACTTTACCGAGGATTTTATTTATCCGGATATGGACAATGTGGCACATGAGATAAATTTAAGATTTTCATGATTTATAAGTGCGTAAAGATGTTTGGCAATGCCAGGCATGCTTATTTATGTGCGACACGAAAGAAGAGCGGCGGATTTGATGATATAGATGAGAGTTGTAAATTGCATAAATCTTTTCTGGAGGAATTATGAAAAGAATGAGGTTTGCGCTGGGCGGTGCGCTTGCGGCTCTGGCGCTTTTTGCGGCTGGCACTTTTGCGGGGTGCAGCTCGGACGGGGGAAGCGGCGATAAAATTCCGGTGAAAGTATATCTTCTGAACAAGCCGGAAACTGCGGACGCGGACTGGGGCTTGTGGTGGTGGTATGACTACGAGACGGGAACTGATGTGGAAGTTTCTCAAAACAAAGGCAAATGGCCTGTTGGGGCGGACTCGCTTTCTGAGTCTGACGATATTGGTTCTTATGTTGAAATTGAATATGATTCCCAGCATCCAAGGCTAGGGCTTTTGTTTGTAAACAAGAATGATGGCTCTCAAAAGTCATCAGACATCAGCGTGCCTTTGAGCGAATTTAAAGACACAAAGACTCTTTTCTGTCTGTATGACGACATGACAAAATATTACACGGATATTACAAAAGCATACGGCATTGTAAGCGCAACCATTACAGATGCAAAGGCAACGGAAATTTCTGTAAAGCTTTACAAGACTAACTCTGTAAGCCCGGCGGATTTTACAGTAAAAGACTGCAATGGCGCCGAGCTTTCTGTGAAATCGGCGGAAATGTCCGGGGATTCTGGTGCGGTTGTAACAGTCAGCGACGGCGGAGTTCTTAAAACTCCTTATACGGTTGAAATGAGCGGCAAAAAAGTCTCTGCGGTTTTCAATAATGATTTGATTGACGATATTTTTGGATATGGCGGCGATGACCTGGGAATTACGCTTGATGGAAGCAAAGCGACGTTTAAAACATGGGCGCCGCTTGCAACTGATGTGAAGCTTCTTTTGTTTGCGGACGCTTCTTCTTTGTCAAAAGAGCCTGCGGATTCAGAAGCAATGACATTTGACGGAACAACAGGTGTCTGGAGCGTTTCAGATGTTGATGTTTCCGCATACAAATACTATCAGTATGAGATAACTGCGAACGGAAAACCGAACAAAGTCTGCGACATCTGGGCAAAAGCCGCGAGCGGCGATTCTGTTGCAAGCCAGATTGTTGATATAAACGATTCTTCTGTGGCTTCCGGCTGGGAAACTTCTTATGTGAATCCGTGGACAGACGAGACTTCCAAGTCTTACACAAAGGCTGTGATTTACGAGATGCATATCCGCGACTGGAGCAGCGCTTTTGTGCCATCTAGCACTGGAAAGTTTGAGGACATCACAAACGCATTGAAGGATTCCGGAAAATTCGCCGAGCATCTTAAAGACCTTGGCGTTACCCACGTTCAGATTCTTCCGATGTTTGACTACGCGCAGACAAATACGGACACAAAGTACAACTGGGGCTACAATCCGTACCACTACAATGTTCCGGAAGGAAGATACACGAACTATTCCGCCTCAAAAGACGGAACGGACGCTGTTGTGCAGATGCGCGCGATGATAAAGGCGTTCCATGACGCGGGAATTGCAGTGAACATGGACGTTGTCTACAACCACACAAACGGAACTGGCTCCGGTTCTTTGTACGACAAGACCGTTCCGAACTATTTCTACAGGCAGAATGCTTCTGGAGCGAATTCCAACGGGTCAGGCTGTGGAAACGAGCTTGCGACCCAGCGAAAAATGGTCAGGAAATACGTGATTGATTCTCTTAAGCACTGGATGAACGACTACCACATCAACGGATTCCGATTCGACCTTATGGGCTTGCACGAAACTGAAACGATGAAAGAAATCTACGAGGAGCTTTCAAAAATTGACCCGAATGTTATGGTTTACGGCGAGCCTTGGACAGGAGGAGATTCCGCTGTAGAGTCAGGCGTTACAAAGGCTTTGATTGATTCTTGTACTGACGGAACTTCTGTGAACGGCGTTGCCTGCTTCAACGATGACTTCAGAAATGCAATTAAGGGCGGAGAATATGGAGGCTTCCAGAAAGGTCATGTTCAGGGAACTTTCGCTGATGACGCAATAAATGTAGGACTTATGGGCTCTTTGAAAACTGCAAAATCAGGAGTCAAGTCAGGATTCACAAATGTTCTTGGCCGCTCGCTGAATTATGTTGAGTGCCACGACAACTACACTCTGTTCGACAAGCTTGCGATAAGCTATCTTAACAAAACTTCGTTCACAGGAGATTTGTTCTCCGAGATTGGAGAAAAAGGTCTTGAAAAAGTTAAAGCTCAGGACAAGCTCGCCGCGGCTTATGTTTTCCTTGCGCAGGGAACACCGTTCATCAACGGCGGCCAGGAATTCCTTAGAACAAAAAAAGGCGATGAGAACAGTTATCAGTCTGGTGACAGCATAAATGCGATTGACCTGAAGTTCAAGGATACCTATTCCGACGTTTACAACACATATAAAGGCCTGATTGCGCTCAGAAAGGCGAATCCAGAGGCGTTCGGTTCAAACGAGAATGCAACGGCTGAAAAAGTTTCTGCCGGCGTAACAAAATACACAACCGGCGATTTCTGCGTGTACTTCAACGCGACTGACAAGGCTGTGGCGATTGACGCTGCAAGCGACTATGCAAACTCTGTTGATGTTTCAAGCGGAGAAGTGAAAACCGCTGCCGCGGAAACCACAGTTTCTTCAGTTCCGGCAAAATCGTTTGTGATTCTGAAGAAATAAATTTCAGTTAGCGATGTGAAGCCCCTTTAGTTCAAAGCCTGGCAAACTTGTTTGGCGGGCTTTGAATGAGCGGGAGCGAAGGGCGGAACGTAGCGACGGCGGCTTGAAACGAAAGTTTTAAGCCGCCGGAACTGCATTTTTTTATTTGCTGTGGTCCTGCATTTTCCAGGCGACCATCGGGTGATTTTTTATGTTCTCAAGGATTTGCAGGTCGGAAAAGAGCAGCTCGGGGTTGTACTGTTTTTGCGCGAACAGCTGAAGGAATGTTTTTTCGGCGGGCGACGGAAGCAGATTTTCGGTGTAGAACTGCTTGACGGTATTTTTCATTTCTTCAATTTTTACGAATGTGCCGTTGTGGATGACCGGCAGAAGCTCGGCGAAGATTTTCCGTGTGTTTATGGCGTCGATTTTTTCAAATGAATATTCCTCCGGGATTTTTTCCTGGGAAAGCGCGGTATAAAGGATGAAGGATTTTTTTAGAAGTTCGGTTTCGTCCGGGGAAAATGTTCCGGCTTGAATCATATTGCTGATGTCGTACAAATCGCGGACGGCTCCGCGGCCAAGAAGCGCGTTGAGTTTTGAGGCGAAAATTTCTGTTTTGTTCAGAATCAGGATTTCGTTTTTGCTTTGAATGTTCTGAAGGCTGATTTTTTTTAGTTCCGGCGCAAAAATGTGGGCGCGCAGGGAATAGTTTATTTCGATTTTTATGTTGTCTTTCATTCCGGCGGAATTTGTGTACGCGGCGACGAGCGAATTCAGGCTGTGGTAATTTTTTGAGTTCGGGCTTATGGTGTACTGCTCGCTTTGAAGGTATTTTTGAAGGGTTTCGGTAATTTCAGCGCGGTTTGAAAGCATTTCCTGGCGCGAATTATTAACGGCGTAGTCCAAGTCAATGTCCACGGAAAGGCGCGGCAGATTGAAAATTGAAAGATTTATTGCGGTGCCGCCTTTTAGGGCAAGCCTGTTTTTTGTGGTCGGGTTTGAATTTATGAAATCCAGAATTTTTACAAGGCGAAGAACTTTTTCCAGGGTGTCGCGCACGAAGTTCAGGCTGTGGGCAATTTCATTCAAATCTTCTTTTGTGTATTCAAACATTTTTTTTCCGTTTCGATTTTTTTGATGCTGGATTCGGCCAGTTTTTTGCTGCTCCGGCTTTTTCAGCTGGTCTTTGAAAGCTGCTGAAGCTGCCGGGCTGGCGCTTTTAGTTCTGTATCGGCAGGTTTTGCGGAATACATAAATTCCATTTTCTGCTGAATTTCAGTTCGGTTTTTAATATTCCGTTCTGCAGGTAGCGCGTGCTGCTTCCGATGTTTTTGAGGCAGAAACTGAAGAAATCGTCGGAAAGCTGGAGATTTTCCATTTGCTCCAGAAGAAAGCCGGTTTTTTGGAACAGGAACTGATTTTTGTAGAGCAAAAGATAATTTTTCAGTTTTTCTTCCTGGATGAAGGCGACTCCTTGCAGGCATTGCAGAAGCTCTTCAAGGCCGCCGATTTTTTCAAAGTCTTTTATGCTGTCCAGAACGGTTCTCTCAATGTCGGTTACTTTTACGTGCCGGATTTCTTCTATGCCGAATGTTTTTTGAGTTTTTACGCATTGGAAGAAATTCTGGTCAAACACGAACGGGCGGAAAGATTTTTGCGAGGAAACGAAAATTGTGTTGAAGACCTGGTTTGAAAGACCGTAAAATTCAAACGCTGAATGATGGGAAATGTATGAGCCGCTGTTGATTTTTGAAGCGATTTCAAATTTTTCCGCCGCCGGCAGATTGTTCGCAAGTGAATTTGCCACGTACAAATCCTTGCGGACGCAGGAAATCATTCTGTGTTTTTTTAGTGTGAACAGAAGATTTTCCGCCTGCTTTCTGGAAATTTGAAGTTCCGCGCAAAGCTCGCCGCCGGAAAAACAACGTTTTTTTAGAAGTTTTCCATAAAGTTCCAAGTTTGAGAAAAGCATAGAATTTGCCTGCCTGTTTCTTTATATTTTACGCAATTCACTGCAAAAATCAAGATATTTGTGATTAAAATAAAGCACATCCTATAAGGGCGATTCTGTCTAGCAAAAAGCAGGGTTTTTCAGTCTTACGTTCAATACAATATTGGAGGATAAGATGAAAAAATTATTCGCTTTCATCTCGGTTCTTGCGGTAGCGGCGGCAGGTCTTTTTGCTGAAGTTACAGCAAAGAAGCTTGCGGACGGAAAAGTAGAAGCAACTTTCTTCTATGGCAATCCGCGCGCAACTGAAGTTCTTCTTGCGGGAGACTTCACTAACTGGCAGGCTGGCGCTCTGCCTATGGAAAAAACGGACAAAGGTTTTACTGTTTCTGTAACTCTGCCAGCAGATACAGAAGCTGTGACCTACAAATTCATCAGTGATGGAAACTGGACAACAGATTTGCGTGCCCCGCTTTTCATTGATGACGGTTTCGGCGGAAAAAATTCCAAAGCTGAAATTGCTGACTTAATTGGCGGCGATGATGGAGACAACACTGGAAAATCAAAGATTGTTTATTCAACCTGGACAATGGTTGGAACACAGGGACAATTTGCCACAGGAAAAGGTGATGACGCTTATTTTGACAATATGACGCTCGCGGCAAAGTCTTACAACAAGTTTGGCGGAATGTTCTTGCCAAATGCTCCGTTCTATATTGAACTTGCTCTGGCAGAAAATGAACTTGAAGGAACAAAATGGAGACAAAACGAAGTTCTTTCACGAAATCCTGGTTTGAATGGTGGAGTAAAACCATGGGGGGATCAACCACTTGGTAATGTAAATAACGATGGTCAACCTGAGGTAGGAGGAATAAGAGCGAGCAAAGCACATTATTTATACAAACAGAATAATAGTGGTCATGATGGTGTGGACTTTGCAGACGGAATAAAAGATGCTTTTAATGGAATTTTGACAAATCCAGTTGCATATTTTGCAAACACAAACACTAACTGGGCTTCAAACCCATTCCTTGGACATCTTAAATTTGGCTGGAACACTCCTTATGTAAACTTTTTAACTGGTTTCAACTATGCAAAACCTGACACCCAGAAAACAATTCTTTGGACAACAGTTGACGGTGGTTGGGATGCAGGTTATGACCATATCGGCGGATTCAGCGTATTCAGCCTTGGAGAAAAACTGACACACATCGGAGATACAACTGTAAACTTCACATTTGCTCCAAATAAATCTGCTGACAGACATGGTTCTAAATATGGTTTGTGGACATTTGCCAATGTTTCTTACAACAATTTTGTTGCGGAAGTTCAGTATAATGGATTCTATCTTGGAGACGGTCTTTTCTATAAGCCGTTCGAGCAGGATATTATATTCGGTGCAAAGAACAAGTTTGGCGAAAATTTCTCTATTGCGGCTCAGATGGCATTCACATTGTATGACAATTATGATGAGGCAAAAGCTCAAGCAGATCAGCTGGATAATAAATGGCTGGAATACAGAGGATACGCTTGTTCTGTTCCAGGCTTTGCTGACAAAGGCAACTTTGACTTTATTAAGCATACTGCTGGTGAAATTAGAGCTGCTTACACATCTGATATATTAAACATCAGCGCAGATTACCGCTACCGCGGTGCAGAACAAAACCTTCTTTTCGTAACAGATCATCATTCAACAGGCGGAAAAACTACACAAACAGATCAGCTTGGCAAAGTAAATACACAACGCATAACTCTTGATGCAACTGTAAAACCAACTGAAACACTTTCAATTAATGTCATTCCATATTTTGAAACTGTTCTTTCTAAAGATGACTGGAAATTCTATCATGATGGACTTGCTAAAACATTAGACTGGGGAACTAACAGAAACCGTAATGCATTTGAAAGTGAAGATGGAAAACGTTTTGCTATTTCAGAAAAAGTTGACTTTGATATGAGCAACATTATCGGAAAAACCTCTTCGGTTTCTTTGGTTTCAAATCAGGAATTTGTTACAGAAGATGAAGATAAGTTTGTTGGATATGATTCAAAAGCACGTCTGAACAATCTTGGCGTAAAATTCTCTCTTGGAGATCTTGGTGACACATTGCAGGGAATTGACATCTATTATGGCTTGAACAACAACAATGATGTATTGATGTTCAATACTTTAATTGGAAGCTTGAATTTCAAAGGAAATACAAGAGTTGATGCGTTCGTTGGTATTCGTTCATTTACACCAGAAGCTCCAGGCTCTTATGATTTGAACCATCCGTTCGGATTCGGTGTAGGTGTTTCAAAACAGCTAAGACATGCTAAAAAGCCAATCGTTTATGCTCAGTTTGTATATGACATGGATCCATATAATGAATTTGGTGACGGACAGGACAATCTTAACCTTTCAGACTATGGAGCTGGCGACCATTATGTATGGGCTGGAAATGGAGATACAGCAAAATGCGATGCTGTAAACTATTATTATGGAGCAGCATCTGTACGCATGGGTATTCGTTGGTCTTTCTAATAGAATCTGTTAGAATCTAATCTTTTTATTATACCGTGAAAGATATTTCTTATAACATCTTTCACGGTATTTTTTTAGAATTTATTAAAAAAACTATACTTCTGCAGGAATGAAAATTTTACCGCAAGTTTTCAAGTCTTTTCAGCTTTCTGAAAATATCAATATAAATAGGATGTCTTATAAAAAACTCCATAACTAACAGCAAGATAACATTTGCCAAATGTGTTGCAGCAGGATTTTCATACCGCTTATGAAGCATGAAATTTGTGAGTGCATAGAGAAGAATTGAACGCTCTGTACATAGGCAGTTCACAGGAAAAGCCCCGCCACCACACATGTGCCGTTAGCTTATGCTTGAAACACGCATTGCTTTTGAAACTACATCTGCTTTTTCAGCCCGTCCAGCTCCTCCGGTGAAAGCCCTGTGCATTCGGATATTATCCCTGCAGAAACATTGCATTTCAGCAGTTTTCTTGCGGTTTCAACGGCGTTTTCTTTTTTCCCTTCTTCCAGTCCTTCCTCTCGGGCTTCCTCTTTCCATTCGCGCACCTGGTCATTCCACAGCATATACTCTGCCCTCCATTTCTGGTGGCTCTTGCACACCTCGACTTCGGTCTGGATTCGGCGGGTGATGGCGTCCGACGCGGAGCGGTTTTTCAGGAACTCCAGGAACGAGCGCACCGCCGGGCTTCCCGCCTTCGCGAAGTCGCTTGCATTATAAATCACTTTGTGGATTCTGTCATTCAGAATCCTGTCGCCGTCCTCTTCCCTTGTGACGAAGTTGTATACAGGCTTTCCGTCGCCGAACGGGTCCGCAAGGCAGATGAAGATTACGTACGACTCTTTCATCCTGCGGTAGCTTTCGCCACGGCTAAGATGCTCAACGTCGATTACGCTCTGGTAGTAGCGCATCCTAAGGCCTTCGTCTGATTTGACAACGGTCTGCATTTCAATGTCGAGCACTTTATCCGAATCTTCAAGATATGCGTCCAGACGGACACCGCGCCCATCGTAAAGCTCGCCCAGCGAATACTGCGATGTCAGAAACTCAATTCTGCCGACTTTTATTCCCAGCAGGCTCTCCACAACGCCCTTCGCGATTTCAGGATTGCGCATTATCTTGCTGAAAAGAAAGTCGTCCGTGAAAAACAGATCCTCGTATTTTTTTGATTTATAGCCCATTTTGCCTCCGGATATTTTGCGTGAATGTTGATTTTCCTGCGGATTGTGAAAAACCGCTTCCGGCATATTTCCAGTTTGCTCCAGATGGATTTGGCTCACGCTCCGCTTGTAATGCTTCGGGGGGGGGCTCCGCACTTTAACTGGCTCAATCGCCAAAAATCTTAACAAACTGCAAATCTGCCTGCGCTTTTGTTTCTTTACAAAAAAAATCAATCATTCAGGCTATATAGTTAATAGGTGAAAAAATTGCGAAAACGGAAATGAATCACAAAAAAATATTCTGAATCCTTAAAAAAAAGAGGAGCGCCCCGTTTTTTCAGGACGCTCCTCTTTTGATTTTCAGAAATCTTCTGTATTTATTTCTTCAGAATCACAAACGATTTTGCCGGAACAGAGGAAACTGTGGTTTCCGCTTCGGCAACGGTGTATTTTTCAGCGGCGGCAGAAATGTCCTTGAAGCCCAGCCCAAGGTATGAGCCGGCCGGCTTCAGGCTGGCATTGACATTGACAATTTTACCAGTAAGCCCAGAAACTGCCGCATCTTTGCCACTCGCATTGAAAACAACGGCAAAGCTTCCGTCTGCGGCAGAAACTTCGTACAAAGTCACGCCTTCCGCAATTGCGGTTGCCTTTGGCTCCTCCGCGCTTCGGAACGCAGAATAATCTTTTCTAAGTGCAATCAGACCTCTGTAAACATCAAAGACATCTGAATATTTTTCCTTGAAGCTCAGGTCAATCGCGTTTATGCTGTCGTTGGAAGAATAACTGTTCTCATCGCCCTGCTTTGTTCTAAGGAATTCCTGTCCGCCGTTAAGGAACGGTGTTCCCTGCGAAAGGAAAACATACGCCGCGGCGAGTTTTTCCTGGGCTTTAACTTCCGCAAGCCCCTGATTTCCAATCGCGCTGAACAGATCTCCGCTGAACGAAGTTTTTCCAAGATAGCTTATCGCAAGCTTGTCGAACAGAGTGTAGTTGTCGTGGCACTCAACGTAATGGAGCGCAAGAGCCGGATTTCCTGTTGTGTTGCGATTGTTCTTTCCAGATTTTCCAGTTAGACCGGCCGCAATCCCTTCGTCATTAAAAGTTCCCTGAACTTGCCCCTGCTTGAATCCCATAAACTCCGCGCCCTTAATCGCATCGCGGAAGTCATCATCGAATGCGCCTACGCCCATTCTTCCGGAGGCAACCGCCTGGTCAGCTCCGGCTGTAACCGCTGCTGTTCCGCCTGTCCAAGGCTCGCCGTAAACCATTACATTCGGGTCAATCTTTGAAAGCTCATCGTAGATTTCCTTCATGGTTTCTTTTTCATGCACGCCCATAAGGTCAAATCGGAAGCCGTTGATATGGTAGTCGAGCATCCAGTGCTTCAGCGAGTCAATCACATATTTTTTTACCATTATATGGTTTGTGGCAGTCTCGTTGCCGCAGCCTGAGCCGTTTGAATATGTGCCGTCAGACACACGGTAGAAATACTCCGGGACAGTCGAGTCGTACATAGAGCCTCCAGCAGTTCCGTTTGTATGGTTGTAAACAACATCCATGTTCACCGCGATTCCGTTCTCATGGAACTTTTTGATCATTTCGCGCATCTGCTCAACAGCGGCAGTTCCGTCCGGATTTGAAGAGTAGTCTGTGTATCTTCCTTCCGGAACATTGTAGTGGTACGGATTGTAGCCCCAGTTGTAGCCGGAGTCTGAATTCACCTGCGCATAGTCGAACATCGGAAGAATCTGAACGTGGGTAACGCCCAAATCCTTCAGGTGGTCCATTATCTTTCCGGCGTTCGCAATGTCAAGGAATTTTCCTTTTGAGTCGGAAACAGCAGCGCGGCTCCAGTCGCGGATATGCATCTCGTAAACCACAGCGTCGGAGTAGGATTTTGTCTCCGAGCCGGAATTTCCGAACGGATTCACGTAGCTTTCCTTTGCTCCGTATGAAGAGCCGGCCGGAATCGCCGAGGTGTCCGCGTTTATGTCAACAATCTGGGAGGCGATTGAGTCCGGGCTGCATGACTTTGCATAAATATCAGCAACGTAATAATCAGTACCGCTGTTTTTAATCTGGTACTTGTAATACTTATATTTAGAAACGTCAGCCGAAACGCTCCACACACCGGTTACAGAATCTTTTGCCATTTCCAATGTTTCAGCAGGAGAGCCTTTTAGCTCAGGCTCGTCCGCCGAGCCGGAAGACTTTGCCGCAACTGTGGCAGCCTTGAAATTTCCGACTTTCGAAACATCCTCATACAGAAGAAGGGTCGCCTTTTCAGCCAGCGGAGCCCATACCTTGAATGTCGCAGCGTTTCCTTCAAGGGTAAGCCCAAGGTCGTCGCCGTCATAGGTTTTTCCCAAAGTGTCAAGCAAATCCGCGGTGATTCCCGCAGTCTTTTCAACGCCGTTGAAAGAAACTGTGTACGGAACTTTTTCTATTGCGCCGTCAGCAATCGTGATTTCCGCCGTTGCAGTCGCCTCGTCAAAGACAACCTTTCCAACCGAAAGGGCGTTTCCATCCTTGTCCTTTACAGAAACTGAATCCGCTGTAACCTTGACTCGCTTGTACCCCAGAATCACCGCGGACACAGTCTTGCATTCCTTGTCCGCAAGTTTCGCGCTCCTAAGCCCGGTGCAGTCCTCCGCCTTTGTATAATATTCAGTTTCGCCGTATACAAAATAAAGAGACGCGCCGTCTTTCAACTTTTCCTTTGGAATAGGAATGTCCTTTGTCTGCGTTTTACTATCAGAAGAAACGAACAGAATTCCCATTTCATAGTTCGGATCAACCTTGAATGTCGCAGACAGAGCCGCAAGCTCCTCATCCTGCGCCAGGACAATATCGCCGCCCGGCCAAGCTGATGTATTATAGTTGGAGTCGTTTGCGCCCTCCTCGCGCCATGCCCATACGTTCCATGTTTTTCCAGCCTCCGCGTTAAAAACATAAACTTTTATGCTGGAAGTGCGCGCTGAATCAGGCACAGCGGCACGAGCCGCTTTTTCCCCGGAAAGCCCCTCGTCATCCAGCAAAAGCGAATTTCCGCATCCTGAAAAAATCATTCCCGCCATAATAACCGCGGAAATCAGTGTGGATATTTTTTTCATAAGTCAGTTTTCTCCTTCAAAACTACCTGATAACCAGGAATCTGTCTGAAACAAGCAGAATCTCGCCGCCCCGCGCCGCCGCTCTGCCTTCCTCATCTACATTTTCCCTTTCAGTCTCAAAAACCATGTAGTAAAGTGAAAATCCTTCTCCAGTCTTCGCCCACAGGAACGGAACATTTCCGTCGGCCGTAATCCAGCCGCCGTCGTTTGTGAATCCGAACGGGCCATTGTCCGTGGAAACAGTTCCGTCGTCATGGAATTCATATTCTCCGTCAGATGCGGAGCTCCACTTGTTCATCAAGGTTGTCTTGTCTTCCCCGGCAGTCTCCAGAACCTCGGAAGCCGTGGCGAACACATCCTTTCCGTTTTTCTTCGCGTTCAGCATATACGCAGTGCTTCCGCCGGCAGAAACCTTTCCGGTCGCGCCGTCATACTCAAAGCTTGAAGGAAGCGTCTTTTCCACGCCGCCTATTGAAATTTCCGTAACTTTTTCCTTTTTGCCCTCAGAATCCCTGTACACAGCGTAAGAGCCGCCATCAGCATCCGAAAAAGTCAGATACTCATAAAAAACATCATTTGAGCCGCCCACCGAAACAACCTTGTTTCTTACGACCGTTCCCGCCGCCGCAGAAAAAGGCGACGCGCTCCCCGAGGCATTGTAGTTTGCGCCCTCCGAGCTTCCCCCGTCCGAGCTGCACCCCGCAAAAGTGCCAGCCGCAAAAAGCGCCAGAGCCGCAAGCGCGCAGCCCAGCGCAGTCCTCATTCTTTTCATAAAACCTCCAGAAAAGACTTATGCAATTTACAACTCTCAAATCTCATCTATATCAACAGAGCTATTGCCCTGAAAATATCCATAGTTATTTTTTTCATGGCGCGAAGACTCCTCCCCGCGTCAAATTCCCCCGCGCGCTTCCGTTCCTCCCCGGAACCGCGCCTCCAGGGCCCGCTCACGCTCGGTGTCGCTCCGCTCCCCTGGCTCCGCCACCCTTCCGCCGCGGCGCGCGGGCTTCCAGAGCGTACGCCATATTTCTGATGACACAGCCCGCAAACTGATTTATAATGCAAGTGTTTCAGGAGGAACCATGAAATATCCGTTTATGACTTTTCCAGACGACACTGTGATAACACATTCTGATATTTACATTGAAAACAATGTGGAGAAAATCAAGGTTTACATTGAGCAGCCCACAGAAACAGGCTTTTCCAGCGCGCTCTGCATTCTGCCTGACTACAAATGGCAGGATGTGCATGGCTTTTCCAATGCGCAGATTCAGGAATTTCAGCGGCTGATTGAAAACGGAGCGCATATAATCTATAAATTTGCCCGCCAGGGAGGCTTCGGAAATGCCTCAAATTTTTAGAATCGGCTCTTACATCGTGTATATCTGGTCTGACGAGGGGCTTCCGGCCGAACCAGTCCATGTGCATATATCAGAGGGCAGACCTTCCAGCAACGCCACCAAAATTTGGATTACAAGAAAACACCGCTGCATTGTCGCAAACAACAACTCAAGAATACCAGCCCACATCCTGAACGACATCCTGTCCCTGATTGAGCTGCGCGCTGACTTCATCTGCTCAAAATGGCAGGAACATTTCAACGGAATTTCGTTTTACTGCTAGAAACAGACGCATAGTCCGGGAGTGTGTTCATATCGTCAGGCAGCAAAAACTTGCAGAAAAATCAATTGTCAAAGAACCTGAGGAAAGAATTAAAAATTCCAATATTTTCTTATAAAGAATTCTATTTCTCTAAGATATGGTTCAACTTCTTTTTGCAACTCATAAAACTGTTTAAAAATTGGTTGTATATTATTTGAGACAGAGATTTGTTTAGTCACATTAAAAGATAAGCCTTTTTTCGTATTTAAATGACCCCATTTATAATAACCATACTGGTAAAGACGTCTAAACTTTAAATTCTTGCAACCACCAAAAGAAGATAAAATTCGATGAAAAATATAATTTTCTTTTTTTTCGTCAAATTCAATATGAAATTCAACAAAACCATTATTATTTCTGTACTCATAATGCAGGAAATCTTTAAAATGATTTCCTGCCTGAACTCTTATATAATTATCATTGTCATTACATTCAATAATTTTTCCAGGGAAGTTATTTGTACAAAAATCTCTAAAAGCGTCCTTTACTGTTTTGTCGATAGCCATGTTTATTTATCTCCTTTTGATTTTGCCAATCGGATTTCTTATAATTAGATTTTTTTTGTGCAATCTTGATTTTATGCCGTAGGAACAGATTTTTTTCTCACGAAAGATTCTGTTGAATTAACCGTAGCCATGTATAATATTAACAAGTGGCAAGGAGTTCTTTTTATAAAAAAGTGAACATCTTTGAATGGTTATTCAAGCCAGCAGCTCTGCTTTTCGAGCGATAGTTTTCACATCCTTATAAAAACAGCACATAATATAAATTAAATTTCATTACAAGAAAGATAATCTCCTGTCATATAAAAATTTTTCTTTTCTTCTATCAAATTATCCAACTCTAGAGTACAGGTGTTGCTTTGTAAATTTAAATATTCAATATCAATTTCTTCAGTAACATTGCATTTGAGTGCTTTCAAAATTTTTTCACTCAATGAAGATATATATTCTACCGTTGATTTTATTTGCTGAACCCCAGTTTCATCTGCAATATTTTCTTTAAATAACTCCGAAAATCTCAAAAGAATAAGTAGTTCTGAATTTGAAAATAATAATTTTCTAAGATTATTATTTGGCTTTCTTAAAAAATCTTTTTCAACAGGGGAGTAAATATAGTTTTCATTTATATATGGCCATTCAAAAACATCTATATAGCTAAAATCTTGATAATTTTTATATTGATGAAAAAGTATATTTTGATAATGAGTTAAACTTTTACAAGACGAAGGAAAGTTTTCATCTATAAAAATTCTACAACCTTTTCCTTTTTCTTCTAAGGAAACAGCATTTGAAACTGCTTTTCCAAAAATATTATGACTGGAAAGTTTTGTTTTTAAAATATAAAAATCGCCAAAATCTAGTCCAGCTCGTAAAAGAATCCCATTTTTCAAACACTGTCTAAAAATATTTGATAAGGCACACAGAAAAATTTTATCAGAACCTGTTGAACAAATGAAAACTGAATCAGATATTATACTATAAGAGAATTGCTGTGTTATTTGTTTTTTTATAATAGAATGAAAAGTTAATAATTTAGATTTTATTTCATCATTTGATTTTTCATCATTTTTCGATGTCAACGATGAAAATCCTAATAAATCAATATAACACACAAATCCTCTGTAAAACTTTTGTTTGCTCTTGATAACCGATATGCACATATTCTCTATTTTTACCTTTCGCTAAAATTTCTGCGAAAACTAAAAGTCTACATCATTCGAATAAATTTTAGTTTATTCGAAATAAGTTTTCCCAATAAATTACATTAGATCCAAAATATGAAATAAGATGTTAAAGATTCTTAGTATTCTTAAAAAATAAAATGATCTAAATTTTCAGTTCATTTTATCTATATTTTCTTCACGCTATATCAAGGAATTCAAAAAATCAGCAAATTTATCATTAATTTGAGAATATACAGCATTATTTGCATTTTCCGCCCAACTTTTTGTTAAAACTAAGTAGTTGATTTTATTAGAATTAGCCCACCCTTTCAGAGCAGCAATAGTTACGCCTTTTGACCTTGCAGGTGATATATAAACATCACAGTTCATATTTGCTAAAAAGAATTTTATATTTTCATTTATTGCATAGCCATCATCACCACCGGTACAAATTGCAATAGTGCTTGTGGTGTTTCTACAAATATATCTATCATCATAATTGGCTGTAAGTTTTCCACCTAACTTTGTAACCAAAAATTTTAATGTTTCTGATTTTCCAGAATTATCACTTCCTGACAAAATAATTAATTTTTTAGCCATAAAAACCTCAAATATTGAAATAATAAAAAACATAATTAAAAATGCTTTTTGCATTTCTATGCTTTTCTTTTTTCGAGTTCTTTTTCCACTTCTTTTCTAGATGGTCCTTTTTTATTTATTGCATTAACAACATCATCTTTAGGAACACCCATTTTTTTCGCCTCATAATCAATTTCATAAAGTTGGTTTTTATTTATTTTGATTCCATCTTGTGGATGTTTTTTTGTTAAATCGTCTGGCATAATTTTTCCTCCAAAAAAAACAAAACTGTCCTAAAAAATATCCACCATAGATTTTTGCATTTTAAAATCTATGGTGGACTGTCTAATAACTAAAACAACTATTAAGAAACTGATGTAATTGTAATTTTTGCTCCAGTTTCTGTTGTTTCTACAACAAATTTGTAGGTTTTTGTTGCTGACGAATCAATTTTCATGTCGGTAACTTGTAAGTTATCGAAACCATTTTTTTTCTCAGATGAAATTTCTGCAGCTGTTTTCAATGTTGTTTTTGGAAAGTATACCTGAGCTTCCTTATTTTTTAGAGTTGAACCATTGTTACCAGCACCAAAATAAGCATAGAGCTGGAAATAATCTTCAGCCCAAACTTTTTTTGCCTCTTTTGGAACAGTTATGTAACCTGTTGCTTTTCCAGTTGAATCAAACAAAACCTGCTGTGCTGAAACGTTGCCAAAGTTGTCTCCGCCAATTCTAAAATATGCACCTGCCTGGGTAGCAGTTTTGCTATTCAATGCTGACACATCAGCATCTGGAGCTTTACCTTCAATTTTTACACTTACTTTAGAACCTTCCATTTTTATAGAAATTTTGTAAGTGTCGCCAGGTGTAAGACCTTTTACAGAAATATTTTCACCAGAACTTGTAACTTCCTTGTAATCACCATTCAGTTCAAGATCAGCACCTTTCCAAACAGTATCCCAGCTTGCTGCAAGAGCAAGTTGAAAAGACATTGAATTTTTATCAAAATCTCCAGTCCACCTGTTATCTACCTGGGTAAATGAAAATTCTGCAATTCCATCTGAAAAACTTATTGCATAAAATTTGTTATCGCCAACCTCTACAGAATCAGAAGCAGAAATATCCTTGGCAGTTCCAAAACCTCCAACAATAAATCCAGGTATCGCAACTGGTTCCAAATCATCATGGCTTGTTGCACAGCTTGAAACTGTCACCGCTCCTGCTGCCACTAAAAGAGCAGCAAATAAACTAATTAATTTTTTCATGTTATTTTTCCTCACTACTCAATTAGAAATCGAAGCTAAGTCCTACGCGGACTGCTGCTTTGTTGTACAAAGAAGAAACTTTGCCTTCGCCTGTAATGATGTCACGGTCAATGATGTAGTCATCAAGCTTAAAGTTGCACCATTTGTCGCCGAAGTCATTGTATGGATTGAATCCGTACAGGAACTGCGCGATGAATGTTGTAGAGTATTTCTTGCAGATCTGCTTGTTTGTTCCAAGCGCAAATCCTGCCGGAAGAACTCCAGTCTTGTCAAAGTCGCCTACATCAGCGTAGTGAGTGCGGATGCCAACGCCTGCCTGCAAGTTCCATCCGTTAGAAAGTCCTGCTTCCGCAAGCAAAGAATGCAATGCGTATTTAGCTTCGTCTGTGTTTCCGTCGTAGCCGTAGATTACATCAAGCTTGGCAAGCGGGCTGTCTTCAAATGTTGCGGCAAATTTCAAGCCTGCTTCATTGAATACAAAGTTTTCTGTGTCTGAACCGCGTACAAACTTATCTTCATCTTCTGAGATGTATGAAACTTCACCATATCCGTCAATAGACATGTTGTCGCTGATTTTGAATCCAACTTTCGGGCGAACAACCAAAAGCATTGTGTCCTTGTTTTTGAAGTTGTGATTTTTGTCATTAGAATCAACGTCCTTATTGAACTTTGTTTCAAGATATGGAACAACACCAATAGAAAGCGCTTCTGTTGGGTTCACATTGATGTCTGCAAAGAATCTCTGGCGGTTAAGGTAGCCAAGGTTGTCCTGCAGGTGGTCATGGTCATCTGCACCCTGCTCAATGTACATCATGTTAGCCTGCGCACCGCGGAAACGGTAGCCAACCATAGCTGTTACAAAGTCGTTGCTGAATGTAAGATTTACGTTTGCAGCCATATTGTCCTGCTTGTCGTCAACATCGTCGTTTACAAGACCTACATCAGAAGAACCCGGTCCAAAGAATGTCTTTGTTCCATCTTTATTATCTATTGAACCGTAAAGGTTAAGAAGGTAGTTTCCTTTGAATGTCAAAGGACCAAAGCTTCCCTTGTAACCAAAAATGATGTCGTTTTCATAGATTTCATCAAGAACTTTGTCAAATTCTGTTCCGTAAGCGCCGTTGTACTGAACATCAATATAATGGTTTCCGAACAAAGTTGCGTTTGCATAAGAGTAAACACCATAGCGGTTTCCTGCTCGGTCAGCACTGCGGTTTGGAGCAAATACCAAGTTCAAGTCTACGTTTCCGTCTGTAAGGTTCTTAAGCCATTCGTTGAACATTGCACCAGATGCAAACTGGTTGTAACCACCAACTTCTGAATAGCCAGCTTCCCATTCCTGGTCTACAGTGTCCCAGTTTACATTCTTGTGCGGCGGAAGCTTTGCATATTTGTAGCCAGTTGTCCAGTCTACCCAGCCAGTTTCGATTCCGCTCTTGAAATGTCCAAGATATGTTTTTGCAGAAGCCTGTCCGCCGAACCAGTAAATCGGGTCAAAGAACAAGTCTGTAAGGAAGTTTTTCATTCCGTCGCCAAGATCAAGGCTGTTTCTCTTGTAAAGATTTGAATATCCAACGTTTCCTTCGTTGTCCGGCTCAAGCTCAGCAAGAGCAACTTCTACGTATACAGGAACATGAGGAACAATAGAACCGCCGAATTTCCAGTATGATTTTGCGCCAAGACCAACAGCGGCAGGCTTGAAATCTCCGTCATATTTTCCATCGTCACCTTTGTCGTAAGCATCAAAAGTTGCCTGCAAACCAAGGTTAGACCATGTCTGGAACTTAAGCCCAGCTTTAGGAGCAGCAGACTCATCACCACCGGCAATAGCATCAAGTTCCGCCATGGAATTCTTTCCGCCGAAACCGTCGTCGATAAAGTCCGGAGCGCGAAGGTCTGTTGTCCAGTTTCCGTCGCTGATGAATTTGTATTTTACAGTTGTGCCTGCATCAAAAGTTTTTGTAACAGTAAAACCTTTGTCCGTTTTTTCCATAGGCAGAGCGCCAGCCTGCCAGTTAGTGAAGTCTCCCGCAAGAAGAACTTCAGTTGCGCGCGGATTGCCATAGAAGAAAGTTGCTTCTACTTTTCCGTCCGCAAGCTTCTTTGCTGTAACTTCAGCAAAAAGACCTGCCGCCGCTACCGCAAGAACCGAGATGAAAGCGAATAATTTTTTCATCTTATCCTCCAATATTGTATTGAACGTAAGACTGAAAAACCCTGCTTTTTGCTAGACAGAATCGCCCTTATAGGATGTAAAGGTGATACAAATGTATTCGGGTGAGGGAGTGGAGGAAAATGTGAGCGGCGGAGAAAAGGAAAATTCGCTCAGGTGCGTTGGAAAAAAAATCCGGCGTACGTTTGCGAGTATTGCGAACGTACGTTTGCATGTACTGCGAACGTACATTCGCGGGTGTTATAACGAGCGTTCGCTGGTTCTCGAACGTACGTTTGCGAGTGCTATAACGGTCGTTTGATTAGTGCAGTAACGGACGTGCAGCAAAAGCTGGCAGGATGTGAACATTTTGTCTGGAGGTCGCCTGTTCAGATTGAATGTTGTGAAAAACTTTTGTTTTTTGAAAAAGTAGCGATGAACGTTGACTTTGTGCGACGGTTTTTGCGAGCCGGAAAAATTTTCTCGTCTTGGTAGATTTTCCTGCGCAAAGCATTGTGTTTTTTATAAATAGCCTGAACGTTGAGTTTTGTGAAAAAAAATAACAATCTGGCTGCATGCGTCGGGGGGGGCTTCGCACGAATAAAACCGCAGGCAGGTTTGCAGTTTGTGAAGATTTTAGGCAATTGAATTAAGTTGCGAAGCTCCACCTTCCGAATTAATACAAGCGGAGCGCGGGGTAAATCCATCTTGAGCAAGCTGAAAATATGCCGAAAGCGCTCTTTCATAAATTGCAAGGAAAAACTCGGCAGTTCAGATTGAATATTGTGAAAAAATTTTGTTTTTTGAAAAAGCGGCGGTGAACGTTGTCTTTTGGCGACGGCTTTGGACTGCGGAAAAATTTCGCAGCCTTTGCAGACTTTCCAGCGTAAAGCATTGTGTTTTTTTTTGAAACAGCCGTTTTCCTCAAAAAATTGTTTTCTCGTGAACTGCCCCCCCCCCACACACAAAAAAAAACAATTGCAGTTTTCATAGGAAATTTGTTTCCTGTGAAAAAACGTCCTTGCATTGCTGGAGGTGGAGCCGCGAGTTTGCTGCCGAGCCTCGGAAAATTTTCAGAAAAAACTGGCGGTTTGCGGAGCGGGAGCGCTGGGAGCCCCGGAGTTGGGGAGCGGAGTGGAACGGAGCGGAGCAATGAGCGCGAGCGAAGGGCGGACATAGCGACGGCAAGGGGCGCGCGTGCGCGGTTTTTGCCGGCCCGCCGGAATTTTCTGTCATCTGGGCGGTGGTGATTTTTTGGTGACCGTTTGCGGGCGATTTTTCTTTTGGAAAATTTTTTTTGTGATATTGTAAAGTCATAAACTTGAAAGGAGGCATGATAAAAAAGTAAACGAACAAGCGGTATTGTGATACGCTGAAGAGATTCAGCGGAACCCAGGCGAT
>CAKUZR010000002.1 GCA_934718065.1 uncultured Treponema sp.
AAATCTACTCGTCCTTGTTTTTAATTTCCAGATTCCACAACGCTTTCTTCAAATCCTGCCCGGAACGGAACGCCGCAACATAATGAGGCGCAACGGAAAGCGTTTCCCCGGTTTTTGGATTCCGAGCGGCGGAACGGCCTTTTCTTAGTCTTGGCTCAAATGTGCCAAAGCCACGCAATTCGATTGTAGAGCCATTTTCCAGGGATTTTTTTACTTCCGCAAGAAATTTTTCAACAATATCCTGAACCACATACTTTTCACAATTTGTTTTCTGATAAATCGCTTCTACCAGATTATACTTTGTAATTTTATCCGAAGACATCAAAAGCCACTCCTGCTAAAATATTCGTGCATAAAAAAATCCAGCTGGATTATATCCAACTGGATTTTTGACAAAAACAGCCTTATCCAGTTATTTAGCCGCTTCTGAAGCAAAAGTAACATTATAAAGCTTTGCCATGCGTGACTTTTTGCGAGAAACAGCGTTTCTTGTAAGAACACCCTTGCTGCGCGCGCTGTCAAGCTCGCTTTCAAGTGTTCTAAGGCTAGACTGGGCAAGCGCCTGGTCTTTAGCGTGAACAGCTTCTACAAACTGTCTTGCGTATGTCTTGCAAGTGCTTTTGATAGCCTTGTTATGAAGTCTTCTAACTTCACTCTGTGCATGACGTTTCTCTGCAGATGTTTTTTTAGTTGCCAAAGGGAACCCCCAAATTAAGTTAACTTGACAAATATATTAATAAATGGCTTCCGTTTGGTCAATAGATAAAAATTTAAGAATCATAACTAATTGACTAACAATCTACTTTTCAATAATATAATCTTCAATACGTATTAATTTTTTATGGAGGAACCCCATGGCTGGAGCAAGTAAAAACTCCCGTACTACAGTTGCAACACAGAAATTCATTTGTCCTGATTGCGGTGGCGAAATTGTTATGAAGACTTTGTACGAAGGTGGAAGACTTAAGAATATTGCTGAATGCTCAAAATGCAAACGCACAGAACGTCGTCCAAAGGATTTCAAATAATCCTTAATTCATACCAATAAAAAAGGACTGGTTTTCCAGTCCTTTTTTCATGTTCGCTTACATTCTGTCGGTCGGTATTTTGCGCCATTCTTCAAGCTGCTTCTGAATCAGAAGGCGGCTTTCCTCAAGAATTTTCACTTCCTCTTCTTTTGTTTTCGGAGAATCAAAAACTTTAAGAACTTTTACGCGGTAGCAGCCGTTCTGCAGGTTGCTCATAATATTTCTCATGTCGCGGATCTGGTAGCCTCCGTCCAAAGCGCAGCAGGCAACAGGAAGACCGGTAGCCTCGTTCAGTTTGCGGAAGCCCGCTGAATAGAATTTTCCTACATTTCCGTTCTTTGTGCGCGTTCCCTCTGGAAAAAGAACCGGAATCTGGTTGTTCGCAAGAACCTGCTTTCCGAAGTCGTCAATGACTTTCATTGCGAGCATAGGGCTTCCCTTCCGCGGAACCATGCAGTGCTTCTGGGCGCGGAGCATTTCGGAAACAAGCGGAATGTGCCTTGAAAGATTGTCTTTCGCCACAAAACGCAGCTCCTTGTCGCGCAGGAAATTCATATAGCATGGAATATCTATCAGGCTCTGATGGTTTGAAATTATGATATACTGCTTCGGAAGAAGTTTTTTTGAGTCATTATATCCAAAAAAATGAAAATGCCTGTAAGTGTTCAGTATTGAAAAAACGCGCGGGGCCAGTTTTTTTACAATATAATCAGAAATTTTCCGGCTCCATTTCAGGCTCACCGGATAAGCAATTATGTTCAATATTGCGGCAGGAATTACAGCTGTCAAAAGGCAGCACAAAGTTACAAAACTATACAAAATCGGCTCCAAAAACTGTGATTCCTTTATTTTATATTCAAAAAATTCATCTGTCAATTAAAGATAAAAGAAGACAATGAGTCGCAAATTTTTTCAAGATTTTCGTAAAGCCTTCTGCACTGCGGAATGCTTGCAAGAAACACCGAGCCGTAGCGTTTTTCGTAAATCCGGCGGTCAAGAACAACAACTGCGCCTTTATCCGTGCTTCGGCGCATAAGCCTTCCGATTCCCTGGCGGAATTTTATCACCGCCTCAGGAACGCTTAGCTCCATGAACGAATTTCCGCCTCTTTCCTGGATTGCCTCCGCGCGCGCTGTAAAAACAGGATCGTTTGGAACTGTAAAAGGAAGCTTTACAATTATCACCTGAGAAAGCGATTCCCCGGGAACGTCAACGCCCTGCCAGAAAGAATCCGTTGCGAACAGAACGCTTTTTATGTCTTTTCGGAAATTTTCCAGAAGCCGTCCGTTGTCATCGTCGCCCTGCTTGTAAATTGCGCCGCCAAAACCTTTCAAATGCCGCACCGCTGAATTATAGCAGCTTCTTAATGATTCATAGGAAGTGAAAAGCACAAGCGTTCTTCCGTCCGAAGCGTTTATCAGCCTTGAAACAGCCGCCTCAATCCACGCCTGGAAATTTATTTCATCCGGAAACGGAGCATCTTTTGGAACTGCGAAAAGCATATTTTTCTCATACGGAAACGGAGACGGAAATTCCCCGAACGAAACCCGCTCTTTTTCCGCAAACGCAACGCCCGAGCGCCGGAGCCAGTAATTGAAATCCCTTCCGGTTTTCAAAGTTGCAGAAGTGCACACAACCGTTTTCATCGGCTCGTAGACGCCTTCATTCATCATTGGAGCTATATCAAGCGGAGTTTCATTTAAAATCACATAGGAAGGATTTCCTTCGCCGGAAGCAGAATCTTTTGAAAGGCTTCGCTTTGTAATCCAAAAAACCTTGTCTTTTTTTTCATCCCATGAAGAAAAATCACGCAGGACAACCGCAGAATCTTCCAGGCGGCGCATAATAACTTTTGTCTCAAAAAAAGCCGGAACTGAACGGTCATCATCGCCAACGCCTTCCATCACCTCGCGGCAGAGCCCAACAAAATCATCTATGCTTTTTGCCAAAGTTGAGCAAAGCGAAATCAGCGCGCCGAAATTCCGTGCGTTCCCCTCAAAAAGCCGGAGCGTATAATCCTCGGAAAGCAAATCCAGCGCGGCAGTTTCCATATTTATAATGTCATTTTTGATTTTTCCGACTTTTTCATAGGCAAAAGCGGCTTTATCCTCGTTGCTTGAAAGAATCGCCAGCGTGCACAAATATCCAGCCTCGGAATTTTTTCTTTTCCGGTAAAGCAGATTCATCTGTTTTATCAGCTTGAAACGGTTGAAATTCTCGCTGAAAAAACTTGTCGCCGCAGACTCAATTCCGTGCGCCTCGTCAAAAATAATTCTCCGGAAAGGCGGAAGAACCGCAACGTCGTCATACCCCGCGCCATGCATCCGCGACTCAATGTCCGCGAAAAGAAGATGGTGGTTCACAACGATTATGTTCGCGCCGGAAGCCTCTTTCCGCATTTTCATCACAAAACATTCAGAATGGAACGGACAGCGCATTCCCATGCACGCATCGCTTTCAGAATTGATTCTTGTCCAGACTGATTCCGGCGGCAAAAAACTTATGTCGCTCCTGCTTCCAGTTGAAGTTTTTGAAATCCACTCCGAAAGCCTGTCGAAAATTTCCGTGTCATCGCCAAAAAGCTCGCGCTGGGCGGAAGCCTCCGCAAAACGTCTGCGGCACACAAAATTCTGACGTCCTTTCATAAGAACAAATTTTATATCCGCGCCAATAATTTTCCGCGCGGCAGGCAAATCCTTTTCGCAAAGCTGCTGCTGAAGATTTATTGTTCCAGTTGAAACAACAATCCGCTCGTTGTTTTTAAGCGACCACAGAATCGCTGGAATCAAATACGCATAGGATTTTCCAACGCCAGTTCCAGCCTCAAAAACACCGATTGAATTCTTGTTGAAAGCCTCGGCGATTTTTTTCAAAAGATGAACCTGAACCGGACGCTCCTCAAAATTTTCAGAAGCAACTGAAAGCGGCCCGCCATCAGAAATATAGTTTCCCGCCTCCTCAACATCAATATAAGAAACAGATTTTTGAACAACAGGCTTCACAACAACGTAAATTTCTGAACATTCATTGTTGACAATGTAAAAGCCCTGCGCGTTTTCAGAAGCCACGGAAGCCACGCTTATGTCCGCGTCCGAAGGAACAAGATTTCCCGAAGGATGATTATGAATCAGCACATGGCCGTTTCTTGCCTCGGCAAAATGAACCGGAACAGAATGAGCGTTTCCTTTAGCCGCCGCGACAACTGAAACCACAGTTCCATTCTCATCTATTTTTCCTGAAAAAAAAACTTCATTTCCGCCAGCTTCCTTCACCGCCGCTCTTATCTGCGCAACTACTTCCGCCGAAAAATAATCCTGAATATTCTTGTGTTCCATAATTCAATTATACGAAGAAAAAAAAAGTCCTTGCAACTTTCATTACAAGGACTTCCATCTCCTAGCAGAATTGAACTGCTGTTGTCGGGATGAAAACCCGATGTCCTAACCACTAGACGAAGGAGACATATACTTATTAGTTTTTATAGCATATCAGACTTTCATAATTGTGTCAAATGGAATTCCCAGCCGGCTGAAAGATTTTCTACATTTTCATATCGAATTTTTCAATAAGTTTTGCGTGCAGAGTTTCAAGCCCGGAATCCTCAAGACCAAGTTTTTTTGCGGCCACAGCGTCATTCATCGCTTTTTCAAATTCGCCCATCTCAAAATAAGAAACGGCGCGGCGGTAAAACGCATGGCTCTGAATTCCGTTTATTTCAAGTGAAATTGTAAACCATTTCACCGCTTCGGCGTAATCTTTTTTGATTGAAAGGACAATTCCAACATAATAAGCCGAGCGGAACGAATTTTTGTCAAGCTCATAGGATTTTCTGAAATCCGCAAGAGCCTTTTCAAAATCATTTTCAGCAAAATACGCCATTCCGCGGTGCTTCAAAATAACTGAAAGCACAATATTGTTCGGCTCCGGCTTTGATTCAATAATCTGAGTGTAAATTGCAATCGCGCTCTTCAAATCGCCCGTGTTATGCGCATGGATTGCCTGAAGCAGCATATCATCAATTGTTCCGCGGACATACGGATTCACACGCTCAAGATTTTTTTCTTTTCCGGAAGTTTTCTCGCCGTCAACAATTGTAAGATCATCGGCCTTTTCGTAGAACGACTGCCTTCGCTGAACCATTTCATTCTGAAGTTTCTTCTGGTAATCGCGGATTTCCTGAAAAATAATGTCGGCAAGGCTCAAGGAAGCGTTCATTGAGGCAAGTTTCCGCTTCAGCGGCATATCAAACGGAGTGAATTCGCTTTTGTAAATAAGCTCATGCTCAACTTCCGCCCAGGCATCCTGAAGAATCGTCCTGATTTGAATTTCGCAGACAAGCTCTTGTGGAAGCAGAACGTTTTCCGGGAGTTTTTCCGGAATGCAGGAAGCTGGAACCGCAACAAGAACGTGAACCGACTCGTAGCCAAATTCCTTGTAGCTTTGCGACGCGCCTTTTATTTCAACTTCGGTAACTTTAAACAGAGATTTTATCTGCTCCTGAACATCCGTAATGTCCTCAAGAAAAGTGCAGATTATGCGTATTCCCATCATATCTGTAAGACAGACAAGCTTTTCAGACTCAACGGCTTCTTCCGGGTGCTGACGGAGAACCTTCTTGTAATAAGAATTGAAACTTTTTATCCGGGATTTATACGTCGGCTGAGAAGTAAGCTTTATATTTTCCTGAATCCGCTGTTTTATATTTTCCATGATGGACTGAAAAACAGGCGTATAGCGTGAATAAATTTCCTGAATTTTATTTTTTGCCGGGATTTTCTTATAAAGATTGTCTGTTATATTTTCGCTCATATATAAATTGTAAGGCAAAAAACTGTTTTTTACAAACAAAAACCCCTCCATATTTCAGGAGGGGCTTGAAAATCAATTATTAAAATTATTTTGCATCAGCAGAAGAGCCAGAACCTGTAGTCTGAGCATTAGAGTTTGAATCTTCGCTCAAGCTAGAAGAGAATTTGTATTCTGTAGCCTGCTTAGCTCTTTCAAGGAAGCGGTCAACCTGCTTGTTTCCGAAGCGTTCCATTTCAGCAGCCTGACGAGCATCCTCTTTCTTTGTGATGATTCCCCAAAGATCTTCATCAGCGATATCGCGGTCAGAAGTAAGAAGAGCTTTGTCGTAAATGATAGAAACATCTTTGAAGTATCCGATGAAGTTTCCGCCGATATGGTTTGCATCGCGTGTAATCTGGAAACCTGTGAACTTTACAAACGGAAGTCCGCGTGGATAGATTGGATATACACGGATTTCGCGGTTGCGGATTTCAGTGATGTACTGAGGATTGTTCCAAGTCAGTTCTTTCCATCCGTCAAATCCAAGGTAGCCCATGAAATAGCGACGCTCAATGTTGTCATTGTCCTTAAGAAGAACATAAAGTCCTTCCGGATAGTTCATTCCCATTGTTGTTACTTTGATAGATTTAAGTGTTCCAACATTTTTTACAACACCGTAGTCATCTTCAAAAAGAGTTTTTCCTGAAGCTTTCTCTTCATCAGTTGGTTCCTGGCGGACACCGTTCTCATCAGCAGAAGAAAGTCTTTCATAAGCAGGAATCTCAAACGGCGGACGAATATATGCATAAGCGTTTGAGCTTGTTTCAGGGAAAACGATGCGTACACCCATAACTTCACTTCCGGCAAACGGAACCTGAGCGCTGTCTTTTACAGGCGCAGCAACTACTTTTGAAAGTCCGAGGCTTTCAACTGTTCGCGCTGAAGAATTCAAACTAACTTCCCATTCAGGAAGTGCAAGTGAAGTTTTCATAAGATCCTTCTGGTCTGCAGTAAATGTTGCACCAGCAGAAGTAGAAAAATCCATTACTGTGCGGCTGTTCTGTGTCGGGTTTCCATCTTCATCTGAAACACAGTCAGCAGACAATTTTGTAAAATCGATGAGAGTGCTTTCCTCTGCAAAAGCACTAGCACCAGCAAGCAGCATAGCAACTGCCAAAATTGAAAAAGTCCTCTTCATAAGAAGCTCCTTTTAAAAATTCGATGTAGCCTTGTATAAACATTATTATCGTTCAAGCGATTCATTTTGTCAACGCAAAAAGCTAAATCAAATTATCTATTTTTATAAATCAGTCACCGAAAGGAGTTGTTCCATCGATGAAAATTTCCACTTTTCTTATATTTGAAAAATTTCTGAGCACGTTTTTCTTGAAAAGCTCGGTCTGCGCTCTGAAATCTGTTTCAAACGCATCGGCCTGAAGGACTTCCCGCGAAAGATTCACGTACAATGTGTCATCCTTTTTGGTGCAGCCCAAAACTTTTGTTCCGCCCTGAAAAATTTTTCTGCAGTGCTCGGAAATCGGCCCCAGAAGAAGCTCGTTTATATAGTAATGATATTTTCCTTCAGGAGGATTGACCGGCTCGAACCGCGTTTCCAGCCTGAATTTGCTTGAATCGGAAGCCTGGAAAACAAAAGTTCTGCGAATTCCAGGAAATTTCACAATCCACAGCATAAGAGAAACAAAAAAATAGAGAAAAATAAATGCAAGTATGAAATACGATGATTTTTCTAGTTTTGGAATTTTCATTTTGTGTAAATAAAACCTCTGGATCTTTCAAAATGCGTTACAAACGCGCTGATTCCATTATAAATTCCTAACGCTATTTTTTGCAAGTAAGGCTCGGAATTTAAATTCAACGCTTCTTTTTCATTTGTTACGAATCCTACTTCAACAAGAACGCTCGGCATATTCGCGTTACGCACGACGAACCATTCCTCAGCCTTTATTCCGCGCGCTTTTGAAAGATTTCCAATCTGGGCTTCAAGGCCGTCCATAATAAATTTCGCGATAAGAATGCTTTCCGTGGTGAATTCTTCTTCCATCATTGAATTTAAAATAGGAAAAAGAGACTTGTCGCCTTCCGCGGCAGACTTGTCAAGAACAGTGCGCCTGTAGCCCGGCGAAAGATACCAGACTTCATATCCGCTTGAAGCTTTGTTCAGGGAGGCGTTCGCGTGGATTGAAACATAAAGAATCGCTTCCTTTGGCGCAAGTTTCACGCTGTTCGCAATGTCTGTGCGCTCGCTGAGCTGGGGAAATGTATCGCCGTAGCGGGTCATTATAATCTGTTTTTCAGGATAAGCCGCCTTCAGCTTTGAATAGAGCATTTTTCCAATTGAAAGAACAACGTCCTTTTCCTGGACTTTTATGTTTTTTCCATTGACTTTGAAAGTTCCGGAAGCCCCAGGGTCTTTTCCGCCGTGCCCCGGATCAATCAGAATCGCGCCGATTTTAAATCCGTCAGCGTTGCTTGTTGACTTGAAATATTCTTCCGCGGAGGAAATAAATTCATCCGTAACGTAAAGTTTTCCGTCTTTTAAAACTGGAGCGTCTGTAATTATCAGAGCCGCGCTGTCAAGCATGCAGAGAGGATTTTCCGCCTGGAAAGATATTTGATGTCCATTTTTTTCTATTATTCCGGAAGAGGAAAGCGTGTCCCAATAAAGCGTCATTCCTGCCTCAGAAGCTTTTTCCTCCAGAAGATGCTGCTCCGCAAAAACAGCAGGCAGAACGAAAAACGCCAGAAGAAAAGCCAGAGAATATTTTATTTTAAAAAAAACTTCTTTTTTCATACTTTATTTTTCGGAATCTGAACAGGAATCTGAAATATAAATTGCGCCCTGAAGCCCGCCGCGGAAAAACGCCTTCCAGAAAAGCGCGCGGTCAAGCTCCGGATGGTTTTTGCAGATTGAATCAAATTTTCCGGCCGCGGAAAGCGCGTTCCGGTGCGTCCAGTCTTTTTCCGGCAGCTCCAGAATTTTTTTCAGGGCTGGAAATTTTTCAGCGTCTTTTAAAACCGGGAAGCCAGCCGGGATTTTTCCAGACAAATTCAGGCTTTCAATTTTTTCAAAAGAGCTGAATGCCGGCGGCGGAAAACCTTTTTCATCCGGAAGAAATTTTCCGGAAAGAAAAAAATCTGTAGCGGCGTTGTTCGGCTCAAGGCGTAAAAATGTTTCTGAAACGGCTTTTTCGGCGGAAGAAACTGCTTCATCATACGAATTTGATTTTGAAATTACATTTCCGCATTTCTGGACGTTGTTGCGCGGAAAATCAACGTTGTCTCCAGGTTTTACAGGACGGGGAAAAATATTCTGAAGCGGAGGATTTTTTCCGCAGAGAGAAATTTCCTTCAGCTTGCCCGGAATTGAAATCCACGCGCGCTCTGCGCTTACATTTTTTGAAGGATAGTCGAAAATTTCAAAATTTTCATTTTTTATGTTAAGCCTGACTCTGCCTTTCAAAAGTTCTTCAGGCTCGTTTCCTGTGGCGACAAGCAAAGCCTGCTCTGTTAAATTCAAGCCGGAAGAATACGGAAAAGTCCAGCCGGACATATATCCGCCGGAAAGCCGCGCGGCAATTTCGCCAATCTGAGGACCTTTTTCAGTGTATTTTATGTCCGCTTTTGCAGCGCCGCAAGTCAAGCCCAGGGAATGAATTCCGTCCGCAAACGCAGAAATAAGCTCAAGGCGTTTTTTTTCTTCAATTATAGCCGGCATTGTGTGACCGGTTTCTATAAAATACGGCTTGTAAAAAATGTGGCGGTCGGCGAATCCCGTAATCGTCAAAGTGCCTTTGTAAACAACCGCGTCGATTGAAAATTCCGGGCCGTCCATGTATTCTTCAATAATCACAGTTGAAGTCCGGGAATTTTCCGCGGCAATTTTTACAGATTTCCACGCTTCATCTTTTGAGCGGATCATACGGCAGCCGCGCGCGCCCATGTTGTCAGCAGGTTTTACAACGCAAGGAAAAGAAAGTTTTTCCGCCGCCGCAAGAACATTTTCTTCCGTTATCTCTGAGCCGGAAAGACTGAAAAATTCCGGGGACGGAACGTGGCTCTGGTCGAAGCATTTTCTCATCCGTGGTTTTATTGTAGCATTCAGCGCCGATTCGTAGGAATGGCACGGAAGCCCGAGTTTTTCGGCGGCAAACGAAACTGAAGCTGAAAAATCTGTGCCGGCTGTGAAAATTCCCTTCAAACCGGAAGTTTCTTTCAGCTCTTTTGCGAAGGAATAAATTTCATCCTTGTTTTTCAAATCTATCTTTTTAAAAATATCCGCAAGAGGAACGCTTTCCGCGGCTGGATTTGCGTCCACAACAACCGCGGTGAAACCCAATTTTTTTGCCGCAAGAATCGCGGGACGCTGCATTAATCCTGCGCCTAAAATCAATACTGAAGGCTTTGACATTTTTTTTCCTTTACAATTTTCTACAGTAAATTTCGCAAGTGTCTCCAAGCTTGAAAAAATGGCTGGCTTTTTCGCAGACGCTGAAAACAAATCCGCCTTTTCTGCAGCCGTTTTTTTTCACGGATGGAAATCTTTCAGGATGATGTCCTGTTGAAACGATTTTTTCAACTGAAAAACCGAATTTTTCCAGAATTTTTTTTGCTTTTGAAGGCTCCCAAATTGAAAAGTGGTCGGACGGACTGTTTTCAAAAAAAGATTTTGTGTTCGTCCTGCCGGAAATTCCTTCTGCGGACGGCGTTGAAAAGGCAAAAATTCCGCCTTTTTTCACTAGCGACGAAACTTTTTCAAGCACCGATTTCAGGTCGGAAAAATGCTCGATAACGAACCACATTGAAACTGCGTCAAACTGATTGATTCCAAATTCTGAAGGCGCGTCAAAATCCGGAAAATCTGAAACAACTGCCGGAAGAAGCAAATTTCTGCGGACATATTCAACCGCATCCTTGGAAATATCCGCTCCGTAAGCCTGCCAGCCGTTTTCCTGCGCCGCCGAAAGAAAAGGCCCGTAAGCGCAGCCGATGTCCAGAATTCTTGGCGAGGAATTTCTTTTCAGTTTTACAATTCCATTGATTTCCTGGATTCGTCTTACACAGTTTTTCTTGATTGAATCAAAATCTTCAAGATAAGTTTTTCCGTACTGCTGTTTGTACTGCTCGGAAAAATATTCTTTTTCATATTTCATCGGAAGCGAGCGGCTCCAGGAAATATAAATAATTCCACATTCGCCGCATCTTCTGAAAGTGCGTTCCGGCGTGCGGGCGACAACTTCGTCAACGTTCTCGGTTTTTCCGCATACCGTACAGAAATATCTTTTTCCATGCGAAAGTTTTTTCACAAAATCCGCAAGCGATTCCTGCTTCTGGACGATTTTTTCAGTTATTTCATGCGGAAAGAATTTTTCAATATTGTCAAAAAAATGTTCCGGAGCGCCGTTTTTCAGCTCTTCATAAGAAATTGAAGCGAAACCGTATTTTTTCGCAAGGTTTTCGTGCAGCTTTGAAGTCGGAAGAAGAACGACCGCGCAGCCGGCCGCAAGTGCCTCGAAAGCGGTGAGCCCGTAATGTGTTGCCACAAGGTCATACTCAGAAAGCTTTTCGCGGAGGCAGGAAACAGGCTGCATGAACGAAACGTTTTTTAGTTCCGGGAAATTTCCGGCGTCTGCAGAAACAACTGAAACATTTTTTCCGGCGCTGGAAAAATAGCGGGCGGCAAGAAGCGAAAGGGCGGCGGGATCTTCGCCTCCAACTGAAACAAGAACTGAATCAATTTTCTGCGGACGGATTTTTTTTCTTGATGAAGGCTTTTCAATAAACCCTTCATCAGAAAGGTTCGGCTCGCGGGAAATTCCAAATGACGGAATTATATCAAGAAGATAATCGCTGAAAAAATAAAAATCTCCGCCGTCGTCAATGTCAACAACGTTCGCCGCGTTTCTAAGTTTTTCAGCAGTTTCCTCGTCCATTTTAAAAAGATCCGCGGCAATCAGCGCAAATTCATTCTGCTCCGGAAATGTGTGGATAATCTGGTTTGGATTCAGCCCTGAATCAATAAATTCTGAAACGATATTTTCAGTTTCTTTCAGCTCAGGATTTTCCGGAATGTAGACGAAACTTTCAGTTTTTTTTGCCGCCTCAAGGCATCTTCTTAAATGCCCGGTTCCGTGGCCTTTTTTTGTGCTTGGAAAAAAAAGAATTGTATCATGGACATCCGGATCTGAAACCGCGGAAATAATTTCTTCAGTTGTGTACGGAGAAAACGGCGCTTTTCCGTTTGAAAGCTTCGCCACAACTGAAACTGCCCTTCTGTAATCTGAAGGCGTGTCGATTGTTGTTCTGAATTCCGGGAAATAAAAACGCGCCGGAGCCTTGTAAAAAAGGCTCGTGAATTTTGTCTTGTGGTTGTAAAGCGCAGGTCCGACGTGCTCGTGGTCGTAAGGCTCCGCTGTTTCAGAAGCGGCTTTCAAAAGCGACTCCGCATTGAAAATTTCAACGCCGCTGCCGTGCGGAAGCCCCGTCCAGGTCATATAGTCGCATTTCTGAATTTGATTCTGCTTGAAATACTCGTCAACCAGAGCCTGAGCCGCCTCGTAGAAAAGGAACGGATTGTCCGCGGTCGCCCGAAGCACCGTCCTGCAGCCAGTTTTTCTAATCGCGATGCAGAATCGTTCAAGAACATCTTCCAGCGGGCCTTTTATGATTTTCCAGCCGTGCAGAAACGCGAGCGGCTGCAGCTTTGAAAACGACGCTTCATCTGTAACAACAATGTAGTTTCCGGCTTCAACTTTTTTCATTGAATCCATTGTCCATTCAAAGACAGTTTTTCCGCCGAGCTTTTTTAACGCCTTGCCCGGAAGCCTTGAAGAGGAAAGCCTGCACTGAATTATTACCGCCAAGTCCTGAATATTTTTATTCTTCATTTGAATTTGTCCAGTTTTCTATTAAATATTGAATATCTTTTTTAAATCTGAATTGATTTTTTCTGACCCATTGGAAAGCCTCGTTGAACTGGCCCAGAGCCTCGAAAATTCCGCATTTGCTTTTCAGATAAAATCCCGGAAATGAAAAGCGGCTCACAGTTCCATGGTCGTCGCGGAAAGTCGGAAGAATATTTTTCAGATAAAAACGTATGTACGACATGTCTGGCGCGCTTTTTTCAAGAGGAACATCTTCAGTGTATGAAATATGGAATTTCGTTGTTATGGAAATTCTTTCTCCCCAGAGCCACGCCCGGAGCGAAAGGTCAACATTCTGCCAGTAAGAAGAAGAAATCGTGTAGTCAAATCCGCCGAGATTTATAAATTTTTCGCGGTTGTAAATTCCAACAAAATCAAAAGGATAAAGAGTTGAAACGCCGTCGAAAACAGACTGCTCAGGATTTATCACAAATTTTCCCTTGCGGGCTTCAGGAATGAAATTCACGGCAATTGAAGTTCCGTTTTTATCAACAAGGCGCGGAACAACACAGAAACACCCGCTTTTCAGAATGTTTTCAGCAAGATTTTTTGTAAGAAAACCCTTCGGAATGTTGAAGCTGTCCCGGAGCACAATAAAATATTTTGAGTCAAATTCGGAGATGCAGGCGTTTATCAGGCTGCCTTCAGAGGAAGATTCCCGCGGAATAATAAATTTAACCGAAGGATAACGCCGGGAAATTTCTTCAATGCTGAAGCTTTCAGAATCCGGCTCAACGGAAATAATCGACTTGAATCCGCATTGAATCAGGCTGTCGAAAATCTGGGTTTTCAAGTGGCTTCCGCTGCGGTTCAGAAGAATCGCCGTAATGTCAAGCTGAAAGCCCGGATTTTCACCTCTGCCCCAAAGAACCGTCCGGTTTATTTCGTATTCGTTAAAAGTTGAAGGTATAGTATTCATCGCATTTCTCGCATTTTCCAGAATAATCATGATTGAGCTGTTTTTTTACTTCCGGATCAGTTTTTCTCCAGATTTCCTCAATATTTTCAGAAAGCACATTTCCCAGAATGTCGGATTTAAGTTTTCCGCGCGCGTAAGGAACGCTTCCGTCCAGAAGAATTGTCATATCACGGCGCAAATGCCAGCAGACATTCCGTTCAAGCGGCGCCAGATCAGCGGGTTTTCTGTCTGGCAAAGTTCCAAAGCAGTTGTCGTATTTCTGAACCGTAAGTTTTCCTTTTGAAGGCGAATCCTTTGCGCTCCAGAAACGGTAAAACTGCTCAAGCTCAGGCTCGTTTTCATTCATTCTTGTAAGCTGAGGATAGACGTTTCCCGGAAAATATTTTTCCAGCAGCGCAACCGCTTCCTTTGACTTTTCAAAATTTCCAGGCGCGCCTTTGTGGATTTTTGAATAAATTTCCTCTGAAAAAGCGTCAAGCGTAACAAGCCACATAATTTCCGCGTTTTCCTGAGCCCCTTGTTTGCGGGGAGCCGCGGAACCGCAGATTTCCTTAAGTTCTTCGCACATTTTTTCCGTAATATTCGCGCACTTGCCTTCAACCAGAACTGAAAGCCCCGGCTCTGCAAGCACAGTTTTCACCATCTCAACAAAATCCGGATGAAGAGAAGCCTCTCCCCACGCGCTAAGGCTTACAACGGCAGTTTCTGAAAAATCCGCTATTTTTCTGATGATTTCCCTAAAATCTTCCAGCGGCATAAAACTTTTTCCGCCAAGCGAATCCATTTCTTCCGGGTGATAAATCACTTTTGAAAGAACTTTGTCGGTAACCTGAACTGAATAATACGCCGGCACAGTTTTTAAAACATCCGGATTCCGGCAGGCTTCCTCTGAAATCTGGTTTATTGATTTTCCGTCAACTCCGCTTTTGAACATTGCCTCGCAGCCGAGCGTGTTTCCTTTTGTCGCGCAGTTAAAGCTGATTCTGAAAAGGCTTGCATCTTCATCCGCAATCACGGTTTCAACTTCAAAAGAATTTATGTCATTTTTTATAAGGTCGAACACGCTTGTTCTGGAAACATTTTTTTCACCAACAGAAGCCGCGCCCGTTTTTGAAAGCTCGAAAAGAATTGATGCCGCGCCGGAATCGATTTCCTCCGGGCACAATCCGTCTGGATATCCGTCCGCAAAAGTGTATTCGGCAAGACATTCCTTGTGCGTTGAAAGAATTTCCTCCGTTGCCTCAATATTCAGGAACGGACAGTCCGCCCACGCATAGACTATTGAATCCGCTTTTTTTTCTTTTGAAAGCGTTGAAAAAGATTCAAAAAGTTCTGAAACCGTCCAGGCTTCGCGCGAAACAAGCTCCGCGTTTACTCCGGAAGCTGAAATTTCTTCCCTGCAGTTCCGGGCATTTTGTTCAAACGAAAAAACAACGATTTCAGATGGAACGGATTCCGTAGAACCAGCCGGGCATGATTTTTCAGATTTTTCCGCCAGAGCGCAAACTTTTTCTGCCCATTCAAGCGAACGGCCAAAAGCTGATTTTCCATCAAAAATTTTATCAAAAATATGAAGCGAACCTGAATCCGCAAATAAAATCACAAGAGTTTTCATCTCTTTCTTATCGGCCAAGGAATTGAACAAGTTAAACTTAATATATAAAATTAAACTATGAATTTGACATCAATGCCTTCTGAAAAAATTTTTTCTGTAACAGAAATAAACGGCCTTATAAAAGATATGCTCGAAGGCTCTTTTCCGCAGCTTACAATTGAAGGTGAAATCTCAAACTACCGCCCGAATTCAACGGGACATCTTTATTTCACGCTGAAGGATTCCGCAAACCAGATAAGCGCGGTTATGTTCCGCGGATACGCAAATTATCTCGGCTTTAAAATTCAGGACGGAATGAAAGTCCAGTGCACAGGAAAACTGACTGTCTACGGAGCGCAGGGAAAATACCAGATAAATATCACAAGAATGTCGGTTGCCGGAGAAGGCGCAATTCTGAAAATGATTGAAGACCGGAAAAGGAAACTTGCCGCGGAAGGACTTTTTGCCCAGGAAAAAAAGAAGCCGCTTCCGCTGTTCCCAAAAACAATAGGAATTGTAACCAGCCCGACCGGCGCGGCTTTGCGCGATATTCTTCAAATCACAAGAAGAAGGAACAAATGCGTTTCTGTGGTTGTTCTTCCGGCCGTTGTGCAAGGGGCTGACGCGGCGGAAACAATCGCAAGACAAATTTACACTGCAAACCGCGCAAAACTTTGCGACGTGCTGATTGTCGGAAGAGGCGGCGGCTCCCTGGAAGATTTGCTTCCTTTCAGCGAGGAAATTGTTGTACGCGCAATCGCTTCAAGTGAAATTCCGGTTGTTTCAGCGGTCGGCCACGAAATTGACTGGGCTTTAAGCGACTATGCCGCCGACGTGCGCGCTCCTACTCCTTCTGCGGCCGCAGAGCTTGTTGTTCCGGAACTTTCCGCAGTTGTTCAGTTCATCCAGCAGAATTCAAAGCTGCTTTACGACTCAGCAAAAGACCGGATTGAAAAAATCAAGCTGATGGTGAAAAATTTTGATCCGCAGAATCTAGAGCTCCAGGTGCGCTCAATCGAGCAGCCTCTTCTTTCAAGATTTGACAACGCAAAAGACGCGCTTTTTCAGAATATCATCCAGAAAGTCCGGGACATGCGCCAGATAATCGACAACTGCGTAACGGTTCTGGAAAACGCAAGCCCGCAGACAATTCTTGACCGCGGCTATTCAATGGTAAGAAACAAGGAAACAAAAAAAATCATCAGAAGCAATCTTGACGTGGAAATCGGAGCGCAGGTTGAAATAATTCCTGCAAAAGGAAAAATCACGGCAAAAATTGAAGAAATTGAGGAAAAAAACATTTTTTAAGAGGAAAATATGGCAAACTTTGAAGAAAATTTATCAAAACTCGAGCAGCTTGCCCGCGACATCAAGCGGAGCGACATTTCACTTGAAGACGCTTTAAAAGATTTCGAGGAAGGAATAAAGCTTGCCCGCGGAATGGAAAAAGAAATTGACAAAATCGAAGGAAAAATCCAGCAGCTTATGAACCAGCCGGACCCGGAAAAAAATATTCCGCCGCAGATGGATTTATTCAACGTTGACGCAACTGGAAGCAGCGGAGCGCCGGTTCACGGAACAAGACAATAATGAGCAAAGAAAATCCTGTACGAACTCTGAATCCTGAAGTCGCGCGGAAAATTGCCGCCGGCGAAGTAATCGACCGCCCGAACGCAATCATCCGGGAACTTATGGACAACGCAATTGATTCCGGCGCGGACAATATCATTGTGGAAATAACCAGCGGCGGAATTGAAAAAATCCGCATTGTCGACAATGGCTGCGGAATGACAGAAGAAGATTTATCCGCCTGCGCAAGACCGCACGCAACTAGCAAAATCGCGTCCGAAACAGATTTGCTGAACTTAACGACGCTCGGATTCCGCGGAGAGGCTCTTTCTTCAATCGCGGCTGTCTGCCGGCTTTCAATTATTTCCGGCGGATTCAAAATGCGCGCTTCAATCACAGAAGACCACATAATTGAAAAAGCGACTCCGCTCGGCGGAACAATTGTTCAGGCCGAAGGACTTTTTGAAAATTTTCCAGCCCGGCGGCAATTTTTAAAAAGACCTGCCTCTGAAGGATTGATGTGCAAAAACACTTTTGTGGAAAAATCTCTTCCAAACACAGAAACCGCATTCAGATTCATCCAGGACGGAGAAATAAAACTTGACTTGCAAAAAGGACAGTCCTTGCAGGAACGGTTCGTAAAGGCGATGGAACTGCACGAGAACGTTTCGCTTTTTAACATTGTTGAAAATTCTTCCGGCGGAAAAAATCCCGACTGGTCATTCAAAATTGTAATCGGCGAGCCAGGCGTTTACAGAAGCAACAAAAAAAATATCTGCATTTTTGTAAACGGAAGAAGAATCCAGGAATTTTCGCTTGCGCAGGCAATTGAATACGGAAGCCAGGGATATTTTCCAAACGGAACATTTCCAGTCGCGGCGGCATTCATCACAATAAATCCTTCGCTCGTTGATTTCAACATTCATCCGGCGAAAAAAGAAGCACGTTTCAAGGACCTTTCAAGCCTTCACCACGGAATAAGCACATCTGTGAAAAAATTTTTCAGCGAATACACAAACCGCACAATGAAAATTCAGGCTGAAAAAATACAGAAAGCCCCGGAAACATTTTTGTTCGAGCCTGAAAAACTTGCGGCAAAAGCGCTTGAAAACACGGAAGAAAAAAGCTTCGGAATTTCAGCGGGAACGAGCGGGCTCCGCACAAGATTTTTCGGCGGAACCTCGAGCACAGCTTCAATGCTTGCAAAAAAAACTCCGCTGTCGTCCTGGACCGGCTACGCTTCAAAAAACGCGAGCTACGAAAAAAAATCATTGTTTGAAGAGCCGGCTCAAGAATTCAGCGCAAAACCCGAAGAACAGAATTCTGAAATTTCAGAAAAACAGGCAAAAACAAAAAGAATTTCGGATTTTATGGACAAGGCGATTTCCGCATATTCAGGGAAACAGCCGACCGCTCAAAACATTCAGAAAAACGATTTTCACTTTATTGGGAGCGCGCTTGGAACTTTCCTGATTGCAGAAAAAAACAGCACGCTTTACATAATTGACAAGCACGCGGCGCACGAACGGATGATTTTCGACCAGATAATGAAAAATCCAGAAGCTGTTCAAACGCTTTTAATTCCTTACGTCATCGAAACTTCATCAAAAAAAGACGATGAATATCTTGAAAGCATAAAATCCGAGCTGAAAAAAGTAGGATTCACCTGCGAGAACAAGGGAAACGGACGCTGGGAATTTACAACCTTGCACGAACGCTGGAAAGGCACAGAAGAAGAGCTTTACCACGCAATCCTGGATGTAAAGGCAAGCCCAAGAGACTTAATCTACGCAGTTGCCGCCAGCACAGCCTGCAAATCCGCGGTAAAAGACGGAACAATTCTTGAGGACGCTGCCGCTGAAAAAATCGCGCGGGCGGCTCTTGAACTGGAAGATCCGCATTGTCCGCACGGCCGCCCCTGCTTCACAACAATAACAAGGGAAAATCTGTTCCGCCTGGTCCGCAGAACAGAATAATTTCCAGGCGCTAGCCGGCGTTAATTGAAGCAAGAAGGGAATCGACTTCGCTTTTGCGGAATGAAGGATTTTTTATCTGCACAACTGTAAGATATTTTTCCGCGCTCTGGTTGTCGCCCAAAGCCATGCAGACTTTCGCAAGCTCAATGTACGCATCCCAGTTGCCGGAATCCTGCTGCAGAACCTGAACGTAAGTTGTCTTCGCATTGTCAAACTGCTTTGAGGAAGCAAACGCCTGCCCCAGATTGAACCGGACTTCATTGTTCTTAGGCTGAATTTTTAGCGCGTTCTGAAAATATTTCACGGCGTTCTCATAATCTTCAATTTCAAGATATGCGCTTCCCAGGTTGTTGTTCACTTCAAAATTGTTTTTGTCCTGCGCATAAGCCTTGGCAAAAAGCTGGAGCGCGGTCTCCGTGTCCGGCGGATTCATATTCATGTACATTACGCCAAGATTAATCTGGGTTTTCAAATGGTTCGGGTTCGCCTGAAGAACTTCCGAATATTTCTGGATTGCCTCGTCTGTGTTCCCGGATTTTTCGCTCATAAGCGCATAATTGTAGATTACGTTCGCGCGGCTCGAAAGATTTTTTATCTGTCCGCATGAATCGTAAGCCTTGCGTGCATAAGAAAGCGCATCCGCAACTTTGTCTTCCTCAAAAAGAACTGTTGAAAGATTGTAGCACGTCATGGAATCTTCTGTTCCAGCCGGAAGCATCGCCAGAGACTGCCTGAACGTGCTTTCCGCCTCTGAATATTTTTTCGCCTGGTAGTAGACTGAGCCAAGCTCGTTCAGCGCGGCGCGGTTTGTGCTGTTTATTCTTACAACATTCTGATATGCGGTGATTGCGCCCGCGTAATCTTTCTGCGCAGAAAGAATTCTTCCTTCCTCCAGATATGAACGCTCGTGCCGCGGATCAATATCATGCGCCCTCCGGAATTCCGCCAGCGCCGATTTCGTGTCGTTCAGCCTGTTGTCCGTAAGCCCAAGATTATATCTTGCCGGAGCAAAATTTCCGTTCAGCTGGCAGGCAGTCGCAAAAGAATATTTCGCCTCGGTGAATTTCTTCATCATATACTGGACGCGTCCAAGATTGTAGTAATAAAGATAATTTTTTGAAGTGTCATTCGCAGCGGCTTTTGAAAGATGGTCAAGCGCGCTCTGGTAGTTTTTCTTGTCAAATGCGTCCATTCCCAGAATGTACTGGCTTCCGGCGTTTTTCGGGTCAAGAGCAACCGCCTTTGAAGCGTATTCAACGGCCGCATCCTGAAGTTTTTTCTTTTCATCCGGATTTGAAGCGTTCAGCGAAGCATCGTAAAGCGCGCCTGCCATCTCGGAGTCTTTTCCGGCGGAAAACGCTGGTTCACCTTCCGAAACAGGAAGAGATTTCTGGGCGTTCGCAAAATCCGCAAGTGCGGCGTCAATATTTCCGCTGTTCAGCGCGGATTTTCCCTGCTGGATAAAATCATTCACCGCCGCGATTTCTGCCTTGAGCCGGGCATTTTTTCTGGCAAGCTCGGCCTCTTTTTCCTTGCGGGCAGCCTCCTCTTTTTTGCGCTGCTCCTCCGCGGCTTTCGCAATTGCTTTCTGCTCCTCCTGCTGGGCTTTAAGCTGCTCCTGGCGTTCTTTTTCAAGAGCCGCGTTTTCCTGCTGCTTGCGCATAAGCTCAGCCATTTCCTTCTGCTGGCGTGCATTTTCAGCATTTGTGCGCGCAAGCTCGGATTTCATTGAGTCAAGAGAAGACTGAAGTCCGTCGGTATCGATATTCACATTCACGCTCTGGCTTGAACCGCCTTCATTCGGGTTTTCGCCTTTCGCAGCGATTATTTTTTTCATCAGCTCCTGGATTTCCTTGTCATCCGGATTTTTCAGGAAAAGCTCCTGCAATGTATCCAGGGCACGGTCAAACTCGCCGTTGTCGTAGTAGAAATTCGCAAGTGAAACCTGCTTGTTTCTTGCCGCCGAAGAGCCGCCGCATCCGCGGACAAAAAGCAGAACCACTGCGGCAAGAACAACCGCCGCACCGCAGCAAATCATTATCTTCTGCTTTTTAGAAAGCCCGGTTTTTTTTCCAAAATTTTTTCCGTCAAAATTATACATTTTCCCACCTTTCAGCATACGCGCGGAATCAAGCTACTCAAGCTCGCTTTCGTAATCGTAGTCAAGAACGTCTTCCGCGCCTGCTGTCATATTTGTTGTGTCAGTCTGCTGAAGAGAATTCGCCACATCCTCAAGCAGTTTCCTTCTTCTTTCTTCTTCGGCAGCCCTGCGCTCGGCCTCAAGAGCTTCCTGCTCCGCTTTCTGGCGCGCCATTTCTTCCTGGAGCCGCTTGTTTTCCTCTTCAAGACGCTTCTGCTCTTCCGCAAGCCGCGCCGCCTCCTGCTCCTCGCGCTGAATTTCCTGCTCAAGATAACCAATCAGCCGCTGAATTTCCGGAGTCTGAGGGTCATCCGGCTGCTCCTGCACAAAACGCTTGTAGTCAACAAGACAGTCGGAATATTTTTTCTGCATGAGCCGGGAATTCGCCCTGTTCAAAAGAGCGTTGTAAAAATCCGGGGAAGCCGCCAGCGCAAGCGAAAAGCAGCTTTCCGCCTTGGAATAATTTCCCGCCGAATACGCGACATTTCCTTCATTAAATAGAAGAAGCTTTCTGTTTGAAACTCCGGATTTCATTCCGCGCTCAAACGCGTCCAGAGCCTTTTCATACTGGCCAAGCTGAAAATACGAAAGCCCAAGAAAGTTGTAAGTGTCCGAAGAAATATTTCCGTCTGAAATGTCTTTCTCAAGAAGCGGAACCGCCTGGCCGGGATTGTTCGTCTTGAAAAGCTTCTCTCCTTCAGATTCCGGAAAGGCACAGAACGAAACTAAAAGAAATAAAATTTTAAAAACAAGCCTTTTTTTTCTCATCACTGATATTTTAACACATACAAAAAGAAAAAGTAACTGCTAAAAAAATCCTGCGCCATAATTTTTTCATTTGTTATTCCGCATTTTTTCGGCTGTTGTCTGTTCAACATTCATTTTTTTCTTTACAATAGCTTTATAATTCAATTGGAGCTTTAAAACATGATTATTGCCTTTTCAGTTGCGATTCTGATTATTATCATCGCTCTGGCTGCGCTAGTAATAAGGCTTGTCGCAATGCCAAAAAAACTTGAGACTGTGAAGAAACTCCTTAAGCAGGGGAAAAACCAGGCGGCGGCGAAGCTTGCAAAGCAGATTGTCGCAAAAGATCCGCAGAACTACGCGGTTCATTACTATCTTGGAAAAGCCTATCTTGCGGACAACCGGGGCGAACTTGCGCTCATTGAATTCAAAACGGTGAATGAGCACGCGCTTTTCGACTCCTCTCTTCCGGAAATTCCGTTCAGAAAAGAATTCGCATCTCTTCTTGTAAAATACAACCAGACTGAAGCCGCGCTGAAAGAATATCTTCTGCTCACGAAGCTTGATCCGGCCTGCTCCGACAACTACTTCAACGCGGCAAAACTTTATGAAAAGACAAACAGGAAGGATCTTGCCCTTTCAATTTATAAAAAATGCATCACGCTGAACCCGAAGAACGCGAAGGCGCACGCATCGCTCGGATACATTCTTTTTCAGGCGAAGCAAATCAACGACGCAAAACGCGAGCTTGACCTTGCAATCCATTTAAATCCGGAAGAATATTCCTGCTATTATTATCTTGGAAAAATCCTGAAGGACGCGAAGGATTTCGGAGGAGCGGTAAAAGCGTTCGACAAAGCCCAGCGCGACAGCGAATTCAAGCAGAAAGCGCTTATTGAACGCAGCACCTGCTACATGATGGCGAACCGTCTTGACAACGCGCAGATTGACCTTCAGCGCGCAATTGAGCTGGACAAGGACGGAACAAAAAACGACACGCTCTACGCAAGGTATTTTCTGGCTGCGTGCTACGAGAAAACCCGCAAGATTGACAAGGCTATCGAGCAGTGGGAAGCCATTTCAAAGCTCAACCGTTCATTCCGGGATGTAGGCGCGAAACTTTCCGAATACAAGGCTCTTGAAGCCAACGACAACCTGAAAGACTATCTTACCAGCTCCGACGCGGAATTTATTGAAATCTGCAAGAACATGACAAAAAAAGCTCTTGGATTCAACGCTGTCCAGGCGGACTCGAAAAAATTCGGAGTCCAGATTATTGCAACGGAAGGAAAGAACAGCGACTGGATGAATGTAAGGAAACAGTCGTTCCTGCTGCGCTTCTACCGCGATGTGGACCCGCTCGAGGACGCTCCGGTAAGAGATATTCTTGAAACCGCAAAATCCTCCAACTGCACAAAGTCGTATATTTTCGCAAGCTCGGGATTCACGCGCACGGCAGTTTCTTTCGCGGAAAACAGGCCGGTAGAGCTTGCCGGCAAGGAAAAGCTCCAGCAGCTTCTTGAAATCGCAGCCCGCCCGGAAAAATAATATGAAAATTCTCTGCGTTTCCGACCAGATTGATCCGCTGATTTACAACCAGAATGCTCACAAGAATTTCCCCGACGTGGACTTGATTCTATGCGCCGGAGACCTTCCGATGGACTATGTTGATTTCATTGTGACAGTATTCAACAAGCCGACATATTTTGTATTCGGAAACCACGATTTAAAGGAATTCAAATATTACCACGGAACAATGACAGCTCCGCCGCGGCCGACAACAAGCGCGCAAACAACCGCCTCAATCGAAGTTCATTTTGAATCTTTAAAGGAAGACCACCACCACGGAGCAAATTACGCCGGATTCAGAAATATCCGGATGAAAAATTTCAAGGTGAAAAACAGAAAAGGAAGGGAGACTCCCCTGCTTCTGACAGGAATTTCAGGCTCAATCCGCTACAACGACGGGCTGTGCCAGTACACAGACCTTGAGATGGCTTTTCATCTTCTGGGGCTTGCGCCGCGGCTTCTGCTGAACAAAATTCTGTACGGACGCTTCACGGATATTTTTCTTACCCACGCGACTCCGTACCAGGTTCACGACCACGACGATCCATGCCACCGAGGGTTCAAGTCCTTCAATTTATTTTTAAAAATATTCAAGCCGGAATATATGGTTCATGGCCATATACATCTTTATGACAACAGGGAGGAACGCGTTTCAAAATACGAGTCCACAACCGTTATAAACGCATTCGCCCATTACATTCTTGAATTCAACACTGACAAAAACGGAGAACAAAAATAATGTTGCCAGAAGCAGAAAGCGATTTTGCCAGGGCAAGAAACAAAGCCCTTTTCAATGAAATCCAGCATCTTCTTTCACCGGAAGAAGCCGCGATGATTTCTTTCGGAGAAGTCAGAAAAGTAATAAAACCTCAGTCGGAAACCTACATCGGGATGAAAGTAATTCCTATAGATAAAATAGTAGGAAGCGAAGGACGCTACAAGGATTTCGACAACCAGTTCTTCCCGAAACGCTCGATTATCAGGGAACGCTGGGAGCACGTGGACGAGGCTGTTATAAAAGACATTGTCCTTCCGCCGATAAAAGTCTACGAGCTTGGCGGACTGTACTTTGTGCGCGACGGAAACCACCGCGTGTCCGTTGCAAAAGCCAAGGGCGTTGAATTCATCGACGCGGAAGTAGTTTCCCTTCAGACTGAAATAAAGCTTTCGCCCGCAAGAACCCTGGACGGAATGATGAAGCAGATTATCGCCTACGAAAAGCGCAATTTCTACTTCGAGACAAGTTTCGGCGACATAACGGACTACTGGGTTCTGGATTTTTCAACCGCGGGCCAGTACGATGTGATTTACAACCATATTCTTACGCACAAATACTTCATCAACCAGAAGCAGACTGAAGAAATTCCAATGGAGGACGCAATTCTTTCCTGGTTCAACAACGTCTATCTTCCAGTTGTAACGACAATCGAAAAATACAAAATAATGAAGTATTTTAAAAAGAACACAATAAGCGACCTTTACGTCTGGATAATCAGATTCTACGACGAGCTGAAGAAAAAATTCGGGAACGAGCTTCCGCTGGACCAGATTGTCCACGACATAAAAAAGGAAAAGAAATTTTCAATTCTTTCAAGAATAAAGAATTTCGTAAAAAGATATATCTTAAAGAAAGAAATAAGTAATTTTTCGCACAAAATCGGCAGATAATAATAATAAAAAAAAATTGACGGCTGAATATTTCAATGTTAATATAATCTAAAGTCATCAATGTAAACAGGAGCTAAATATTGTTGGACTCAATTGATTCATTTGTAAATCTTCCGCTTCTTATCGCAGCAGGCGCAGGACTTGTGCTTTTTATTCTGCTTTTGATTGCAAAAATAAGAAACGCGGCGAAAATCAGTTTCATATTTTTCCCATGTATCGGTGTGCTTATTGCAGGACTGCTTTACACATATTTTGACCACAAGCTTTTTTACATCTCGCTTGTGACAATAGTCCTTGAATTCCTGCTGATTGCCTACGCTTTCGTGCTTGCGGTTTCAGATCCTGTGAAACGTGCGGAAAAAAAGGCAAAAAAAGAAAAGGAGTCGGAAGAAAACTCTGCTTCGGATGAAATAACAAAAGAAGCGCTCGACGCCCTGGAAAACAAGTATAAATCCATAATTGAAGATGACAAGGAGCTTACGGTAAAAGCATCCAGCTATTTCAACGAGGAAAATTCGCTTTCCCAGTTCCTGGAATTTTTCAACAAGCTTGTCGTGCAGAAAACAGGCGCGGATGGAGGAACAGTTCTCGTCCTTGACGAATTTGACAATATTCTTGCGGTAAAAGCTGTTACAGGCGTTTTTCCGCCACCATACAAAATTCCGGACGACATTCCGCACAAGCAGCTCCGGGTTGAAACAAATTTCAAATATTCCCAGTATTCTCTGGAAGGAAATGTATTCGGCGACTTCTTCACAAAGGGCGTCGCTGAAAACATCACAAATTCCGCGAAAGACAAGCGCATTTTCCAGAACGGACCGGAGGAATTCCTTCGCGTAGGTCCGTATATGTTCATTCCTGTAAAGCAGATGGGAGAATCTGTTGCTCTTGTTGTTCTTGCCAGAAAACCTGACAGCGAGCCTTTCAGCAAAAAGGAATTTGAAACTGCCTGCAACCTTTGCGACGGTCTTGCAACCGCTCTTATTCCATTGAACAGCTTCCTTGCATACTCAGAGCATACAGAGCTTACAAAAGAAGGCGACATCGCGACAAAATTCCAGAAAACGCTTGTTCCGGAAAAACTTCCTGTAATCAGCAAGCTTTCAATTGGAAAATATTCCATTACAAACGAAAATGTCTGCGGCGACTACTACGACATAATTCCTTCAAGAAAGGACCGGATTTCATTTGTAATGGCGGACGTAGCCGGCAAAGGAATGAATTCCCTTACAATCATGATTATGATAAGGGCAATGATCCGCCTTGTTGCGAACACAAACCAGAGTTCCGCGACGCTTCTTGAATGGGTGAACAAAACCATCTGCTCAGAGAAAAACAGCATGGATCACTTTGCAAGCGTTGCATTGATAAACTACAACAGCATTGACAACACTGCGCAGATTGCAACATCAGGAATCAATCCAGTGCTTCTGTACAAGGCGAGCGACAAGTCAATAAGCAAAATTTCAACAGACTGCGAGCCTATCGGCGTTGAAAAAACAACTGAATATAAAAACATCGACCTGAATCTTGACGCAGGAGATATTCTTGTAACTTGCACAGACGGATTACTTGAATGTCTTGATGAAAGAGGTGTACAATACTCTATTGACAATTTACAAAAGGTTATTCAAGCCAACTGCAATTTGAATGGGAAAGATATTGCAGCGAAGGTTAAAGATAATATCAAAAAATTCTGTGGCAATACACAGCAATACGATGACCAGAGCCTTCTGATCATAAAAATACAGGGATAAGGAGTACCTTATGGAACTTAAAATACGAAAAAATGGAGATGTTTACATTATCGATGTAAACGGAGAAATGGATCTCTACAATTCTTATAAACTTAAGGAACTTGTTATGAAGATGATTGAAAAGAATGTAAAAATCTTCATTATAAACCTTGAGCAAGTTGACTATATCGACTCGTCTGGAATTGGTGCGCTGATTTACATTTGCTCTACTATCAAAAAGATGAATCTTAAGCTTTCTATTTCAAACATTCATGGTTCAGTAAAAAAAGTTATTGAGCTTACAAAGCTTATGGGATATTTTCCTATTGCAAACAGCGTTGAAGAAGCGTTGTTGATGGTAAAAGAATAAAAAGTATTTCCCAGCTTATTTTGTTCTTGTAAAAGGAGATTTTTATGGAAGAACCAACAGTAAAAGAATTACGTTCTGACGACAATGACCCATTGTTCGACAAAACAAATATGCTTAAGAAGGAATTTCCTTCAGACTTTAGACAGATTAGATATTTTACACTTTTGATTGTTCAGTCAGCTCCATCTGAAATCAAGGAATTGAATCTTCTTGAACAGCAGATCAGTGAAGTAATCAAAAATGCTGTAAAACATGGAAATCACTGCGACATAAACAAAAAAGTAACAGTATGGTATTCATTCAGCCCTACACATGCGCATGTTATTGTTCAGGATGAAGGTGAAGGTTTTAAGGATCTTGAAAAATGGAATGAATTCAACCGCAAGCGACTTTCATGCCTTCATGCAAACAACTACGAAGAGCTGGCTAATTATGTTTCTTTCAAAACAAAGGAATCTGACGCCCAGGACGGAGGAAACGCATTGTTTGCCGCCCTTGAATATTGGAACGGCGGATTTGTATACAATGGAAAAAGAAACGCCGTTGCTATGCTGAAGAAATTCCAGCAGAAATCACGATAAAATTTATTTTGCGTAAAAAAGGAGCTAGAAATCTAGCCCCTTTTTTATTTATATCCTAATTTTAGATTTTAGCCACAGGAATGTGATACACGCTTCCGCAGTTCCGGCAGACAACTTCAAGCGGATCTGGTCCGTTCTTTTTTATATCAGCAAGCTGGTCGGCAGGAAGATGTTTTATGTAGTTCAAATAATTTTCTTCCGTGCAGGGACAGTCAAACGTAACATTTCTTCGGACTGCAATTGTCGGCTTGAATTCACGGAAAAGACCGTAAACAAAATCCTCAATTGTGCCTTTTTCACTAAACCACTGCCCTATTGACGGCGCTGTTCTGAACGCCATTTCCGCGCGGGAAATCAAATCCTGGTCAGAATCCTTATCCGCAGAGCTTGATTTTGCCGCTCCGGTTCCGCGCTTTCCGCCGGTTTCCGGCATTACCTGCAGAAAAAGTCCTCCAGCGCCAACAACGCGCCCTTTTTTATCAAGCTGAATTCCTGTGTTGAACGCGGAAGAAATTTGCTCCGACTGGTTGTAATAAGAAGCCAAGTCCAAGGCAATGTTTCCCGAATCAACAGAAACCGAGCTTGTGTACGGATTTTTATCACCCTCGTGAATTGTCGAAACCGACAAAGTTCCTGTCCCCAAAAACGGCTTCAAGTCCCAGTTTTCAAGAGGTTTTTCAACAGGTATATGCTCATTGAAAAGATATCCGCGGACAGTTCCCTTTGAATCAGTTTCAACCGAAAATCCCTGAGCCGGCCCATTTCCATCATATCTCAGAGTGGAATGTTCCTTTCCTTTCATAAGAGGCAGCATCAGAGCGCCGCAAAGCGCAGCCTGCCCGAAAATCATGGTTTCAAGAATTCCAAGATTATGCTGAGCCCTCGCCTGGTTCACAAAACGTGTTCCGTGAAAAAAAGCTCCTCTAAGCCGGCCTTCCGCCATTACAAAAACCGCCATTTCATCTTTTGGCAAGGCCTTAAGATGCTCAAGCAGCTCCAAGTCTTTTATTTCTGCTTTTATCATGCTATCAAATTTAACAAGAATACCAAAAATTGTGAAGAATAATCAGAAATTTCTTAATAAAACTCCAGAACAAACACGTCGAAACAAGACACGCTTACGATAAAAATCTTGAGTTCGCCGTTTTTGGACTTTGAAATCCTGAAAACTAAATAAAAAAGGCTGTCCGCAGTCAACAAGACTGGAAGACAACCTTTTGTGGAGATGGCGGGAATTGAACCCGCGTCCGGGTATGCAGCACGAAGGCATCTACATGTTTAGTCATGCGAGGTGATTGTCGGGAAAAGGTAGCAGCATAACAAGCGTCTTTTCCGTATTCCGGCTGAATGTCTTGCGCAATGGCCGAACGCAATGCACAACAAGTTCCTGTTGGCGTCAGAACATCACAAAGTTAGGAACAGCACCCTATGAGTTCCGTGCCCGCTGCTTACGCAGCAAGAGCAAACTGTTCTTCAGAAGAATCTTCTTCTTCTTTTCTGTTGAAGATTGCAGTTAGTTTTTTGTCAGCTTAAGGCGCCTTCACGCCTACATGCAGCCAACGGACTCTCACATCCGTCGAAACCGGTGCACCCCCAAATACAATATTTCTATTTAGAATATAACTTATAAAAACACAAAAGTCAAATTTTTATCAAAAATTTCTTCAAATTCAGACTGCGCATCAATTCTATTGTAAATTAAATTGCAGAATGATAAAATAATAGTCTGAATGTCGAGTTTTTTGTGAAAAAACAAAAGCGCAGGCAAATTTGCAATTTATGAAGACTTTTGGCGATTGAATTAATCAAAGTGCGGAGCACAAGAATTAATGCAAGCTAAGCTCAAGCCAAATCCATCTGGAGCAAATTGAAAATATGCCGAAAGCGTTCTTTCAGAATTTACAAAAAAACTCGAAATTAAGGTTAATAAAAATTATCAATATAAAAACAAGGTGAATTAAATGGCTGACGAAAAATTGCATACGATTAGACATAGCTGCGCGCACGTAATGGCTGAAGCTATCTTGAAGTTGTTTCCAGGAACAAAAATCGCTATCGGTCCTGCTGTTGACAACGGATTTTATTACGATTTCGATTTTCCAACCGACACCAAATTTACAGAAGAGAATTTTCCGGCCGTAGAAAAAGAAATGCGCAAAATCATTGCAGGAAAACATGATTTTATACACAAAGAAGTTTCAAAAGAAGAAGCGCTGAAGCTTTTTTCAGACCAGCCTTATAAAGTGGAGCTTATAAACGACCTTCCTGAAGGCGAGACAATCACAACTTATGAGCAGGATGGTTTTATTGACCTTTGCCGCGGTCCGCACGTAGAAAACACAAAGGAAATAAACGGACAGGCTTTCAAGCTGCATAAAATTGCCGGAGCATACTGGCGCGGAGATTCAGACCGTCCTATGCTTACACGAATTTATGCGCTTTGTTTTGAAAAACCTAACGAACTGAAAGAATATCTTGCAATGCTCGCTGAGGCGGAAAAGCGCGACCACCGAAAACTCGGCGTTGAAATGGATTTGTTCCATCTTGAGCCGGAAGATCCAGGACAGATTTTCTGGCATCCAAACGGATGGACAATCTACACAGTAATCCAAGATTACATGAGAAAGCAAGTCCGCCGAGACGGCTACCTGGAAGTAAACACACCTGCAATTATGCCGCGTTCTTTGTGGGAAAAATCTGGACACTGGGGACATTACCAGAAAAATATGTTCATCACTGAATCAGAAAAACGGCTTTTTGCTATAAAACCGATGAACTGTCCGGGAGCCCTTGAGATTTTCAAGAGCCGCTTGCGCTCATACAAGGATTTGCCTATGAGGCTCGCGGAATTTGGCCACGATGTAAGAAACGAACCGTCCGGAACGCTTCATGGAATCATGCGTGTAAGAGGATTTGTTCAGGACGATGCCCATATTATCTGCACTGAGGAGCAGGTTGCTTCTGAAGTAGCAAAATTCTGCAAGCTTTTGAAAAAAGTTTACAAGGATTTCGGATTCAACGATTTGGTTGTAAAATTTTCAACAATGCCGGAAGACCACGTTGGTGACTTAGCAACCTGGGAAAGAGCAGAAAAAGCCCTCTCTGATGCTTGCCACGAAGCTGGCTTGAATTATGAAATTCAGCCGGGGGAAGGCGCATTCTACGGTCCTAAGCTGGAATTCAAGCTGTATGACTGTCTTGGCCGCGAATGGCAGTGCGGAACAATCCAGGCGGATTTCCAGCTTCCATCGGCTGAACGCCTTGACGCAACTTATATTGGAAAAGACAACCAGAAACATCATCCTGTTATGCTTCACCGTGCAATTCTTGGCTCTTTGGAACGATTCCTTGGAATTCTTATTGAAAATTTCGCCGGAGCATTCCCTACTTGGCTGGCGTTCGAGCAAGCCGCAGTAGTTCCTGTTTCAAATGCTTTTGATGATTATGCTTCAGAAGTGAACGAGGCTCTTCTTCAGGCTGACATCCGTTCAAACGCGTACATTTCAGATGACAATATGCGCCAGAAAATCAAGATGATTACAAAGGAGCACAAAACTCCTTACATTCTTGTTGTTGGTGAGAATGAAAAGAATGAAAAATCTGTAACTGTCCGCTTCCGCCAGTCAAGCGGTCTTGAACAAAAAACTATGAAGCTTGAAGACTTCATCGCTTATGTTCATGAAAAGACAGAAAATCATTTTGTTGGAATCTAATGGACGACAGCGAATATTACAAAATGATGAGAGACCAGTACTCTCATCGTTTTGCCATAAAAAAGAATAAATTCTCAAAATACGCAGAATGGAATGCTCATCAGGGACGAGAAGACGCCCAGATGCTTCAGGAAAAAGAATCCGGCTGGAAGGCTGACAAAAATTTCGACGAATCCAGCGAAAATTCCTACGATGAATAGATTTTTACGCGCGGATAAAAATTCAATTTATTTCCGACATTCATTTTTTCAAGCGTTGACTATCATTATTTTCAAATGTAAAATAGAACTATGTTTGATGTAAAAGAATCTGATTTTTTTGATCTTGAAGACGAAGCTTTTGACACTGTTATTGAGCAGGGAATCAAATTCACTGGAAATATAAAATTTGTAAAACCGTTTATGATCCGCGGAAAAGTGAATGGAAAAATCGACGCGACCAGCGATCTTGTGATTGACAAGTGTTCTGAAGTCAACGCTGATATAAATGCGGTAAGAATTCTTGTAAAAGGGAAAGTCCACGGAAATGTTTCCGGAAAGGAGCTTATTTTCATAACGGCGAGCGGTTCTGTTGACGGAGATATTGTTTCAAAGCAGATTGTTCTTGAGCCAGGAAGCACTTTTACCGGCCGATGCACAATGATTAAATAAAAGGTAAAAAAGATGAAGAAAGTTATAATCGCCTTGTTCTTGGCCGCAATTCAATTTTCAGTTTTTGCACAGAACATAAAGCAGGATGCGCTGATACTCTACAACAACGGTCATTACGCAGAATCAATTGCTGTCTGCGAGCAGGAACTTGCTCAGAATCCAAACAGAGTTGAATCTTATGTTGTAATGTGCTGGGCTCTTGTGAAAAACAAGCAGTATCTTGAAGCTGAGCAGCGGGCTTTGCAGGGCCTGAAAGTAAGCCAGTACGACTTGCGGCTCACGGAAATTCTTGGGGAAGCCAGATATTTTCTTGGAAAAAACAACGGCGCGATGGAGCAGTTTCAAAAATATGTTGCAAATGCTCCGGAAAGCAGCAGCCGCGTTGGAACAGCATATTATTACATGGGTGAAATTTATATCCGGCAGGCACGCTACCAGCACGCGGACATTGCAATTTCTGCGGCAGTAAGAAAAGAACCTCTGATGGCAAGCTGGTGGATTCGCCTTGGATATGCCCGCGAAATGGCAAAAAATTATTACGAGGCGGCAAACGCTTATGATGAAGCGTTAAGACTGAATTCTTCTTCTATCGAGGCTGAAAGAGGAAGAAACCGTGTTGCATCAAAACTTCAGTAAAAAATTGAACATACGATTTGAAACTCTTGGATGCCGCCTGAATCAGATTGAAAGCGAAAGCGCAGCCCGTTCTTTTCTGGAAGCAGGTTTTAAAGTAATAATACAACCAATGCAGGCTAAAAACATCCCAGACGATGAAACAATTCTTTGCGTTGTGAACACTTGCGCCGTCACTCAGAAAGCTGAACAGAAAGACCGAAGAATCATAAGGCTTCTTCTGGAAAAATGCCCGAACGCCGCTGTAATTGTAACCGGCTGCTATGCGCAGCTTTCACCGGAAGACATAAAAAAAATTGACAAGCGCATCGCGGTGCTGAAAGGCCAGCTAAAAAGCAGGCTCGCCGATGTTCCTTCAATCCTGAAAAAAGAGCTTGAAAATAAAAAATTCGCTCCTGAAAAATTTGCAGATTTGCTGAACAACGGACTTTTCTCTTCTGAGGCAGAAAAAGCTGGAACCAGCGAAAACGCGTTCCGGCTGGCAACAGACTCATTTCTTGCGCACAGCCGTTCTTCAATCAAAATTCAGGATGGATGCAACTGCGAATGCAGCTACTGCACAATTCACATTGCGCGCGGCCATTCGGTTTCGCTTGACGCGGAAGAAGTTGTAAGGCGCGTTCAAAAGCTAGAAAGCGCCGGTCAGGCTGAAGTTGTTATAACCGCCGTAAACATTGCGCAATACAAAGGAAAGTACAAAAATGAATACATAAAATTTTCCCGGCTTTTGAAATTGTGCCTGGAAAATACAGAAAAAATCTGCTTCAGAATTTCAAGCCTTTATCCGGAATCTGTTGACCCGGAATTTTGCGCAGTGGCTGAAAATCCTCGTGTCCGCCCCTATTTTCACATTTCAGTGCAAAGCGGAAGCGACAAAATTTTAAAGCTTATGAAAAGAACTTATACCGCGGAAAATGTTCTGAACGCCTGCAATATGCTGAAAAACGCGAAATCAAATCCATTTCTTTCTTGCGACATAATAACAGGTTTTCCCGGCGAAACCGACGAGGATTTTGAAGAAACAATGGCGCTTTGCAGAAAATGCGGATTCGCCTGGGTTCATGTTTTTCCGTTCAGTCCGCGCCCGGGAACTGTTGCGGCGGAAATGAAGCCGAAAATTCCGCAGTCAACAAGCGGAAAAAGAGCGGCAGAACTTTCGTCATGGGCAAAAAACAACAAAATCAAATATATTGGAAGTTTCCGGGACAAAACGGTCAGCGCAGTTCTGGAAACAATAAAAAAGCCTTTTGTTTTTGCAAACGGCGAAGGAAGAGAAATTTTTCACGCAGTCACAGAAAATTTTCTTCACTGCGAGCTTTCCGCTCCAACTGGAAAAATAAAAATTCAGCCAGGCTCGGCAATCAAAGTGAAAATTTTGGGGCCGGTTGGAATCGGCGAAAGAAAAACCGGAGAAATTGATTCTTTAGCCGATTTTGTGGATTAAAAATGAACTTTTTTAGAAAAAATCAGTTTTTGCTATTGATTTTTTTTCATTAATTATATATAGTATTATTCACACAGCGGGATGTAGCGCAGCTGGTAGCGCGTCTGGTTTGGGACCAGGATGTCGCAGGTTCAAATCCTGTCATCCCGACTAACTTTATTCCAGAATGTCGGTAAGTTCGATTCTCTTGCCGTCTAAAGTTTCTTGTAAAGCAAGAGATTATAAAAACATTTATCTCACAAAACTATCAGTTAGACAAGCTAAATTGATAGTTTTTTGTGTTTACCAAACTTTACTACGGGATTATATCATTTGTCAACCTTTTTTATTTCCTTTGCGATACTATTTTTTTATGAGTTTCGCAGAAAATCTAAGAAATGAACTGATTTACAATGATATAAAAATAAAAGAGCTGGCTTTCAGAACGCAGATTCCGTACACAACTCTTTTATCATATATGAATGACAAGAAATCTTTGCCGAATGTTGAGGCCGGCGTAAGAATTGCGAAAGTTCTTAACGTTTCTGTTGAATATCTTGTAACAGGCAGAGAACCTTGTTACCCTTCCCGCACAAAAGATTTATATGAGATTCTTGATAAAATTTCTGTTCAGCTTAAGGAAATTATTTCATTCATTCCAAAAATTAAGTGAAAAAATTGAAAATTGCGGCGGACTGTTGGCGTGAGTTGTTAAAAAGTGCAATGCAACCTTTAGGTTGACTTTTGCACTTTTTAGGTTGACTTTTGCACTTTTTGACTCATGCAGGTTTCCTCATTTTTCAAAAAAAAATTTTTGGAGGCACATTTATGAATGTGAAAATTACAGAAAAAGATGGGAAATGGTTTTATGCCTTTCAGAATGGCGCGTCAGTTTCAAAAAGAGTCTGCCGCGGCTGCAAAAGCAGAAAGGAAGCTGAGGAATTTGTTTCAAAGCTGAAATTTACAAAGTCATCGCCTTATCTGATTAAAAATATTGCAAAAGATATGTTTGTACCTGGTTCTTTGCATGCTGAACGTCTTTTCCAGCTTGGAAAGACTTTAACCGAGAGAACCTTTGAGCATAAAAGGCATTATATTGATTTGATTGTAAAAGATTTTGGCGAGGAGGAAATCAACAAGTTAAGGTTTGTGAAGGTTCAGAATTTTTTGCTGCAGGATTCTCATTCAGCTTCATGGAAAAATATGTACATTGAAGTTTTCTGCAGCATATACGATGAAACAATTTACAAATGTCAGAAGCCTGTGCCGCGGCCGTGTTTTCAGCATTTTGTGCGCCGCTCGAAAAAATGCAATGTGTTTACGGATGAGGAGCTGCGTTCTCTTTTCAAGCCTGAGATATGGCGAAGCTATGATATTTATCTTTTCTTTCTTACAACTTTTTCATGCGGTCTAAGGCTGGGTGAAATTCGCGGTTTGAAAGTGAAGCAGATTCTTTTCAAAGAAAAATTTTTGATTGTTGACGGATTTTGCAAGCCTGACGGCACGAGAACCAATTACTGCAAGAAGGGTTCTCCAGACGAGCCAAAAACAAGGGTTGTTCCTATTCCGAATGAAACGCTGTTCCTTCTGGAGGATTACATCAAGCGGAATCATCTGTTTTCTGAAGATTTTGTTTTTATGAAGGATGAAAAGCCGTACAGGGCTGAATATGCAAGAAATTGGTTTTATAGGGCAATGGATGCAGCTGGAATTCAAAAAGGAAAAAGAAAGCTGGTGATTCATTCGCTTAGGTTCAATTTTGTAACTTTTTTAAGAAGGGATTTGTCTTTGGAAGCTGTCCGGAAAATGGTTGGCCACACAACGGACAGCATGACCGACTATTACACAAGGTTTGGAACAAAGGATTTGATTGCTGAGCTGGAAAGCAGTCGTGAGGCTGTAGATAAACTTGTAAAATAAAATTATCAGGCTTGCGGCTGTATGCCTTTGCAGCCGCAAGCTGTTTTGGAGAAATCCGAAGTTAGAAAGTGCAAAAGTCAACCTAAAAAGTGCAACGTTGCACTTTTTGCTTGCATTGCACTTTTTAACTTTTTGAATTGGCTTTTGCATTTTTTAACTTTTGCAGAAATCTATGATATTTTTTATAGAAACGTTTTTGTAACTTCTGAAAAAAACAAGGTGCAGGTATCAAAAAAGCACGCTTTTAAAAAGCGTGCTTTTTTATCAGCTGTAAATTTCCTTTCTGTGACCGATTTCAACGACAGAAATTATAAGCTCTTGATCGATTATTCGGCAAAGAAGGCGATAGTCACCAACTCGATACCGCCAAAAACCGATTAGATTTCCCACAAGCGCTTTTCCTCGCTCACGAGGATTTTCCAAAGTCTGCAACTTCAAGATGAACTTTTGGATTTGTTTCTGAATCGGCTTGTCGAGCTTTAAAAACTGTTTTTCCGCATTATCCGTAAAAACAACTCTCATAAGCCAGCCTTAGCAAAAACCTCATCAGCTGTATAAGTTTTCTTTCCCGATTTCTCAAACTCAGACCAAGCAGCAGCAGCAGCTTCATAATCAGCCTTATCTTCAAGGCACTCATTCAAATAAAACTCCGCCGCCTTGTTCATGAACCAACTGCGTGAACAACCACGCTCAGCACAATAATCAGTAATGCGCCTGAACATTTCAGGCTGAAAACTTAAACTCATAATTTTAGAATTCCTAGCAGTCTGCATATTTCCTCCTAAATGGCTATCATCTGATATTACAAAGTAGCAGTTTTATTAAAATTATTACACTTAATACATATTGTCAAGTTTTTCGTTTATGGCTTACTTGATATAATATGATTTTGTCCGTTCTGTCATTTTTGCAAGATTCATAAGACGTGCTGCTGTTTATGAATCAAATCTTGTGACAAATACCAGTGTCATAATTTTCCTCCTGATTTTATGCTGTTAAAAAGTGCAATGCAACCTTTAGGTTGACTTTTGCACTTTTTGATTGACTTTTGCACTTTTTAACAGTAGCCGAAATCTATGACATTTTTTAGAAAAGTTTTGAATGGAATTTTACAAAAACTGATAACAAGCCTAACCAAGCCTTAAAGTACGTTTTGCTACTACTAAAAAAAATAAGTAGTTATGACAAAAAAAAAAATGACACCTTATTTTCAACTTTTTACACCCAAAAAAAATAAAGTGTAGGTGTCAAAAAAAATACGCTTTTTAAGGACTTTTTTATTGATTGTATACACAAAATAAGGTACACTTTTAATATCAAGGAATCAAGAATGACTTTTGAGTGGGACGAGAACAAAAATAACACAAACAAGCAAAAACACGGCGTTTCGTTTGAAACTGCGGCTCGTGTTTTCCTGGATCCAAATGTCATTGTTGTTCCTGACCCTTTTATTGACGGGAACGCTGGGACGCTATAGGTCTTGTCGGTTCATTGCTGTTTGTTGTCTACACAGAACGAGAGAACGACACAATTCGGCTTATATCTGCCCGAAAAGCAACTCAGGAGGAAACCAATGGCTATAAAAACAATGGCTTTAGACGAGATTAAAAAACTTCCGCCAGTAACTGAAAGCGAAATTCAGCAGATTCAAAATTTTGACGAAAAATTTGATGACCCTGAATGTCCTCCTCTTTCAAGCAAGCAAATTTCACGTATGAAAAAGCTGAGGGAAATTCATCCTGAATGGTATAAGCCGACAAAGACAGAAATTCATATGCGCGTGGATACTGATGTTTTAGAGTGGTTCAAAAGCCAGGGAAAAGGATATCAGACGAAAATGAACGAGGTGTTGAGGAATTTCGCTTTCAGTATGATGTAAAATTTGCTCTCAGACGTAAATACAAGCGTTTTGAGGGAGTATTTCAAGCCTCGGCCAGGTTTTAATTTTGTCGATTTTTTCGGCTTCTTTTTTTTCTGTTTTCACTGCTTGCAGAATTTTTTTTTCGCTCCTGGACTGTCCGCACTTTATCTTCATTTCCAGTAAGCCGCAAATTTTTGTTTTTATGCTGTTAAAAAGTGCAATGCAACCTTTAGGTTGGCTTTTGCACTTTTTAACTTTTCAATTTGTGTCACAATTTTTAACCGCAGTGAGGACATACAGAACATAATTATATTTGATTTTGAGAAAGTGTTTCTCAACGCTTTTCAGTCAGAAATCTTGTCATAAAAATAAAGAATTTCATATATGCCTCTTGGTTTTAGTTTTTCAACACAGAATCAATAATCAGTCTGCTTACTGTTTTATTCTGTTCCTTTGCTTTTTGTTTTATTGCTATTTCTTCCGATTCAAGACAGGAAATAACAATCCGGCCGCTTTTATAGCCCGTGTTGTTTGTTGTGCTTCCTTTTTTTCTGCCTGCTCCGGCTCTTGCTCCGCCGTGCTGTATTGTCTTTTCCATAAAATCCCCTACATTATGAACCTTAAAGCAATGTCTAAAACTTGAAGAATTAAAATTGCTATCAGTATTTTTTCCATTCTGTTCATTATTGACACGCCTGCATAATTTGATTATTTTTTAATCGCTCATAGATATTTGTGGTATCTGTGAGCGGCAGAAAACTAAGCGGACAGCTTAGAAAGCAGGTCAGTATGAACTTTAGAAGTTCCAGCAGAAAAACCAGCAAGGCTATTATATCTGCTCTTGACCATGCTTTTTTCTTTTTGCGTTTCACATTTCTATTACCTACTGTTGTTTATAATATAATTCATTTTTATGTCAATAATAATCAAAATGAAAGAAAAATGTACTATGAAAAAATATGAAGATATTATCAATGAATGCGAAAAACAATCTGTTCCGGACAGAGAGATTGACTGTTCAGAAATTCCGCCAATCACTGATTTTTCAGGCTTCCATTTCGGAAATGAAAACTATTGCAGCACAAAAAACAGATTTACATCAGACTAGAAAAATATGTTCTTGAGCATTTTAAAGCAATAGGAAAAGTGCAATGCAACCTTTAGGTTGACTTTTGCACTTTTTGGTTGCATTGCACTTTTTAACTTTAGCAGAAATTTTGCTGGTTTAAAGCTGAATGGTTATTTTTTTTCCAGAAATCAGATTTTCTAATTTAAAGCATAAAAGTTTTTGTTTCAGGAAAAGCGGAAAGCGTAATATTTTTTTGTGTAAAAATCTTTTATTCTGGAAGTTTTCTTGCTGTGCTTTTTTTCATAAGTTTTGGGAAAAGTGCAACGTTGCACTTTTTAACTTTTCAATTTGCTCTGCAATTTTTATTAAAAATTTATTATGACAGACTTACAGAAATTTATAGATAACTGCGAAAAAAATTCAAAGCCTGATAGTGAAATAAATCTTGATGAGGCTCCGGAATTAACGAAAGAAGATTTTGCGAGAGGACATTTTAAGTATTGGAAACCAATAAAGAAGCCTATAACATTCCGTATAGACATAGACAATCTTTCCTGGCTCAAAAGTTTTGGAGAAAAAGGCTATCTATCAAGACTTAATGAAATTATCCGTTGGGCAAGAGAAAATCATTGTCCTATAGAGTCTTTCTAGTATAGATTTTTTACTAAGTCTTAAAATCTAATTCTTTGTTTTTTTACGATGGTTTTTCCATAAGTTTTTGGAAAAGTTTTGTTAAAAGTGCAATGCAAGCAAAAAGTGCAACGTTGCACTTTTTGCTTGGCTTTTGCATTTTTTAACCTTTTCGGTTTGCTCCGCAATTTTTTGTTTTAGAAATTGTTTTTTCTTTTGGTCAATTTTTTTTGGCGGCATTTTCTTTTTCTTCTTCTTTTTTATGAGTAAAAATCTTCTGTCTGTCTTTCGGGAAGTTTTCTGTTTTTTGAAGTGCTATTTCTTGCGGCGGAGTTTTTATGCTGACGCTTTTTGTGTAAGTACTCCTGTGTTTCCGGGGAGGGGACAACCGAAGGTTTTCCCCTCCCCGGCCCCTTTCCCTTTCCTGGTTGACAGAGAATGCAAGATAAAATCGGTTGACACCTGAACTAACTTATTGTATTATCTTAAATTACAAGGATTTTTTCAATTTTGAAAATTTCCTGTCTGTCGGACTGGGTTTTATTGTATCTTTTTAACGGAAAACATTGAAATCCTGCGATTTTTTTGTTTTCAAGGAGTTGCCGTACCAAAGTACTGAATTGGGATTTGTTCTATGCAATGCTTGAAGAGCCTTATCATGGCATTTATCAGAAATTTGCATACAAAGAAACATGGGTTATTAAGAATGGCGATTTGCAGAAAATACGAATCCGCACTTATGGCCGCCGGGAAAAATACAACTGTTCCCAGGATTTTCTCACTTCAAGACAGCAGCAGTGTACCTGCAAGTTGTCCTATTCAACGAATCTTGCATCGCATAAAAAAATGCTTATGCAATATCTTCCTCAAAACAATAAAAAGCAAGTAACAAAAAAGCCTGAAATTTTCGGCAATGTTTCTGTTGAAACGTATAAGAAAAAAATGGTGGCACGAAATTTCAAATGGATTTTTTCTCCAGAAGAAAAGATGTCAACTGAAGCCATGCAGTCTGCTGTACGGGCTTGGGTTGAAAAACTTGAAACTCTTACCGGAAACAACTTCTACTGGGTTGCGGCTGTCCATGAAGATACTGCTCATCCTCATGCGCATATTCTTATAAATGGAAAGACGAAAAGCGGCAGAGGTTTCAGGTTTTCAAAGGAGATGGTGACTTCCGGAGCAAGAACTGAGGCGAAGGAGCTGCTGACAAGAATTCTGGGGCCGCGCAGCGAGGAGCTTGTTCAAGCCGCGAATGACAGAAGTCTGGTTTCTGAGCGTCTTACGGAGCTGGACAAATTTATTCACAAGTTTGAAGTTCCTGAAATTGGCGAGAAGCGTTTCCCGACTTATGTGCGAATTTCCAGGAATCCGTCTTTGCAGAAAAGGCTTGATTTTCTGAATGACATCGGGCTTGCAAAATACAGCGACGGAAAATATTTTCTTGAGCATAACTGGATGGAATCGCTTCATAATGTCGGCCGCTACAACACTTTTCTGGATGCGCGGCGTTTCATCCGCAAGGAAGAAAATTTCAAGCTGAAGCTTTTTTCAGAGGAAGCCGGTTCTATAAAAGGAACGGTCAAGCATTTTTACAGGATGGATGATGAGAATGTCTGGAACAATGCTTATGTGATTGAAACGGAAAAAGGACAGGGATATTATGTTCCGCTGTTCAATCCGCCGAATATTTTTCTTCTGGGAAAAGAGGTTGAGATTCATCTTGAAAGAAGCCAGAAAGGAAAACTGTTTCCTGTGGTGAACAGGCTTGACGGCGGGCCTTCAAAGCACGAGCTGGAAAGACTGAATGCGAAAAGTGATTTTATTGAAAAGAACAAAGACATCCTAAGGACTTTCTGATTTGTGCCTGGAATTATACCGGCGCTTCCGGCGTGTTTCGTTCCTTGCTATGTTTTTCTGCCGGGGTGCGGTATAATTTCCGCAAGATTGCAGGATGAACTTTGTTTGTCCTGCATTTTATATTTTTTTGTTGAAAAGTGCAATGCAATCTAAAAAGTGCAACGTTGCACTTTTTGCCTGTATTTTGCACTTTTCAAAATTTAAGGAGGCAACGCTGTACCAAAACGTTTGTTTTAAAAAATAGAAGAATTTCTATTTTCTTTGCTGTTTTATTTTTCTGTGGTTCCGGGATTTTTGCCGCGGATGTAGGTTCAAGGTTCGTCGATACGTCTGTAATGGATGCGATTTCATACTTTGTGGGCATGGGAAACTATGTGATCCAGATTGCATTGAATTTAGGCAGACTTTTGACTTTCGCCGGTTTTATCTGGACTTGCCTTCTGGTTGTGATGGGTCAGAAGAAAATGGCTGACATGCTTGTTGGAACTGCTGCGAAATGGCTTATGTTCTTTCTTGTTTTTTCTATGTATCCTGGGTTTTGCGCGGGTTTAAGAAGGCTTTCAACAGACATTGGAAACAAGGCTTCCGGCACATCTATAAGTTTCATAAACCGTGAGATTACAAGTTTTTTCACTCAGATGGAAGAGCTTATTGCGGAAAATGATCCGGAGGTGGCAATGCAGAAGGCTCAGCTGGATGTTGAGGAGGAATTCCGGAGGCGGCGCGAGGAAGTTGATGAGGTCTACAAAACTCAGGAAACCGGCGTGCGCGTCAAAGACGACGAGCTTATGGCTCTTGCCCAGGCGAAGGACAGAAGTCTTTCCAGCGCAACGAAAAAGGCTCAGAAAAAAAGCGGAAAGGCTTATGAAAAAGCAAAAAAGAAATTCGAGGAGAAGCTTGCGGCGTTCAAGGATGTTCTTATCATCGATGAGTCGGATCAGCTTTCAAAATACAAGATGGATTTGTCTTTGAAAACAGCCTCCGGAGCTGATACTGGATTTATTTCGCCGAATTCTGTTTTTAAGGTTGTTGTCCTTATCACAGAAATTATGGCGGAATCTGAATTTACGCAAATCAAGGAAAACGGAGTCAAGGAAAACATCGGCACATTGTTCCTTCCGAATCTGCAGATAAAAAGACTTCAGAACATAATTCTTTCCGGTATCTGCGCGCTGGGAATGACGCTCACCTGCATTTTTGTTTTGATTCAATATATCATGGCGATTATTGAATACGCTGTTATTTCGTCTTTTGCAGTTCTTCTTGTTCCGTGCATGCTGTTTGACGGCCTGAAGGATCTTTTCAACAAAATTCTTCCTAGTCTTATGGCTCAGGCTATAAAGCTTGTAATGATTATTGTCTGTCTTTACTGGTGCATTCTGAGTTTTGTCCAGATAGGCAAAAATATTATTTTAAACGATGCCGCGTTTGACTTTAAGATTTTTGGTTTTGTTATTTTCAATCTTGTTCTTATTGTTGCAATCTGTTCAAATGCGCCTAAGCTTGCCACAACGCTTTTGACAGGGCAGCCGCAGATGAGCATGGGTGAATTTGCTGGCGCAGTTACGGGAATGTTCAAAGGTGTTTCTGGTGCTGCTGGCATTGCTGGCGGACTGGGAAAACTTGGTTCAAGCGCAGGAAAGAAAATAGCGGCAAAAGGCGCCAATTTCGCAGGAAACATGGCTCAGTCTTTTGGAGCTGCAAAACAGGCGTACAAGGAAGCAAAAGCGTCCGGAAAAGGCGGAGTGAAATCTGTTTTGAGCGGAGCTGGCGCATTTGCAAAGGAATCTGGCCGTCAGGCTGGAGATGGAATCAAGGAGCGTGTCAGCAACGTTGCAAGCGGAAAACATGGTCTTTCTTCTAGTTTCAGGACTCAGGCCAGGGAAGCAAGAAAGAAAGGCACTGAGCTTAAATATGGCGACTACTTGAAGCAGCGTGCGGCGAAAGGTGCTAAGAACGCGTCAAAATGAAAGAAAGTGTGATGGTGAAAATTCCTGGCGGCGCAAATTATACGCTTTATGCGGAAGGTGTGCTTCTCGGAATGGAATTTTACGGAGCGGATTATATTGTTACTTTGGATTTTTCTTATCCGGTTGTGCTTTACTACACTTTTCATTATCACAGGCGGCTGTATATTATCATGCGCGCATCCGGCCGTGATGTGTACCGCTGCCATGATGTTTCAAGTCCGTTTTCAATTATAAGCCAGCTTCGAGGCCGTTCATTCGACCGTTTCAAGCGCAGCCTGGCCTATATTGTAAAAAAGACATCGGGCTTCCATCAGTTTCCGCCTGAATTTTATTTCAAGCTTAGTTTTATATGCTCACAGGGAAAAAATGATATGGTCAATTTGAACAGGCTTATTGAAAAATATTATACGTGCCGGCAGGTTCTGAAGCCTGGAACTATTGATAATGCTTTTTAATAATATTATTATAACCGTAGGTTTCATGTCCTGCTGGAAAAGAGGTGTTTTATGGCGGCAAAAAAAGAATTTGCAAAACCGATGAGTTTCAGCGCAAGCCCTAAGCTGTATGAAACGTTGAATTCATATTGCTCAAAGAAAGGCTGCACCAGAAGCTGGCTTATTGCAAAGGCTGTTGAACAGTATCTTGAAAGCGGAACTGCCGAAAAAGATGCTTATGAAGCTTCTGCCGGCAATATGGACTGAAAAGTTTTCAGGGGGATTTGCATGTTGGAAATTCTTATTGGCTGTTTATTTGCTGGTTTTGCAATTATTGTTTTTATTTTTACAGTGGGGCATATCCAGGAGATTATCGGGATTCTTACAAGACCGTTTGTAGCGCTTCTTGAAGAATGGGGAAAAGGGGCTTTGATTGTCATAGGAATTGTCGTGGGCGTGGTTCTTCTGATTGTTCTTATTGCAAAGCTTTCAGACTTCGCCGGCGAAAGCGGAAAGAAAGACAAACGGTATGATGAATACAATGAAAGCATAAACAATATTCTTTCAAAGTTTAATTGATTTTTGTAAAAAAAATAGCAAAGTGCAGGATGTAAAAAGTTCTGCACTTTTCAAAATTTAAGGAGGCAACGCCGTACCAAAACTTTAGTTTTTTCAATGCGCAGACTTTGCGCTGCTGTCATGCTGATTTTTTCAGCATTGTTTGTTTCATGCGATTTTTTCGCGGATGGAAATGATGATTCAAAAGAAGAATCTTCAATTAATTCAATAAAGCTTTCTTCAAGCAGCATAACACTTCAGGCTGGCGGAATTTCGTACATTGCCTATTCAGTCAGTCCTTCCGGAAAATATATTACGCCGGAATGGAGCTATGACAATTCAATAATTGAAATTGAGCCTCAGTCAAGCGGTGCTGTTGTAAAAGGTTTGAAGGAAGGCGAAACTTCTCTTACTGTTTCCTACCAGAAATGTTCTGCGACCGCGATTGTAAAAGTTTCAGGTTTTTCAGAAACTTATCTGGACACAACAGAGCCTTACATTTATTCAAACACACAGATTGTGAACCTGGAGCCTGGCGACACTGAAACTGTTTCAGTGTCCCTTTACAATGGTTCTGCCGCGGATATTGACGGCTATTCATGGACGATTGACAGTCCTGCGGCGGCAAGTCTTCAGCCTACCGGCCAGTATTGCAAGATTCTGGCGAAAAGCATAGGCTACGCCAGGATAAAAGTAACACACACAAAATCAAGCGAGCCGTACTACATCGGTGTCTACGTTCTTGATGACCTTACAAAAGCGACCTACATGACCACAAAGCAGAATCTTTCTACAATAAAAGTGAAGGACGGCGACAAGACAATTTCTGTTTCTCTTGAAAATCCTAAGAGCGAAACTTATGAGAACGGCTTTTCATGGGAAGTTACGGAGGGCGCGGAAAGCATTTCTATCACTCCGAACAGAAAAGAATGTATTGTTACGCCTTTGAAAACCGGAGTCGCCACAATCAGGGTAAAACATCCGGATGCGTTGTATCCGCTGGAAATCCGTGTTCGTGTGATTGAAATTGTTGAAAACGTGTACATCGAGCCGAGCGAAACTCAGGTGAATCTTTCAGGAACTGGCGAGAACACAAAAACAATTTCCGTAAAGCTGAACGGAATTGAAGACGGCAAGTATTCCGCTGATGAATTCAAATACGAGGTCATCCAGGAAAACGAGGTTATTCAGTACAGTTCTTTTTCAAACCAGATTGTTGTAACTGGTGTTCACAACGGAGCCGCGCAGATTTACGTGAGCCACCCAGTCAGCCTGAAAAAAAGGCAGATTCTTGTTGTCTGTGAAAACCAGATTGCGGATGCGGTTGATGCGAGCGTAACCATAAACACAACGCAGGATTACATCAAGACAAAAGTCGGCGCGGAGGAAACAAATCTGAAAATCACTCTTGAAGGCGGAATTGACGGAGACGAAAGCCGCTTCACATGGAGCGTAAAGGAAAACCCGGCGGACGGAGCTTCCAGCGTGATTCAGGTTTCAACCGCAAACGGAACTGTTGAAAATGCAAGGATGGCTGGAGCGTCCTACGTCTTTGCAAACTGCTACATAAAACCGCTTTCTGAAGGAACGGCGACAATCACAATATCTCATCCGCGGTGCTATTACACGCGTGAAATTCTTGTGAAAGTTCTGAACAAGGACGCTGTCCTGGAGCAGCAGTATTATTTTTCCGGCGCGGGAATTCTGAAATTTCTTAATTCCGAGACTGCAAGCTATTCTGTAAGTCTTGTTGGCGCAAAGGAAAGTGAAAAGAGCGCGATTTCATGGGCAACTGAAAACGATTATCTGAAAATCAATGCGAATGGCGAGGCCGCGGAAATTTCAAGCTCAGGAACTGGAAACTGTGTTGGAAACATTAGCATTTCACATCCGAAAGCTTCAACTCCGAAAGATGTTCTTGTTCTGACTGCCGACACTGCGGAAGAGCTTGAAAGCATGAAGGCTTTTTATTCCGACAAAACTTATTATTCTGTGAACGTTGGAAAAACAGCCGGAGTTTTTGTGAATTCAGTCGGTTTTGACAGTTATAATGAAGAAACTGATGAAACAGAGCAGTTCGACTTTTCTTCTGTGGCTTCCCAGGTTGTCTGGCAAAGCTCGGATTATAATGTCTGCAGCGTTGAAAAACCTAACGCTTCAAATCCGCTTTACGGCGTTGTTCAAGGAATAAAATCCGGAACGGCGAAAATTACTGTTTCGTACCTGGACACAAAGGCTTCGTTCAATGTTACGGTTTATCCGGAAAATGTTGAAATCGGCGAAATTGAAAAATCTGTTTATCTTTCTGCGTACAACAATGTAGTAATTCTTTCGAAAGCCGGGGAAATCAAGGAATTTTCAGTAACTCCGGTGGGGCTTGCGGCTTCCGACTTCAAGGATATTGAATGGAGCGTTGCGGATGAAAGCATTGCGACTGTTGTTCCGAACGGTGAAAAGGCTACAATCACAGCGCAGAAGGAAGGCGAAACAACAATTTCTGTTTCCCACCAAAAAAGCGAGAATACCCTTAAAGTCAATGTGCGCATTGGAAGCGAATATGTTACCGAAGGTGTAAATCCTGTTGTTCATATTGCCACGAACACTGATGTCATAACGGTTCTTAAGGACAGCGGAAATTATTCACTTTCAGCGTCGCTTGTGAATGCAAATGAAGAGGACGGGCTTTCAGGATTTTCTTTTGAGATAGATGATTCAAGCGTTGCGGAGATTACTGCCCAGTATCCTACTGGAAAAGCGTATATCAAGCCGGTCTCAGCAGGCCAGGCGGAAATTACTGTTCTTCACGGAAAGGCGAAATATCCAAAGAAAGTCCTGGTTGTTGTTGGAAACACAAAGGAAGAGCTTGCCGGATTCACATATCTTTCAACGAACCAGAATGTTGTGAATATTGGCGAGGGAAACACGAAAACTGTTTCCGTAACGATTGAAAATTCAGCGGAGGTTTTTCTTGACGGTTACAGCTGGAAAAGCGAAAACCCGGAGATTGCCTCGATTGTTTCCACAACGGCCGGCTCTGCGATGGTGAAAGGAAACAAAATCGGTGTTACGCGGCTTGTTGTTACGCACAGCGCATGCACAATTTCAACTCCGCTTGAAATAATAATTCAGGTTGTTGATCCTGTGGCCGCCGCCGCTTGCCCATGGATTACTGCGACGCCGCCAATTGTCAATCTTATAGAAAATTCCGGATGGAGCACATTGAATGCTGTTCTTGAGGGCGGTTCTGAGGATGACGCGAAGGATTTTGTCTGGCAATGCTCCGATCCTGATGTTCTGAATCTTTACGGACAGAATGGAACCGCGAAAGTCCAGGCAAGAAAAGCTGGAACTGCGGTCATAAAAATTTCCCATCCAAAGGCGATTTATCCGGCTCAGATTCGGGCAATCTGCGATTCAGCGGCTTCCACTGAATATTCAATAAGCGTTTCCGGCGGAAATATTCTTAGCCTTAAGCCCGATGCCGGCGACACAAGCATAACTGCGACTCTTATTAACGGCGGAACTACAGACAAGTACAATTTCAACTGGTCTCTTGATGTGTACGATGTTGTTGAGCTTACGTATTCTGCAAACACGGCGGTGATTACGCCTTTGAAGGAAGGCTCCGCGACGCTTACAGTTTCGCATCCGAAATCAGCGTTCGACCAGCAGATAAAAATCAAGGTCCAGCAGTACGACACATTCGGTTTTTCCGGAAATTCAAAGAAGATTACGGAAGGAACGTCGAGCTTTATTTCTATGCAGATTCCGGCGAGCAGCGTTGAAACTTATGTTTCTTACAGAAGCGCGAACGAGAAAATCTGCAAAATAAGCGGAACAAAGGCTGTCTGCGAGCTTACAGGAACCGGGAACGGAACAACGACTGTTTACGCCGACCTTGTTGCCAAAAAAACTGATTCCGTGCTTTCCACGGCGGAAATGCTTGTCTATGTTGAAAAGGCTGCTGAAAACCTTACGTACATAACCGGCGACGGAGGAATTTCTTCAACTTTCTCAATGTCGAAGGGAACGAATAAAATTCTTTCCGCGGAGCTTGTCGGCCAGGATGTGAAAATCACCGACCAGCCGAATCTTTCCTGGGTAAGCTCAAATCCTGGAATTGTAAAAATCAACGGAACAGATACAACCGGAAAAGCGACCGGCGCAAGCGTGTATGTTGAGGCAGTTGAATCCGGGGAATGCACAATCACGGTGAGCCACCCGAAAAGCAACACAGATATGGTTTACAGGATTATTGTTCCTGGCTCAGAAGCCGCGACTGTTTCCCTGAACAAAAGTTTCGTTACTCTTGAAAAAGGCAAGACAACGGAAATCAAGGCGACAATTGAAGGCGGTTCCAGCAAGGACTACAAATCTCTTGTTTGGACAATCGACAAGGTTGGCGGAACGGAAATCGCAAGCCCGATGGGAAGCGGCCAGACTGTCACAGTTTATGCGCTTCAGCCTGGAACTTGTGTTCTGCGGTGTTCCCTTGCAAACGGAGAATACGCGGAATGCACTGTAAAAGTTGAATCCTCAAAATCGCTTTCTTTTGACAGGCAGGTTCTTACCGTAGAGCCGGCGCACACAAAAACTTTCACGTACAAGATAAGCCCGGCGGACGCTTCAATTGAATGGGTTTATTCCGGCGCGGTGGACGGTTCAGACTACATAAACATAATCTACGATCCTGAAGCGCGCGAAGTTGACGGCGGAATCGGAAAAGGAACTGTTACAATTGAAGGCATAAAAGAAGGAAATGTTAACTTGAACGCGGTTTCTAGCTACGGAAACAAAGCTCAGATTCAAATCCGCTGCGAATGGAACTATGAGTTCAGCATTGAATCGGCGGTTCTTATGAATATGAACGAGGAATCGGAATACCATCTTGAATATTCAGTAAGCCCAGCGGATGCGGAATTTGAATTTTCAGGCGCGGCTCTGGCAAGCATTGAAACATATACAGAAAACTCAAAACGGAAAATAAAGAATGTTTCAACCGGAAGCGGCAAAGGCTATTTTGTGCTTAAACCGAACACTGAAATCACCGCGCAGGAGCTTTACGTTAAGGCAAGAAACCCGAACCTGAACACAGGAAGCTCAAAAGGCGATTTTATAGGCGACAAGACAATTTCCATAAACTGCTATTACAAGAATCTTTCTCTTAACCTCTCGCTGGAAAGCGACGGAAAATTCAGCAGCGTGAAAAAAGCTCAGAATTCCGCTAACAGCATAATCTACATGGGAGACGGTGAAACCGCAAAACTTCTGTTCAGCTTTGGAGAAGGAAAAACTTCCGCAAAAATAACAAGCGCCGAATTCAAGTGGGAAGGCTCTTCCGCCGCCGAATACGGCGAAAACCAGACCGCCGCCAACATGGTTGATGCCGTAAAGTTTGACGCCGCCTCCGGAAAATACGTGGCAACCCTGCAGAAGATTTGCTCGGACAAGGTGGAGGAAGGTTACTGGGTAACAGAAGCATATCGACCTACTTATTATGGAAATAAAATTTTAAACTGGAAAACAACATTGGAATGGTGGCTTGGCCGTTTTGAGAATCATTCTACCGACCATAGAAGTTCGCTTGGCTTGTTTTCTACTGATTACTCGACATTTTCACAATATAACCGGAAAGGACCTGACGCAAGCAGTATGCAGACGCATTGCAGCAACAATAAAATTTTCTATCTTTGGGCTGGAGGACAGAATGGACGTAAAGACCATTGGTCTAACACTGATGTCAATAATCGTGCAATTCCTGAAAAATCAGCAGCTTTCGGAAAGGTAATGGATTCATCTTTAAACGGATTCTATTCAAATCAGGAATTCTGGAATATTGCATATTGGTGGTGTCCTGGAGATCAAAGACTGTCAACTTCTGATACATCTGATGGCGATTATTGGTATAAGGTTGAGTATAACCCCGAAATTTGGAGTCCGAACTCATCTTATGGCGGACATGCGAGTTATCATATGGAAATAGACCCTCATATAATGTCAGAAAATGTTGTTGCTACAGAAGGGTATTCAGGCAGCACAGCTCCACAAAACGTTGGCACAATCGGAATTCTTGAAGTTTACTATTCACATTTAGGAAGCGAATCAAAAGTTCAAATTCCGGTGATGCTGGAAATACGCCAGTGCGAAAAAAATCTTAAGACCTCAAAATAAGTGTTATTCTCTTTTTTCTCGTGTCAAGCGGAACACTCCGCTTGACACGGGGGGGGGTAATGATAAGTTATCAAAATGGAGCAGATAAGATGAAAAAATTATTATCAATTTTGTTAGCCGCGCTTTTTGCGGCAAGTGTGTTTACTTCTTGTTCATCAGATGATGATGGAGATAAGTTTGAAGCTGGATGGTATTGGGTTACAGAAGATGTAGCCTATGATGGTGGTGATAGAGGCAAATATTACTGTTTAATATCATTTGACAAAAATGGAAATATAGATGAATCATACGATTATTATGGCAAATGTGATTTGTATGATTACTATACTGAAAAAGATGAAAATTTCAGTATTCCGGAAACAATACCTCTCGAAAAAAGATATTACAAAGACAATTCTAAATATGATTGGGAAAAAGTTACATATCAGGAGCTGAAAGGATATGTTGATAATAAAAAAGCGTACAGAGCTGAAAAAGACTGTAATATTCTTTTGAGTGACCTGAAAAAAGCCTCAGAACGCAAGTATACATGGGGAAACGGAACATCAGACGAAGGTTCTGATGATGAAAATCAAAGCCAGGCAACCGTTGAGCAGCTGGAAAAATTTGAGCAAGGTTGGTGGTGGGTTTTTGAAACAGAGCGGTATGAAGGTAACGATGGCACAGAAGAAGTTTATTATAGTTGTTATTTAGTAAAATATGGTTCTGATTATGAGCATACAGGAGAATATTTTGCAGAGGCTAAATCAGGCGGCTGGACGGGCGATAAAGAAAATCTTGTTTGCACACAGTCTTTGGATGATGAAAAATGTAAATGGATAGATGATTATAATCCAGAAGAATCTTATGACGCAAGCTGGTTTCCACCAATCAATTACAAAGTAGTTTCAAAGTATATTGATAAGGAATTTAAACGTCCTGACAAAGATGATGGATATCTATATACAACATATATTCTGAAAAAAGCATCTCCAGAGGATGAAAATTTTCCGAATTGGGCAACTAAAGAATAAATAAAACTTTCATATCTATGTTTGCAATCCGTCTGTTGTTTTAGCAGGCGGATTCGGTTGATTATAGCTGCTGGTCATTATATACTGTTAATACCTTAATTTTACGTTGTTTGAGTAACAGTTCTCACTTTATAACGTCAAAATACAACTTATGACAAAACTCGCAACAATTTGCACAAAAAAATCTTATAGAAGCAGTTAAAACCTATGGAAAAAGAAATAGCTATTTTCAAGACAGATAAAGAAACAATAAACGTTGAAGTTATTTTTGAAGATGATACTGTCTGGCTTACACAAGAACAGATGGCTCAGCTTTTTGAAAAATCAAAGTCTACAATCAATGAGCATATCAAAAATATCTTTGCAGAAAAAGAATTAAATGAACAAGAGGTTATAAAGAAATTCGGAAATTCCGAATTTCAACAGAAAGCACCATATTATTACAATCTCGATGTCATCATTTCCGTAGGTTACCGGGTAAAATCCATTCGTGGAACTCAGTTCCGGCAGTGGGCGACAAAACGGCTTAATGAGTATATCCGCAAAGGTTTTACGCTGGACGACAACCGTTTAAAGCAGCTTGGCGGCGGCGATTATTGGAAAGAGCTTATGACCCGCATCCGTGATATTCGCGCCAGCGAGAAAGTCTTTTATCGCCAGGTTCTGGATATTTACGCTACGAGCATTGATTACAATCCTCGTTCCGACACTTCAATTGAATTTTTCAAGAAAGTTCAGAACAAGATGCGTTTTGCGGTTCATGGCCAGACCGCTGCGGAAGTTATTTACAACCGTGCCGATGCTGAAAAAGAATTCATGGGGCTTAAAACATTTGAAGGCAGCCGCCCGCATTTAAAAGATGCTGTTGTCGCAAAAAATTATCTTGATGAAAAAGAGCTTCGCGCGCTCGGCCAGATTGTTTCTGGATATTTGGATTTTGCGGAGCGTCAGGCAGATCGGAAGCAGCCAATGACAATGAAAGACTGGGCTGAACATCTTGATAAAATCCTTATGATGAGCGGAGAACAGCTTTTGCATGGCAACGGCTCAGTTTCTCATGAAAAGGCGATTGAAAAAGCCACAAATGAATATAAAAAATATCAGCAGAAAACTTTGAGCGATGTTGAAAATGATTTCCTGAATTCTATAAAAGAAATTGAGGATAAGACCAAACAGAAGAAATAATCATAAAAATTCTGTCATAAATTAATCGGCTAAATTCCAAGTTTTAAAATAAATTCGTAAAAAAACTATAAATAAAGCTGTTTTTTTTATCAAAGTGTCATTCTATGGCATTGAAAGGTTTTATAATATCCTGTATAAAGAATTTTATAGGAGCAGATAAAATGAAAAAAATTATTTCTTTAGCAGGGGCTTTTTGTCTTTCTTTTGCAGTATTTGCGGCGGAACTTCCTACTGGTCAGAATGTGAGCGTCCGCGATGTTAATATGGTTGACGGCCGCATTGTTTCGGCGGTTTTGCCGAATCCGGTTGAATTTGAAACTTCAATTGGAAAAATATCTTCATCAGCGAATAAAAAAGCTGAATTTTATGAGAATGGTTCTTTGAAGAAGATTTATTCAGAAGAAAATGTTGTTTTCAAAGGCGGCGAGAACAGCGTGAAACTAAAATCGCCTTATGAATTCTATGATTCCGGAGAATTGAAATCCGCTAAGATAAGCTACGTGACCGAAGCGGTGATTTTGAAAACTCCAGTTGGAAATCTTGAGGCGATAAGAAATGCTGAAATATCGTTTTTCAAGGATGGAAGCGTTGAGTCTTTCAAGGTTTCACAGCACAACAAGCAGGTTCCTTTCAATTTGAAGGGCGGCTACAAGGATTTGTCTGTAATAAGTTTCTATGAAAGCGGAAATGTAAAGCAGCTTACGCCGAATGTGTCGAACTTGTACAAGGGGCTGGGCATTAATTTGAAGGCGAACACTGAAATCTGCTTTTATGACGGAAAACGTGTGAAATCATTTATTCCTGATGACGGCGCTGTTCTTAAATCCGGTGAAAAAAGTTTTCCTCTTGTAAAAGACAAGGAGCTTGAACTGTTTGAGGATGGAAGCGTAAAAAAAATGGCGATAGACTGCGCTTATTCAGATTTTAAGCTGGGCGGAATTCCGTTTATATATGCAACTGTTGCCGGCAGCTTGCAGCTTTCTAGTCAGAATGCGTCTGCGCTGGTGGAATTTTACGAGAACGGCGCGTTGAAATCTGTGGATGCAATTTATAAAAGCCGATATGTGGATGAATTTCCTGTTGTCGCGCTGATAAATGACAATATTGTTTCTGCAAACCGCATTGAATTTTCTGAGGCCGGAAAGCCTGTGATGATAAGTTTCTTCGCTCCTGTGCTTGTCGGCGCGGAGGCTGTTGAGGGCGATTCCTGGAGCTACAAGCTTAATTTGCTTAATTCAAACTATTTTTCAAATATAAAGCCAAGAACTGAATCGATGTATTATTATATCTGGAGAATTTATTCGCCGGAAAATTCCGCTGAAAGCTATTGCACCGGGCGCGAGGTTGATGATTCAGAATCGGATTATTTCTATACAAAGGAAACTGTCGGAATAATCACAGTCCGCGATAAAAAAATCGCAGCTGTTTCCGGCGCGAAAAATCTTAGTGCTTTTTCAGACTTGATTTTTGATGAATCAGGAAATCTTTCCGGCTACACAGTAAAAAATGAAGAGAATAAAACTGTTTTTGTTCCTCTTCAAAAATAAAAATAGCTGATATCTGCGGCCGCTGTGCAGAGCGGTCGTTTTTTTCTGAATATGTTGTATAATAGGTTTGAATTATTTGGAGCGGTCAGAATGAAGAAATATCTTTTGGTTTTGCAGGCGGCGGTTCTTGCGCTTTTTTTTGTTTCTTGCGATGGAAAATTCACTTCAACTGTTGTTGTTAAGAATTTGAGCCAGGCGGAAAAAGGCAATTATGATGACGAAATCACGGAAATTATGGTTTCAGAGGGAACTTCCGAAAACTATAAGACTGTCTGGAGCGGAAATCTTAAATACAACCATAAAGTTTCCTATGACATAGATTCCGGAAAATACTGCATAAAAATAAAAGGAGCCAGAATCTACACAAGCGGAACTGAAAAGGAAATAAATGAAACTTGCAGCAAGGGAAATCCTATTGAATTTAAAAACTGCGATTCCATTCTTTTTGTCTGGGACGGAACTTCTTTGGTGAACAAGGGCGATATAGACCAGGATTAATGTAATTCAGTGGAAATCACTCTTTTCCAGTGAAAGCATTTCTTTCTGGTTTATTTCTTTTTCTGACATTTTCACATCTCCTCTAAGTTCATGTTTTTCTAAAGGCTGCAAATCCGTTTTTGCCACATGAACGAGATTGGTTCAAGAAAATAAAGGCTCAGGCGAAGGTAGTTTCCTGAAATGCAGTTTCTGTTCACAACGATTGCAAACTGGACAATTTTTTCCGGCGGATTTTCAAATGAAAAAAGAAGTTTTATGCGTTCGCCGGTTTTTATTTCTGACATTCTGCTTGTAATCATTGCGCCGTGGACGCTTGCGTTGTTTACAAAGCACTGGATTTTCTGGTCATTGTACAGAAAATGCTGCACAGGGGAAGAAAATCCGAATTTTTTGAAATTGCTTGTTCCGACTTCAAATCGTTCTTCGCTTCTGCGTGTGCAGCTTCTTACTGTTTTTTTCAGGAATAAAAGTTTCAGGCACATTTCGTCAGGAAGATTTTTTTTGAAAATAAGCATGTAGCAGTTCGAGAACATTTCTATGGAAACGCTTTCTGTGTCGCATGGAATTTCTATATTCTGGTCAGCTGTGACAATTTTCAAAGTTCCTGGCGAAACAATCGGTGCGGAGGCTGTGACAATCCAGCGGTTCATTTCCATAAAAATTGGCCGGACAATAATCTGCTCCATGGAATCTGTTGTAAAAAATGTTTCTATTATATTCATAAATTTCAAAGCGTCCGAAGCGATGATTGAATTGTCTGCCATAAAATTACTCCTTCAAAACTTTTTGTGTCTGTTTTTTCCTGGTTGTTTTTAGAAATTTATAAAGCCTTCATCTCTTTCAAGAAGTTTCTGCCTGGATTCTGCCTGCTGCTGAAGTTCAAGCTCTTTTTGCTGCGCGTCGCGGCGGTCTTTCCAGGCAAGCCATGCGAAGCTGTTCTGAAGCGCGCTCTGGAGTTCTGAAAGTTTTTCGCCGTTCAGTTTTTCCAGCAGAAGCTGCGACTGGATCAGCTCTTTTTCTGTAAGGTCTTCGCCGTCAAAGATTTTCTTGATGATTGCGTTGGTTTTTGCCGCTTCTTCGCTCATGCGAAGCTCTTCTACTTTTGCATTTGCGTTCGCCATTACTGTTGTGACTTGCTCCTGCATCTGCTTGTCAAGGTTTTTCACCATTGCAAAGTTTTTTGGGTTCAGGCCGTATTTCTGCCAGATAAGCTGCTTTTCTTCCGGAGTAAGTTCTTTCACAAGCTCCTCGCAGGCCGCGGAAAAATCGTTTTTTTCCATTTCAATTGAATCTCTCACAATGTCAATCAGTGTCTTGTCTTTGTCGCCAAGCCCGGCAAGGTCTTTCATTGAAAAAGTTTTGTTTCCGATTGTCATGTTTTCTTTTTCAAATGTGTCGCGGACTTTCCGGATATTGTTCAGCTGGCGGTTCACCTGTTTTGTCGCGTCCTTGATTTCATCGCGGATGTCGAAATTTTCAAGAAGATTTCCGTCGTTGAAGTCAATGTCCTCAAATTTCCAGCTTTTCGCCTGCTCTATTGCCTGCTGGATTTGCTGGTAGTTCTGTTCTATCATCTGGAGCGTGTTCATAATCTGGTCATATCCCTGATAGAATCTGTCTATTGCAGAAAGCCAGTTGGCCGCGTCGAAAACCGGATAGCCGCTTGAAAATCCCTGAACCGCGGCTAAAATCATAACTGCCGCTGAAATTATTATTTTTTTTGCTTTGTTCATTTAATCCTCCAGCAAATATTTGTACTCAATGTTTTTTGCCTGTAGAACTTCTTCCACAAGCTCTTTTCCTGTGTTGCGGCCGAATTTTTCTTCTATTTTATCCAGCAGCGCATTGTCTGTTGTGGATGTTGTGATTATGGCTAGCTGCAGTTCATCCAGGAGCAGCTGGAACTTCCGGCAGCCAAGCGATGACTTGTAGTAATAATCGCGCTGTTTTTGCATTTTGCCCGCAAGAAGGTGAATTTCCGCATCGTCAAGTCCGAACTGCCTGTAGCCTTCCGCGGAAAGAGGCGTTTCCGCATTTTCATCCGCAAGATAGATTTTTGTAGGACACTGGGAAACAATTGTGTGCGCAATCGGACTTTTCAGAACATCCTCAATTTCCTGTGTGGCAAAGACTACTGCGACATTCAGCTTTCTCAGCGTTTTCAGCCATACTGCGATTTCTTTCGCAAAAATTTCATTCTGAAAAAAGGTATGCGCTTCATCCAGAACAAGCATTACTGGCGAGCCGTCAAACTGCTTTTCACACTGGTGAAGAAGAAATGACAGCGCCGGCGTGACGCATGCGCTTGAAAGAGACATAAGGCTTCCCATTTCTATCATTGTCCAGTTTTTGCCCCAGAGAATATTTGTGCTTCTTGCGTCAAAAAGCGAGCCGTATTCGCCGCCTAAAATATACGGTCCGAGCGCATCCTGGATGATGTTTCTTCCTGTCGCCGGGTCCTGGTAGTCGGAATACTGCCAGAAGCTTGTAAGGTCGCGGTTTTCCGGAGTTTTTGTCTGAAGAATTTTCAGCGTGTTGAATATCGATGCGCGGATTGCGGCGTTTATTTCAACTTTCTGCTCCACCAGAAGAATCTGGATGAACTCGCTTGCCCAGCGCAAATCCTGCGGGCTTTCCAGCTCCCTTAGCGGCTGGAATGTTATTGTCTTGTCGAATCCTGGCTCCAGGTAAAGACCGCCGGAACATATTGTAAGATTTCTGGCGGAACGTCCTTTGTCAAAAATTATGACTTTTCCGGTCAGCTCTTTTTTCCAGCTTATTTCAAGAAGTCCAAGAAGCGTTGATTTTCCGGCTCCGGTCTGTCCTCCGATGAATGTGTGTCCTACCTGGCCGACATGAAGGTTCAGATAGAACGGCATTTTGAAGTCAGTTCCGCATACTACCAGCGGCGCGCCGTTTCCGCTTACGGACTTCATGAACGGATTTTCTTCAAGTCCTGCCCATATCGAGCTTACCGGAATGATATGGCAGGTGTTGCTCGTTGAAACAAAGAGTTCCCTTTTGTTTGCGTAGATATTTCCCGGCTGCATTGAAAGAAACGCCTGCAGAAGGTTTACTGTTTCCTCCTTGCATGAAAATCCTGTGCTTGTGACAATTTCCTGTATGTATTCAGCCTTGCTTTTCACTTTTTTTATGTCTTTGTCCCAGACCATTATGTTCGAGCAGTAGTCGCCGTAGCCTTCATCGCCCATTGTAAGTTCTACGCTTGCGTTCAATGCGTCGTCTTCCTGGGCAAGAGCCGCGCGGTTTTCTGTGCCTCCGCCTGTTGTGTGGGTCGCTGAATTTATTGCCATCTGCGCAAGGCTTGTTACGCTTCCGTGGTAGCTTTCGCCTTTCTTCTTGATTTTTTTGAGCGCGTTCTGCTTTGAGTAGCACATGAATCTTGTGCTCCAGCGAAGCTCGCAGTCGGCTTTGTTCAGCTCGTCGAACATTGCCGGAACGGTTGCGCCTGGAAAAGAATTTATTGAGATTATCGATGCGTAGTTTTTCCCGAGTTTCAGCGGTATTGAATTTTCAAGAGTTTCATCCGTGATTATCCTGTCAATAAAAAGAGAACGCTGCGCTTCCGGAACAATCATCTTGTGCCAGTTGAATGAAACTGATGTGTGGATGAATGTCGCAAGCTCCGAGGTTCCCAGCATCCTTATTTCCATTGCGGTCTTTAAAATGCCGGCTGTCTTGTTTGTGGCGCTTTTAAAGTAGCGGATTTCTTTTTCAATGAGTTCTTTTTCATCTGTTTCTGTCCGCGTGCCGTCTTTCTTCTTGAAGAAAACCGATGAAAGCTTCATTTCCGCCATTTTAGGCAGCTTGTATGTGAAAATAAGAAAATACCGGTTTGTGTACTGCGTGTTTCCGTACAGATAGTTTATTTCGCGGTCACGCTCAATAAGAAACGCTGTGAGATTTTCAAATTTCGAGGCTGGATATTTGTTGTTTATCCTGCGCTGAAGCTCAAACTGGACTGTCCAGTTTTCCCCGAGCTGAATGATTGCGTTGTTGAAAAGGTTTGAAAGTCCGTTCACTCTGCTCATGCTTGAAGAACCTAGGTCCGGAGCGACAAATTCGTATGCGCACATAAGCGCGTCGCCTTTCAGGTAGCAGATTCCGTTTTCCGCAAAAAGCTGCCACGGACAGATCGAGCTTAGTTTTGATTCCACTCTGTGGTACGGCTTGAAATTCAAATGTTCAAAAATCATATTATCCCTCGTAAACGTCTTTCTGCATAAGGTTTTCCAGCGCGAAGTCAATTGTAAGCGGATCTTTCTTGCATATAATCCGGCAGATAATGATTCCGGCTATTCCTATGACAATCGCATAGATATTTGTAAGAGCGCATATAATCAGCGTTATAAATCCTATGACGTAAAAGGCTTTTTCTCCGATTCCGAAGAAAAGTTTCTTTTCCATAAGTGAAACGTGCACCGGCCTTGAAAAATCTTCATATTCATCCATAAAAATCTCCTTTTTATTAGAAAGTTTCTAATATGTTTTTTGACTGCTCAGCCGCTAATGCCTGTTCGGCAAGCATTTCTTCATCCTGGAAGGCGTTGTCCGCGGCGGCTTTTTCCTCGTCATTTGTCTTTTTTGTTCCCGATGTGTCATTTTCAGCTTTCTGGTTCTGCGGCGTGCTGTCCTGGAACTTTGAAAGATACATCAGTTTTTTTGACATTGAAAAATCTTCCTGCGAGACAAAAATTTCCTTCTGCTCCTGGTTTTCAAGGACAAGGGCGTTTTCTCTTTCTTTCCTGCGCTTTTCTATTTCCGCCTTCATTTTTTTTATGCCTGGAAGTCCGGCGGCTTCAGAAAAAATTTCTTTTACAGTGGTTGGAACTGGAAGGTCTGTTTTCTGGCTGAAACGCTTGTCATCGTAGTAGACGATTTTTTTGAATATATACGGCTGCATTCCGTGGCTGAAAAGAAGCCCGCGGTTTCCTGGAATTCTTTTTATGTCCGCTGCGTCCAGAAGGTTTCTTCCGGAATCCCGGTCTGAAAAATTGATGTTTTTCGTTGTTGTTATGTCAATCATTCCGGAATGGCTTATCTGCTCTGACTGGATTGATTCCTGGCCGATGAATTTTGAGAATATTTCAGCGTCTTTTATGTTTCCCGGCGCAAATGTCACAAGAACCGGGCAAAGGTCAAAAAACTGATGGTTTGCGCCGTAGACATCTTCAAGCTGTCTTATCGTCTGGCAGACAATTGTGAAGAATACTCCGTAGCCGCGGGAAACCGCCATTGTGCGCGGAATTTCGTCCATGCGGCCAAGAACTGGAAATTCATCCAGGATAAAATTGACATCGTTCTTTAGTCTTGTCGCGCCGAAAACCGCTTCGCCTTCTGTGAATTTTCTCATCATAAATGAAATCAGAAGCCTGAAAACCGGAGCGATTCGCTGCATATCGCTTGAAGGAACTACAAGGTAAAGCGAAATCGGTTTTTTGCTTGTGATGAAGTCTTCTATTTCAAAATCTGATGCGCTCGTTGCGTTTGCAAGCAGCGGATCGTCAAAAAGCTGAAGCTTTCCGAAAATTGTCTTGATTCCTGTCTGTCTTTCTTCCGGTCTTGTTTCCAGAAGTCTTTTTGCGCCGGAAACTATTTTCTGGTGGATGTCATCCGCTTCAATTTTGTCGCCTATGTGCAGATTCTTCGCCTTGTAAAACGCTGAATTCTTCCTGTACATTTGTTCTGTTATTTCAAAATAGTGTTTCGCGGTTTCCATTGTCTCGCAAAGCTCCTCAACGTTTGAGTTTGAAAAGAAATGCAGCAGCCCTGGAAGTGATTTTTCCGCATAGTTCGAGAATCGTATGTGCAGCAAAGCCGCGGTGATTGCGTCCTGTGCCATCTCGTTGAAATACATGCTTGCAGAATCCATGCCGGACTTTGAATTTGCCGGTGTCACAAGAACGTTCGCAATCAGCGATGCGTCCCTGTAGGCGTTTTCATCTCCGTCACGGATTGCCTTTACAAAGTTGAATCTTACTGTGTTGTTGCTGCACGGCGCGAATTTCAGCACGTGGGAAAATGTTTTTCTGTATCCTGCGGTTTTCTGGTAGTTTTCGCCTTTCGGGTCGTTTACAACAACTGAATTCGGGTATGAAAGCAGCGACGGAATGATTATTGAAACGTTTTTTCCGCTTCCCGGCGGCGCGGCCAGAAGTGTATGCTGTTTTCCCGGATGGCAGATGTAAGTTCCTTTCCTGTACTGGCGGAGCTTAAGCGAGCCGTCTCCTTTTTTTGAGTATGTGACAAACGCGTCTTCTGTCATTCCAATCATTATTCCGTCCGGAGCGAGCAGTCCGTTTTTGTGAAGGTCGCTCAATGTCGCCATTCTTGCGGTTCCGTTCTGAGTTCCTTTTGTCTTTATGATTATTGCGGTTGCAATCGTCCATACAACAGCCACTGAAAAAGCGATTCCCGTGAACACAAGAAAATATGTCATTGAGTGCCAGTAATACGGCTGGAAGCCTTCATATCCGAAATATTTAAAGAATGAAAGCACAAAGAACACCGGGTTGTAGATCCACCATTCTCCCAGCTTGAAAAGCGGTTTGCTTACAACTCTGGTGTCGCCGTTCATTGCGTATGCAAAATCTTGTGTGGCGGCTATGATTCCGGCCGCAAAAAGAAGAATTACTATGCACGTTCTAAGGACGTTCCAGGAAAAACCTAGTCCGTGTGTTCCTGGATTTGATTTTCTGTAGTCTTTTTTTCCCATTCAGATTCTCCTTGTCAGTGTCTTACATATTTTTCAACCGGCTTTTCCGGCTCAATCGGCGGAAGTTCTATTGTCAGGTTTGTTATGAGTTTTACTTCCGTTCCGCTTTTTACGCGGATGGTCGGCTGAATATCCAGCGCGCGGTCAACAATTTTCTCGTTCAGCTTTTTGCCTGCTGAATACGCGTCGCTGAGCGCATTCTGCGCATAAGTGTTTCCCTGCGAATTGATTGTGTTCGCCGCTTTTGTGTCGATGATTGAGAACATTGCGATAAGCCCCATGGCTTTCAGGTATTCAAACGGATGTTCTGTTCTGTGTCCTTTTTGTCCGCTGAAACCGTATGCGTCAATTCCGTTCATGCTTCCAAGGTTGACTTCAAGGCCGTCCGGACGGATCAGCGTGTTCCACACAATCTGAATCCGTGCCTGGCCATAGCTTAACGCGCTGTTGTATTCGCCTGTAAGAACCGAGCCTTGCGGAACAAGAATGTATTTTCCGTTGTTGCTGGAATATACATTTGTGGTTACGGTGGCTTTCAGCATTCCTGGCAAATCTGTGTTTATTCCTGTGTCAAGGACTGCCGGAATTACAGTTCCTTTCCATAATGTGAATTCGCTGTTCCACTGGTACTGGCCGCCATTTCCTCTGTCCTTGTTCATAAAGGATTCCTTGCCGCTCTGGTCGTTCTGAAGCGTGTAGTTGTTTCCGCCCTGCGAGGCAAGATATGCTCCGATGTTTGACTGAAGGCTTGCCGGCGTGTAGTTTCCGCTTCCGTATTTCTGCGCCATGTAGCTTGAAATTCCGCTGCTTCCGCTGTTTGCGTAGTTTTGGTTTTGTCCGGAATTTCCTGCGAAGCTGAATGATGAGCCTGAATAAGTGTCAATCGGAATTCTCTGCATTGCTTTCTGAAGCTCGTTTCTGTTTGTGTTCTGCGGATAGTTTGAGCTTGTGTTTCCGGTGTTCTGCACCGGCCCCATCTGTGAAGGAACTGGAACCGGCGCGTTTCCGTTGTTGTCCAGGCTGGAAATGCTTGTGTTTTCACTGTCAAGGTTTTCAAGGTAGGTTTGCGTCTTGCCGCGGTTGTTTGTGCCGTCGGAAGGCTTTTCCTTGTCATCTGAAAGCTCCTCTTCCTCGTATTCGTCCGGAATGAACACTTTTCCGGCTTTGTCCAGCTCGTTGTTCTGCGCGGCCTTGCGTTTTGTGATGTTTGGAAGAATAAAGACGCAGAAAAACATAAAAAGAATAAAGATGCTTCCAACTGCGATAAAAAGCATATTCCTGTTCAAAAATGACGCTTTGTTTTCTTCCGGGCTGCCCTTTTCTGTTTCTGAGGCTTTTAGAATATCGTTTCTGTCATCGTCATCGGATTCGTTCTGTTCACCGGATTCTTCCGTTTCAGAATTTTCCTCTGCATTCTCCGGATTTTCAGTTTCCTCCGCTTCCTCTGAATCTTCCGGAATCAGGCTGTCATTGTCTTCATATAAATCATTATCAAAATCATCTTCTGTGACTTCTCTGTATTCTTTTTCTTCGTCCATTATTCTTCTCCAGGCAATTCAAAGATAAAATTATTTTTTCGACTTTTTCTTTATGACTGTCACTTTTTGCTTTCCGCTTCTCAGTGTGACTTTTTCAATAAGCTCGTTTATCACGATTATGTTCTTGCGGACTTCCTTGTTCACTATTTCCCGGTTTTTCTTGAATATTGTCGGGATTGTCATATTCAGGCTTTTCTTGTCCAGGACAATGTAGGTTTTCTGGCCGTCGTCGTAGACAAGAACCGGAAGCCATGCGGGCTTGCTGCTTATTGAATGGCGGATTTTATAGTCAAAAGAAAGGTTCTCCGCGTTCATTCCGGAAAATTCCTCTACAAGTTTTTTGTCGTTCTCCCATTTTGTGAAGGCGCTTCTTGTGTCCTCGTAGTTTGGATATACCCAGCTTGCAAAAGGCATATAGTGGTCTTTGTAGCTTTTCAGCTCTATCATGTAGATTCTTCTGTCGGTCAGAAGCGTGAGCGTTGATGTAAGTCCTGAATAGTCGGGCTTGAGCATAAGAAATGTTGTGTCAAGGCCGTTTACAATTCCCTGGCCGTAGCTTAACCGCCATACGTCAGTTTCGCTAAGATACGGAGATTCCTTCAGAATTTCGCCCGGCTCAAGCTGGATTACTGTTGTATGGAATGTCTGGCAATGCAGCTGATATACGTGTCCTTTTCTGAAATACCATGCTTTCAGCCTGTTCTGTTCCGGAGAATATTTTGGCAGTTCTGTAACGTCTTTCAAGTGCTGAATCAAAGCCTCCCCGCCTTCAAGGACTTTTTCATCCGCCGGCTTTCCGTAGATTGTTTCAGGAGCTTCAAGGAAAACAACTGCGCTTTCAACGTCATTTTCCTTCATTTTCTGGTAGGTCAGATATTCATCGTCTGAAAGTTCGCCATCCTCTTCAAGCTGTTTGTCCTTTGCCGCCTCAAATGAATTTGTCCTGTTTTTTTCTACGTCTACTGTCATGCAGCCTGTAAGAAAGATTGCGGCGAGCGCAATGGCAAAAATTGATTTTTTCATAGGTTTTTCTCCATTTATTTTTTTATTTCCTTGAATTCAAAATCTGTTATGTAGATTCCAAGCGGATTCAAAATCATGTCGTCTTTTGCCGGCTCCAGAAGCTTTATGCTCAGTATTCCACGGAATCTTCGTCTGTTTACGCGGCTTGCGCTTTTGTCCTTGTCGCTTATGATAAAATCCGCCTGGTAGCTTGATTCTGTGAGCTTCAGTACGCTTTCTATGTCAATTGTCCTGAACACTTTTCCAACGTTTTTCAGCGGATTGTCTTCTTTCAGCAGGTTTGAAAGTTTTTCCGCCGTGGCTGAATCCACCGAGGCGTAGCAGTCGCGCAGGTTTTTCTTCAGGACTGCCGCGTCGCCTGGAATTTCATAGAAGTTTGAAACAAATTTTCTTATCTGGTACTCAATTGCAACAGCCGGAACTTTAAGCCCCTGGTAGTTCAGCCGGGAGATATTTCCAACATATTTTGCCTCGCCCCAGTCGCTTACCGTTATTACAAGCGGAACTTGCTTCGGAAGGTTCACTGCATAAAAGCAGATTAAAAGCGCGGTTATGAATCCGGCGCAGCTTGTCCACGCGAAGATTCTGAATTTTTTCTCACGGAGCGCGTCTTTTTGAACAAATTCTTCATATATTTCCAGCGGACTTTTTGTTTCTTTTTCAAAAATCTGTTTCTTCATATTTTTCCTTACCAAATGTCGCCGTCATAAGAAAGTGTGTTGTCAATGTTCTGGTTTTCCAGCGGCGGAACTGTGCTTTCTGCTGATTGAACTGTGTTTTCTGCCGGAGGCTCGTTTTTCGGGTTATGGCTTTCCGGCTGGGCTGAAAAAACTGCCGGCGGAATGTTTTCTTCCGCTGGATGCGCTTTCGGCTGGCCAAGAAGCACAAGGTTTTCAACGCAGAAAACTGTCCTGTACTGTTTTTTTCCTGTCTGGTCATTCCATGAATCCTGCTCGATAAAGCCTTCAACGCCAACTCTTGTTCCTTTTGCAAGAATTTTGCACAGTCCGCTTGCCCGGTTTCCATAAATTGTAAGATAGAAAAAGCTTGCTTTCTGAACCCACTGGCCGTTGTTTTTTCTGTCGCGGTTCACTGCCAGGCAGAATGAAAGCGTGGCTGTTCCGTTTTTTGTTGAGGAATATTTTGCGTCGTCCGCAACTCGTCCTGTAAATGAAAAATGGTTTATATCTGTCATGAAAAATTCTCCTGCTGAGCCGAGGCTTTTTTTTAAGCCGCGAATCCTTGAACCAAAAAGTGCGGTGCGCCTCTTGTGGTGCTTCTGCACTTTTTGGCTGTTTTTGTTTTTTCCGGAAAGCCTAGTTGAAACTTCCTACTGTAACTCCGTCATAAATCCATGTTACAAGGCTTACCGAGCCAAGAATTCCCGCGATGCCGAAGAATACCGGAACCAGCGTTGAAACAATTCCGTCCTGGCCTTTAAGCTTTCCCCATGCGATTCCGCCGAAACATCCGGCAAGCATGATTGCAAGAGCCGCTTTAAGTCCTGTTGATGTAAGCACTGTAAGCAGCTTGTTTCCTACGCTGTCGAAAACGCCAAGGTCGCTTTCCGCAAATGTCTGTGCGACTGCCAGAAGCGAAAATAAAACCATTGCCACAAGATTTTTGTTCTGTCTAAAGAACTTTGAAAGTTTTTCCAATTTTTTCTGCATTTTTTTCTCCATTTTTTATAAAAGATTGTTCGCGGCGAGCTCAGAAATAAATGAATCCGTTTCTTCCTTTACATTCATTATTTCGTCTACGTGCACACCGTTTTTGTCGCGCTTCAGATGAACCACAAACTGAATTACTTCGCTCAGATGGTTTGCTGTTTCCGGATCATCTTTCTGCAGCATGCCTTTAATTCGCATCAAGGTTGAAGCTCCGTTTATCGCATGGAACGTGCTTACTCCGCCATGCGGAGTTGTACGCCACGCATCAATAAGTTCCCGCATTACATTTGCCCTTCGCACCTCCCCGAAAATTACTCTTTGCGGCGTGAATCTTAATGATTCCTCTACTGCTTTCCACGCAAACTCCTTTGGCACGCAAAGCATTGTTTTCATTCTTGCCTTGCACTGAAGCTCCGGCGTGTCCTCGACAATGTAAAAATTGTCGTCCGGTGTAATTTCCGTCATTTTCTGCAATATTGCGTTTGTCAATGTTGTTTTTCCGCATCCTGTTGAACCGGAAACAATTATGTTTTTGTTTTCCTGTATTGCCTCCATAATCTGCTTGTATTCGCCTTCTGTCATTTGTCCGTGCGCAAGATATTCTTCAAGCGTGTAGACGTTTGCCGGCGGTTTTCGGATTTGAATTTCACTGCGGTGAGTTACTTTCATAAGTCCTGTCAGCCGGGCGTTGTATTTCGGGATTGTTGTTTCAAGGACAGGAAAACCTGAAAGAGTGTCCAGGTTTATATCATGGATTGCGGCGGCGGCTTTAATAATCCGTTCCGTCATAAAATCCGGAAGATACTTGCCTGTGAATTCTTTTCCACGGTCAAACCTTGTTACAATTATTTCTCCTGAATCTACAACCGCTATGTCTGTTACAGTCGGTTCTTCAAGATACGGAACAATTTCCTTCATATCATCTGAAAGAAGATTGTCCAGCATCCGCTTTTTTTTCAGTTCCTCTGCATTCTCCTGTTCCATTGGCTATGATTTTTTCTCCGGTTCCTGCGGATTCTGCTTTTCTGTCATGAAATCCGCGAAAATCTGCTCAAACAAAGCCTTGTATTCCTTGTTTTCCTGCTTGTACATTTCAATGAATTTGTTCCGCCGCGCCTCTCCTTTTCCAAAGGCAAGAGTTTTTGCTCCGCCGTCCGGAAGCGCGTCAAAGTCAGCTCCTGAAAGGGTGAAATAATATTTCAGCCAGTACACAAAAAGGTTCGAGAATATTTTTATTTCCCTTCTTACGCCGAAAAGCTCGCTCCTGAAATTTCCTATTGCCGAGACAAGCTCGTTCTGAATTTCAAGGTCGCTTCCAAGCTGTTTTTCCACGCAGCTCCGGATGAATTCGCTTTCTGTTGTGTGTTTTGCCGCGCATCTTGCCTTGATTTCCTCGTAAAGCTCGCTTTTGAAACGGATTGAAAGTCTTTTTTCAGTCATTGTTTTCTTCCTCCTGCATTGAATATTTTCTTGCGTTTTTCAGCATTCCGTCCGCCTTGATGTTCGCGTCGCGGACAATCTTTTCTGCTTTCAGCTTCGCCTCCTGGACTGGTTTTGCCGCAAGTGTCTCAATTGTCTTGTGCAGATACCTGTTCATCACGTTGTCTACAAAAATGTTGTAAAGTCCGCAGGTTGTAAAAACTCCGGCGAAAAACATTCCGGCACCGAAAGTTATTATTTTCAGCTTTGTGCGTATTGAAATTTCAGAGATTGCGTAGACTGCCTGGCTTGACATGAGCTTGATTTTCTGGACTTTTGTCTCAAGATTTTCAACAAGGATGTCAAGCGAATATTCTATGCTTCTGGATGTCCGTTCCGCGTTTCTGTTCATTTGCGCCAGCTTTTCAGAGTATTTTTTTTCCTGTTTTTCCGGCTCCGGATTTTTTTCCAGCGTTTCCGGCGGATAATTTTCCTGTATTCTTGCAATGTCTTTCATGTTTTAGATAACTCCGTATTTCTTGTAGATTTTGGCTTTTTCTGTTGTCCATGCGGAAATATGGCTTTTCTTCAGCATTTCAATGATTTCCTTGTTCATGCTGCTTTTTTTGTCGTTCGGAAGCTGATATATTTTTTTGTGGAAACTGATTTTTTCCGGGTTTTCACGCTCGTTGTACTGAAGTCCGCATACCGGGCAGTCGCCGTAAAGCAGGTGTTCCGCGCCGCAGCACTTGCACTTTGTCTTAGGCGCGATTTTTTTCTCGCTGTCGTTGTCATGCTTCTGCTTTTCCTGTGTTTTTTCAAACTGGAACACGGAAATATTGGTTTCGCTTAGAATTGTCTTGAAAAAATATCCTGGAAAATTGGAAACCGGCTTTTTTTGCAGATGATTATAGGTCCAGGAAATATATTCATTCGCCTCGAGCTGTCTTTGTGCGCATAGTTCCGAAAGGTTCGGAATAAAATTGTTCGAGAAAAGCCCTGTGTTTCCAAAAAGTTTTTTCAAAATTTCAGAAATTTGCTTCTGTCTTTCTGTCTGCTTTGCTTTTTCATCCAGATTTTCCGGAGAATTTGCTTTTTCAGGCAGATTTTCAGGCTTTTCAGTTTCTTCAGGCTTCTTGTTTTCTGGAATTTCATTTTCAGATTCAGAAGATAGAGTTTTAAATTTATTTAAAGAATTCTTATTGGGTAAACTTTGTTTAATGCCCCCATTAAACTCTGTTGAACGGTCTATTAAACTTTGTTTAACACTTTCTTTTTGTATCGTATTAAACTTTGTTGAATGGTCTTCCGCCGGACACTGCTGTTTCTCTTCTTCAGAACCGTTTTCCCTGGATTTTGATGTGAAGTAATGGCACAGATGCGTTCCGTTAGGCTGTTCTTCAACTATTTTTATAATCAGGCCTTTTTCAATGAGAGACTTTAAATTTTTCAGAACTCCTTGCTTTGTGGAGTTTGTCCATTCTGCAAGATAGCCAAGCCCGCCGTGGTAGTCGCTTCTTCCGTCCTGGGAAAATCCATGGATTACCGCGTAAATAAGAAGGTCGTTTCCTTTTAAATCAAGCTCGTTTATCATCCACCCTGAAATATGAATAAAGTTGTCGTCTTTTATCATCTTACATTCCTCCCCAAAGCCCTTTTTTGGACTGGATGGCCTGGACTTCCGCCGCGGCGAATTCTTTCATGAGTTTTTCGTTGAACAGGAACGCGCTGTAATAGCGTCCGCATCCGTCTTCAATAAGATTCTTGTTAAGCATTGTTGCATTGCAGAGCCATACATAAGCCAGAAGACGGCCGTATTTGTCCCTGGCGGCGCTTACGTCGTCCAGCTGAATTTTCACTTCTTCCCTGTAATAGCGGTTTGTGTACAGATATGCTTCCTGCGCAAAATATTCGGCTTCCGCATCCTTGTGAAGATTAAGCTCCGGAGTGTTCACGCCGATAAGCCGGACTGTCTCATTTTTTGAGCATATTTCAGGGCGGTTTCCGGCAAACTGAATTTTTACGGTGTCGCCGTCAACGACCGCTGTTATTTTTGCAGGGTAAAAATATTCAGTCCTGCTATGCGCTTCTGTTTTTTGTCCGTTGCCTTCTTCGCAGCCGGAAAGGTTTATTGTGCATGCCAGAACCAGAAGAAGCAGAAATGCGGTCAGAAAGCAGTACGATATTACATCTGTCTTTTTCATAATTTTCTCCTTTTTTACTTGCCCATTCCAACCGGACCGATTTCCTTTGCAATATTTTTTTCTTTGGTGTTCTTGTTGGAATGGGCTTTGTCAAAAGCTATTTTTGATGTTGTTTCGTTTGAAATTTTCTGCGCCTGCTGTCCTATTTCATTTAGAATTCCGTATTTTTCAAGGCGGTAGTTTTCCTCCAGCTTTTTTACAAGGTTTGCCTGGACTGCTTTTATAGTGTCCTCATCAGTTACAAATTCAGCGTTGGAGCTGCATGCGGCAAGGTATTTTCCAAGATATGTTTCCGGCTCAGTTATTCCTTTCGCCTCAATCTTTAGTTTTTTAGATGTTGATTTTTCTTCTTTCGCCTGGGCGTTGTATTCCTCGTGCAGAATTTCAGAAAGTTTCTTGTCTTCCATGCTGTTGTTCTGGATGAACGCTGAAAGCCTTCTGTTTGCCTGGTCTGTGAGCTTTTCATTGCTTTTTACAACATCCTCGAATTTCTTGTTCTTGAAATTTCCTTCAAGATTTGTCTTGAACACTTCTTCCGGATTCAACGTAAGGCCGAATGTGTTTTCAAACGCGCTTTTTTCGCTTTCCCGGTGTTTTTCCGGCAGGCTTTTGAAGTAATCCTGAAGAATCTTCTTGCGCTCGTTTATTTCGTCAACCGTAAGAGTTCTTTTTTCCTTCAGCGCGAACCTTGACTGTATTTCCTTCAGATGCTCGTGTGCGATTCTGATTCTTAAGTCAGAGATTTCTTTCTGTCCGTTCGGGATATTTTCAAAATGGCGTATCAAATCCCGGTAGTCGCTTATTTTTTGAGGCCTTTGCATTTGAAGCGCATGCGCATAGATTTTGTCAGGCTCGCCGCACGCTTCTGGCATGAAATATCTTGTTTTCTGGATTATTTCTTTCTGCTGCTGCTCAGTTTTGTTCGCCAGGACAAAATTCTTTTTGGATTCCGGTTTGTCCGCAATAAAAGTTCCGGATTCTTTCGCGCCCTCAAAGGTTGTTACAATTTCGCCTTCCATTTTTTGCTGCTGGTGGTATATTTGCGCCAGAAGCTGCGCCTCGCCTGAAAACGGCAGCCCGTTCGATGCGTTCACAATCGCCGCCGGATGCAATAAGATTTTTCCAAAGTCATTTTCAGCGCTGTTCAAAAACGGTGCTGTTCCATTTTTTATCGCATTGATAAAATCTTTCGCGGCTTTTTTTATGAGGTCAACTTTTGGTTTTTCATGGCTTTCCGCTTTTTTGCTGCCGGCCGATTCTGTTTTTTCCGCCGCGGTTTGTCCTTCCTGCTTTTCCCTGTTTTCAATGGCTTTCTTCATCTCGTCAAATTTCTTCATAAGCCTAGGTTCCATTTGCACTGATGAATTTTCTTCTTGTTTGACAGAATCTGAGTTCTGCTGTATATTTTCTGTAGCCAAAGTTGTTGATGATCGCAACATGGTAGCGATGGAGGGAGCTTTTTGCTCCATCCATATTGTAGGTTCGACTCCTACCGCAACTTTGGTGTATTTTGGTTCTTCAAGGTTGAATGTATCAACTTTTCCAATCGTAACAATATAATTTCCCAGTTTGTCTTTGTTGAAAACAATCTTATTTGCTTTTGAGTTATCCTGTTCATCAAGCCCGGCAAGAAAGAAATTCTGGTGTCTTTCATCAGAATCTATGTATGCAGTTTGACAGCTGGCAATAAAATCAAGCATTCCCTTCATTTCTTCTTTTCTAAGGCTTTGGTTATAGCCGCCTTTTCTTTGCGGGCGGACGTGGGCAACATTTGTTTTCAGAAAGAAATTTTCATTCTCAATTCCAAGTTTTTCCGCCAGTTCGCTGTTTATTTTTGGAAGCCGTATGATTTCAGGAATGTTTTTATAGTCGGGCTTTCCAGGCTGATAGAGAGACTCAACAATATTGTTGAATTCTTCCTGCGTTACTGTTTGAAGATTTTGTATTTTTTCTTCTTTTAATTCAGAATGGGTTTTTAATGTTGGAAGTTTATTTTCTTCCTGTTTGACAGAATCGGAGTTCTGCTGATTGACAACTTCTGATTTTGTGAGTATATTATTTTTGTCCGAATGGAGGGCCTCTATAGGGAAGGATACCCTTGCGACTGTGCTCCATTCGGATATTTTTTTGTCATCAACATATCTGCAAAGCCCGTTTTCAGTCCAGTGTTTTACTAGATCAGTTCCATTTTTTGCAGTTAATGTTCTGTCGTGAATGCTGCGGATGTCCTGAACTTCTATTAATTTACGATGACCGTCCTCTTCAACTTGAATCTGAGTATTTGTGTTTAGTGCCAATGCGATTGGTTTTGATTCTGAAAATTCATCTGTAAGAATCAGTTTTGAATCCAGCTTGTTTTCTGATTTTGTTTTGTCTGTGTCAAAAACTGCGACTGGATCATAAAGGCGCGTAAGTGAATTTTTTATTTCCTCATTGCTAAGTCCATGAGTTTCCCTGGCTTTTTTTATTACGGAAACAGGCAGCGAAATTGCAGTCTCATTGCTTCCAAGTTCTTTCAGATACGAAGGCACATTTGGAAGTGTAAAACGGCTTTCTTGCGGAACAATTCCTTTGTCAAGGTAATCATCTATTTGAGAAAACACATTTTCAAGCTCAATTCTTGTGTTTTCGGAAATGCTAAGCGATGATTCCGGATATTTTTGTTTGTACTCTTGTAAAAGATCTTTATCTGTCTGATAGTGCGTGTTTCCATTTTCATCAAGGACAGCATTTTCCGCGGCTTCCTGCTGCATTTTTTCAACTGCTTCCGCCTGCTCATACAATTCTTTTATCTGATCCGGGGCTGCGTTCTTGAATGGATTTTCTTCCTGGCTGACAGAATCGGTGATTTTTGTCGCTGTGTTTTGATTTTTAGATTGAACTTCATCTAATGATTTTCTGTATTCGTTTTGAACGAATGTTTTTTCAGGTTCACCGTTAATGCCCATAGGACAGGAAATTTCATAATTGACAGAAACTGTCTTTTCCAATATATTTGACAGTGTTCCTTGATGAGCAGGCTTTTGAGCCGGATTTGTTACAAAAGCTCTTTCAAGGAATTTTTTTTGCTCTGTAACTTCGTGCAGATAAAAGCGATTTTCTTGCTTGTTCTGTTTTAGCACAACTTCGCATATATAATTTTTATCAGCAATTTTTATAGGTGCGGCAATCACATAAGAGTTATAGCCTCTGTCTTTATGATTCAAATCTGAATCGATAATAACTCCATTTTTTATAACGTTAGGAACGCCAGCATAAGCAACGGCTTTTAATCTTCCCATTCCATGCGAAAGACTGTCATCCGCGCCTTCTCTATCTAAAACAACTTTTCCAAAAAACGGAGATTCGACAGAATTGTTCATTTCATTGAAATATTGTTCAACTTGTTCTGTTAAAGTAAAACCTTCTTTTCTGCTGAATTCATCACCAGTAAGTTTTGATACAGTGTCATCGTTAAGCAAGAAATCCTTTTTTATTTTTCCTTCCCAGTCGCCATATAATTCCTTAAATTCTGAGCTGTGAGAAAATTTCCATTCATTTTCAGATAATTCTGATTTATTTCCAGTCGGAGTTTTTAGAAAATCAATTCTTTCTTCTGTTATAGAAGTTGCGTTCAAATCCATAAAATCTTTTGTTGCGGATTTCATTGTGGCTGAAATGTTTTCCATCTGTTCCTTGTCTTCCTGGTCAAGAATCATCTGCGTTGTAAGCTTTTTTTGCTGATTGCGTTCCTTGATGGCGGCGGATTCGCTCATTTCTTCGTTTTCATAACTGATGTTTTCTGATGATGTGTTTTCCATTTTGTTCTCCTGGAGCTGATTTGAGGTTTTAGTATCTATGCCTGTATCTAAAAATTGCAGATTTGATTTATTTATAAAATCAAGCATTTTTTTATTAGCTTTTTTCCATTCCTCTTCACTTGGTGAATATTTTGGTTTAATATCTGTTTCTGGATATTGACCTGTCATAGTCCATGTTTTTAAATTATCAATTATCTCTTTTTTCTTTTCAGGACTTAACATTTCGGGAGTATAATTAAATTCTGCAACATATTTATTAGGCTCATCTTGAAATTCATTATACGAAAGTCTTATTACTATACTTGTTTCTACATATTTATCTTCTACATAGTAGGCATTAACACTGTGATTAGAGAGTCTTAGTGCAAATCTAGAATTATTAATACGATTGGCTACATAGTCTGATGAATTTTTATCCTCAAATTTGTATGCTTCCTTCAACTTTATCAAAAATTCTCTTGGTTCAATCTTTTCCGTTTTTATTTTATTAAGTTTTTTAATCACTGCTTGACGCTCAACATCATTTTGAAGTAGCATATGTTTAGCTCTTGAGCCAATCGATAACTGGGGTTCTACAGGAAAGGACAGTAATTCACTGGAGATACTTGTTTTTCCTATCTGCATATCAGGCTTAGAGCTAATTTTATTTAAATTAACTTCATTTATTAATTCATTATCAAATTTTGAACGTTCCTGTTTTGATGGCTCAATATTCTGATTTTCCGTTTTGTTCTCCTGTAGCGGCGTTTTATCTTCTGTTTGTTCAGCAATCAATACTTTGTTTTTTTTATAAAGCTTATTGACAATGTTAGACTCAGGCTTTATAGTTTCATTTGTTGAGGGTGTATTGATTTTGTTCGATATGTCCTCTGCAAACGATGGCTTACCTAAGGGGGTAAGCCCACTTTTTTTAACAAAACTGCTATTTACTTTTTGGCTTTCTGAAACAATTCTTTGGTTGTTGACAAGGCTTTTGAAAAATTTTGAGCTGCATTCTTTTTCAATAAATTTTGAATTTGACTTTTTTATGTTTTCTGAATGGATTGAGGCGTTTAGTTTTTCAAGTGATTTTACAGCGGCAAAATACCTCTGCTGCCGGTTTTCAATGTCTTTTTTCTTTTCAAGAAGAGTTATTTCGCCACGTAACAATAGAGTTGAAAACAATTCATTGACATCAGAATTTTCTTGTGGTATATTTATTTCACTCGATGACGATACAGATTTTACATCTGTTTTCTGGTTGGGTGTAAGGGGCTTGCTAGAAATAGCGGCCCTGATTTCTTTTAAATCATTGACAGCTGGTTTGTTTTGCGGTAGATTTATATTATCTGATGACGTTGCAGACATTTCTGTCTGGCTTCTGGTCGGGTGTAAGGGCTTGTCAATATTGGCAAGCCTGATTTGTTTTAAATCATTGACATCAGAATTTTCTTGTGTTATATTTAAATTACTTGCGAGGGAATCAGATGTTTTTTCTGATTCTCGACTAGGTGTAAGGGGCTTGCTAGAAATAGCAGCCCTGATTTTTTTTAAATCATGTTTGGAAAGTTCTCTAACAAAACCGTCTTTATCAGATTCAAAACTATAGCATACAAAGTTTTTTTCAGAAAAAAATAAATAAGTTCCTTCCTTGTTTTCAGATGTTCTGTTATTTGTGAATTTTATAAGTTGTTTTTTTGTTTCTTCATAATTCAGCTTTTCATTATTTATTAAAAAGAAAATATCTTTTCCCTGTTCTGCGCCTTTTTCTATTGCATGATGGAGGTTATGATTAAAAACCCTTTTAAAATCAGTAAATGTATTTGATTTCAAAGCGTCTGCTGAAGTAATAGCAGCTCCAGATTTATTAGCCGCGTATTCATACGGCAGCAGATACGATGTTTTTTTTAGCTGATCCAAGACTATAAGGCACGGAATTTCGTTGCAGAGAACATCTGATTCTTGATATAGCAGTTTTGATTTTGCAATGTAGCTGCTGTGATATTTCAGGTATTCTGGCTTTGTTTTTAGATTTTCCGTAAGGCTGGAAAGTTCCTCCGGATTGTTTTTTAGTTCCTTATAGGATTTGTCTGTATAGATTTCGTTATTAATAGAACGTTTTTCAACCGGCAAATCAAGAATGTTTATTATATCAACATCGCTGAGCTCTGTTTTCCCCTTGAGATATTCTGAGCGTGATTTTGCTTCCAGTGAATTCAGCGCGTTCTGAAATCTTGTTTCAGAATCTTTTATTTCCGGATGTTTTCTTAACATTGATATTTCCCCTCTGATTAAAAGAGAGCTGGAAACATCATTGACAGAATTATTTTTACCATCTATATTTACAACTGTACTTGAAGGGATGCTTTGCGTTCCGCCTCGTACGACTAAAGGTCTTTCGCTTGCGAAGGACCTTATTTCTTTTAAATGATATTCAGTTTCATCGTGAATAATCTCAATTCCGTTTTCGTCTTTTTCTAGGTAAAGTTTTCCGGTTTTGACAGCTTGAACTGTTTCCTGTGAAGGTTCTAATTTTTCATCAAGGTAAATACTTTGAGGACATTGACAGATTTGATAAAGGCGTTTATCTTTTAATTGAAAGCGTTCATTGTCCGGAGTTTGCGTTGTTATGCTCACCGAGGATTTTTGAACGCTATATTTTTTTAATGATTCAATAAGCTGTTCTTTTTCAATACCAGTCAATTTATGGTCGTAATAACGTTTTCCATCTAAAGTTTTTGCAACAACAGCTTTTACCGTGTAATCCTTATTTTCAATTTTCAAGCCGCAAAGATAATATTCATACTTTTCAATATTTGGATGTTTTTTTGTGTCTTCGTTTTTTTGAGAAGAAATATAAATGCTTTTCTCTATTATTTGAGGGATTGCGGCGATTGATTGAAGATGATTCTTGTCTTTATAGTCATGTTCAAGAATTTCATAAATTCCTCCGTTTTTCTTTCCGGATGTTAAAATAATATGCTTTCCGCTGTCGAGGTTTTCGTATTCTCCGCGAAGATTTTTGCCGTACTGAATCGCATTTTTCTTATATTCCTTGATATTGTCAGAAGAAGCAATTTCTGTTCCTGTTATTTGAACGGATTCTGATTTTATTAATTTTTCTAGTCTTTTTGCCTTTTCCCAGTCGCCGAATTTTGAGATGAATTCTTCGCTGTGTATGTAATTGCTATCACTCTGGGAATCTGTTGCTTCTTCAATATGTTCCAGAGTTTCTGTTTTCCCCTGGAGATATTCTGAGCGTGTTTTTGGTGTTTCGGTTTGTTCTGTGTTGCCGCTCATTTTTTGGCTTTTCGCGCCGGCTTCAAGAATCGCAACGGCGGCGGCCCGCTCGTTTTCTGAAAGGTTCGGCATATTTTCTTTTATTTCCCTGGCAGCTTTAATTCTTGCCGCCTGATTTGAATCAATGACGAGTGTTGAAGTTGTTTTGTTGACAAGAGAATTTGTTTGATGTAAGATTTTATTAGAGTCAAGACTATCTAAGCCCTGAGCCATTAGGAGTTCAGCACACTGGATTTCTTGGCTTTTTTCTTTATTCCAATATAGAAATTTTATTTTCTTCAACAGCTCTTTTTATGTAATATTCAAACCCTTTTTCTTTTCCATAAATACTCAACATAAAGTTTGAATCTGTCTTATGGGAGTTATAAATTCCATTTCCGTTTGGTTTTATTGTTGCAAAAACAGGAGCATTATCATTATCTAAAAGTGATAATACAGCAACGATAGAATCATCGTTGTTCAATGAATCCATAAGAAGAACAGGTGATTCTAATAATTTGGGAACTTTTTTTATCTGCTCAATACTTAGACCATGCCAATGAGGATTATCTGAGGATTTTTCATGCAGAGCATCTTTTAAATGATTTTGTGTATATAAAATTGGAAGTTGTTGTAAACCGGCATCAAGAAAAATTCGTGGAGTATCACATACTTTCAAAGCATCAAATCGGTTATACTTTCCAGAAAGAACATCATCTATTTGTTTTGAAAAAGAATCATCATTTTTCATAATTTTACATAGCTCCAAATTCTTTTATTAAAAAATCAATATCTGTTATTGATTTTTCTAGAATTTCTATTTCTTTATCAGAAGCCTTTTCAATATCTATATCTCTAATAACCCAAATCAGGTCATTTATAAGTCTTGCAGTATTCTGTTTTCGTATTAAATTCTGCTGTTTCCTATATAATTTTTTTAAGCTTTCTGGAATATCAGAAATTTCATGAGAAATATCACAAAGTTCTGTATTAGCCTTTAACAGATTTTGAATCTGCGTTAGTTGTATTGACAGGTTGTCGCTCAAATCTTCTAAGTCCATTCTTCGCTCTCCTAAATTGCACTTAATTTTTCTGATACTATTTCCAGCCGCTCTTTTAGCTGTTGTATTGTTTTTTCCAGACGGACTTTTTCTTTTGTGAGTTTTTCATACTGCGATGAGTTTTTGTCTTTCTTTATTGCCGCAGAAACCTGGTTTATTGTTTTTCCTTTCTCCAGACCGATGATTACGTCTTGCCGTGTCTGTGAATCCTTAACTTTCAGGACTGTTTCAAGCTCATCCTGGCCGTAGTTTTCTTCTATATTTTTGCTTCTAAGGCATTTTTCTGCAGTATTCTTGGATATGTTCAGGTCATGCGAAAGAATGTCCTCATATCTGATGTTTTCTTTCTGGGATTTCTCATGGATTTCTGAAAGAATTTTTCCGAGTTTCTTCTTTAGGTTTACGATTTCACGGTCAATTTTTTTTGCCTCGTCAATCAAACCGGACAAATCTTCGGAGCGTTCCCTTGTGTAGATTTTTGCTTCAACAGCTTTTTCCAAAAGCTCATCGAATTTTGCCCAGAATTCTGTTGTATGGCTTCTGCCGCCTTTCTTTACTTCAATACCAAATTTTTTTTGCTTGCAGCTTATGAGGTGGTGTGTATATTCATGTATTGCTGTATATATAAGCTCATTTTCTGTAGTGAAATTCTTGTTGTGAAGGAAAATTTCAAATGTCGCAGGCTTGTACAGACCATTCACTTTTTGGGAAGCTCTGCCTGTCTGTGTGACTGAGAAATCTATGTCCACTTTTTCAAGGGAAATAAGCGTCTGTTTTATCTCTTCGTTTGTCATTCTTCGCTCTCCTGTTTTGATACCACCTCTCTTTTTAATTCCTCAATAATTTCAAACAGCTCATCAATTTTTTCTCTTTCAATCCGAAGAAGCGTTTCGCATTTATTTGAGTCTGCGCAATTCAAAAGTGCCAGGACATCTTTTACGCAGCCTGAAATATCTGATATTTCCTGTAGTTTTTTAGTAAGTTCTTCATAAATCGTAAAATCTGTTTCTTTCATTTTTTACTCCCCATACATTCCATTACGATGTCTTTCAGTTTTTCCTGCATAACGCAGAAAGTTTTTTCAGGTATGTTCTCTTTTAAAAAGGGAAGAAATATTGTGTTTATTTTTGCAGCGTACAAGTCTGGTCTTTCTATCTGGCTTTTTTTGCCGTTGTCTGAAAAATCTTTTGCTGTTTCAATGCAGCCATAAACTCTTATGCTTTGAATTAAAGTCATTTCTTCCCCTTTTAAGCCGGATTTTAGTTTTCTGAAATGTATTCCGAAAGTTCCTTGAAGAATTTTTCTTCCTTTGAAATATCTTCGTCCTGATGGTTTCTTTTCCAGGAATCCCAGAAACTGAAAAGCTGTTTGTTCAGCTGTTCAGCCGCGGCTTCCGAGAACTTTTTTTTGCCGGAAACGATTTCTTCCTTTGTTTCCTTGTCCAGATTTTCAAAGCCTTCCCAGAACGGCTCGCTTTTCAGCTTGAAGCTGTTTTTCCTTGACGCGTTCTTTTTCTTCTGTGTTTCCTTGTCGCCCTGGTTTATTGTTATTTCATGGTTGAAAACTGCCTGCTTTGTTTCCTCGTCCGCATTTTTCAGGATGTTTATCGCCTTCTTTACGTTGCGCTCGCCCATGTTCAGCGTGGCGGAAATGTATTTTGCAAGGCTGCCCTCTTTGCTTCGCGGATTTATTTCTATCATTTTCTCTATGGCGGCAAGTTTCTGCGCGTCGTCAAGATTTCTTCTGTCAAGCTGAAGCCGGTATGCGTACATAAGGGCTTCCATTCTGTTTTTGAATGTATGCTTGAAAACTGGAACATCAAAGAAGTTTGCAAGCCTTAGCGCGTGAAGCCGTGTCATTCCGTCTATCACAATTGACTTGTCCTCGTCTTCAATGTATGCGTAATGGACAGGCTGGCTTTCGTCGTAGCCGTTTTCCAGGAAACTTTGCGCAAGATGATTAGCTGTTTCTTCGGTGTGCGAAAACAAGTTCACAAATTCGCTGTCAAGGTGTTCAGAAAGCTCCTTTACGGGCATTCTTACAGAAAGCCTTGTTGTGTTTGAGTTGTTCAGGTTCTGCTGCAAAGAATTTCTTGCGGCTGTAAGAGGTTTTCCCATCAGAATGCCTCCCTGCCTTCAAGCGTGATTTTTTCACCGCTTATTTCTTCACAGAGCTGGATTATTGAAAAGTGCAACGTTGCACTTTTGCTTGATTTTCCTATGAGCATCTGGCGGTCGATTCTGTTTTTTGCCGCTGTTGTCCATGGGATTCGTGCTGAAAGAATGTTTGAGAATGTGTTTTCAAAAAGTCTCTGGTAATCAGTCTGGCCGCCAATCTGTTTTTCTTCAAAGCGTCTGTTCCAGCCAACAAAAAGCAGCTTCCAGTTTTCATAGACATTTGTTTCAATCAGAAGCTTGTTGTTCAGAAACAAGGCAGTGTTGTAGTCGAACTGGCTCAGAAGTGTCGGAGTTATGATTAAGTCGCTCGCCTCATAGAACATCATTGTTATGTTGTCGTAAGTTGGAGCTGTGTCGATGATTATGTAGTCGTATTTTTCCGCAAGCGAAAAGTGCAACGTTGCACTTTTTACAAGAGATTTGAATCTGTTCTGGTTGATTGTGCGCAAGTCCACAAGGTAAAGGCTTGAAGGAATCAAATCTATTCCTTCTGTGTTTGACGGAATAACGAAGTCAAGAAGATTTTCACCTTGAAGAGCCGCCGCGATGTGTTTCCGTCCCTGCGGATCAAGCTCATTCTTGTTTTCCGGGGATAATGTCCAGCTGGAAGAATTGTTGATGTCGCCGTCAATAAAAAGAATCTTTTTGCCGGCTTTTGCCAGACAGTATGCGCAAAGCAATGCTGTCGTTGTTTTTGAAACTCCGCCTTTCAGGCTTCCGAATGTAATTGTTTTCATATCTGCTTCCTTATGAAAATATTTTTTAGTGCCTTGCAGACTTCCGTCTGCTTATGCACCTAATAGCGGAGACTGGACTCGAACCAGCACGTTCAGGAATTACCACTCCGGAAAGTCTGCCATTGCTTCACTCCGCGGAAAAACCTGCCAATGCAATTAAGCAAAGGCAGGGAACGTTTTTCCTGTTGCGCTTGGAAAAAACATTCATATTTTGCGCAAGGGAGTCGAACCCCTGGAAACCGGCCGCAAAAAAAATAAGCTCCAGTCGAAGCAGATAAATGACTGGAGCTTAAATATGCTAAAATCTATATCTGCTTCTGAAAGCTTGAAATCTACTTGTTAAAAACAGATAAATAGATTAAAAGCGCAACATTAAAACACAAAGCGCAAGATATAAATGCTTTTTTGTCAAACTCTTTTTTCCGGGAGCGTCTGGTTTGGGAGGGGGTCGGGAGTTCAAATCATGTCACCCCGACTAATATTTTTCTTAAAAAACTGCCGTCAGATGATGAACCGGCGTTTTCTATTTAACCTGAATGTTAAGTTTTTTTCAAAAAAAACGCAGGCAGAAAGCGTTCTTCTTTGGATTTTTCTGCAATGAATTTTATTCAATTTCAACAGTTATTTCTTTTGAAATTCCGATTCCGTTGTATTCCGCGGAAATATTCAAAACGTATTCGCCGGTGAGCCAGCTTTCATCAACGTAAATGTACAGGGTGGAAATTTCTTCGCCGGAATATGAATCGCCTGCATTTTCAGATTTCAGCAAGGCACATTCGTTTGAAACAATTCCCAAATAGCTTCTTGAAACTTTCCAGTCCGTCAAATTTACAGCGGACTCAAGCAGAAGTGAAGAAATATTTATATAGCTCAATTTTGAAATGCTTGCTGAAGATTCAGGATTCAGTTTTATTTCAATTTTTTTTGCATTTTCAACAGGATTTGAAGCCGAACCGGAATTTCCGTGTCCGTCAATTTTCCACTGGGCGTAAAGCGTTACAACTGCATTGTTTTCAACGGAAAGATTTTTTACTTTTTCGTTTGCGTCGTAATACAAGCCGCTTCCGTCTTTTTCTGTGTTCCAGGCTTTTTGCGCCGCGCAATAACCTGAAGGAGCGTCGAAAATATTTTCCGGCAAATCAAATTCAATGTCATATTTTGCAGAAATTTCAGGGATTTCGCTTCCGGAACCGCCGTTTTTGTCAAATTTCACAATGTATTGGTTTCTGTCATATTTTATTTCAACAAGAGTTGAGCCGTCTTCCAAAATTGTCTGCTGCTCCACTTTTTGCGCTGTAAATCCTTCAATATTTTTTGCAGCGGCATTCGTTTTTTCTCCGGCAACGCCTTCAATTTCCTCAGAGTCAAAACTTTCATATTCATCGTCTTTTTCGGTCTGCTTCAGGTGCTCAACGGTGAACTTTGCAATTTTTCCCCACTCCGCCACAAAATCGAAGGAATTTGAAGAAACATAAACGTTTGAAACAAAGCCTTTTTCGTCAAGCTGGATTGATTCCGGTTTTTCAGAAGATTTTTCATCCGAAAAGCGGTAGAATTTCCAGCCGAGAAGTTTTTTTTCAGGAAAAAGATTCAGAACTTCCGGCTCATTTTGCTGCGGCAGATCATTTGAAGTCAAATTTTCGCCTATTTTGTACCGCCTGGAAAAATACTCAGCGGTTTCAGAATCAGATTCTTCTTCCGCATAAAAATTGTAGGCCACAGAAAATTCTTCGTCGCGCAAACCGTTAAAATCATTGAACCAGTTTACTGAACACGAAAAATCAATGAGAAAAAATAGAAAAATTAAAACCGCAGAAACAATTTTTTTCACCATCTGAAGCCCACCGAAACAAAAGGCGACAAAAAATCCGTTTGCATTCCGCCAATAAATTCGTAATGATAATCAAATCCTGATTCAAGATTTAAATTTCCTGCTGCAAAAACCAGCGACGGACCGCCATGAACGCCCAAATATCCATAGGCGGCATCTTTTTTTGAGATTGTAGAATTTTTGTAGTCCATAAAATTTTGTATGAACATCAAATTTCCGCCAGCCCGGAAATTCAATTTCAGGCGTTTTTCTGTAATTCGCCTTTGATACAATAAATTCAGCTTCAGAAAACTAAAACTGTCGCTGTAGTCGTAGTCCGAAGTTTTTATGGAATAGCGGGAAACATTTGTTTCAAGTTCAACGCCAAAACGGTTTGGATTTTTCAGTTCCGGAACAAATCCGATTTTCAAGCCGGCGAAAGGCAGAACTTTTCCATCCGAAAATTCATTGAAAAACGGACTGTAAAAAATTCCGCAATCCGGCGCAATATAAAAACCGAAAATTCTTTTTGCTTTTCTCCTGACAGATTTTTCTTCGGCTGACTGAACTTGCGCTTTATCCTGCTGGATGCGTTTTTCCTCGGCAAGGCGTTTTTCTTCCTCGATTCTGGCAATTTCAGCAAGGCGGGCTTTTTCCGCTTCTGCTTTCAGGCGGGCTTCCTCGGCAATTCTGGATTCTTCAGCAATTCTAGCCTCTTCGGCAAGACGCTTTTCTTCCTGGATTTTTGCAAGTCGTTCCTTTTCAGCTTGTTCCGCAGCGAGTTTTGCTTCCGCCTCTTTGCGCGCTTGAAGTTCTTTTTCCTGCTGGATGCGTTTTTCCTCGGCAAGACGTTTTTCTTCCTCGATTCTAGCAATTTCTGCAAGCCGGGCTTTTTCCGCCTCAGCTTTTTTCCGGGCTTCCTCGGCAATTCTAGCATCCTCGGTTTTCTGGTCAACAATTTCAATTGAAGATGACTCTTTTTTCAGGCCGAACGGATTTTCAGCGCAAAGTTTCCACTCGCCGCCCTCAACTTTCGGGAATTCCGCCGCCGCATGTTTTGTTCCGTCCGCAGATTTTTTTACAACAAGAGTTCCCTTGATTTTCTGCTGAGTTTTTTCATTCACAAGAAAAACGGAAGTGTCTTCATTGACATTATCCATTTCGGTTTCAATAGAAAATTTTTCACTTTTAGCGGAAGGAACCACAACTTTTTCAGGGATTTTCACAAATTCCGGGGTTTTTGCCTGCAAAATTTCAAGCGGATTCCATTCAGTCTGCGACTGCGCACGCCCAAAAGGATTTAAAACCGTAACCTGATATTCGTACAAACCGGCGGAAAGATTTAAATTCAGAAAATTTTCCTCAGTTTCAAAATTGTATTTTTTCCCAGTTTTCAGCTCGCGGATTTCAACATTATATCCAAAAGCGTTCTCATCTTTTTCCCACTGGATTTTCTGCTCAAACAATTTTTTTTCACCTTGATTTTCCTGTGAAAAAGCACAAAAAATCTGCACAAAAAGCGCGGCGGCAAGGAAGAGAAATTTTATTTTTTTCGCCGGAAAAAAATTATTTCGCATACATTTTCCCCGGTTTTATCAAGCGGATTTTTCCTGGAAGCTCGACTTTGATTTTAAAAATTCCGGTTGAAATATGGCTGTGCTGCTCTTCGTAGCCGTCAGATGCGTGAGAATAAGCAGAAACGGACCATTCAAAATCGCCGATATCGAAATTCTGCTTTTTTATTTGAATTCCAGTGCTTTTCGTTTCCGCAGAGCAAATCAGCTTTACAGATCCGTCCGGAACTTTCTGGTACAATGAGAATTTATAATCGGTCGCGCCGGGCACTTTTTTCCATTCAAATGAAACAAATTTATTTTTTTTCAGATAGGAATTTCCGATTACAAAATTATTTTCCGGCTGAAGAAGCTCAGGTTTTTGAAGCAGCGGAATTTTCGAAACAGAGAAATAATTTTTTGAAGAATCAAGCGGAATTCCATCCGCCGTGCTTGCAAGAATCTGCCAGCTGTAATTTCCTTCCAAAAGCCGCTGAATTTCAATTTTTCGCCCCGGATTCAAAACTGAGTAAACTTTTTTGATTTTTCCGGCTGAATAAATCCTGTTCAAGACAAATTCCGATTTTGAAGGAATATCAATTCCGGGCTGCCATGAAAAAACGACAGGATTTTTCAAAGCGGAAAGCCCTTCAATCTGCGCAGAAGAATACGGAGAATTCAAAGAAACAGGAACAGGATTCCGCAGGGAAAATGCAGTTTCTGAAACGCCGCTCGAACGGAACGGATTTACAGGAGTTTCCTCAGAAAATGCCTGAACTGAAAGCGTATATTTTTCAGGCGGAAGCGCAAAAACCGCGGAATTTTCTTTCAATCCAGATTTTTCCGCTACGGATTTTCCATTTTCATCAAGGATTTTAACATTGTAGTAGTCCGCGCCGTCCGATTTTTTCCACGAGAAACGGAAAGGCTTTTGCGCGTAAGTAAGAATGGCGGAATTTTGCTCCGGGAAAACAATTTCGGGCGCAGAAATCTTTTTCAAAATATTCAATGTCCTGGAATCTGAAAACCCTGTTTTTTCGCCGTTTTCAAGCTCCAGCCCGACACGCCAGAAATAAGTTCCATCCTGAAAATTTTCGTTTTTCAGAAGAAGCTCCTGTCCGTCGGATTTTTGCTCAAATTCAATTTTTGAAAAATCTTTTTCCGGTGAAAACTGAACAACGCTTTTCAGGGATTTATTTTTGTAGTCACCGCCGATTTTCCAAAGGAATTTTGTGTTCTGAATCTGCTCGAGTTCCGCTGAATAATTTTCCGGCGGATAGACAAGACGGTTTTTGTCCGCCGCGATTTTTTGAATTGAAAATGAATAAATATTCGACAAAGGCGAAGAATCTTCCGGTTCAGAAGAATTTCGGCTTACGCGCCAGAAATAAGTTCCGTCCGGAATCGCAAAACTTGAAAGAAATCCCAGGTTTTTCTTTAAAAAAGTTGATTTTTCGATTTTTTCCGAATAAAAAACATCTGAAAATTCTTTGTTTTTTGAAATTTCTAAATTGTATTCCGCATTTTGAATTTCAGATTTCCATGCAAACTGCAAGACAAAAGAATTTGCCGCATCCTTTGGCTCTGCATAAGTGATTTTTGAGCCGTCCGCAGGAAGCAGAAGCGCAGGCGGATTAATCTGCTCTCTTTTTACAACTGAAAACGCGCTTGTGCCGCTAGAAAAAGCGTATCCTGTGTCGTTCAAGGTGAAAAACGGAGTAACGCGCCAAAAATATTCGCCGGGCGCAAGTTTTTCCACCGCGAGTGAATTTCCTTCCACAGTTTCCGAGAAAACAATATTTTTCATATCTGGAAAACGGGAAACTTCAATTTTAAAATGGTCGGCGAGCTCGCTTGCGCTCCAGCTGAACAAAACCGAAGAAAGCTCGTTCCGGCACGAAAATTCAGTTCCGGACGCAGGCGAAATGATTCTGACAGGCTCAACTTTTTTTACAGAAATTTTTCCAGCTGCGGGCTTGTCTTTCTGCTCTTCGGTAAAAACGCGCCAGTACAAATTTCCGCCGGAAACAGGAATTTCAATGCTGCCGGAAGAAGGGCTGAATGTTTCTGAAATTTCAGAAAAATCTTTTTTGCGCGAAGTCTGAACAACAACTTTCTGATTTTTTGCCGGCTCGGAAAGCGACCATTCAAGCTTGACCGGAATATCTTTTTCGTCAAACTTCAGAAGATTCAAATTTTTTGAAACAGAAGTCACCGTCACCGGATTTTTAGAAATCGCTCCGGCCTCCTCATTCACGCTTTCGCCGGAAGAAATATTTTCAGTTTCGCCGTTTTTTGTTTCAATTTTTGCCGAGCCACCGTGAACTTCAATATTATTAACGCCGCTTGAAGAATCAGATTTCAACGCGATGGAGCTTCCAGAATTCATTTTTATGTTTGTTCCGTTCTGCATTGAAACAGAAAGCTCCTTTTCACTCTTTGATTTTGAAGCGTCAATCTGGATTTCGCCGCCGGAAATATTTATTTCAACGCCTTTTTCCGAATAAGAAAGCTTAAGCATTGTGTTTTCATTCAGCTCAAGCTGAGTTCCGTCGTTGAATTTCACAATCGCCTGAGAAAAATCTGAAGTATAAATCGTGTCCTTGTCGTAAAGCGGAGAATTCTGGGAAAGCCGCTCCCAAACAACGCTGTCATTAAACTGACGCTGGGCAACTTTCTGCTTGAAATATATTGTCGCGATTTTTTCCTTGTCGCTCCGGACGGTAGAATGGTTAAGCATCCGCCAGAAGAAATACAGGCTGACCGCGCAAACCGAAAGGCAAACCAGAACAATGAAAAAATCACTTAGATGCGACTTGAATTTTGTTTTCTTCCTCATTTAAGTTCACCTTTTCAAAATCTGGAGCCGCAATTCCAAGCAAGGAACGCAATTCAGCAAGAGTTTCAGGACCTTTAGGGCCAAGAACTTTCTCGCAGTCTGAATCAACAGAAAATCCAGGCTGAATTTCCTCGAAAAATCCCTGGATATCGAAATTCGGCATATTCACAACGCCATAAAAATACTGGACGCCCTTACCTTTCACTTCAAAACCGACTGGAATTTTTTCAGCAACAATTTCATTCTCCAGGTTTTCAGGCCTGATGAAAAAATTGTTTTCCGCGCATCTGATAAAATCTTTCTTCAATATATTGTAAGTATCTTCGGTAATCAGCATATCTGTTCCGCAAGGCTTGTTCGCAGCTTCAGTGCGGCTCGCAAAATTCACAGCGTCGCCAATCGAAGTGAATTCCATCTTGTCATATGAACCCATGAATCCAACAGTCGCCCGCCCGGAATTTATTCCCCGCCCGATTTTTATGTGCGGCTTGTAGACTGAATTCCCGTCTTTTTCATGTTCCCTTGAAATCTGCTCAGCCTCTTTATTGTATTCCATCAGGGAATAGCGCATCGCAAGGCTGGCCTTCACCGCGGCCAAGGCATCTTCCTTCACATATTCATCGTGCTTCGCCTTAAGCTCGTTTTTTTCCGGGGAGTTGTCATCAAGTTTTTCCCAGTCCAGCGGCTCCTGGCGCAAAACGCCCCAGCATGCCATAATCGCATCGCCTTCAAATTTGTCCACAGTTCCGCCAGTACGCTTTATGCAGCTTACCATGCGGCTCATATAATCGTTCAAAAAATTAATAATTTCCGCCGCGCTCCGTTCGCCGAATTTGTTCTTGAATTCGTCGGAAATCGCCGTAAAACCGCGGATGTCGCTGAAAAATATCGTTATATCCTTCAGATGAGGCTCAAAATCAATTTCCTTTCTGATTATAGCCTGAGTTACGCCTTTGTTTGTAAGCTTTGTGAAAGTATTTAAAATCTGCCGCTCATTTTTTGTGCTGTTTATAAGAACGCCGATTTCGTCGTTTCCCCTGGTCTTCAAATCGCCGAAAAGCTCCGTGTTGAAATCGCCCTTGTTAATCTGGTTCACAACAGCGGTCAGCTGCTTCAGCGGAACGCTCAAAGTTTTTGAAAAAAACCAGATAATCATAATTACAACGGCAAGAATCGCGACCGCAAGCAGCCCGATCAGCATTGTGATTTTTCTAGTTTCCTCAAGGATTTTAAAAGTCGGAACAACCGTAACAACGCCGGCATTCCCATTTTCAATTTTGTTGAACGCGCCGATATATTTTGTGTCTTTTCCGCCTGAATTTTCAAAAGTCTCAGAATCTGAAAAATCATTCTGCTGGCTTCCAAGCTGGGTTTTCTGCTCCTTGCTTCTGAACATTTCGCGCACAACCTGGCTTTTTCCAAAATCAGCCGCATTCATCGTCTCCAAAATGTCGGAAGAAACAAGAACCGTGCCTTTTTCATTCACGAACAGCGATTTGTTTATGCTTTCAGACGAAAAAGTCTCGACAATTTTTTCCGCGGAAAACAGAACCACAACGGATTTTGCGTTCTTCCGGTCAAAAAGCGGATAAAAAATCGAAAGCGCAGGCACCCTGAAAAACGGCGAAGAATTCTGAATCACAAAATTTCCCGCCGAAGAAAGCCCGATGCTTTCAGATTCCGACAGAACATAAGAATCAACAACAGAACTGTCCAGCTCATTTTCACCCAGAAATTTAAAATTCATGAACGTGGAATTCAATTCCGGAAGAACAATCGCAATAATTTCAGGATTTTTTTCAAAGAAACTTGAAGAAAGTTCTTTTGAAGCGGAAAAATTCCCCTCATTTTCAGATTTTTCCACAAGCTCAACAAAAGTCAGCACAGAAGAAACAACATTATCAATTCTGTTTTCAAGCTCGGACGCCATTCTTGAATTTATCACAAAATTATTCTGGCGCGCCGTCTGGATTGTGTTTTTGCTTACAAAAGCAGCTACAAGGCATGCAAGTCCGCTCAGCGAAACAATTACAATCGCGGAAATAATGCAGATAAGCTTCACGCCAATCGGATGTTTTACGCGGGAAGCCCTAAGCTCCTCGTTTTTTTTCTGTTTTTCAGCAAGACGTTCCTGCCGGACAGCGGCTTTTCTTTCAGCGCGCGCTTTGTTTTCCGCAATTTTTTCAGCTTTCAGAGCAATTCTCCGAAACTGTTTTTTCTGCTTTTCAGTGAAAACAACGGGTTTAAACTCGCCTTGAAATTCAAAAGGAACATTCGCCCGGCAAGATTTTTTTTCAACCGTGGAAAATGAACCGTAATCAAACGCACCGCTACTCATTGAAAATATTTTACAGGATAATCCGCGTAAAAACAACAAATATATTGAAGATTTCAGTCTTAAATTTTTATATCCGGGTGGCTTTCGGCCGGTTCGCCAAGCTCACCAGCCAAAACCAGGCTTTCCAGGTTTCCGGCATTCGCCTCCATTCCTGCGCCTGCAAGCTGGTTTTCAAAACCAAAAATCCGGGAGCAGGCTCAAGAACCTTGCAGACAAAAAAAATCAGCCGGCGCACGAACTGGCTTCGCCAGACCTTCCAATCCTTGCCACGTCAGAAACGCAAAATTTCCCTTGAAAAAAAAACAAAGAACTCCCCATGAGAAAAATAAATCCGCAAAACTCTTTTACAATAATTGAAAATTCTGTATAGTTTTATTATATAGATAATTTTCACTGATTTTTTACAGGAGATTTTCAATAATGGACAAGGCAGAAATCCTTAAAAGAGCAAAAGAATATATTGCGGCGGAAAAAGACGAGCGCTTCAGAAAAGAAGTTGAAGAACTCATCGCTAAAGAAGATTTTACAGAGCTTGAAGACCGTTTTTACCGCACACTTGAATTTGGAACCGGCGGACTCCGTGGAATTATGGGCGGCGGAACAAACCGCATGAACACGCTCGAAATCAACCTTGCAACACAGGGACTTGCAAACTATGTGATTAAAGCTTTCCCTGAAAAAGCAAAAGCAGGAACTTTGAGCGCGGTTGTTGCTTATGACAGCAGAAAAAATTCAGATGTTTTCGCGGAAGCAACCGCATTGATTTTTGCGGCCAACGGAATAAAAGCGTACCTTTTCACAGGACTCCGCCCTACTCCGGAGCTTTCGTACGCAATCCGCTACTTCAAGGCAGACACCGGTGTTGTTGTAACTGCATCGCACAACCCTAAAATCTACAATGGATACAAAGCCTACTGGAATGACGGTGCGCAGGTTATTGAGCCTCACGATGTTGGAATTGTTGAGGAAGTAAACAAAGTAACAAGCGTAAAAACTATTTCCCGCGAGGAAGCCATTAAATCCGGAAAACTTGTCCTTATCGACTCCGAAGTTGATGAAAAATACTGGGCAATGTGCAAGGAGCAGCTTTTCCGCCCGGAACTTATCAAGGAATACGCAAAAAATGTAAATGTTGTCTACACTCCGCTTCACGGAACTGGAGCAATGCACGTTGAAAAAGTTCTTGGCGATCTTGGTCTTACTGTAAAAACTGTTCCGGAACAGAGAAATCCAGACGGAAACTTCCCTACAGTTGAAAAACCGAACCCGGAAGAAAAACCTGCAATGAAAATGGCGGTTGAGCTTGGAACTGCAACAAAAGCTGACTGCGTAATGGCGACAGATCCTGACTCAGACAGATTTGGAACTGCATTCCCTGACAAAAACGGAAATTTTGTTCTTCTTTCAGGAAACCAGATGGGCGGACTTTTGATGGATTACATTTTCCTCACAAGAAAAGAACTCGGAAAGCTTCCGGCAGACTCTTACTGCATCCGCTCAATTGTAACTTCTCCGTTCGGCGACTACATCTGCAAAAAATACGGCGTTGAAATGCTCGAATGTCTAACAGGATTCAAGTGGATTGCCGCAATCGAAGCAGAACGCGAGGCGAAAGGAATCGGCCACTACGTATTCGGACTTGAAGAATCTTACGGCTACAAAGTTGAAACTGAAGTCATGGACAAGGACGGCGTTTCAGCGGCCGCAATGTGCGCAGAAATGACAATGTACTGGCGCTCAAAGGGCAAAAGCATTCTTGAACACCTTGACGACTTGTACAAGGAATTTGGATATTTCGAAGACCGCGCAATCTCAAAGAATTTCCCGGGTTCAGCCGGCGTTGCCACAATGGCTGGAATCATGTCGAAACTTCGTGGCGAAGGCTTGAAAACTTTGGCAGGAAAAACTGTTCTTAAAATCCGCGATATTCAGACTTCAACAGAATACAATCCAGCAGAACCTTCAAAGAAAACTGCATTGACATTCCCGAAGAGCAATGTTCTTCAGTTCTTCCTTGAAGGCGGCACAATCGTTTCTGCGCGTCCGTCTGGAACAGAGCCAAAAATCAAATTCTACATCAACACAAGAACTGATGTAAAAGGCTCTTCAGATGAAGCGCTTGCGGAAGCAAAAAAAGAAGCAGCTGAGCTTTGTGACAAAATCACTTCAGACATAAACGAGCTTCTTGATGCCGCTGGCAAATAAAATCCTGAAGGATTACAGGCAAATGTTTCGTCTTTTTGAATCAGGCGAAACATTTGTCGCTTTTGACACAGAAACAACAGGCCTCAGCTGTCAATACTGCCGGATTATTGAAATTGGAGCAGTAAAATTCAACTGCAACGGTTATATTTCAAATTTCAACACACTTTTGAATCCGGAAACTGAAATTCCTTCCGAATGTACAGAAATAAGCCACATAACAAACGAGATGGTCAAAAACCAGCCGCTGATAAAAGACATTCTTCCTTCATTTTGTGATTTTATAAAAAATTCAACGATTGTCGGGCACAACGTGCATTTTGACATGAGATTTCTTCAGGCTGAGCTTGCGCGTGCAGGAATGGAAGAAAATAAAAACCAGATTATTGACACTTTGGGTTTTGCGCGCTGGGCTTTTCCTGAGCTTCAGAAATACAACCAGCCGTTTTTAGCAAATCTTTTCAACATTGACATAACAGCCGCCCACCGGGCTTACGATGATGCGAAAATCTGCGGAAACATATTTCTTGAGCTTATAAAAGCCACCGCAGACCGCCAGAAATAATTCTATCCGCGGGGAGCTGAAGCTGGATTAATCGGCATTCCGTTCTGGAAAACCATAAATTTTATGCTTGAATCGTTTCCCTTGCCGGTTTTTCCGAGTTCTGCGCCGGCAACAACATAATCGCCTTTTTTCACAGAAACTTTGCTCAGCCCGGAATATGAATAAATCAACCCGGTTTTTGACTGAACGAAAATCACTTCGCCGAATCCGCGGTAAACGCCCGTGTACATTATGGTTCCTTCGCGGACGGCAACAACAGGCTCGTTGTCTTTTCCAGTCAGCTGAACGCCGCTTACCTTTCCGTTTATATTTTTAACCACAGGATTTGAAAGCGGCCAGACAACACCTTTCGATGAAACCGCGCTTGAATCAGAAGATTTTGCAGACGTGGAAGATTTTGCTTCAGTTTTTCCAGAAGCTGAATTTTTTGAAGAATTTCCGCCCGCCGATGAAGCAGAAGCAACTTGATTTCCAGGCAGTTTTTCAGACGGAACAAGAATTTTCTGGCCGATTTTTATAGTTGACGAATTATCCAGATTGTTCAGGGAAAGAAGCTCATTCAGCTTGATATTGTATTTCCGGGCAATTCCGTACAATGTGTCGCCCTTCTGCACAACGTAAGCCACAGAGGATTTTGGGGAAACAGTTTTTTCAGCTGCTCCAGAAGTTTTTGAAGCGGACAAAGCCGCCGCGTTTTCAATATCAGCGGAAGGAATAACAAGCTTCACGCCGACTTTCAGGATGTCATTTTCAGAAAGATTATTTGCAGCGCGAAGCTCCGGAACTGTAATCTGATATTTTCTGCTTATTGAATAAAGCGTGTCACCTTTTTTTACAACATAAGACGAATCAGCAGACAAACTGAAACAACACAACAAAAAAACTGCGACCGCAATATTTACTGATTTTAACATCTTTGAAATTTTCATACTTTTAACATCGGCAGAAATTCTGAACAATATTAGCTAAAAGTGGATTTCATTTTCCTGCAATCTCAATAAAAATTTTTCCTGCGTCAATTCCGTTTATTATTTTTCCGGCCGGATAATTTTCCAGCATATTTTTTCTGCCGAACTTCAAATGGTCGGAAGTGATTCCATGTTTTATTGAAATATCGGCTTCCATCAAGGCTGAAATATGATCCGCAATCCGGACAATTCTTCCGTCAACCGGCGAAAATTCAGCGGAATTATATTTTTCATTTAAATCTTCCCATGAAACTTCAACAGTCTTGCCTTCAGGAGTCAAAATCCGGTTCGCAAATTCATTGCTTGTGAAATACATAAGCTCATCCGCAAAAAACGGCTCCATCAGCGGAAAAAGCTCCTTGCTCACAATTTCATCCTCGATTTTCTTTACAATATTCGGAAGCTCGTCCGTCGCCTGCTTCACAGGAGAAATAATATCGCGCGTTACAGCTTCCGGCAAATCATGAAAAAGTCCCGTGAAAAAATTGTTTATAATCCGTTTTTCCGACATTTTCACTCCGCTTTCACGGCAAAGAAGAAGAGTCAGAACCGCCACAAAAAAGCAATGCCCAAGAACTGAAGTTTTCGGAACGCGCGGAGTCTGGTTCCATCGGATCTGAAAGCGAAGCTGCTCGATTTTCAAAAGCAGCGAATAAGACCTCTGGTGGGTCACCAAATTCTGCATTCCTGAAAGATCAAGATAATGCTGAATCTGCTCCTGAAGCTCGCGGTTTATCTGCTCAAGACGCTCAGGCTCGTTCACCGTCCTCAGCATCTGAAGCTCGCGCAATGTGGCAAATTTATTCGCCGCGGAAAAAACTCTTGAAGCAAGCTTCGATTTTTCCGGAATCGGAATCTGGCCGGATTTCTGCCCGATATAAATTGTAAATTTTGAAAAAAGCGACTTGTCGCAAAGCAGAGGCTTGTAAAGTTTCAGGACCCATTCATTCAAATGAAGATATTCCTGAGTGTATTCGCGCTTCAGCATGTCAAGAACCGGCGCTTTTATGTCGCAAAGCGCAATTTTTGAAAGAAGGTCAAACAGCGATGCGTAAATCATCCAGTGCCAGTCAATAAAATTGCCCTTGTTTTCCTCATATTTTCCTATGATGTAGCCTAAAACCATTTTTTCGGCGGCTTTGTCCATTTCCACAATATCAAACGGGCGGACAAGATCTGTCCACCTCTGGATGGAAAAGCCTTCAAAAAGTTTCAAAGCAAATTTCTGACTGAACATTCAATTTTCCTGCTAACGGCTTGACCCGGATTTCTGGTCCGCATCCATTTTTTCTTTCCAGACAATCGCCTTTTTCTTTATTTCCTCAGCAATATTTTTGTCGCCAAGCGCAATTGCCAGCTTATGGCGCGCAAGAAGAAATTTTATGGCGTTGCGCATATCATCGATTCTTCGCGTTGAAAGCTCGTACTTGTCGCGGTAACCGGCCGCGGAAGCGTCAAGAAGTTTTCCAATCAGCCTGATATAAAGAACTGTAGTTTCATAATCATCGTCGCTCGGATTGAAATAAGATTTCACCGCGCTGCGCATATCTATAAGATTTTTTGCGACAACGGCAAAACGGCCTTTCAGCTCAACAAAAGACCATTTCCATTTTGAATTGTCACCGAAAGCATCTTCCAGGAGTGTTATGGCAAGCCCAAGTTTCCGCACAAGATAATAACGCTCCTGAACAGATTTTTCCTTTATGGCCTCGTGGTATTTTGCAAGCTCCGAATACGGAACATCAATGATGTTTGAAACAAGCTCCTCAAGATAAATAATCGCCTTGTAAAGAATTTTTCTTGCCTCGTTTAGCGCGTCATTGTTTTTCACTTCCAAAATTTTAAGCGAAAGGCTGTTCTGCGCCATGTAAAGCGAGGAAACGTAAATCATATCATCGCAAAGCATAAGTTTCTTGTAACAAGAATCGGGAGCATTTCCGTTTATGCTGTTCAAAGTCGTTTTTTCTTTTGCAAGAATCGCGATAATCTTACTTTGATACGGTTTTATTGTTTCTGCAAATTCTAGCCGAGTTGATTCTGAAATTTTTGCCATTAAAATCTCCCTGAATATTTTTTAAGCATTTCCCTTGCGTGTTCAATTGAAGCGGCAGAATCAGCATCGCCGGAAAGCATTCTGGCAATTTCTGCGACACGCTCTTCCCCTTGAATAGGATGCACGTTGGAAACAGTTTTTCCTTCCGCGACACCTTTCGCTATTTTTATTTGATTATCGGCATATACTGCAATGCTGGCAAGATGTGTAATACAAAAAATTTGACGATTTTTCGCAAGAGCCTTCATGTGGGAACCAACCGCAACCGCAACTTCACCGCCGATTCCTGTGTCAATTTCATCGAACACAAGAGTCTGAACAGAATCATTCTGAGCGAAAATTGTTTTCAACGCAAGCATTACGCGGGAAATTTCACCGCCGGAAGCAATTTTTGCAAGCGGAAGAAGCGGTGCGCCCGGATTCGCGCTGATTAAAAATTCAACATTGTCAAAACCATAAGGACCGCATTTCTGCTCAATTTCGTCACCTGGTTTTGCGGCAATGCTAACAGCAAAATGAGTTCCGTTCATTCCAAGATTTTTCAGCAGAGCCTCAACTTCAGAAGCGAGCTGGTCTCCTGTTGCGCGGCGTTTTTCTGAAAGATTTTTGCCGGCAAGATAAAGTTTCTTTTCAAGCTCCGAAACAGATTTCTGAAGCTCCGCCTTGTTTTCAGAACCGGCTCCAAGCTGCTCAAGCGATTTCTGGGCATTTTCATAATAATCAAAAACTTCTTTCAGAGGCGCGCTCTGGCTTGAAGCATATTTTTTCTTCAAATTATAAATCAGGGAAAGCCGCTCCTGAACTTCCTGAAGATGAGAAGGATCGTAAACGAGCTTGTTCGCGTAGTTTCCAAATTCCTCTGAAATGTCGTTCAGCTCATAAAAAGAGGATTCAAGCCGCGAGTCAAGCGCTGAAAGACTTTTGTCCAGAGAAGAAATATTCTGGCTTTCGCGCCGGATTTTTTTCAGCAGGGAAACCACCGATTCATCGCCGCCGTCAAGCATATTGCGGATAGAATCAACGCCTTCAAAAAGTTTTTCATACGAAGAAAGACGGTTTTCCTCCTCTTCCAGCTGGACATCTTCCTCAGGCTTAAGTTTTGCGTCTTCTATTTCTTTCACCGCAAAATTATACATATCGATTTTTCTGGCTCTGTCAGCATCTGATGAATTAATCTGCGCAAGAAGCTTACGTTTTTCAACAAGCTCGGTATAAAGCGCGGTAAAAGCGTTTACTTCCGGCACAATTCCTGCACGCGCGTCCAGAAATTTTCTATGTTCAGGCACACGCATAAGCGACTGATGCTCGTGCTGCCCATGAATATCAACCAAAAACGATGAAAATTCCGCCAGATCCGAACGGTTCACAGGAACAGAACCAATCCAAGCTCCAGCCCGTCCGTTGTCGCGAATATAGCGGCGCAAAAGAATTCTGTTGTTTTCAGTTTCAATTCCATGCTCTTCCAGCCATTTCAAAGCAGAATTTTGTTTTTCATCAGGAGAAAGATAAAATGTTCCTGAAACCTGCGCTTCATGGCAGCCGGAACGAATCTGGCTTGAATCAGCCTTTCCGCCGAGCAGGAACGACAACGCCCCGATTAAAATGGATTTTCCGGCGCCTGTCTCACCAGAAAGAACCGTAAATCCATTTGAAAATTCTATATGCTCATTTTCAATAATCGCAAAATCTTTAATAGAAAGCTCTTCAAGCATGAGGACCTCCTGACCAGTTCAATTTTGACTGAAGCGCTTCGTAAAACCTTTCAGCCGTGCAGCCAACAAGCTTAACTTTTTTGGCAATTTGACGTATTTTTATGCAATCGCCTTCATGAATATCAAAAGGAGTCTGCCCGTCAAGTGTTATTATAATATCAGATTCCCTAGAAGGAAGAATTGTGATTTCAAGTTCACCGTGCGGATTCAAAACCAGCGGCCTGCTTGAAAGCGAAAACGAATTTTTCGGAGTCAGGATAATCGCATCCATGGTCGGATCAACAATCGGACCGCCAGCCGACGAAGAATAAGCGGTAGAACCTGTAGCAGTGCAGACAATAATTCCGTCAGCTTTAAATTTTCCAAGGCTCACATAGTTGAAATCAACGTTCATAAGAATTGTGCGGCTCGCCATTTTTGCGCTTATAACAATATCGTTCAGTCCGATTCCTGAATAAACATTTTTTCCAGTTTTTCCATCAATCACAACAGACTGAAGCATATTTCTTTCAACAATTTTCGCTTTTTCCTGCAAGAACAAATCGAGTTCGGTTTTCCATTCGTCTTTTTGAATGCTCGCTATAAAGCCGAATTCACCAAAATTTATTGGAAAAACAGGAATTCCCTGCTCAACACATTTTCTTGCGGCAAAAAGAACCGTTCCATCCCCGCCAAGCGTAATCACAAAATCTGCGGAAACAAAAGGATTTTCACCAGCTCTGCAAAAAGCGTCTTCATCATAAAATCCATCAAAAGAAAAAATAGATGAAGAAATTTCCTTTCCGTTCAAATATTCTGAAATTATCCGCCCCATTTCCTGAGATTCTTTTTTATGTGTATTTACAATTATCAGACAATTTTTCATTATTTACGGCAAAGTTCCCAAAACTTTCACAATCTTAGCCACCTGCGAATGCGTCAAGCGCGGATAAAGCGGAAACAACGCGCAGCGCAAGTACAACGATTTGGCTTTTATGCAGTCCGAAGAAATCTCATCCTGCTTTAACGCCATTACAGAATCTTCGTAAGCCAGGGAAACCTCAATATCTTTTTTTGCGGCATACTGTTTTATGTCTTTAAATGAAGTTGTAAGAACCAAAGGAAAACAGCACATCGTTGAAGTATAATCAAAAGTTTCCTCTGAAGAATTTTCACCTTCATTTTTTGAAGCCGCAGCGACAGAAGCGACACCTTTTGCGGCCGGAACAACAGCGCCAGAACCGCGGATAAACATTTTATGGCGTCCGCTCATGCAGGCACGCTGGTACAAAGCAAAAATTTTCTTCCGCAAAAGCTCGTTGTGCTTAAATTCCTTCACCTGAACCCAGCCCAAAGCGCAGTTCAAGTCGGGAAGAAGCTCCGTTCTTGGCATTGAATCAACAAATTTCTTAAGGACAATCCATTCACGGCGGTTTGGAGCCATAAGAACCGCGCCGCCGCCAGCTGTAATAACATCTTTTTCCTCAAGACCAAGAATTGTAAAAATTCCCATGGAGCCGGCTTTTCTAGCTTCCACAGGATTGTTGTTTTCATCAAATGTCGGAAAAAAAGAGCCGGCGCTTTTTGAAATATCTTCAATAACAGGAATTCCAAGCGCATTTATCTCGTCGATTTCCGGCAGAATTCCCATGGATTCGTGAAGCAGAAGCAGTCTTCCGCCTTTTTCTATTCCAGATTTTACAATTTCCGCATTCACAAGCCCGGTTGTTTCATCAACATCAAGAACAAGCGGCTTGAAGCCCAAATCAACAACCGCCTGATAATGCCATGCCGGAGCCAGCGCAGAAACCATAATTGTTTCTCCAGCCTTAAAATCCATCGAACGCAACGCATATTTCAAAGCAGACGCAGGATTTCTCAACGCAACCGCGCCGTCGCATCCAAAAAATTCTTTTACAGTCTGAATAAACCTTGTATTCAGTTCACCCGGACCAATGCGCTCATCAACCATGCAAGTCAGCACGGCATCCATTTCTTTTCGCCTAATTGTTGTACTATAAGTCTGAATCATTTTCTAGCTATTTTAAAAATTTCCTACAATTTTTTGAAGTTCCTTTGGATCAAAAAGCCTTACAATATCCAAAATTATAAGATATCCTCCGTCATTGCGGACAACACCTTTTATATATTCGCTGCCAATTCCACCGGACATACGCGGAGCAGCCTGAATCTCGGACGAATTTACTGTGGCAACTCTTGAAACCCGGTCAATTATTATTCCCAGCTGTTTTCCGCCGATATTTAAAATTATAAAGCCGCTTTCAAGCTCATCAAGCTCTTCCTCACCGTTTGCAAAATCAATATTGAACCGCCTATGAAGATCGATTATAGGAATTATTTCTCCACGAAGATTCAAAATGCCCACCATATAATTCGGAGCATTTGGAATCGGTCGAATCGGCTGAATTCTTACAATTTCCTTCACCGACATAATATCCACACCGTATAACTCGTTTCCTAGACGGAATGTAACTAACTGTACCTGAGAATCTTCTGTATCCATAGAAACCTCTATACTAAGCATACTATGAAAAATCCCTTTTTGCAATTAATTACATCCATCTGCCGCGCTAGCGGTCTACAGAAAACAAAGTCACAGCGAACACTTTTCCACACCCTGATTCCTTTAATTTTTCAGCGCAAGACTCAATCGTGCTTCCTGTTGTAAGAACATCATCAACAAGACAAACTGAATCCAGCAAAACCTTCACATCTGCGTTCAAAGAATAAGCTTTCCCGATCATTTCCATTCTTTGAGTGCGCTCAAGAGTTTTCTGCTCAACATTATTATGTCTTTCCAAAACCCTTCTGACATTCCAGCCATACCTGAACTCCAGAATCCGGCTTATTTCATCAATCTGCTCCCAGCCTTTAGCCTTGATTTTTCCCGGCCGCGGAGGAACAGGAACAACAACAAATTCTCCCTTTAATTCACGAAGCTGAATCAACCTTTCATTCATCAGACCCGCAAAAAAATCTGAAAAAATCCGCTCATTTTCCAGTTTCCACCTGCACAGAAGACTTGTATTCCACAAACGATAAGAAAACAACGGAAACGCGCCGTCCAAATGTTTCATCACAACATCTTTTCTGCATTCCATGCAAACATCGTTCTCAGAAATAAGCTCCTTGCCGCAAAAACTACAGACTCCAGAACCAATAGACCCGACCTGAAATTTTTTCTTCCGGCAATCCGGGCAGACAGAAAGAAAGCCACATTCATTTCCGCACACAGCACATTCCGCGCCGCCGGCAAGAAATGAAAAAATATGGCGTCCCGCAAAAACCGCCGCAGACTGCATTCCGAAAAGAAATTTGTTCACAATAATATATAGCAAATAAAAATCAAAAACTGAAATGAATCACAAAATTATCTTCCGGAAAGAGCTTTTTTCCACCTTGAAATACATTGCAGCGCGGCCAAAGGCGTCATATTGTCAGGATCAGCGGAAAGAATTTCATCAAGAACAATTTCCTCATCGCTGAAAAGACCTGGAGCAACAGCAGCCGGCTTTTGGGATTCAGTTTCCTTGTAGTCAGGAATTTCATCCAGCACAGGCTTGTTTTCCGCAACATTTTGAATATGGCAGAGAATCTCGTTCGCACGTTTTATTACAATTTCAGGAACGCCGGCAAGTTTCGCAACATGAATTCCATAGGAATTTTCGCTTGCGCCAACTTTTATCTTCCGCAGGAAAATAACGGACTCGCCCTGCTCCAAAACTTCCATGCAGAGCAGCTCCAGATTTTTATGCTCAATCCGCGTAAGCTCGTGGTAATGAGTCGCAAACAGAGTGCGGCACTTTATATTGTTCAAAAGATACTCGCTCACAGCCCACGCAATTGAAAGTCCGTCTTCCGTGCTAGTTCCCCTCCCGACCTCATCCATGATGACCAGGGATTTTTCAGTTGCAGAACGCAGAATATTCGCCGTTTCCGTCATTTCAACAAGAAAAGTTGATTCACCGCGCGCAAGGTTATCGCTCGCACCGACGCGGCAGAAAATTCTGTCCACGACTCCGATTTCCGCAGATTCCGCCGGAACAAACGAACCGGTCTGGGCAAGAAGCGCAATCAAAGCATTCTGCCTGAGGAACGTGCTTTTTCCAGCCATGTTAGGTCCGGTTATAAGACAAAAAGTTTTCGCCTCAGGATTTTCCGCAGAAATATCAAGGTCGTTCGGAACAAATTCGCCTGAAGGCAGATGTTTTTCCACAACAGGATGTCTTCCTTTCTTCACATTGAAAATTCCGGAATCCACAACTTCCGGGCGAACCCAGTTGTTCAGAACGGCGGCCTTTGCAAATGAAGAAGCCGCATCAGTATAGGCAATTTCCGAAGCCGTCTGCATAAGATAAGGAACATACTCGTGAAGCTTTGTTCGGATTTCAACAAACAAGTCGCGCTCAAGCTCCAGAATTTTCGTGCCAGCCTCGTTAAGCTCGTGCTCAAGATCCTGAAGTTTCGCCGTTGTGTAGCGGTCGCCGTTCACAAGAGCCCGCCGCATAATAAAATCAGAAGGAACAGAAGAAAGCTTTCCCTTGCTGATTTCAATAAAATAGCCAAAAGCGTTCGTGTATTTTATTCTTAGGTTTGAAATTCCAGTGCGCTCGCGTTCCTCCGCCTCGTAATTTTCAAGAATTTTCCCGAAATTGTCGTGAACATCGCGCCAATGGTCAAGCTCCTCAGACCAGCCTGATTTTATAATTCTTCCATCTGTCAAAGAAGTCGCCGGATCATCGCAGATTGCATTCTGCACCAAATCAATTATTTCAACAGCCGGCCCATCGTCAATTGAAGCAAAGTCAAAATCTGAAAGTTCATTTCTAGCCCTAAGCCACGCCACAAGACTCGCCTTCAAAGCCTGCAAATCCTTGGCATGAGCGCGGTCCATCGCAATTCTTCCGGCAAGCCGCTCAACATCCAGAATCGGATTTATTTCCTGCCGGACAGAATCCATAAGATTCCGGTTTTCATAAAAAAGCTGAACGTGAGCCTGACGCGCGTTGATTTTCTGAACATCCGTAAGCGGATACAAAAGCCACTGCCGGATCATGCGGCTTCCCATTGCAGTCTGCGCGTAATTCAGACATTCAAGAAGGCTGAACTGGGCAGAACCGTCTCGCAAATTTGCAACAACTTCAAGGTTTCTGCGGCTGGAATCATCAATAATAAGATAATTTGTATCTTTATAAATTTTTATCGACTTTACGTGCGGAACAACTGTATTCGTAGTTTTTGAAAGATAATCAAGCAGAAATCCAGCCGGCGCAACTTCAGGCGAGTTTTTTTCAAGCCCGAAAGACAAAAGGCTCGCCGTTTTAAACTGATCGGTCAGCCTTTTATACGAAAGCTCCGAATTGAAATCCCAGTCCGGATAATATGAAATCGACATTGAAGGATACTGCGCAAGCGACTCCTGAATAACCTTGTTCTGCTTCAAAGACTGCGGAAGAAGAATTTCCCGTGGCGAACAGCGACCAAGCTCTTTTGGAAACTGCTCCGCCATTTCGGATGAATGCCAGCTTGTGGCAGAAAATGCGGAAGTCGTGACATCAATAAAAGCGAATCCAACGCCGCCGTGGGAAACAGACAATGAAGCCAGAAAATTATTTGAATTTCCTTCAAGATATTCAGATTCAAGAGCCGTTCCCGGAGTGATTATCTCAACAACCTTGCGTTCCGTAAGACCTTTTGCCTTAGGATCGCCAACCTGCTCGCAGATAACAACTTTTCTTCCAGCCCTAAGAAGCCTGGCAATATAAATCTTTGCCGCGTGGAACGGAATTCCGCACATCGGAGCCGCGCCCTTATGAGTCAAAGTTAAATTCAAAAGCCTGGAAACTTCAGCCGCATCGTCAAAAAACATTTCATAAAAATCACCGACCCTGAAAAAAAGAATCTCGTTCTTATGCTCGTTTTTTATTTTTACGTACTGCTCTAAAACCGGAGTAAGCGCTACATCTGTTTCCACAAAATTATCTTCCCAGTCCTGCTATCACTTGTTCTGTAATATCAACTGAATTCGAGTACCACAAAATCGCGTTCGACTGCTGAAGGCTTAAAATCATGCTGTAGCCGCCGGATTCCGCAATTCTTGAAAGAGTATCGTACAAATTGTTGTAGAAAGTGTCAGACCCCTGAAGAGTTTTCTGCATGGACTCAAGCTCCACATTCTTCGCATTTGTGTATTCAACAACAAAATCAGTTTTTTTAGTTATCTCGGCCTGGGTTTTCTGAGCCATAGCGTCGTTTCCGGCCTTTTCATAATCAAGTTTTTTAGCCTGAAGTTTCTGAAGCTCTTCTGTATATTTATTTATTTCCTGCTGAAAATCCGCCTTCTTTTTTTCATAGTTACGAACGGAAGTAGAATTTCTAAAATAAGCGTTATAAACTTTTGCAGTGTCAACAACACCGAATTTTGTTATCTGCTGGGCAGAAAGCGTTGAGCCTGCGATAAAAACCAACGCAAAAGCAAGAGATTTCAAATTAAATTTCATATAATAAATCCACCTTTTTATTTATTTGTCATATTGAATGAAAGAACAAACTGCCATTTGCCGTCCCATTTGACTTCACCGTCCTGCACACGGAATTTATTAGCAAAAAGCAAATGAAGCGGGAACTGCGGAACAAGGAATCTCAATCCCGGACCAAAACTAAAGTAGAAATCGTCGATTTTAAGGTTGTTCAGCAAATCCTCCGGCTCGTCCTTAACCGCAACCGCATCAAAGAATCCGTCAATACCAAGAATTCCCTGGAACAAAGGAAGACGAAGCTCCACGCGGTTTGAAAGCATCGCCTTTCCGCGCGTTTCATTGTAAACATCAGTCCATCCGCGGCCGTTGAACATACCGTCAATATAAACTTTGCTGGAATCCCCGAACAAAGTTCCCGGAACCGGATAAACAAGAGAAATTCCTGTGTAAGCCGCAAGAACCATCTTGAAATTCCAGAATCCATTGAACAGCGGAATGTCGAAAAGCTTCAGATATGACTCAAGCTTTGTGTCGGAGCGAAGATAAAATTCCTTTTCAACTTCCGGAATAAGTCCGTACCACGCAAGACGCTCGCTCACAAACCAGCCCTTTGTCGGGTCATAGTTAATATCGCGGTTGTCAAGAGAAGCGTTCATAAAAAGAGAATTTTTGATTCCAAGGCGGTTCGCAAATTTATTTACGCCGGAATCCAGCGGAACATAAAGCGACTCATCATAAATATTGTCGGTAACAGAGTTTGTCATACCGCCGGAAAGCGTGAAAATCGCGAAGCTAGGAAGCCAGCGGCGGCCAAAACTTGTTGCAAGCGAAGCCCCGTAAGACTCGTAGTTCATATAATAATAGTCGTCGTCAAAAACTCCGTTCGGAAGCATACGCAAGTCAAGCGCATAGGAATTTGAATGATAAATCGAAAGCGACTCTGAAAAAGATATCGGCTGGTTGAAAAGCCAGTTTTCCCGGAAGCCGAAATCAACAGACTGCTCGTTTGAAGCGATTGTAACGCCGGAAGAAATAGATTTTCCTGTTCCTCGGAAATTTGAATTTTCAACCTTGGCGTAAAGAGAAATCGGCAGGTCGTCAGAATCCTCGATTCCTGTGAAAGTCATACCGAACTGAAGCGACGTAGTGCTCTGCTCCTCAACAGTGATAACAAGGTCAACAAGATTTTCTTCCGAACCAGAAACCGGCTCCGGAACGATGCTTGAAAAATACTGCGTGTTGTAAAGGTTTCTAAGCCCGGACATAATTTTTTCGCGGCTGAAAACATCGCCTGGCTCAATAGGAAGTTCCCGAAGAATTACATTTTCCTTGGTTTTTGTATTTCCCTTGATAATAATATTTTCAACATGGGCGCGCGAACGCTCTTTTATTGAAAGCGTATAGCCGACAGTGCGTTTTTCCGGGTCCTTGTTTACCGATGGAGAAAATTCATTCGACATATAGCCGTTTTCGTAATACAAGTTAGTTATTCCGGAAAGCCCTTCCTGGAATTTCGTCTGATTGAAAACTTCGCCGTTCTTAAGCTTTACATAGGAAAGAAGTTTTTCTGTCTTGAAGATTTCGTTTCCGGAGATTGTAAGTCCGCTGTAAGTATACTGCGCGCCTTCTGAAATAACGAATGTAAGCGCAATTTCCTCGCGCTCCTTTTTTTCGTTGTAGGAAGAATTTTCAAGCACATCGATTACCCTGGCGTCGATGTAGCCTTTTGTCATATAGTGAGCCACCAGAGCCTGCTTGTCGGCTTCAACAGAAGAAGGCTGGTACGCGCCGTCTTTCAGGAAACCTTTTTCCTTCAATGAAATTTTGCTTTTCAGCGTTCTTGCAGAAAAAACTGTGTTCCCGGAAAAATTTATCTGGCTTACAATTGTTGAATTTCCTTCGTTTACAATAAAAGTTACGTCAATGCCTTCTTCCGAATCGCTTGTTGAAACAGAAACTTTCGCCTCAATATAACCTTTTTTGATATAAAGATCGCGCAAAGCCCGCTCATCCACAAGCGCGTTCGCTTCAATGAAAATATCGCCCGGCTTCATGGAAACAGTGTCGCGCAGCTCGTTGTTGCGTATTTTCTTGTTTCCCTTGAACTGAATCGACGCAACAACCGCGTGCTCCTTCACCGTGAAAACAAGATTTACTTTATCAGGATTCTTTGCGTCATGCTTTGCATAAGGCTCGATGTCCTCAAAATATCCAAGCGCATAAAGGCGGTCAAGAATATCGTTGTAGAATTTTTCATCAAAAACTTTTCCGACAAAACTGTTTGTCACACCGGAAACTTCAGATTTTTTTACGCTTCTAAGCCCTTCAAAGGAAATTTCCGAAACAGTTTTTCCCCAGAACCAGTCTGAATCATCTGAGGACTGCGCAAAAACAGCGGCAGCGGAGAAAAATAAAATAAATGAAAGCAAAATCTTAATTTTTTTCAACATAAAGGACATTAGTGCAGCAACCACCTTTTCTTAAAATGAAAATTTCCATGAAAGCGTTACAGAAGTAGAAGACACAAATCTATCGTTTCTAATTCCGTTTATATCAGGCGCCATATTCCATCTGATATTTCCGAAAGGCGCTTCAATTTCCAGACCGAACTCCGGACGGAAAACAAGACCGCCTGCCGTAAATTTGTCATCTACCTTGGTCTTGTCGTAAGACCAGTGCATAAGGGCATCCACATATAAAGAGCTTCCAAAGTATTTACCTATATAAACAGTTGAGTTATCAAAAAAGTTACCAAATCCGAAACTAGAATTTTCTGAATCCTCTGTTCTGTCTAGCAGACCGTAATTAAGCGCATTCTGCAGAACATTTGTTCTAACGCTCAATATATCAAAATTAAGGAAATCACGCAACTTGTTCTCTATTGAACGCCCGATTGTTGACTGAATCGCGTAGTCGCCGGTCGCAAACAAAAGCGAAGTGACACGCTCCGAATCTCCAACGGCAATCTGACCGAGCAGGGAACGAATTTCAGCCTCGGATTTTGCCGGAATCGAAGAGAACTGCGCGTTGAAATTCAAAAGATACTGGTTGTTCGCCGTAAGAATAATTCTTACATCATTTCCGTTGTCGTCACGCTCGCGGGTTTCCGCCTGAACGCTTATCAGAGGATTGAACGTAGGATCGTTGCTGTTGAAGCGCATTGAACCGTTTTTCAGGTAGAAATTCCGGCTCAGATACGAAATATCCCCGGAACGGAACGCAAGCTCGCCGTCAAGCTCCATTTCTCCGTTCGACATATCGTACTTGAATCCAAAAACTGTGTCCGGAACAAGAACCGCCCGAAGCAGCGGATCGAATATGAACGTAACGTGCTGGCCAAAATGCAGGTTTATATTGGAACGGGCAAACCAGTTTCTTTTCGGTGCAGGAAGGGCAAGCTCCTTTGTCTTGACGCTTCCTGTAACTTTTTTCAAGAAAACATCGCCGCTCACATCAAGATAATGGTCTTCAAACGCAATATCCACGTCCAGGCTGACATCGCCGGTAAATCGCGCAAGACGGATTTCAAAATCTCCAGGCATATAGACATTCTTAGGATTCCAGATATGGCTTTCAAGGCGGCTGAACGACCAGCGGTCAAAATAAACGTTCAGGTCCGCGCAGATGATATTGTCAGATTTTCTGACGTATCCGCGGGTTTCAGGAATTTGAATTTTGTTGTGGTCAAAAATTATATGGGTTTTTGGAACAAAAACGTGCTGCGAGACAATCTTCGGAAGCGTAAAATCCGCCTGAGTCAAATAGAACGAGCCAAGGAATTCCGGATCAGCCTTGAGCCCCGAAATTGAAAGCGAGCCGTTCAGGATTCCGTCGTAGACCTTCAGCCGTGAAATATCGACAAATTCAAAGAGCTTTCCCACATCCGCCCTGACATTTTTCACAGAAAAATCCAGCTTATCACTCTTTAAATTTCCTGAAAGCCTCAACTGGAGCGGCTTGCCTTCCGAAATTGAAAAATCAACTTTTCCGTCATCATAAATTGTGCCCGAAATTCCCTGCTCCTCGGACGAATAAACCGACGTTCCGCCTTTTGAATGAAGAACCGTAAGATAGAAAGGAAATGTTTTCTTGAAAAGCGTTCCCGAAATTTTCTCGCATGAAAGGCGCGCGGCAAATTCCGAAGGGAAAAATTTCCCCTCCTCCAGAACTGTGTCGGAAACTGAAAATTCCAGCGGCGCATGGATAGTCTGCTTTGAAACAGCGGCGTCCAGCTCAGCGTTTGCGGCTCCCGTAAAATTTTCAAGGTTGAACTGCGCGGAAACATTGCTCAGGGAAATATTGTTGTAAACGAGCTTGAAATTGTCAACCGTAAGATTTTTTTCCTCAACGAACGCGGAGCCTGAAACATCAACTTCTTTTCCGGCGGACATCAGCGAAAGTTTTTCAACGTTAAGGCCGGCGTAAAGATTTGCAGGAAGCCCCGAAAGAATCAGCGTTGCGGAAAGGCGGTTGTTTTCGCTTTCTTCAGCGGTGAACCGGCTCAATCCAAAATTGTTGAAGACAATCTGCGAATTCAAATAGAAAGAATTCTTGAAATTTTCCGCGGAAAGAGTGTCGCCGTTCGGATTTGAAAGCTCCATTGAAACGTCAATTCCTTCCGTTGAAACCGGATTTTTCAGCTCAGCCTTGAATCTTGCGGAATCAAAAACCGGGCCGTTCATATTCCACAAAAATTCCGAAGTTCCTTCAATTGCTGAAAAATTATCTGAATACGATATTGCATCAAGGAAAAGACCGTATTTTGTAACATTTCCGGCCACGTTCAAAACCGGGTTGAAAGAATATTTTCCGCTGGCTTCAAGCGCCTCGAAACGCGAAATTTTCACATTGATTCCATCCTGCGCGGAATAACTGAAGCTTGAATCCGCCGAAACCGTAAAAATCGCGCCGTTCGCACCGAAAGGAAATCCGTCCGCGGAAAAATTCCCTGAGACAAGCTGGCCGTCCTTCTTCAAATCGAAAACCACGCCGTAATCGCCGCTCACTGACACAACGCCCGGCATAAAATTCCCGGAAAAATGGTACGGAATCGAGTCCGCGTTCAAATCCGCCATGAAAAAAGCGTCGTCGCCGTCCGGAGATTTTTCATAAATTCCTGAAAGATGAACAAGTTTTCCGTTGTTCACAAAATCAAAGCGGTTCAAATTCAGCGAGGAGCGGTTTCCGTCAAACGAAATGTAGAAAAACTGGTTCTCTTTTTTTGTGTTCGCAACAAAAGCGTAAGGAACATTGTATGAAATCTGGGAAAAATCCGTTGAAACAAAAAAATCCCCGTTGAAAATATAATTTGAAAGGAACGCAAACGATGATTTTCCAGGATTTTTTCCAAAATATGAAACCGTCTGCGCCGCGCTGTCAAGATAAATTCCGCTTGAAGAAATATTCGCCTGAAGATATTTTGTTCCGCCGATGTAGCTTCCCTCAATTTTTATAATTCCAGCGTTTTCCGCCTCTGAATGATAATAATCCGAAACTTCAAATGAAAAATCAACTGAATCTTTTACCGGAACCACAGAAATCTGAAGCGCCGTAAGAGCCTTCTGGTCCAGCATAAGCTGCGGCGCAAAAGCCATGAAGCCGTTTTCAAGCGAATCAATATAAAGTTCCGTGGAAACATTCGTTCCGTTCGGAAGCCTCAGCGCGTTCACGTTCAGCTCGCCGGAAAATTTAAAGCCTTCGTACAAAAACGAGCCGTAATAGTCAATGTCAACATTCGGGCCGGAAATTTCAAGTTTTTCCACAGAAACGCTTTTTTCATCGCCTTTAAAAGAATAATTCCCGGAAAAACCGCCTTGATAAACTGAATCCGGAACAAAAACTTTTCCCGCGGAAGAATACGAAAAATCCCTGCTGAAAAAATTGTACCTCGCCTCGGCGTTCAGCGAAAGCGAAAGATTTTTCATTTTTTTAGCGGCATCGGAATTCTTCCGTGAAAAAACAACTCCGGCCGGCTGAAAATCCTTTGTTCTAAGAAGAAAAGCCGCCTCCGCCGTGTCAAGCGCGAAACTTCCGGACAAATAAAGCGGATAGCCATTCTGGATTGTCCTGAGCTCAAAAATTCTTTCCTTGTAGCCAAGCAGAAAATTCAGCCTTGAAAGAGAATATTTTCCGTTTGTAAAATCTGTGACCCGGAAAATTATCGAAGTTTCGTCAAAATTGTCAGGAATCGAGCCAGAAGCCGAAAATCCAAGCGAAAAACGGCTCGTGTTTTTTGAATACGAAACGCCGCCCGAAGTCCTTATCTGAAAAACCTTGCTTCTTGAAAGATATTCAAGGGTGATTCTCCGGAAATTCACCGCCGCAGACTCATTTTCTCCGGAATAAACAAGCCTCACGTTCCGAATTGAAACATTGAACGGAAGCTGAGAGGCAACATTTTTCAGCCCGGACAGAATATTTTCCTTCGGCTCGTTTTCAACGTTTTTTTTCTGCCGCCCGGAGATTTTTTTCAGAAACAGGTTGTCCTTGCTGGCTTCAAGAATAATTCCATCCGCAGAAACGTTTTTAATCGAAGAAATTCCTCGCCCGCGCAGAAAATCCAGAATGCTGTAGCTCACAACAATTTTTTTTACCTGCGCAATCCGCTTGCCGTCATTTGAATCTGACAGTATGATATTTTTTATCCGCAGACCGGCGACAATTGAAGGAGAAAATTTTTCATAGGAAATGTTCATTCCTGTTTTTTCAGAAACAACATTTTCAAGCAGGCCTGTCGCTTTTTTCAGCTCGAAAGAAACAAATGAATAAAGCGGCCGTACTAGCAATGCGGCGGAAATAATCACGAGAAGAAAAATTGTCAGCGCGAGCGTTTCTTTTAACGACAGCTTTTTCATTTTAGACAAAATATTGTAACGGATTTTCAAAATTTTTTATACAACAAGACAGGAAGGATTCAATGATTTTAAAGAATTTTATAGTTTTTGAGGGAATAGACGGAGCCGGAACTTCAACGCAAATCGCAAGGCTTGCGGAAAGATTCAAGCAGGACGAAGTTTTTGTAACGGCCGAGCCGACTTCAGGCGAAACAGGAAAATTCTTAAGAAAAATGCTCAGGGGCGATTTCCAGGTTGATGAAAAAACCGCGGCTTTTCTGTTTGCGGCCGACCGCTGCGAGCATATTTTTGGAAAAAACGGCGTAATCGCCCAGACTGAAAAAGGAAAAACCGTTTTAAGCGACAGATATTTCTTTTCAAGCCTTGCGTACCAGTCAGTTTCATGCGGAAAAGAGCTTCCGGAGCTTCTGAACAGCGTTTTCCCTCTTCCGGAAATTCTTTTCTATTTTAAAATCGACCCGGAAATTTCAATTTCACGCGTGAACAGCCGCGGAGAAACAAAAGAAATTTATGAAAAAATCAGCTTCCAGAAAAAAACAGCGGAACGTTACGACGCAATAATAAACGGATACAAAGACCGCAAAGACTCCGGAATGAAAATCGTGGAAGTGGACGCCGCAAAATCCATTGAGGAAATAAGCGATTTCATCTGGAAAAATTTGTAAATTCCGCATTTTTTCGCTCCGATAAAAATAATGTGAAAAAGTCTTTTTTCAAAACAATCAGATTTCTCGCGGCGGCATTGATTTTCGCCTTTATGTGTGTTTCCTCAGCAAGCGCATATATGGTCAAGTACAAGGAAGACTGGTACAGGCTTTATCACGTTCACTACCAGCAATATCCAGATGACTGCATTGAAAATATCTACTGGCTGGAAAAAGCGGCCCAGGCAGATTTTGCAAATCCTCTTTACGCGAACGCAAAAATTGAAACTGAAAAGCAGTGGGAAAAATACCGATATCTTTTTCAAATGCACATAAATTTAAAGCTGATAGAGCAGCACCTTCGGCTTGGACGGACTTTTGACAAAAAAACCGCTAAATTCTATGACGCGCCATGGAAGGACGAATACATCAGAAATCTTGAAAAAGCGCTGGGCTTCTACAAAGCAGGACTTTACTACTGGCAGGAAGCGCAGCTCTGGGCTGAAAAAGCGAACACAAAGGACTTCAATTTTCTTTTCATTACAGATTTACAGAACTGGGAAGACGAGCGCGAGCGCATAAAAACCGGCGAGCTTGACTACGGAAAAATGCTCCAGCGGGAGATTTCCCGCGTTGAAAATGTAAAAGCCGAGTTCCTTGCAATGGATTCCAAAAACTATTAAAATAGACTTATGTCTTGTGAAACAGAAAAATTAGATATTACTTATTCAGCAATAAATCCAGGCACAGCAGTCACAAAAATAACGTTCACCGCCGGCGCTCCGGATTTGGTTTCGCTTTATGCCCCGGGAAATTCCGAAGGCCGAAGAAGATGCTTTGTAACAGATGCAACCGTAGCCACTCTTCCTGTGATGGAGCCGTTCATTTCATCATTTGAGGACGGCGTATGCGGAAATGACATTCTTATCATCCTTGGCTCAGGCGAACCATACAAGACAATGGACAGCGTTCTTGAAATTGTCTCGAACGCAATCGACGCTGGATTTTCAAGGAAAGATCTTTTTGTAGGAATCGGCGGCGGTGTCATCTGCGACATGACGGGCTTTGCGGCTTCGCTTTTCAAGCGCGGAATTGCCTGCCAGTTTGTTCCGACAACGCTTCTTGCAATGGTAGACGCTTCAATCGGCGGAAAAACAGGATGCGACTTTAAAAACTACAAGAACATGGTCGGCGCGTTCTGGCCGGCTGAAGAAATTCATATCTTCCCGGAATTTGTAAAATATCTTCCAAAAAGCCAGTACCGCTCCGGTCTTGGAGAAGCCTTGAAAACCGGACTTCTTTTCGATACTGAGCTGTATGACATTTTCAAGAACGAATCAGAAAAACTTATGCAGGCTGACTCGGAAACAATTTTCAGCGTCATAAAAAAATGCGCTTCCGACAAAGCCAAAGTCGTTGAGCAGGATCTTACGGAAAAAAACATCCGGATGTTCCTGAACCTTGGACATACATTCGGCCATGCGCTGGAAACAGTCGCCGGGCTGGGAAACATTACTCACGGAGACGCAGTCGCCTGGGGAATCGGGCGGGCAGTCTGCCTTTGCGCAAAGCTTGAATACTGCCGTGAATCCTTCAAGGATGAAGTTCTTTCCGTTCTTGAAAAATTCGGCTGGTGCGTTGACGCAGTTCCTTCATTCATTGCGGGCGGCGGTTTCAACGAGCGCATAATCGAAGCAATGCGAAAAGACAAGAAAAACACTTCTTCTAAAATCCGGTGCACGCTTTTAAAAGGCTTGTGCGAACCGTTCACAGAAGAAATTGAAGACTCAGCAATACTTTCAGTCCTGAAATAAAATGACAGAAATTCAAAAAGAACATTATTTTGACTGGGCTGCGACAAGCCCTTCAGACAAAGAGATTTTAACTTCCTCGCTGAACGAAACCCTTGAAAAATGGGGAAATCCGTCCAGCATTCATTCTGCAGGAAAAGAGGCGAAGGAACTTCTTGAAAACGCAAGAGCCGCGAGCGCAAAGGCACTTGGAGTTCCTCCGGAAACCTTGTATTTCACTTCCGGAGGAACAGAAAGCGACCACATTGCCCTGCTTTCAGTTTTGAACAGACAGAACAAAGGACATATTCTTTTCAGCTCGATAGAACATCCGGCAATCCGGGAAATGGCGAACGAGATGAAAAAATGCGGAATCGCGGCGGAAGAAATTCCTTCAGACAAGGACGGAATTATCCAGCCGGAAAAAGTTGTTTCAATGCTGCGGCCAGACACGCTTTTGGTCTGCATAATGGCGGTGAACAATGAAACAGGCGCAATCCAGCCGGTCTATAAAATCGCGGACGCAATTTCAAAGGCAACTGAAGGAAAAAGAAAGCCGAAGCTCCACGTTGACTGCGTTCAAGCCGCCGGAAAAATTCCGTTTGACCTGAACCACAAGGGAATCGACAGTGCGGCGTTCAGCGCTCATAAAATTTGCGGTCCGCGCGGAATCGGGCTTCTATACATGAAAAATGCGGTGGAACCGTTTCTGCGGGGCGGCGGTCAGGAAAAAGGAATCCGCTCTGGAACTGAAAATGTCTACGGTGCGCTCGCTTTCAGCAAATGCCTTGAAAAATATTTTATTTCAGAAAGAAACAAGACGATGGAAGAACGTTTTGCCGCTCAAAAAAAATATTGCGCGGATTTTATAAACGGCCTGAAACAGCTCGGCTGCTGCTCGATAATTCCAAGCGCAAGAACAGAAAAAATGGAGCTTTATTCTCCGTGGATTGTCCAGGCTTCTTTCAAAAATATTCCAGGCCAGGTGATGCTTCGCGCGCTCGATGCTGAAGGATTCTACATTTCAACAGGAAGCGCATGCTCAAGCAGAAAAAACAACCGGCCGGTTCTTGAGGCAATGCACATAACGCCGGAAGAGTCGGAAACGGCGGTGCGGTTCAGTTTTGGCTCGGAAACCACGGAAAAGGCGATGAAAGAGCTTCTTGAAAAAGTTTCAGAAATAGCAAAAAAATTCAATTCATAAAAGATGTGTTGATTATTTTTCATTTCTAAGATATTTTATAAGGAAACAGATTACATTTCTAAGGAAGGCAAAAATATGGGTGCACGTGGAGAACTTTACACAACAGAAGTTTATCTTGACAACCGTTCTTATTTTTTTAACGTAAAGGAAAATCGAACTGGAGATGTATTTCTTCAGATTGTAGAAAGCAAAACCCGCGACGGTTCAGACGGAGAACGACATCAGATTGCAATTTTTGCCGATGATATGCAGAAAGTCCTTCAGGGACTTGACCGTTCATTAACTTATATTGAAAAAGACCGCAAAAACCGCGCGAAAATCAAGGCCGAGAAAAAAGCCGCGAAAGAAGAAAAAACAAAGCGTCTTTACAGAATGAAGATTGAAAACGAACGTAATCCAAACGACGGAATAAAGCGCACCGGCAGAATCCACGTTGTTTCAAAACGCCCGAAGACAGAAGAAGATTCAACAGCGCAGGAATAATTTAATATCTGAACGAAAGCCTCTGAATTGGGGAAGGTCCGATTTTATGGCAAATTTCCCGGTGGGCTTTTGTTGGATAGCCTTTGTGCTTTGCATATCCATATTCCGGATAAAGCTTGTCCATTTCGTACATTATGCGGTCACGGCCGACTTTTGCAATTATGCTTGCAGCCATTACAGAAGGATAATGCGCGTCGGCTTTAGGCTCGCATGATATCTGGAAACATTCTATTTTCGGGACAGTTGTTCCGTCTGCAATGCAGCTGATTTTGTAATCAGAAATACCGTGTTTTTCAGCCCATTCCGGAAGTTTCATCTTCATCATTTCAAAGGCAAGCCGCATTGCGTACATGCTTGCGTTAAGAATATTTATCTTGTCAATTGTTTCGTGGCTTACAATCCCGATTCCCCAGCAGGCTTTTTCCTTTATAATAATTTCAGCCTGGTCTCTTTTCTTTTCTGAAAGCTTTTTCGAGTCGTTCAATATTTCAACTGGAAAATCTTCCGGCAAAACAACAGCTCCAGCCGTTACAGGACCAGCCAGCGGCCCTCTTCCAGCTTCGTCCAGACCGCACAACAAAACTGACGGCATTAAAAGCCTGCCTCGGAATTGTTTGAATATTCAACTGAATGATTTTTTTTGTCCATAAAAACAGCGGCTCCGCTTCCAGAACGGTTTTTCAAATCGCCGGAAAATTCATTGTCTGAAATTGTTGAGTAAGTGTCAAAAAGTTCCGCCACGCGGCCAAGCGACGCTGTAACCTTGCATTCAGAATTTTTCAGCTCAAAAAGACCGCCCTGGACTGAAAAACCTACAGCAGTATCAGAAACCGCCGCGATTCTGGATTTTTTTATGCTCAGCTTTGACTGAACCGCCGAAACCACGCACGAATAATCCGCCGCAGAAACTGTTATTCCGGAATTTTCTATATTCACCACGGAATTGTCAGAATTTACAACAGTCGCATTTTTTCCAAATAAGCCGCTGAACTCAACATTGCTAAGAAAAAGAACACCGCGCTCAACATTGAAGACATTTGAAGATTTTTTAGAAGAATCCTGCCCTTCATAGGAAATCAGCAAATCTGAAGCAGAAAAACTTGAATTTCTTATGTCAAAATTCGTGTCTGCGCCAAGAACAAGCCGGGCATTTTCCGCGCCTTGAATAGAACAGTTTGAATTTATCAAAATCCGTCCGCCCGGAACAGAAACTTTTCCTTTTACGTTTATCCTCAAGAAACGGCTTTCGTTTATAAAGGGAACAACATCCGCAAACGACGTGTACGGCGCATTTTTTGAGCCGTCCGCAGTTTTTTCCGCGCTTCCAGAATCTTCCCCGGAAGAAATTGTGCCGTCAATATAAAAATTGCAGGAATCAATTACAACAGAATATTCAGAAATTCTGCTTTTGTTTCCTTCTGAATCCATGCAGTACGCCAGAATTCTATACGCAACCGCGCCTTCTGAAGACGCTGGAAGCGAGAAAGTCTTTTTTGAAACAGGTGAAAAATCCTTGTCGGCAAGCTCGAAAAGCGCAGAAGTTGAATCGCCGGAATAATCTTCCGCAAGAACAACCGGACCTGAAAAATTCGCATAAATCTGGTTGTTTTCCGGGGATTCAATTGAAACCTCCGTGCCTTTCCGAATGAATTTTCCAGGAACAGACGGAGAAATCACCGGCTGGGCTGGATTTTTCTTGTTCACGGCAAACGGAATTTCAATTTTTCCCTGAAAAACCGAATCAAAATAAATTCCGGCTTCCAAAGTTCCCTTGAAACTGTCACCTTTGAAAGTATCGATTGCAATCTGGTCAAAAAGCTCCGAAGCATTTCCTTCAGAATCAAGAATTCCGAATTTATAGCCTTCCTGGCCTTCAAAAGAAACAGAAACCGCGCCGCCTTCCAGCTTTTCAGCATGAATCTGCGGTTTTGGCGGAAGAACGTAGAATTTCACGATATTTTCATCAGAATACGCAACGTCCTGCCACGAAATCATGTGGTTCGTGCCGCGGTCAAGAGAAACAGAAGCTTTTGGAAGCTCCCACCAGCCGTCATCGATTTTATAGATTTTCTTCCGGTCCTTGAAAGTCACGCTCGACCAGTCAGAAATCTCGAACGGAACATCTTTCCGCGAGTAAAGCCCTGAAACGGCGGAATGAACGTTTATCACAAAGCGCCATTTTGCCTTTCCGTCAGAAACTGTGCATGGAAGCTGCCGCGAAACAACAGAATCCTTGCTTATAGAAAGCTCCCTTCCCGGCTCGAATTCATAATCCTTAGTTCCGAAAGAAAATTCAAGCGACGAAGGAATTGAAAAAACATTTCCGCATTCGTAGTCAACTGCGCCGCTGGAATTTATTGTCTCAACAAATCTGCGGGCATCCTCGTCTTCCGGAAGAGAAGCCGAGGCGACTTCATAATCAATTTTTTCAAGTTTCTTTTCGCCGTCTTTGTCCACCACCGCAACTGAAACAGAAACCGCGCCGTCAAGGTCAATAAGCACAGGCCCGTCGTATGCAATTCCGGAAGTTTCCGGGTCCTCGCCGCTAAGCGAATAGTAAACGCTGCTTGAAGCCGGTGCGGAAACCACAAGCACCTGCTTGTTTGCCCACACACCTTCAGCAGGATTCAAAACCTGCGCGCCAGCATAAAAAAGCGACTGAAAGAAGAAAAAAGCAACTGTAAAAAGCCGAAATGTTTTTTTCATGTTTTTTATTTTTCACCGAATAACGAGCCCAGAACCTTTCTCAGTTCCGGATCCTGCTTGAAGTAATTTTCCTCAAGTTCCTTTGTTGAAAGACCAACCAGCTCATGGCTCATATAATGAATCCAGCGGTCATTTTCTGGAGTGTCGATGACAAATTTTCTGCACCAGTAGTCCGGCTTGACAGGAGGCTGCTCCTTGTATTTGAATTCCTTGTAGTCATGCACAACAACCTTGATGTTTTCACGAGGAACGCCGTAGTCATAAAGAATGTTCACAAGAGCATCAATTGTGTTTCCTGAATCATAAATATCGTCAATCAGCATAATCTGGTCGCCCGGGCGAAGATTTTTCGGAGGATAAGTCCAGCCGTCAACGTAAACGCGCGGAGTATTCTTTTTAATGTCAGTGTACGAGCGCGCCACAACCGCCGCATACAAAACAGGATGCTTGTCTTTGCGGACAATCTTATAATATTCGCTTATAACATTCGACATATAAGCGCCGCCGCGGAGAGAACAATAAATTACATCCGGAACAAAATGATCCTCATTGTAAATTTTGTATGCAAGTTTCAATGCATCATTACGAACTGTATCATAGTTTAAAAATTCTTTTATCATAGCACTTATTATAAATCAAAAACTACTGATTGACAATTAAGTTGAAATCACCTTTAACAGGATAAAAATCATACTTTGTTCCAGCTATTGCCTGGGCGCAGATTCTTTTGCTGACGCCAAAATTATTTTCCGCCGCAATTTCCGCGGCTTTTCTTGGCATTTTTGAAACGCGCTGAACTGAATACTCAAGGTCGGAAAGAAGCTGCTGCACGGATTTTGCAGAATTTTCAGCCAAATCAGAGCGAACTACAAGCACCGAGCCGGGAATTATTCTTCCGTAGCCAAAAACCGCCTCGCACTGCTCCTGAAGCTCCATCGCTACCCTTGCGTTTTTAGTCCGGTTGAAAATATCTGAAACCGCAGGCTCAGAGACAAGCACATAATCAGCCTTTTTCTGGACGAATTCCGAAACCAGTTCCGCCTGGCTGTTTTTCAAGACAATTTCAACGCCGGCAGAGCCTTCCTCAACGGGAATTGAATTTTTTTCCAGCAGATTAACCAGAAGATGCTCCGCAAAACCTTCGCCCGCAACATAAATTTTATTTCCAATCAAATCTGAAAAAGAAACTTTTGATTTTCGCCGGGAAACAATCTTGAAATCAATGTCGCTCACAACCGCCATAACGCGTACTTGACCGCCGGAAGATTCGGCAAGTTTTTCAGCGGACTCTGAAGAAATAATGGCCGCGTCAATAAATCCATGCTTCATTTTGTAAAAAAGATCAAAAGGCTTGGAAAAAAATGTAAAGGAATATTTCTGGCTGGAGGAATTTTTCTCAAGTTCAGATTCTTCCGGGGAAGTTTCAGAATCGTTTTCAGAAGAAATTCCGGAGGATTTTTCAGAATTGATTTTCAAATTATCCGAATACATAAAAGCGAACGGAACAGCTTCCATTCCTCTTAGAATTCCTATGTTTATTTTTGCGGCGGCAAAAGTTTCCGCGGCCAGAAAAACCAAAAACATTGAAAACAGATTTTTTTTCATATCAAAACATCCTTGCCGGAATCAGGATTTCCTGAAAATATCGAGAGGCTTTTCTTTTCCGGCTTTTACTGCTGGAACAACGGAAACAACCAGCGAAAGAACTAGAACTGAAACGCAGACTAAAAAAAGCTCCCGGAACGGAATTGAAACCGGAATCGTTGTCAAATAGTAAGCCGGATCCAGAAGATGAATGCTTGAGAAATTTTCCGCGGCTCCGCCAGAAAAAACGTAAATCAGCTTTGAAAAGAAATTCACAATTCTTTCTATAGAATAGACCAGCTCGTTCGCGTTCACGGAAAGCAGAAGCCCCACTGGAAGGCCGATTAAAATTCCGCAGAATCCGCAGAAAATTCCTGCCGCCAGAAAAGAAAACGCAATTCCGCGGCTAGTTCCGCCGATGCTTTTCAAAATCGCAATTTCACGGCGGCGTTCCATAACAAGCATTACAATCGCGGAGCTTATGTTCACCGCCGCAACAAGAACAATCAGAGCCATTATAAAAACCAGAAGGACTTTTGTTGAAGCGAAATTTTCAAACTGGCTGGAATTCAGTTCCTTCCACGAATAAAAAAGTCCGTTTCCAAAGCTCGCCTCCTCGCATTGAGATTGAATTTCCTGAAGATTCTTTGAAAAAGTTTCTGAAGTTTTTATCATCACGGAAAAATTCGCCGCCGGCCGCGGAATCACAGAAAATCCTGTTTCAAGAGGAATAAAAATCCAGAGCGCGTCCATTTCCTGGTAGCCCGAAGAAACAACCGCCGCAACTTTAAAAACTGAAACTTTAGGCGAAACCGCGCCGTTTTTGCCGATATTTGTCGTAATCAGCCGGAACGTGCTTCCTGCCTTCAAATTTAAAAGCTCCGCCATTTTTGCGCCGACCACAGCGGATTTTTTGTCGTAAACAAAAGTTTTTAAGTCGCCGTCTGAAATTTCAAAAAGAGTTGAAAAATCTTTGTTCCGGAAAAAAATCTCCGGCTCAACAGCACGGATTCTAGCTCCTGTGCGGTAGGATTTTCCGGCGGCAAGACCGTCGCTTTCAATCTGCGGAAAAGCCCCGGTTACGCCCGGAACATTTTCAAAACGCTTTGCATACGCGGTGAATTTTTCAGCAGACTCGGAAAAGACGCTCCGGCGGGAAATGAAATTTTCTAAATCGCTTGTGCTAAGCCCGATAATGCGCTGAACCATTCCGCTTATCATTCCGTCTGAAACCGAAAGAACCACAACAAGAGGAACAAGGCTGATTCCAATGCAGATTATTGCGCCGGCAATGCTTCTTCTTGCGGAAGATTTTTTAAGGCTCCGGGGAAAAATCAAGCGGCTCGCAAACAAAAGTGAAGATTTGAACGTCATTTCTGTGTCCCGATTTTTTCCAAATCAATTTTCTGAAGCGCTCCAGAATTTATTGAATAGCAGACATCGCCTTTTTTCGCCAGATTCTGGTCGTGAGTCACAAGAATCAAAGTTTTCTGATATTTATCCGCCATCTGAAAAAGCAAATTTCCAATCAGGGAAGCGTTTTCCGGGTCAAGATTTCCAGTCGGCTCATCCGCAAGAATCAGTTCCGGGTCGTTTATAAGCGCGCGAGCGACCGCAACCCGCTGCCGCTCGCCTCCGGAAAGCTCGCCGGGAAGATGGTTCAGCCTGCCTTCCAGTCCAACGTCGCAAAGAAGCCCCTTCGCTTTTTCAAGAGCCTTTTTCTTCGGCATTCCAGCCATAAACGCCGCCATATAAACATTTTCCAGCGCGGTAAAATCCTTTAAAAGATAATGAAACTGAAAAATCAGCCCAAGAAAACTAGAGCGGTACAAGGCCTGCTCTTTTTCAGAAAGTGAAGTCACATTCCACGGGCCGGCAAGAACCGTTCCGGAAGTCGCAGAGTCAATGCTTCCGATTATATTCAGGAGCGTGCTTTTTCCGCTTCCGCTCTGGCCGATTATGACAGTTTTGCTTCCTTCAGTGACATTCAGGTTAAGATTCTTGAAAATTGTAAGCTTTTCGCTGCCGTTTGAATACGTTTTTTCCAAATTGCTGATTTTCACTATATCATTCATCGTGAAGAACCTCCGAAACTTTTAAATCAAGGACATTTTTGCTTGCCTTCCAGGCAGCCCACAGCGGAGAAGCGATTCCAAAAAGAGTTATAAAAAACACCTCGCGGAATACTATTTTGGCAGGAATTTGCGCAAAAACCGCAAACATATAGTTTTGTGTCAAAAATCCGGCGAAATCAAAAATGGGCTTTATGTTCACGCAAATCAAAAGTCCAAGCGCGAGCCCCAGAAACGAGCCGGCCGCCCCGCTTGTCAAACCGCGCATAATAAAAATCGACTTGATTTCAGACTCAGTTCCGCCAAGCGCAGAAAGAATTGAAATTTCCTGCCGACGCTCAAAAACCAGCCGACGCATTCCGTTGTAAATATTTATTCCGACCACAACAAAAATTATGCAGACAAGAAGCATAAGAATATTTTTTTCAATTCTTAACGCTCCAAAAAATGACTTGTTGAATTCACGCCAGGACTGAATTTTTATTTCCGGGAATTTTACTTTGATTTCAGAAAGAGCCTCCACATCTTTTTCGTAGTTTTTCAGTTTTATGCTGAACAAAGGCTCGGAATCTTTTCCAAAATATTTTTCAGCGGACTCAAGGCTGACAAAACTGTAGGACTGCTCAATGTCAATATAATTGCAGGAAAAAATTCCTGTCACCGTGAACTGACGGTTCTGGGAAATCAGCGCGACATCTTTTCCTCCAGCCAGCGCCAGAAGGTTCACCGCAGAACCGACCGTAACGCCAAGCTGGTTCGCAAGCGCTTTTCCAAGGACAATTCCGTCCGAATCAAGATTGAATTTTCCAATAACGATTTTCACCTGGCTGCCGAAACCTTTGTCAATGTTCAGAATATCGGGGAAAACCGCGCGAACAACCGCCGCCGCCTGCTTGCTGTTTTTTCCAACAATCAGCCCCTGGGACTCAAAAAACGGCGAGACAGAGCTGATTCCTGGATTTTCGGCGCAAAAATCCAAAAAATCTGAAATCCGAGCCTCCGGAATTTCAGAAGCCCGAAGATGAGCCGAGGAAATTTCCATAATCGGATTTATCGAAAACGCCTGAAAACCGTTCATAACGCTCACAACGGCGACCAGCGTCATCACACCGAAGCAGATTCCCAGCGTTGACAAAATATTTGTCGCCGAAGAACGTCCGTTCCTGTCAATTTTTGCAAACCGCCGGGAAACTTCAAAAATCCATTTTGCCGATGATAAAAAGTTTTTGCTAGTTTTCATAATTCTGGACGCTCCTGACAGAACCGTTCAAGTAAAGCAAGTCTTTTTTGCGCCGCCCTGCCTCGAAATATGACTCAACAACAAAACCGCCGTCAAAATTCATTGTTGTAACGTACGAATCTTCAGAGCTGTAAACCGTTGAAACCCGGAGTTTTCCGTTCTCATAAAAATAATAATCCGGCAGCCCGGACTGAATTTTGTACTGGTAGACATCTTTTTTTGAGTCCGTCCTGACGATTTTCGACCTGCTTTTATTGTACGAATATTCCTCGAAATATTTTTCAAGAATTTTGCCGCTTTCCGAATATTTCCATTCAGTTTTGCTGACTAAAACAAATCTTCCGGGCGATGAATCATCTTTTTTGAAAAGCTCGTAATTTTTTGAGCTCATAACACGCCCGTCTTTGTCATACAAAATTTCATGTCTTTCATTTTCAGAAGAAAAAACGCTTGAAACAGGCTTCGAGCCTTCCGAATATTTGAATTCCTGGAGCTCTGCGATTTTTGAGGAAGAAATTCCGCCTGAAATATCCCAGTTTTCTTTTTTCACAAGGCGCATTTTTTCATCATAGTAGCTGCGGGTCGTTTTTTTTCCGTCTGATTTTACAATTATTCCGCCTGAACCGTTTTTCTGCACGGAAAGATTTTCATCATCGTAGGAATAAAGCGAAAGAGTTCTGTCTTCGTAAAGATATTTTTTTTCCAGATGAGATTCAAGTTTCGCGGAACTGCTGAAAACCGCCGCGGAAATTTCATCGATTTCGTTTTTTTCTGAATTTTCAAGCAGTTCTGAAACAGCGGAATATTCGTCCGGCTGGCGCACAGAAAAAATGCCGCCGTCCGCAAAAAGCGCGGAAATCCATTCGCCGTCATCCGCGGAAGAATCATAATCTTCAAACGAAAAAGAAATTTCCGGAAGCTGAAATCCCAGGAATTCACCAAGCGGAACTGGTCCCTGCTCAAAAGTCCACACAGGCAGGCTCAAAAATTCCGTCCACTGTTTGAGTTTAAAATCCTCTGCGTTCAAAAAAGCGGCTGAAAAAAACAAAATTACGGCGAGAAATCCTGGATTTTTTTTCAAAACGTTTAATTCCTTTTAAAGTCCCAAAAAATCATCAATATATTTTTCCGCGGAAAAACGGGAGATATTTTCATATTTTTCGCCGTTGCAGACAAAAGCAACCGGAATTCCAAGCTCCTTTCCGATTCCAATTGCAACGCCGCCTTTTGCGGTTGAATCATATTTTGTAAGAATCACCGCGTCAAGCTTCACCGCCTCGTTGAAAACTTCCGCCTGGCGCAAAGCGTTCTGGCCGGTTGTAGCGTCAATCACAAGAATTTTTTTATAGCAGCCGTCCGTAGCTTTCTGCGAGCAAATCTTGTCAATTTTCTGAAGCTCCTTCACAAGATTTTCCTTGTTGTGAAGGCGTCCGGCTGTATCCGCAAGGACAAGGCCGCTGCCCTTCGCCGCGCAAGCCTCAGCAGCGTCAAAAACAACCGCCGCCGGATCAGAGCCGTGCTGGTGGCTTACAACGCGGACGCCCAGCTTTTCGCCATGAAGATTAAGCTGCTCGATTGCGGCCGCCCTGAAAGTGTCTGCCGACGCCATTACAATATTTTCAACGCCGTTCCGTCTGAAAAAGCCGGCAAGCTTTGCAACGCTCGTTGTTTTTCCAACGCCGTTCACGCCAAGAATCATCCAGATATTTGTTCCGGAAGGATTCGGCTCAAGGTCAGTTTCCTTTACATATTCAAGGAGCATTTTTTTCAGCTCCAGCTTGACTTTTGTTTCATCGGAAATATGCTCTTTGCGGCAAATTTCTTCCAGCCTTTCAGAAAGCTCGAACGCAGTTTTTACGCCCACATCGCCTTCAATAAGATTGTCCGCAAGCTCGTCAAAAAAATCAGAGGAAAGTTGGTTTCCCTTGAAAAGTCTTTTTATTTTATCCTTGAACGATTCTTTTTCCATTATTTTGCTCCGTTGCTGTTTTCATTATTTTCCGCTGGATTTTCTATTTCTTCAATCTGCGTCTTTTTTTCGTTTTCAATTTGCTGCAGAAGAATCTGCTTTTCCTTTTTGCTCAAAGGTTTTGCCGCTTTCGGAAGAACGTTTTCCGCCGCCACAAGATATCTTATCAGCTCGTAGACAAAAAACGCGCCCGCCGTTGCAGAAACTCCAATCATCACATTTGAAGCCGTCTGCCAGCTTTTCGCCTCGTTGTACGAAATATCAAAATTGCTGTTATAAGCCTGGCTTTTCGCAAAGGAATTTCCGTAGACATAAAAAGTCGGGACCAAAGAAACAATGAGCGCGCTGTAGCTAGCGTACATCCAGCGGCGGCGTTTTTCAATATAGTCGCTCCGGTCAAAAGGCTTTGCGTTCACAGAAAGAAAATCTCCGTCCTTCAGAAGTTTTGCCGGAATCAAAAAATCCGCCGTGCTTCCGCCGGAATCAACAAAATGCCCAAGAACATTCCTGTTGTTCACTTTTACAGTTCCAAAAGGATTTTCAGGGCTTACAGAACCACCGAAAATTCCGTTTCCAAAAATATCACCGGAATAAGGTTTCTGAAGACGAATTTTCACCTCGCCGTTTTTAGTTTCCTTCATTTCAACATCAATCTTGAAATTCCGGCTTCCAGAAAATCCGTAGGTCGCGGAAACTGTGTCAAATCCTTCCGACGCAAAAACAACCGTATGAACTCCGCTCTGAACAATTATCGGGCGGGAAATACTTCTGTACACAATGCCATCAATTGTCACCGAAAGTTTTTTCAGCGCATCTTCCGGAGAAACTGAAATGTCAAGAAAAACCGGCATGCTGTCCGCAATTCTAGGCGTTATCTGCAAGGCAAGCGCAACCGCAAGAAGCCGCAGATTTTCAACAGAGCCAACATCCACCGCGCTCCCGATAAGCCGCCCGCCCGGATACTGATACAGCGAAACCGCGCACGAGACATAGCTTCCGTAGACAGTAACCGTTCCAGTCAGAAGACCGTTTATTTTCGCGTCAACGCAAGCCTTTTCAAACGCGTAGGAAGAATATCCCTGCGAGCGTTTTTCCTCGCCGGCGTCAAAAAACTTGGTAAAATCATTCTGATAAAGCGAAACGTTTTCAATCACAGGACCGTCGCTTGAATTTTTCGCCATTTCCCTGAAAAGCTCGGCGAATTTGTTTTTTTCCTGCTTTTCCTCAACAACCAGACCTTCTTCAATGCGCTTTTTCCGTTCTTCATCCTCTTCAATTTGAAAAGCGTATTTTTCATTCTCGTTTTTTACAGCCAGAAGATTTTCATCAATTTTCTTTTGAATCTCGCTGATTTTCTTTTCAGATTCCTTCAGCTTCATTTTAAGCTTGCGCGGGGAATAATCGTTCAGAAGAATCGAGTCGCGCGCCTTCACTTCCTTTGAAAGCTGAAGAAAAAGATCCAGCCTGGTTTTCTGAAGCTCGTAAAGCGAACGGTCAAGTTTTTCACGTCCGCGAGGGGCGCGCTCAAGGTTTTCGGAAAGCTGCTCAAGAATCAGCGACGGCAGCGTTGAATTTATCGACTCAAACGACGCCGAGCTGTTCTTCTGCGACAAAGTAAATTTTTCTGCCGCCAGAACCCACTTTTTTTCAGTTTCAGCAGCCTGAACCGAAAAAGCAAGAGCCACCAGGACAAAACAAGAGAAAACCAGTTTTCTGCAAAAAAGATTAAACGTCGTCGTCGGAAGCCCCTGAATCCATCGGAAGCCCCTTCCACTGCGCAAGAAGGTAAGCATCCATAAACTGGTCAATATCACCGTCCATTACCGCCTGGATGTTTCCAGTTTCGCATTTTGTGCGGTGATCCTTCACCATTGTATAAGGCTGAAAAACATAGGAACGAATCTGGTTTCCCCAGGAAATATCCTTTTTTTCAGCGCCGAATTTAGCGTTTTCTTTTTCTTTTTGCTCGCGGTAATATTCATAAAGCCGCGCGCGAAGCATGCTCATACAGGCCTGACGGTTAAAAATCTGGCTGCGCTCGCTCTGGCAGGCAACAACAATTCCCGTAGGAATATGCGTGAACCGAACCGCGGAATCAGTCTTGTTCACATGCTGTCCGCCCTTTCCGCCCGCGCGGTAAGTGTCAACACGCAAATCTTCAGGCCGGATTTCAACTTCAATAGAATCATCCAGCACCGGAAAAACATAAACGCTCGCAAAAGAAGTATGGCGGCGCGCGTTCGCGTCAAACGGAGAAATTCTTACCAGCCGGTGGATTCCCGCCTCGCCCTTCAAATGCCCGTAAACATAATCACCGTCAATCTGCAAAGTTACAGATTTTATTCCGCCTTCCGCCTCAAGCATATCAACAACTTCAATCTTAAAGCCATGGCGTTCAGCCCAGCGCGTGTACATCCGGCAAAGCATTCTAGCCCAGTCTTCCGCCTCAGTTCCGCCAGCCCCGGCGTGAATCGTAATAAACGCAGGCGAATCGTCAACTTCCCCGGAAAGAAGATTCAAAATATTCAGCTCGTCAAAACGTTTTCTGGCCTTTTCAAGCATTGCCCGAACCTCATCCTCGTCGCCAGAATCGCCGCTTTCTTCCGCCAGCTCGTACATCGCCTCAATATCGCCGTAATCGCTCAAAAGCTGCTTCCACGGCTCAACACGGTTCTTCAGCTTCCGGATTTCCGCCATTACTTTCTCAGCTTTTTCGTGGTCGTCCCAAAAACCATCCGCTTCCGTAAGCTTGTTCTTCTCATCAATTTTTTTCTGAATCGCCTCAGGCTCAAGGCGGCTCCAAACACCGTCAATATCTTCTTTTAACTGCGCAATCGGCATTTTTAGTTCTTCGAGCATAATTTTCTCTTTTCGTTTAAATATCGCTTAATTTTATAGATTATTTTGCCTTTAGTAAACAATAGATTTTCTTTTGAAATTTTTAAGGGCGAAGCCTCGCCCTGCGTCTCAAACTCGCGCCGCTCCTTTTCGCCTACCCACTCTGCGGGCTCAAACGCCGCCCGCAACGCCCGCTTTTCAAATATTCTTTTGACTTCCAAAAAATCTGCTGTAAAATTATTAACATCACAACAAAAGGCGGAGTATTATGAAAAACAGAAAACTGACAATCACTTACCCGGACGGAAAAACAATTGAAGCCGAAAAAGGCGCTTCGGCTTCCGAACTTGCAAAAAATTTTGAAAACCAGAATGAACAGGTTGTTGCAGTCCGCATGAACAACAAAATCTATTCGCTTGAAAAAAAAATAAAATATCCGGCAAAAATCGAGCCGGTTTTTATAAACACAAAGGACGGCGCGAATATTTACCGGCGTTCGCTCTGCCTTCTTCTTGCGGCGGCCGCGCATAAGCTTTATCCGGAATCAAAGCTTCTTGTAGGGCACAGCCTTGGTTACGGATATTACTACACTTTCGGAAACGGAAACAAAATCAGCGCAGAAAACATTGCCCACATCGAAGAGGAAATGCGCCGAATGGTCCAGAAGGACATTCCGATTGAAACTGACACAATTTCCTACAGCGAGGCGGCGGCTCTTTTTGAAAAGCTGGGGCTTGAAAAAACGCGCAAGCAGCTGAACTTCATTGCGCCTCCAAGAGTAAAAATCAATATTATAGAAGATTTCTGCGACCTTTATTTCGGGCCGCTCGTGCTTTCCACAGAAATTCTGAAAGTTTTCGCGCTCAAGCCTTACGGCGAAGGATTTCTTCTGCGCTTTCCAAGTTCCTCTGACCACAGCAGGCTCACGGAATTTGTTGACGAGCCGAAACTTTTTGAAATCTACTCAAAATACAAAAAATGGGGTCAAAGGCTTGGAATCACTTCCGCGGCGGATCTTAACGAGCTGATTGCCAGGCGGAAAATCAACGACTTCATCGACATCACTGAAACTTTCCAGGAAAAGAACATTGCGGAAATCGCCGACCAAATTGTGCAGAAAAAAACAGTCCGCGTCGTTCTGATTGCAGGCCCGTCTTCATCCGGAAAAACCACAACATCGAAAAAACTCGCGCTGGAGCTTCTGGCCATGGGCTACACGCCAAAAGTAATCAGCCTGGACAGCTACTACGTTGACCATTCCAGAACCCCAAGAGATGAAAACGGCAATTTTGACTTTGAATGTCTTGAGGCGCTGGACATTGAGCTTTTGAACCAGAATCTTGTGGATCTTTTCGCCGGAAAGGAAGTTGTTGTGCCTTCATATGATTTTCACAGCGGAACCCAGACTTTCGATGAAAAAAACAAAATGAAGCTCGCTAAAAATGAAATTCTAATAATGGAAGGAATCCACGGACTGAATCCAAAGCTTACCCCGAAAATTCCGGCGGAATATAAATTCAAGATTTATCTTTCGGCTTTGACACAGCTGAACCTTGACGACCACAACAGAATTCCAACAAGCAACAACCGGCTGATTAGAAGAATTGTGCGCGACAACCAGTTCCGCGGAAAATCTGCGGCTGGAACAATCGCGATGTGGCCGAGCGTGCAGAAAGGCGAAGAGCTGCATATCTTTCCGTTCCAGAACAATGCCGACGCAATCCTGAACACCGCGCTGGACTACGAGCTGAGCGTCCTGAAAGTTTATGCCGAGCCGCTTCTGCGCTGTGTTACGCCGGATGAGCCGGAATATTCCGAGGCGTGCATGCTTCTTTCGTTCCTGGACAATTTTGCGACAATCGCCCCGACGCAGGTTCCTGTCCGCTCAATAATCCGGGAATTCATCGGAGGCTCGGCGTTTCACTACTAGGGCTGCTCTCCCCTTCTTTTCGATTCTCGCGGGCGTATTTTGCTGAAACAATTCCGCCCACGACTTTTGTCAGTTTCCGCTTCTGGGCGGCTTTAAAGTCTTCTTTTTGAAAATCTTTGAGCCGCTCAAGCGAATCGACATTCTGCATTATTTTTTTCAGCGCAGCGCGCTTCTGCTCGGTTACAATTTTCGCCTTGGCCATTTCATTGAAAAGAAATTCCGACTGCTTCCGCACAAAAACTGAAAAATTGTTCGCCGCGACAATCTGGTTGAAATCCTTTGTGTTCTTCACCGACTGCTGCATAGCAATTTTCTGCTTCGCCAGCAAGTCAAGCTTTCCCTGAATTTCTTTTTCAGCGGCAAGAGCTTTTCCAAGCTCATTTTCCGCCCGAGTCTGCTCAAACTTTTTTGCCTCAAGAATGTCCTGAAGCTCAAACTTAAATTTCGCCATTTTCTACAGTTTTTTCAGTTTCCGCTGTTTTCTCAGCAGGCTTTTCAAGGTTTGGAGATTCAACATATTCTTCTTTCGGAATTTCAATGCCGGAAACAATACTCAGCTTGTTCAAAGTGTCTTCCATCGTGCATTTTTCGTATTCGTCCTGCTTCAGGAATTCCTCGATTTCTTCATATTTATCAATCGCCTCGTCAATTGCAGGAGAATCGCCCTTCGTGTACATACCGGAATTAATCATAAGCGCGTTGTTCTGGTACAAAGCCATAAGGCTGCGGATTCTGGCATACGCTTTTTTTGTGCAAGGACCGGTAACCCGCCGCTGAAGACGGCTTATTGAAGGCAAAACGTCAACAGCCGGATAATGGTAAGCCGACGCAAGTTTTCTGCTAAGAATAATATGTCCGTCCAGAACGCCGCGGACACAGTCCGCAATCGGATCGTCCATGTCGTCGCCGTCCACAAGAACAGCATAAAACGCCGTTATAGTTCCTTTTTCACTTGTTCCGGTGCGCTCCATCAGAGCTGGAATCATGCTGAAAACGCTGGCAGGATAGCCGCTCGCCGTAGGAGGCTCGCCGTTCGCAATTCCTATTTCAAGCTGAGCTTTTGCAAAACGGGTAACATTGTCAACCATCATGAAAACGTCTTTTCCCTGGTCGCGGAAATATTCAGCAATCGCCGTGCAGACATACGCCGCCCTAAGACGGCAGATTGCCGGCTGGTCGCCAGTTGCAACAACTACAACAGAACGCTTCATTCCTTCTTTTCCAAGGTCGTTATTTATAAAGTCAAGAACCTCACGGTTTCGCTCGCCGATAAGCCCGACAACGTTGATTTCCGCATCAGTGTTCCGCGCAATCATTCCAAGCAAAGTTGATTTTCCAACGCCTGAACCTGCAAAAATTCCGATTCGCTGGCCTTTTCCGCAGGTAAGCATTGCGTCTATTGAACGGATTCCAGTTGTAATACGCCGGTTGATCGGCTTTTTCTTCATCGGGTCGGTAGGAACATTCAGCGCAGGATAATAAGCTTCCGGCAGAAGCTCGCCCAGCCCGTCACAAGGTTTTCCAGTGGCATCAATTGTCCTGCCAAGAAGCGACATTCCAACAGGAACCTGAAGCGTTTTCCCCGAGCCAACAACTTCACAGCCGATTTCAATTCCTTCAGTGTCGCCGTAAGGAGTCAGGAGAACGTCTTTTTTGTCAAGCCCAACAACTTCCGCAAAGATTTCTTTTCCGTTCTTGAATTTTATAGTGCAGATTTCACCAATCTGAGCCACGGGGCCTTTGCTTACAATCTGCTTTCCGCTGACCGCAGAAACGTAGCCGATATACGAAATCGGGTCAAAATCCGCAATCGTTTTTATATATTTTGAAAAGTTGAATTCCATAATCACTCCGCGGAAGGAATGCCTGCATTCTTTTTAATTGACTTTACAGGAGAAATTTCCATGATTTTGTCTTCAAGCTCGTTAAGCTGGCTGGAAATACGCGCATCGATTGCGCCGAAATCTGTTTCAACAATGCAGCCGCCCTTTTCAACTGTTGAATCTTCAACAACGGTAATTCCCTGAATATTTTCAACTCTTTTTATAAATTCATCAACATTTGCCGTTGCAAGGCGCAAATCCTCAAGGTTCACGTGAAGCGCAACTGTTCCGCGGGTTTTTACTTTTTTCAGAGCGGCAAGAATATTGCTCATAATGGTTGTTTTCTGAGTTTCAGAAATAATTTTCACAACTTTTCTAGTCATCAGAATCACAAGGTCGATAATCTGCTGCTCAGTTTCCTTCAGAATTTCTTCCCGGCGAAGCATTACGGCCTCGATCATTTTGCGGAGCCGGTCAACAAGCCTGCCGATTTCTGACTCTCCGGCAGAATAACCTTCGTCATGTCCCTGCTTGAAGCCGTCTTCCTTTGCGGAAATTTTTATTTTCTGCTCTTCCGAATGTGCATCCTGAATTATTTTCGCCGCGTCAGCCTTTGCCTTGGCAATTATTTCTTCCGCCTGCTTCTGGGCATCGGCTTTCAGAACCGACGCTTCATCCGTCTGGCGTTTTACTTCTTCAAAAGCCGCATCCTTCGCGTTTTTTACAATTTTTTCAGCTTCCGCATTGGCTTCTTCCAGAAGATGCTGTTTTTCAATTTCCAAGCCTTGCCGGAATGCCTCCGCTTCTTTTCGCAAATCTTCCGCAGTCGGCCCCTGATAAACTTCTTCAACAACCTCAGCTTTTTCTTCGTGCGGCCTGTAGTCATGCAGAAGAGGAAGCGTGAATTTCTTTTCGTTTTCCTTTATTTTTATTTCATTCGGTCTGAAAACTTGCTTAGCCATTTTTTTCCTTAAAATTCAAGGATTCAGTTTTTCTACTGAACCAGCTCATCCTCACCAGAACGTGCAATGACAATTTCACCAGAATCTTCAAGGCGTCGAATTGTAGAAACAATCTTCTGCTGAGCTTCCTCAACATCCTTCAGTCGAACCGGACCCATAAATTCCATATCTTCTTTCAGCATGCTTGCCGCACGCTTTGACATATTGCGGAAAATTTTATCCTGAACTTCGGTGTCAACAGATTTGAGCGCTTTTGAAAGCTCCTGCGTATCGACTTCGCGCAGAACTTTCTGAATAGCGCGGTCGTCGAGCATAACAATATCCTCGAAAACGAACATTCGCTTCTTGATTTCTTCCGCCAAATCCGGATCTTCTTCCTCCAAAGACTCTATAATCGCCTTTTCAGAAGAACGGTCTACAAGGTTCAAAATCTCTACAATAGATTCAACACCGCCGGCAGCAGTATAGTCTTCGCTAGAAAGAGTTGAAAGCTTCTTTTCAAGAACTCGTTCAACCTCGCGCAAAACATCAGGCGAAGTACGGTCCATGGTTGCAAGACGCTTTGAAACTTCCGGCTGCATTTCCTCCGGAAGATTCTGAAGAATTATCGCGGCTTTTCCAGGCTCAAGATAAGCAAGAATCAACGCGATTGTCTGCGGATATTCCTGCTGGATAAAGTTCAGCAAATGAGCAGGATCGGTTCTGCGGATAAAATCAAACGGACGAACCTGAAGGCTTGAAGTAAGCCTGTTGATAATATCAATAGCCTTCTGCGAGCCCAGAGATTTTTCAAGAAGCTCGCGCGCGTAGTCAATACCGCCAGTTGTGATGAAATTCTGCGCGTTCATCATTTCCTGGAATTCTTCAAGAACTGCGTCCTTATATTCAGCGTCTACAGTTTCAAGCCGGGCAATTTCAAAGGTCAGCGTTTCAACCTCATCTTCGCGCAAATGCTTCATGACTTCAGCAGAAACATCAGAGCCCAGGGAAACAAGAAAAATCGCGGCTTTCTGGCGGCCGGTAAGGCTTTTGTAATCTTTTTTATCTTTTTTAGAAGAGCCGGCGGGCTTCAAGCTGCCAGCTTTAGGAATCGGTTTTGGATTCGCCTTTGGTACATCGTCAGCCATTTTCTACTCCTCCATAAGCCATGTTCTGATAAGCATTGCAACGTCCTCTGGATGCTCTTTCGCCATGTTGATTGCATTTTCCTGCAGTTCGGCGCGGCGGCTTTCCTCAACAGACATTGTAACAGTCTGCGCTTCGTCTTTTGCTTCCCACAAAGCCTGTTCCCGGGCAAGCTGCTGCTGGCGCAAAAGCTCTTCCTCGCGGGCGCGGCGGCGACGTTCGATTTCCTTGCTGATAATCCTGAACAGAATAAAGCCAACCAGAACAACTGCAACTGCGGCAAGAACCAGCAGAATTGTCCGCCTTGTCTGAAGCTTCTTGAAATACGCCTCGTCAAACTCCCTGAATTCCTGCGTATGGTCAATCGGAATATTTGTGATTGTCACCATGTCGTTCCGGTTTTTGCTGTATCCAACAGCCGCCTCAACATATTTCTGCACATTCTCAAGGTCTTCAGCGGAAATCGGAGTGTACTCGCGAACAAGACTTCCGTCCTCTTCATTTACAATATATTCATGCGTCTTAGGATCTTTTTTTATTTTCCAGACACCGTCAATATTTGCTGAAATTGTAATTCGTCCAAGCTGAGGGGCAACTTTTTTCGTAGTATGAGTTGTATTTATAACATTGTTCTGTGTAACGCCAGTTTCCGTTGATTTTCCAATCACATTTGAAACATCAGAATAAACCGGCGGAGTCTGCCCTTCAACGCCGGCAGGTCCTTCCGGATTATATCCAGTTCCCTGCCATTCCTTTGTAACCGTCTGCTGGCTGATTGGAAGCGTGTCGCGGTACTCGGAATCATCATAAGGAGTGTCAGGATTGTCCGGCTTGATCTGAATCGGGGAATAAATCGTTGAATCGCTGTTTTCTTCCGACATATCCATCTCGTAATGCGCGATGACATCAGTAATTCTGTCGGACGTATAGTTACGCTGAAGAGCCTGAAGAACCTTCGCCTCAAGCTGAGCCTCCATCTTGCGGATAAGCTTCTGCTGCTTTTCAATTATTGAGACGCGGTCGCTTTCCGCCATTCCTTCAAAGTCGTTCAGAATGTTTCCATCCTGGTCAATTATCGTAAGGTTTTCCGCGGAAAGACCTTCAACAGCCTTTAAAATATAATCCTGGATTCCTTTTACTTTTTTTCTGTTTGAAAGAAGATCGCTCGTTCTTGAAAGACGCAGGGCAATGCTCGCCGAAACCGGATTCTGCTCCGAGGCGAAAAGCGCCTTGTCCGGCAAAACCAGCGTCACGAACGCAACATCAATATCGGAAAGCGACTCAAGATGCTGCTTCAACGCGGCTGAAAGCGCATTCTTATGCCGTACATTCTGCTCGGCATCAGTTGTTGACCACGAACGGTTGTAAAAATCAGCGAACGGATCGTAATTTGAAGGAGCCAGCCCTTCAACAGTCAAAAGAGTTCTGAGGCGGCGCGCAGTTTTTTCATCACCAACGGAAATAACACCGTCATCGCTTACGTAAACCTGAACATTTTCCTGGGCAACGCGGTCAAGAATCTGGTTTCTGACAGACTCATCGGTAACCGCCTGCGGAAAAAGCCTTACGGTTGAATCCGAGCCGCTCACATTAACGGCAAAAATAATAGCGCCTATCACTGCAAGCACAATACCTGCAACAACAACTTTTACAATGACTGAACTTGACTTCCAGAAATTCCGGAGCTTTTCAATCATATTTTTAAACCATTCGTTCATCAGTCCCCTCCCGAGAACGGGCAAAAAAACAATAATCTTAATGCGCTATTTTATCACATAAAGTGAATTCTGAAAAGCAAGATTTTATCGTGTTGTAGTTATTTCCGACCATCCGCTGACAATCCGGTCAATAACGGAATTCGCAAGGTTCAGCGACATCCTGGCTTTTGACATTGCGATTGTAACGTCGTGCAGATCCACTGATTCCGGGTCGGTTATAACTTTCTGCTGAAGATTGCTCACCTCAACCTGCTGGTCGTTCATGGACTGAAAAGCCTGGAGCAAATAATCGCTGAAAGACGCGGACGCCTTTGAAACGCTGTTTTTCGCGGAATTTTCCTGAGAAAGCCCCAGGGAAGTTTTTCCTGTATGCGCAGTTTCTGTTCTTGTCAGCTGCAATGAATTGAATTCTGGTATTTTCATTTTTCCTCACCCAGCTAAAATTCTACATTGACTTGGGGATGATGTCAATTAACTAAACGCAAACTTTGCAAAACTTTAGCCAAAAACTAGCGGGTTCCTATTTCAAGCGCCGCGGAAAACATGCTTTTCGCGCCTTCAATAACCGTTGAATTCGCCTCGTAGGCGCGGCTCGCTGAAATAAGATCAACCATTTCATTAACAATATTAACATTCGGATACTCAACATATCCGGCGTTCGGACCTGATTTTATCGCGTCAGGATGCTCAGGGTCGTAAACGAGCCTGCCTTCAGAAGTATCTTTTACGATTTCAAGGACTTTCACGCCTTTTCCAGGACCGTTGTCAAGGTCAGAAGGAGTGAACGGCGACCTGAACTGCGGATGACTTGCGCTCACCGGCTCAAAAACCACGCGAGAACGTTTAAAAGCGCCGCCCTCCTGGGTTCTAGTTGTGGAAGCGTTCGCAATGTTGTTTGAAATAACGTCGGTTCTAAGGCGTTCCGCAGCCATTCCTGTTGAAGCAATATTTATCGAAGTAAAAAGTCCCATTTCAAGCTCCTATATTTATTTTTTCATCACAGAATTAAGCTGAGAAAATTCAAAGCCGGCAAGCTGAGTCAAAAGCCTGTACTGCATCTGAATCTGAAGAATGTTGTTCGCTTCGGTTTCAGCATCGACATTGTTTCCGTTTGCTTTTGCTGTAGTTGTATAGTCAAGGACGCGGCGAGGCTCAACATCGCGGTAATCGTACGGCTCGTTCAAAGGAATATGGCGCGGATCTGTGCGTGTAAGCTGAAAGCCGTTTTTCGCCTTCTCTTCTGATTCAAAGGCACGCTTCAGCTCGCTTTCAAAATTGACTGTTGAACGCTTGAAATTCGGAACTTCGCTGTTCGCAAGATTGTTCGCAGTAACCTGGTAACGAAGAGAAACCGCATCCATTGAACGCTGAAGCAAATCCACAGATCTTGTAAATGTATTCATATTCTTTGTCCTTCCTTATAAATTTTCGGAAAGACAAAAAATATGTTTAGCTTTTTAACTGCAAAAATTAAAGAATGTATCTTGAAAGATCCTGGCTCTGGGCGATGTCCTTCAGCTTGCTGCTTACATAGTCAGAATCAACCTTGAAAGTTTCACCGGAATGTTCATCCGCTGAAAAATTGATTTCGTCAAGAACTTTTTCCATAACTGTGTGCAGGCGGCGGGCGCCGATATTTTCAGCCTTGTTGTTCACTTCCTCAGCGATTACGCTCATACATTCAATCGCGTCCTCTGTGATTTCAAGGTTCACATTTTCTGTTGCGAGCAGCGACTTGTACTGCATTATCAGGCTGTTTTTCGGCTCTTTAAGAATCTTCTTGAAATCTTCTTTTGTAAGGCTTTCCAGCTCAACGCGGAGAGGGAAACGTCCCTGAAGCTCAGGAATCAAATCGCTTGGAGAAGCAACGCTGAACGCGCCTGCGGCAATGAAAAGAATATGCGTTGTGTTGATTACGCCGAATTTTGTGCTGACATTGCTTCCTTCAACAATCGGAAGAATATCGCGCTGAACGCCTTCGCGGCTCACATCCTGGCCGTGGCTTTCACCGTGAACGGCGATTTTGTCAATTTCGTCGATAAAAATAATTCCGCTGTTTTCAACGCGCTCCTTGGCTTTGTCGATAACCTTGTCGTTGTCAACCATGCCGTCAAGAGTTTCCTGCGTAAGAATTTTTCTGGCTTCCTTTACAGAAACAGTGCGTCTTTTTCTGCGTCCGCCCTGAAGCATTCCGGCAAGATTCTGCATGCTGCTCTGAAGGTCGTCCAGAGAGCCGCCCGCAATAATCTCCATTCCGGAAACACCGGTCTGGCGGCTTACAGTAACTTCAACCTCGCGGTCCTCAAGCTTTCCTTCGCGGAGCATCTGGCGGAATTTTTCGCGCGTGGAATTTGAATCCTCCGCAGAAATTTCAGTTGTGTTCGCCGCATCAGGCTGCTTCTGCTTTCCAGTTCCAGGCAAAAGCAGGTCAAGAAGCTTTTCTTCAACCACGGAAACAGATTTTTCCTTCAGCTCCTCTTCCATCTCGGCTTTTACATCGTTCACACCGACAGCCATCAAATCTCGAACCATGGATTCAACATCGCGGCCGACATAGCCGACTTCCGTGTACTTTGTGGCTTCAACTTTCAAGAACGGGGCGTTGCAAAGTTTCGCAAGACGGCGCGCAATTTCAGTTTTTCCGCAGCCTGTAGGACCAATCATAAGAATGTTTTTAGGCGCAACCTCATCGCGGATTGACTCGTCAAGCTTTAGGCGGCGGGTTCTGTTCCTAAGGGCAACAGCCACCGCCCGCTTCGCTTTTTCCTGCCCGATTATATATTGATCAAGTTTTTCAACAATCTGCCTAGGTGTCAAATCAACATTTTTTTCCATAAAATTAAAGCTCCTCAATTGTGATATTGCCGTTTGTGTAAATACAAATATCGCCTGCGATTTTTAAAGATTTTTCAGCAATTTCGCGCGCCGAATAATTTGAACTTTCAAGATATGCCAGGGCAGCCGAATAAGCGTAGTTTCCGCCCGAACCGATAGCAAGAACATCGTTTTCCGGCTCGATGACATTTCCGTCTCCGCTTATAAGAAGAATTTTGTTTTTATCGGCAACAAGAAGAAGCGCTTCCAGCTTCTGGAGGGATTTTTCAGTTCTCCACATTTTTGCAAGCTCAACAGCGGCTCTTGTCAAATCTCCGTTGAATTCCTTGATTTTTGTTTCAAAAAGATCGAACAAAGTAAAGGCATCCGCAACGCTTCCTGCAAATCCTGTAAGAATTTTTCCATCATAAATGCGGCGGACTTTGCGGGCATTTCCCTTCATCACGGTGTTTCCAGATGTAACCTGGCCATCGCCAGCCATAGCCACGTGGCCGTTCCGTTTTACAGCAATAACTGTTGTGCTTCTGATTTTATTTTTCATATAAATCTCCAAAAATCACGAATGTGGATGTGCTTTATTGTAAACATCAATAAGTTTTTCTGTTGTAATGTGAGTGTAACGCTGCGTTGTAGAAACACTTGAATGTCCTAGAAGCTCCTGAACAATCCGGACATCCGCGCCCTGCATAAGCATTGCCGTTGCAAAAGTATGACGAAGCGCATGGGGCGAAACATGATGATTCGTTCCCTCAAGCCCTGTGTACCGCGAAAGAATCCAGCGGACTCCGTGAGCCGTAAGCGGATTTCCCTTCTGGTTCACAAAAACTTCCTTGACTTCATCTTTTTTATTAAGTCCAAGAAAAAGATTTTTCCTGTCCTCAATATATTTTTTCAACGCAACCTGCGCGTCGCTCTCAAAATAAACTCTTCTGTCCTTGCGACCTTTTCCTGTTACAACCGCGGAACTGAAATCCTCGGACATATCAGAAAATTTCAGTCCGGCGATTTCGCTCACACGGCAGCCGGAAGAATACATCATCTCAAAAAGAGCCCTGTCCCTGGTTGCCCAGAGCAGCTCCTTTTTTTCAGGCTGCTCGCAAAGCTCGTCAATTTCCGGGCTGGTAAGAAACCGCGGCATATATTTCGGAAGCTTCACAGAAGACAAATTCACAGACGGATTTATTTTAATATAATCAAATTTTCTGCAATAGGCAAAAAAAGTTCGCACCGCCGCAATAAATCTGTTTATGCTCGCGGCCGCCATTTTCTGCTGTGAAAGCTTCGCGACGCAAAGCCTTAAATCTTCCGTTGTAATATCGTTCACCGGGCAGTCTTCGCCAAGAACTTTTTCCAGATGAGAAAAATCATTTTTGTAAGCGATAATCGAATTTTCAGAAAGCTCGCGGACCGAGGAAAGATAAACAAAAAATTCCCCGCCCGCCTCCTTCAGTGAAAGAGTTTTTTCCATTCTTTTTGCCGCCGCCTGTTATTCCCCGGAAGAATCCGCGCCGAACGAATCGTCTCCATCCGCTGAATGCAAATAATCGCAGTCAGGATTTATGCAGGATTTGTACGAGCCGTTTTTCTTGTCGAACTTTTCAACAAGAAACCAGCCGCATTTCGGGCAATACTGGTCAATCGGCTTGAAATGGCTGATGAAACTGCACGACGGATAATTTGTGCAGCCGTAGAATTCCTTTCCGCGGCCTTTTGTTTTTCTTGCGACAATTTCGCCGTTGCATCCAGGCATTGGACATTTTGCAAGCGGAATCGATTTTGTATTATGACATTCCGGAAATCCTGAGCAGGCCAGAAAATAACCGAACCTGCCGAGTTTTTTCACCATCGGCTTGCCGCATTTCTCGCAGATTTTGTCAGTCGGCTCGTCAAGGCTTCCCTTTATGCTTTGAACAGATTTCATCACTTCATCAACGCGGTTTTTGAACGGTCCGAAGAAATCTGAAATCATATTGTTCCAGACAAGCTTGTCTTCCTCGACTTTGTCAAGATTTGTTTCAACTTCAGCCGTGAAATGCTCGTTTATTACATCCGGGAAAGATTCCACAAGAATTTTGCAGATAATCCGTCCAAGCTGCGTAGGAACAAGCTGCTTGTTGCTTCTGGTAACATAATAACGGTCAAGAAGAACAGAAATAATCGGAGCATACGTTGAAGGGCGGCCGATTCCCTTTTCCTCCAGGGTTCTTACAATCGAAGCGTCTGTGTAGCGCGCCGGTCCCTGGGTAAAATGCTGCTCAGGATAAAATTTGTCCGCGTTCAGAATTTCATCAATTTTCAGCGAAGGCAGATTTCCAGTTTTTTCTTCCTTTGAAGAAAGAAGCTTTATGACTTTATAGAAGCCTTTCTCCGAAATTCTGGATGCGCTCACACGGAACAGAGCGTCTCCCGCAGAAATTTCCGCGGAAGTTGTAATTGTCTTGGCATTTTTCATCTGGCTTGAAACAAAACGTTCCCAGATTATCGTGTAAAGCCTAAGCTGGTCGCGCGAAAGATATTCCTTCACAGAATCAGGCGTGTACTCAACATAAGTCGGGCGAATACCTTCGTGGGCGTCCTGGGCGCTTTTTCCGACAGCGTAGTGAATCGGTTCTTCCGGAAGCTCCTCAGGATGATTTTTTGAAAGCCAAGCCCTTACGTCGTCAAGAGCTGTCTGAGAAATTCGCACAGAATCCGTTCGCATATAAGTTATAAGACCGACCCGGTTCTGCCCGATGTTTATTCCTTCATAAAGCTGCTGCGCAATCTGCATTGTCTTTTTTGAGGTGAATCCAAGGCGGTTCGCTGCTTCCTGCTGCATTTTCGAGGTTGTAAAAGGCGCTTTTGGATGCACAGTTTTTTCAGACTGCTTCAGGTTTGAAACCTTACATTCTGAATTTTTTATTTCCTCGATAATGTTGTTCACGGCCTTTTCATTTTTCAGCTCAGGATTTTCACCTTTATACTTAACAAGACGGGCGGTGAATTTTGTTTTTCCTTTTACAAAATCCGCATCCAGCGTCCAGTATTCCTCAGGAATAAAATCCTCAACTTCCTTTTCACGCTCGCAAATCAAACGCAGGGCAACAGACTGAACTCTTCCGGCTGAAAGTCCGTTTTTCACCTTTGCCCACAGAATCGGGCTAAGATTATAGCCAACAAGACGGTCAAGAACACGGCGGGCTTTCTGGGCATTGACTTTTGCCTCAACGATTTCGCCAGGATTTTTTACAGCCGCTTTTATTGCAACCGGAGTGATTTCATTAAAGACAATTCTGCTGATTTTTGCCTGAGTTTTTTCTTTGAGCGCGTTGTTCAAATGCCAGGCAATCGCCTCTCCTTCGCGGTCGTTATCGGAAGCAAGCAGGACGGCGTCGGATTTTTTCGCGTCCCGCTGAAGTTCCTTCAGAAGCTTTGCGCGCCCGCGGACAGTAATATATTCGGGCTGAAAACCATGCTCCACATCAATTGCAAGCCTGGATTTTGGCAAATCAATAAGATGCCCCATAGATGCCTTTACCGTATAGCCAGTTCCAAGGTACTTTTCAATAGTATGAGCCTTGGCAGGAGACTCCACAATAACCAGAGTCTGAGTTTTCCTTGCTTTAGATTTTTTTGATGTAGATTCTTTTTCAGCCATAAAATCCTCACAACTTATATTTTCAGAATGAATTTTCAAAACAACTCGCACTGAATATTTTTTTCATCCGAAGTTCCGCGGACGCCCGGAAGCTCCGCGACGCACCGGCAGAAATCCTGATAATTTTCTATCACAGGAGCGCCTGCCTCAAGATATTTTTCAGGAGTATTCTCCAGTTTTGAACGGCTCGCCTTTCCAAGCGCAAAACGCGTCTGAAGCTCTGAATCAACAAAATTCCGCACAGCCGCAGCGTTTTCAGAAAAAGCCGTCTTGTGAAACAGAACATCCCGCCCGCATTCAAGCGCAAAATCAGCAGTGATGAGCGCGCCGCTTCCGCTTGGAGCCTGAACAACCAAAGTCGCCGGCGACAAAGCCGCAATGATTCTGTTTCTTTGGACAAAACGCCAGCGTTCAGCCGGAACTCCAGGAACGTATTCGCTCACAATCGCGCCGCCGATCCTCAAAATATTTTCGGCAAGTTTTCTGTTTGCATAAGGAACAATTGTATCAATGCCGCAAGGAAGAACCGCGCAAGTTTTTCCCAGCAAAGAAGAATTTTCCGCCTCAAAATTTGCCTCGACCGCGCCGATATGCGCCGCAGAATCAATTCCGCTGGCAAGTCCGCTCACAACCGAAACTCCATCCGAAGCCGCATTCTTAGCAAACTGAACAGCAGCTTTTCTAGCTTCAGGAGCAGCTTTTCTTGTTCCTACAACAGAAACTGTCCTTCCTGAAAGGCACGAAATATCGCCAATGCAGAACAACGCGAACGGCGCGTTCACACATTCCCTTAGCAAAGCCGGATATTCAGCGGAAGTATAAAGCACCGTCTGAATATTTTTCGCCCGCAGGACAGCTTCCTCTTTTTTTGCGGCACGAAGATTTTCAGCCCCGTTCCACGAAGCTTTCAACGGTCTTCCGCAAAAAACGGACAAGTCTGTTAAAGACAGTAATGCAAGGTTGTCGCAACTGTCAAGTTTTTTCAATAAATTTAGTTTTTCTGCCAAAGAAAGAAAGGTAATTCTTGCCAGAGAAATCAATAGAAGCTGATTTTTCTGATTATTTTCCATAAATTGCGTCAAGCACCACCTTTTTGTTCGCCTCCGCCTCGGCTTTTCTTTGCGAAGATTTTGTAATAGAAATAATTTTGTCGTAAACGTCGGCAGCCTTTTCAAATTCAGAGGACATATAATACGCTCGTGCCAGAACAAGCATTCCGTCGGTGTCACGTTTTTCAATTTCAACGTAGCGTTCAAGATATTTTACAGCCTCAGGACCGTTGTCAAGGTCGAAAGCGTAAAGCACACCAAGCGAATAAAGTGCCTTTGAGTAATTTTCATCAATTGAAAGAGCCTGCTTGAAAGCCGTTTCCGCAAGCTTCAGGTAATTCATTTTTGACTCAGTTTCGCCGCGGCCGTTAAAATCAAGCGCTGAATGGCTTACGTAAGTCGCCGAAACTCCAACATAATAGTAAAGATTTGGATTTTCCGGATAGAATTCCAGCGCGCTCTGAAAACTTTCCAGGGCTTTTCCGTACATTTTCCTGTCAAGATAACGGGTTCCAAGAATTTTGTACCAGATTCCGATTTTCGCATTTTTTTCCACAAGCTCCTGAGCCTCGGAATCATACTTTTCAATGCCTTTTTTTATTTCTTCAATGTTGCCGGGATTTCCAGAATATTTTTCCATATTTTGCAGACGTTTCTGAAGCAGAGCCTTGTTTGAATAGCTGCATCCTGCAAAAAACGCTGAAAAAACCAGCAGAAATAAAATAACACTTTTTTTCATTTTTCCTCCGTTGTTTCTTTATGATGACCGGGAAAGTACTTCTGATGATATGACGAAAGTTCCTTGTCGTCAACATGTGTATATATCTGTGTAGTTGCAAGATCTGAATGGCCAAGAAGCTCCTGGACAGAACGCAAATCCGCGCCGCCCGCAAGAAGATGAGTCGCAAACGAATGTCTCAAAGTGTGAACTTTAGCGTCGATTCCTGCAAGAATGTTAAGCTCCTTGAACTTTTTCCAGACGCCTTTTCTTGAAATGGCTTCTCCGCGGTAATTCACAAAAACTTCCGGAACAATTTTTGAGCCCACAAGAACCGGACGCGCCTCAAAAAGATATTCCTCCAGCTTGCGCCTTGCCGTTTCTCCAAAAGGAACAATTCTTTCCTTGTCGCCTTTTCCGTGAACCAGAATAAGCTGCTCGTTCAAATGAAGATTTTCCATCAAAAGGCCGCACGCCTCGCTGATTCTAAGGCCGCACGAATAGATAAGCTCAAAAAGCGCGCTGTCACGCTTTCCAACCAGAGATGAGCTGTCAATCGCAGAAAGAATTTTTTCAACCTGGTTTACAGAAAGAACCCGCGGCAACGACCGGGAAGCCTTGGGCCTTTCAATTAAAAGCGCAAGATTTTCCGGCCAGATTCCCATTCTTTCAACGTAGCTTCCAAAAGCGCGCAAAGAAGAAATATCTTTTGAAAGCGTAAGAGGAGCGTGGTCAGTTGTTTTTCGCCATGCCAGAAAATACACAAGATTCTGAACTGTAACATCCGCAAGCTTTATTTTGTTTGCTTTCAGCCAGTGCAGAAAAATTTCAGCCTCATAGCGATATGTTTCCGCAGATTCTTTTGAAAGGCGTTCCACCAGAAGCAAATCCGTGTAAAACCTTGACAAAAAATTCTGCAGCTTTTCCTCAGAGAAATCCAATTATTTCCGCTTAAAATTGATTGTCCTGCTCCTAACACACGCCGGAACAGAAAGATCATCTGATTTTGAAGGCGACTGCGGTTCGGCAGGGCGCACAACAGTCCTGAAAGTTCCGGTCGCGCTGAGCGGAGGCTCTTTCTTTTCTTCAGCGGCCTCAAAAAAATCCGGGGCGTCCGCATACTGCCGCCGGCTCGAAGCTCCGCCAAGAATGCTCGAAAATTCATCCGGGGAAAGAACATTTGAGTCAACAGGCGAAGATTCCGGCTGCGGCTCGGCGATTTCTTCCGGCTCATTTCCTGGAACAACTGAATTGTTGAAGCCGGTCGCAATTACTGTAACGCTGATTGCGTCGCCCATGTTGTCATCCGGAACAATTCCGTCCTTCAGGCTGTAGTTAGGGCTTGCGGAAGCGCACACGATATTTGAAATCTCATCAAGCTCTTTCTGGCTGAAATTCTGGGACGCCCTTACCTGAATAACAAAATGCTTCGCGCCGTCAAAGCTGAAATCTTCAAGCAGAGGATTGTTGATTGCCTTTGAAGCAGCCTCAACAGCACGGTTTTCACCGCTTGCCTCGCCGATTCCGAAAATCGCCGCGCCCTGGCCCTTCATTGCAGCCCTTACATCAGCAAAATCTATGTTCGGATAGCTGTAGTCTGTGATTATGCGCGACATTCCTTCAATTCCCTGGCGAAGAACGTCGTCCGCCAGCCTGTACTGCTCAATATAGGAAATATTTTCACCAAAAACTTTTACAATTTTTTCGTTAGGAATAACGATGACTGAATCAACTGCATCGCGGAGACGGCTGATTCCTTCCATTGCAAGCTGCATTCTCTGGTTTCCTTCGCGTGCAAAAGGTGTTGTAACAACGCCGATTGTCAAAGCGCCCATTTCCTTTGCGATAGAAGCAACAATCGGGGCGGAACCAGTTCCTGTGCCGCCGCCCATTCCTGCCGTAACAAAAACCATGTTCGCGCCTTTCAGAATATTTGAAATTTTATCCTTGTCTTCCTGTGCAGCTTTTTCGCCTATTTCAGGATCGCCGCCGGCGCCAAGTCCCTGAGTCAGCTTCTGGCCGATTGCAAGCCTGGTCGCAGCCTTTGAGCGTCCCAGAGCCTGCTTATCTGTGTTCAAGGCAATAAATTCAACGCCTTTTATGTTCGCCTCAATCATGCGGTTAACTGCGTTGGAACCGCCTCCGCCGCAGCCAATAACCTTGATTATTGTTGGGGAAACGTCTGACAAGTCAGAACCTTCACCATTAACAACTTCTACTTCCATCATAAATTCCTCCCAACCCCACTTCTAGAATAAAGATTTTAGTATTCTTACCAATTTATTTTCCGATTTATTTTTTTCTTTGTTCATCCTGAGCTTTTTACGCGTTTTCCTGTCCGGATGACGCGCATACTGCCCGCTGCAGAATTTCACAAGGCCGATTACTGTAGCCCACTCCGGCCCTTCGTAATCCTCCTCAATTCCGCCAAGTTTTTCCGGAAAACCGATTCTTACAGCCGAAGTTTCAAAAACTTCCTGCGCAATTTCAATTATTCCGTCAAGATTTGCCCCGCCGCCAGTAAGAATTATGTTTCCGCTCAGCTGGACAAGGCTTGTCATATCAATGATTTTGTTCAGAACCATGTTGAAAATTTCACGGATGCGCGCGGAAATTATCTCGCAGATTTCAGACTGCATTACTTCGCGCGGAGCCTGGCCTCCGACTCCGTTTATTATGACAGTTGCCGACGGATCAACATTGTCCGCCCAGCAGCAGCCAGCCTCAAGCTTGATTCTTTCAGCCTCGGCAACATTTATTCCTTCAACAATCGCAATATCATTTGTAACAAGATTTCCGCCGACCGGAATAGAAGCCGTGCAAACCGGCGCGCCGTTCACAAGAACAAAAAAATCCGTTGTGCCGGCTCCAAGGTCAATCAGGATTGAGCCAAGCTCCATTTCATCCTCAGTGGCAACCGTCTGAGAGGCGGCAAGAGTTTTCAGAATAACGCTGTCCATTTCGTATCCGGCGCGGTTTATACAGTTCTGGATATTCTGGATTGTATTTTTTGAAGCTGTAACAATATGCACAGAAGTTTCAAGGCAAACTCCAAGCCGGTGCATAGGATCTTTTATTCCGCTCACGTGGTCAACAGTGTAGTCCTGTGTAATAACATGAAGCATTTCCCTGTCCATTGAAATCTGAACAGCCTGTGCGCAGTCCCGGACACGCTGAATATCATCCTGGGAAATTTCGCGGGACGACTTGCCTTTTGTTGAAACAGCGACTTTTCCAGTTGAATTTATTCCTTCAATCTGCTCGCCGCCAATCGCCGCAAAGCATGAATGAACATCAACGCCGGCGTTCTGCTCAGCGTCTTCAACCGCGGAATGAATCGCATTGGCAGCGGCTTCAATATTAACAATATTTCCGTTGCGCAAGCCAGCCGACTTCACGCAGGAAGTTCCAGCTATCTTCAGTTTTTTAGTTTCTTCGTCGATTTCGCCAATTGCAACTCTTATGTTGCAGGTTCCAATATCAAGGCCAACTATCATTTGCTCTAATCCACCCGTGTATCAACGTTTTCTATACGAAACAGCACCGTAACGCAAGTCAATTTCCGAGACATTTGAATCAATAGAATTAACAACGTCCAATGCCACCATCATATACTTTAACGCCTCTTCATTCAATGTTCGGTCAGTAAGAACTTTGATTTTAGAGCCTTCCGGAATCAGCATAAGCTCGTAGTTTCCATATTCCTTCGGAATCACGCAGATTTCCGAAATCGCCGCAAAATATTTCTGCCCCATTTTTCTTATTGAAGAAATTTGCTCAATCAGAGTTCTGTATTTCTGCGGAATTCTCATTCCTTCAGTAAGATGCTCAACTGGAAGCCCTGAAACAATCGGAACAGTTGAAAAGTCAACCGAATCAAACGAATGTTCCGGGAAAAGAACACCCGTCTTGTCAATTTGAACCGCAAGGCTCCGCCCGTTCTGATTAATAAAAGTCATCGCGACCGGCTGGCGTTCAAACACATTTATATAAATTTTATCCGGAAAAACTTTTCTTACAGTCACAGAATCAATTCCGCTTGCAGAGGAAATTATTGAAGCGGCAGAATCCGCGCTGAAATTCAGCCAGCTCTTTACGTTCATAGGTTTAAGCATTTCAACAATTTCCGCAGAACTGTAGTTTTCATTTCCTTCAACTGCAACTTTTGGATAGCCCAGGCACGGCCGGATAAATTTATAGAATCCGAATTCAAAAATTCCAAAGACAACAAGAACCGCCATGATGATTTTTATTGCCTTCATAGTTTTATCTTCTGTTTTTTTCGATGCGTTCAAGCCGCCAGAACCGCCGTTTCCTTCAAATGAAGAAATTTCAACATCGTCTGTTTCCGACTCGAACAAAATGCTGATATCACTCATAAACATCCACTCCGTTAATTGAATCGATTTTCACAAAAGTTTCATTCATATTCGCCACATATTCATTTTCGGAATTACAACGGGAAGCATTAACAACAAATCCGCACATGCAGAGCGTTATTATGATGGAAGAGCCTCCGGACGAAAAAAACGGCAGAGGAATTCCTGTTGAAGGCAGCGCGCCCCCGACAACCGCGACGTTCATAATCGACTGAAGAACAATCATCGAAACAAAGCCGAACGACGCATAGGCGGCAAAACGGTTTTTACATTCAAAAGCGACTTTAAATCCCCGGAACGCAAAAAATCCAAGAACAACAAAATATCCGATGACGCCCCAAAAACCCATAGCCTCTGCCCATGAAGCAAAAATATAGTCGGTCTGGACTTCAGGAATTCTGTTGCTCATAACAAGATTCGAGCCAATTCCCATGCCCCAGAATCTTCCTGCGGTGATTGCCTCTTTCGCTTTGTTCGGCTGAAAGTTTGAACCATCGGCATTCTTTGTAGGATTCAGAAAAGCGATTACCCGCTCCAGACGCGTCGGACTGTTTAAAATGTAAAAAACGAAAAATCCAACCATAATAAACGAGACAAACCAGAACCATCTGACTTTAGCGCGGCAGCACCAGAACATTCCGCAGGCAAAAAAATACAGAAAAAAGGAAGTTGAAAAATCCTTCTGGGTAAGAACAAATCCAACCAGAACAAGCATAACAGCAACCGCGCCGAAAACATTTTTTTCTTCATCGGGTTTTGCGGAATATTTGTCAAAAAAATTTGCAAGAAAAATAACAAGCGTGAATTTCACAACTTCAGAAGTCTGAAGCGTAAATCCGCCGAAAGGAATTTTCAGCCAGCGGCGCGCGCCGTTACGTTCCACAGAAAGCGGCTTTATATACGTGCAGATGCACAGAATGATTGTAACAGCCAGAATAACAGGAATCGCCTTCCGGAGCTTTTCAATCGGCACAAGAGAAATAAAAAGAAATCCCGCAACGCCGGCAAGAACACAAATCAGCTGGCGGCGCACAAAATAAAAAGAGTCATGGAAAAAACGAAGTCCGGCAGACTGAGAACAAAAATACAGGGTAAAAATTCCAAGGCCGAGAATCAAAATCAGCGCAATCAGAAAACCATTGTCGCTCTTGTTATATTTTTCCACAGGATTGTCAATGCTGAATTTATAGTTTCCCATCGTTTTCTCCGGTGATAACAGGAACAATCCTTTCAAGCGCAATTCCGCGGCTCGCCTTTATAAGAACAACATCTCCATTTTGAGCGGCGGAAAGAATTTCTTTTCCAGCCTGAGCAATTGCGTTTTCATCATGCTCAGGAATATATTTTGCGTTCTTGAAGCCCTTTTTTTCAAGAGCCTCGAATCCGCTCAGCATTTCTTTTCCAACAAGAATCAAAAGCGCAGGCTCAGACTCCTCGGCTTTCAAGGCAGCGTTCTCATGTTCAGCCTTTGATTTTTCGCCAAGCTCAAGCATATCGCCAAGAACATAAATTTTCTTGCCGGAATTTTTCAAGGAAGAGCAAAAATCCAGAACGCTCCGCATTGAATCGGGGTTCGCGTTGTAACAGTCCTTTATCAACGTGATGTTTGCGCCGGATTTCAGCGCAATCCGGGAAGTTTCCATTCTTCCGTTCACGGAATCCACATTTTCAAGGCCGGTTTTTATCTGCTCAGCAGAAAGACCAAGCGCTTTTCCAACCGCGCACGCTCCAAGCGCATTGCGGTAATTGTAAATTCCAGGATTTTTAAGATGAATTTTTACGCCGTCCAGAAGAAATTCCGTTCCTTCAAGACCAAGGTCGTGAACGTATTTTGCGCCGGAATCTTTTTCCAGAACAGAATTTCCGTAGTAAACAACAGAGCCTCGCACATTTTCACCAAGAAATTCAGCAAAATCATCCTCAGCTGGAATGAAAGCGGCTCCGTCGTCCGGAATATATTTAAAAATCTTCCGTTTTTCGATTGCGATATTTTTGCGGCTCCCCAAAATTCCAATGTGGGCAGTTCCAATATTTGTCACAAGAGCGTATTTCGGCTTCAGCACCTTTGCAATTTCGCCGATTTCATCCTTGCGGTTCATTCCCATTTCAAAAACGCCGGCTTCATGCTCAGGGCGGATGTTAAAAACTGAAAGAGGAAGTCCGGTTTCAGAATTAAAATTTCCCTGCGTATAAACAACGTTGAATTTCTGCTTCAAAACCGAAACAACCATTTCCTTTGTGGTAGTTTTTCCGCTGGAGCCGGTAATTCCGATTTTTATCAGGGAAGGAAATTTTTCAACGTAAGCGGCGGCGGCAGCCTGCAAGGCTGTCAAAGTGTTTTCAACAACAATAACTGAAAGATTTTCATTGTTTTCAGCAAGAGAAACATATTTTTTCTGCTCAGAATCGAATTCATTTTCCGCAACAAAAACCACGGAAGCGCCTTTTTCAACTGCCGACGGAATATACTTGTGTCCGTCCTGGCTCTGACCAATCAGCGGCACAAAAAGAGTTCTTTTTCCAACATTGCGGCTGTCCGTTGCCACAGAATCAAAGCCGAAATTTTCTTTATTTTTATCGTTTCCTACGAATTTTCCATTAACAGCGGATAAAATTTCATTCAAATTCAACAAAGACATTTTTCAGGCTTCTCCTATTTTTTTGAACCGTTCATTTCAACGCGGACAATATCTTCCGTTTCAGCCTTGTGCATTCCCAATTCATCGGAAGCGATTTTTTCAATTCTATCCGTGCTGGAAAGCAAGCTGATGTCGCTTACAAGTTTTTTATTCTGCTCAATAAGGCGTTCCTGCTTTGACTCAAGCTCGGAAATTTCTCGTGAAAGATCCGAATATCTTCTAGTCTGAACCGCATAGGCAATCAGAAGAAGCGGAATAGAAAGCGCCAGAAGACAAACTCCAATTTTATAAAGAATATTTTTTACAGCGCCAGACATCAGTAGCCTTCCACTCCCCAAAGATGATATTCAGTTGCATCACGCAGTTTTCGCACAACCCGAAGCTTCGCGCTGCGTGAAGGCGAATTTTCCTTTATCTCCTCGTCGCTCGGTCCTACAGGTTTCCTCGTAAGAATTTCCGCGCATGGAATTCCTCCGCACCGGCAGGAAGAAATTTCCGGCGGGCAGACACATTTCTTGCCAAGATTCCGGAAATAATTTTTCACAATCCGGTCTTCCAGCGAATGAAATGTTATAACGCCGAGTTTTCCGCCCACATTCAAATTGTTAAACGCGTTGTGCAAAGCATCAGGAATGTGGCGAAGCTCGCTGTTCACCGCAATTCTTAACGCCTGAAAAGTTCTTGTTGCCGGATGAATCTGACCGTAACGGTAATTCGCCGGCACAGCGTTAAAAATTATTTCAGCAAGCACTTTTGAAGACTCAATTTTTCCGCCATTCCTTGCTTCCACAATTGCACGAGCAATCCGCCGGCTGAGTTTTTCCTCACCATAAAGGTAAATCAGGTTGGCAAGCTCCTCTTCATTCATGCCGTTTACAATATCCGCCGCCGACTCTTTCTCAGAATTCGGATCAAGGCGCATATCAAGAGGCTCATCATGCCTGAAAGAAAAACCGCGGCCGCTTCGCTCATAATGAAACACAGAAATTCCCAAGTCAAATAGAATCAAATCTGGTTTCGGAAATTCAGCTGGATACGACGCATAAAAATCGTTGAACCAGCCATTATAAAAATGCATTCTGTCACCATAAGGCGCAAGTCTTTCCCTGGCGCGCAACTGAATAACAGAATCTGCATCAATACCAATAACATTCAGTGAAGGAAATTTTGAAAGAAAAGCGTTTGAATGACCGCCTTCACCCAAAGTGGAATCAACCATCCAGGCTGAATTTTCATAAGGCTCGCCCGCCGGACTAAGATATTCAAGACAAGGCTTCAACAGAACCGGTGTATGAATGACTTCCACTTTTATTCTCCACAAAAACTAGAAGCTTATATTTTTGAACTGCTCGCTCGCTTCCAGAAGTTTATTTTCAGTTTCCGCCATATATTTTTCGTAGGACTGCGCATCCCAAAGCTCAATAAATTTCTGCTCGCCAAGAAAAACACAGTCTTTTGAAAGAGAAGCGTACTCCCTTAAACTTTGCGGGATAGAAAGGCGTCCGGATTTATCGAACTCAATTTCCTGAGCCGGCGCAATAAAACGCCGCATGATAATCCTGTTCTGCTCGCTGAACGGCGAAGCATTTGCCATCAGCTTGGAAGACATATTTTCCCATTCTTCCGTAGTAAAAAGCCACAGACAACGCTCGATTGCCTTTGTAACAATCATAACATTTGAAGAAATTCCGGCGCGCAACCTTGAAGGAAACATAATTCGCCCTTTTTCATCAAGGGTATTTTTATATTCACCTGTAAGAAGTTTCATGCCATTTTCTTCCACTTTTTACTACTTTTTCCCACTTAAATACCATTTTAGTCAACAAATTCATAAAGTCAATTGCAAAAATTGCCGATAAATACAAAAACTTCCAAGTTTTTATATATTTTTCCACATATACGTATAGTAAGAAAAAATGATAAACACATACAAAGAAAGCAGCCTTCACAGGACTCTGAAAAATCTTTACGCGCTGGAAGAAGGCTCAAAAACCGAAGCAGCGGCGGACGGCCATATTTACGATATTCTTACAAAAGACGGAAATGTAATCGAAATTCAAACCCAGAACCTTGGAAAACTGCTTGAAAAAATCCAGGATGCTCTCGCAAAAAACAGAAAATGCAAAATCGTTCATCCATTGATTGTGGCAAAAACGATTGAAACTTACTCCGAAGACGGAATTCTTTTAAAAAAAAGCCGGAGCCCGAAAAAAGCGAATGAATACACGCTGCTGAAGGAACTTACCGGAATTTTTCCAGTTCTGCCGGAAAAAAATTTTTCACTTGAAATTCTTTTTGTAAAAACCACTGAAATAAGAAAAAAAACAGAAACGCCGGAACAGTCGGAAAACAAAAGGCGCAGATTCAAAAAAGACTGGCAAAAAACAGACAAAAAACTGAATGAAATAATTGAAACAAAAACATTTTCGTACCCGAAAAGCTACCTGGAGCTGCTTCCATCCGGGCTTCCTGAAGAATTCTGCGCAAAAGACATAGCGGAACTTCTAAAACGCGACAAATCCAAGCCGAAAAACGCAGGCAGCTTTGCAAATCTTATCGCATGGCTTTTTTCAAGAACCGGCATATTTGAACAGACAAAAACAAAAGGCCGCGCAAAATTCTACAGAATTTCAAAAATGATAGAAAAATAAAAAAACACCGCAAGCAACGGACACAAAATTCTCCGCCGGACAAAAAAAAGCCACCTGATTTTTTCAAGCGGCTTTCTTAGCGACTACACCCGATTACCAGGCGTCAGACATATCGTCAACATCCTGATTTTCCAGGTCGTAAAGATCTGTTACACAGCGGAGGTCGTCAAGGTACATATAATATGTTCCGCGGGCAAGCATTGGATTGCAGTCAACACGGAAACCGATAATGCGGAGTCCAGGCTTGTTTCCGTAATACGGGCTGCGCTGAACAATTCCATGCTCGCTGTCCGGGCTAGGCGGAACTACGCAAGTAAGCTTCTTCCAGCCGGAAAAACCAAGATTTCCCATATAAAGCTCATAATTGCGGCCGAAATAATCTTCAACCAGAAGATACATATCGTGTCCCTGGTTGCGTCCGCAAACCCATACAGAGACAGTTTTTGTAACACCTTCGATTGCAATCGGACGCTGCGCTGTAATGTAGAAAGAATTTACACCGCGGCGGAAAAATTCAACTTTAACACCAAGAACCTGTGTGTCCTCAGCATCCTCATCACCTTTCAAAGGCTCCTTCATTGCAGGGGCTCCCTCAAAATTGCGTGCGGAAATAACACCATAATCCGGCGACATATGAACAAACCATGAGCCGTCGCGTTCAAAACGATCCAAAGACTGCTCGCGCAAAGCCTGCATTGCTGAATCGTTTCCAACAGTTTCCGGGTTAGGATCTTCAACAAGACTGTTCTGGGCAAAAACTGCGCAAGCCGCAGCTGCAACTAAAACTGACAAAAGAAACTTTTTCATTATTATTTAGCCTCCGAAGAAGAATTTGAAGAAGATGAATTTGCATTTGCAGCGTTAGTTCCTGTTTCCGCATTGCTGAAATCCTGATCCTTCAACTCATAGCCATCGTAAATGTATGACAAAGAATTAGACATATATTTGATATTGTCAAAATAGATTGTAAAGTCATCAACATATTCAGCGGCATCCGATCTGATTCTAAATCCAACCAGAGAAAGATTTCTTGGACCGGAACGAAGCCTTGAATGCTGGCTGATCCATCCAGGAATCTTGACGATGACATTCTTCCAGCCGTTAAAGCGGGTGTTGCATACAGGCAGAACATGAACACGTCCGTCAGCGTCGCGGATCATAACTTCAAGATAATAGAGATAATTTGCGCCCCATACCCAGAAATCAAGGTGATCAACATTTCCAATGAACGGAGGCTCATAAGTTTTTCCGTCTTTCATAGGAATAACTTCAAGCCAGTTGTCGCCTTTCCGGTTGAAAGCAGCATTTATGCCGAAAACCTTCGGCTCAACATCAGCAGGCTGGAACGGTTTCAAAGAATTAGGAATTCCATTGAAATAACCAAACTTTGGATAACCTTCTGCAACAAAGCGGCTGGCATTTACTGTCCAAGACCAGTCCTTTTCTGTGTCAAAGTTATCAATAACGAATGTTTCAACACTTTTTGAGTTTGGCTGGCTGAATGCCGGAATGCAAAGCGCAAAAAGCAGTGCAAGATTTACAAAGACTCTCAAGCCCTTTTTCATGTAAAACTCCTTATTAGCATATTACATTCCGAAATTGGAATGTATCATTCAAGATTATCGGAATAAATATATTTAATGTTTACAGTTTTTACTTCTTCAAAAATTAAGAATCAATTCTTGATAAGTCATTACAATTATATTTACAGTATTATTATTTGTCAAATTGTTTGCCCCAATTAAAGAAACTATTTTCAATCAGGCTGAATTATGATACGATAGAAAAAGTCCGGGAATCGACTGAGATTTTCCGGAAATATTGTGCAAGGTCATGAGTTGCACGATTATCGAAATATTTTGGAGGTCATAAAATGGCATTAGTTTCAGCAGTTGAAATGGTTAATAAGGCTCACGCTGGTCATTACGCAATTCCTGCATTCAACACAAACAACCTTGAATGGACAAAATCTATTCTTGCTGGTATCCAGGAAGCGAAATCACCTGCTATCATCCAGGTTTCTGAAGGCGCGGCAAAATACATGGGAGGCTACAAAACTGTTGTAAATCTTGTGAAAGATCTTTACGAGTCAATGGGAATCACAGTTCCTGTAGCGCTTCACCTTGACCACGGAACTTATGAAGGCGCGAAAAAAGTAATTGAAGCCGGATTCACATCTGTAATGTTCGACGGATCTCACTTCGACTTCGATGAAAACGTTGCAAAATCAAAGGAAATCATCGCTCTTGCGCACGCAAAGGGAATGTCTGTTGAATGTGAAGTTGGCGGAATCGGCGGAACTGAAGACGGAGTTACTTCAAACGGCGAGCTCGCAGACCCAGAGGAATGCAAGAACATCGCGGCTCTTGGAGTTGACTTCCTTGCTGCCGGAATCGGAAACATCCACGGCGTTTATCCAGAGAACTGGAAGGGCTTGAACTTTGACCAGCTTGACAAAATCAACAAGGCTGTAGAAGGAAAACCGCTTGTTCTTCACGGAGGCTCAGGAATTCCGTTCGACCAGGTTCACAAGGCTGTAACACTTGGCGTTTCAAAAGTAAACATCAACACAGAGCTTCAGCTTGAATTTGCCGCTGCAACAAGAAAGTACATTGAAGCCGGAAAAGACAAGGAAGGAAAAGGCTACGATCCTAGAAAACTTCTGAAGCCAGGCTTTGACGCAATCACAGCAAAAGTAATTGACCTCTGCAAGGCGTTCGGCTCAGCTGGACAGGCTTAACAGATTGAACAGCTTCTGAAATAGAAACTGGAAAGCCCGGGATTTTTTAAGATTCCGGGCTTTTATTTTTTTTAAAACAGACTGTGAATCAGCTTGTAGGCGATTGAGCCGGGCGGCGGGCTGTCGGGACAGTTTTCGGGGTCGAACCAGGAGGCGTCGGCGATTTCGTTTTTTTGAAGGACGAGCTCGCCGCTTTCATATTCCGCGGTAAAACCAAGCATAAGCTGATCAGGAAACGGCCAGCTCTGGCTTCCGCGGTAGACAAGATTTTTTATGCGCAAACCGGTTTCCTCAAAAACTTCGCGGCGGCACGCCTGCTCCGCAGACTCGCCTGCTTCGATAAACCCAGCAATGCAGGCGTGCATCGATGTATTTCTGTAAGTGTGCCGCGCAAGAAGAACTTTTCCTTCGCTGTTGCGGACGGCAATTATTACGCACGGCTCAATTCTGGGAAAATATATTTTGTTGCAGCCTGAACATTCCAGCGCAGAAAGCTCCCTGTGAAAATGCAGCTCTTTACCGCAGCTGGAGCAGAATTTTAAACTGCTTTTCCAGTCAAGAATGTGCTTTGCCCGGAACAAAGGCGCGCTTTTTATTTCCTCGTTGGCGGCAAAATACTGGCGCAAAGTCTGGAAGGAATATTCTGCGGTGACAAGTTCTTTTGAAGGTAGTAAAACGGCGCAAAATCCCTGCTGAAGAAACTGCGGGGGCGTTGCGGGGGCGGCAGCCCCTGCACGGTGGGTAGCGGACAAGCCAACAAAGCGGAGCGAACCGTCCTGCTCGCAGAGGCGGCTCGCGGAGCGGCTTGGCTTGGGAGCGCAGGGCGGTTGTCCGCCCTCATTCTGTATAATTTCTTCTATAAATTCCGCATCCGGATAGCGGCGCTTGAAATCCAGAAGGTCGCGGAAATTCAGCTCAGAGCCGTCGGAATGAAGAACGCACTCCTTTCCAATCAGCGCGAAGCAGCGGCGCGTTGTTTTTTCAGGGTTTTCGAGGAACGGCATTTATTTTTCCTGCTCCGGAAGATCCGGGAACGGCACAAACGGCTTCTGGCCGGCGTTGTGAGGGCCGAGCATTTTTTCCATCCAGACCATATTGTACCAATGGTTGAATTTATAGCCGCACGCGTGGAATTTTCCTGCCAGCTGATAGCCTTTTTTTGCGTGAAATTCAATGCTCGCGTTGTTCAGATGGGCGTCCGGAGCGTCTGTCTGGGCGATGCACGCGTTTGCGTTCAAAATATTCTGCTTTGCAAGAGTTGACTCAAGTTTTTCCAGGAGCGCGGAGCCAATTCCGGAGCGGCGCAGATTTTTTCTGACGTAAATTGAAGTTTCAACCGCCCAGTCATACGCTTTCCGTTCCTTGAAAGGGCCTGCGTAGGCGTAGCCGGCGATTTTTCCTTCTGATTCCGCGACGTAATACGGATAATTTTTTAATGTTCCGCGGATTCGGCTGCGAAATTCCTGCAAATCCGGCACATCGTACTCAAAAGTGATGGCCGTTTCTTTTACGTAAGGCGCATAAATTTCAAGAAGCTCTTCTGCGTCGGATTCTGTTGCAATTCGGATTTTCATATCAGCTGAATAATACAAGAAAAACGCAGGCGGCACAATATTTTTATTTGTCAGGATTTTTAGCTGCCTGCGGCGGGCGCAATTCATTTTCCGCGGGAATTATTCATCCTTGCAGAATGAATTTTTAAATTCTTCAGTTTTGCTCCAGTATTTCTTGCCCCAGTTTTCAAAATTCCATTCGTCGGAATATTCGCTGCATTCGTAGTCAATGTAGAAAAGCTTTTCATCCTGAACGATGAAATTTGTAGGATAATAATCAAGATTCAAGCCTTTTCCGTTGATTTTTTCCGCCATTTCCCGGGCCTGCACCAGATATTCAGGCTTCATTCCGCCGTTTTTAACAAGAGAAACAATGTCCGCGCCGTCAATAAATTCTTTCAGGACAATTTCTTTTTCAAAATCGATTTCATAAAGTTCCGGAACGTTTACGCCGGCTTCCACAAGACGCTTGTAGTCCCTGGCTTCCGCCTCAATTTTGTTTCCAAACTGAAAATAATCGCACGGCTCGTGGTGAATTTGCTTCAGCGTGTATTTTTTTCCGTCTTTTTCCGCAAGATATGAATAGCCGCCCTTGCCTTTCCCCAGGAGCTTTTTGATGGAAAACAATTTTCCGTTGACTTCAACGTTTTCTGGAATCTGCATTTCTCCCTCCTTCAACGCTTAAAGTGAAAAACTTTCCGGCAAAAGTTCAGCCAAAGTATAAATTTTATACTCGGAAACAGATTTTGCCAGAACGATTTTAAAATCCGGCGCACAGAATTCGCGCATGACCTGGCGGCAGACTCCGCACGGCGGACAAAAATCTTCCACAATTCCGTTTTTTCCGCCGACAATGCAGATTGCCTCAAAATCTTTTTCGCCTTCGCTGACCGCCTTGAAAATTGCAGTCCGCTCAGCGCAGTTGCTAGGCCCGTACGCAGAATTTTCAATATTGCAGCCGCCGTAAATTTTTCCTTTTTTTGAAAGCAGCGCGGCTCCAACAAAAAATCCGGAATACGGCGCATACGAAAATTTCAGCATTTCCATCGCTTTTTCAATAAGTTTTGTTTCCTGAATTTCCATACGCGCCCCTTGATATATTAGATTTTTTATTAGATTTTCTCTATCTTGAAGATTTTATTATTTCCGCAGCCTTTTCCGCTGAAAGTCCGGAAGAAATTTCGCGGTTTTCAAGGTTTTTCAAGGAGATTGTTCCGGAATTTATTTCATCCTCACCAAGAAGAATTCCCCATTTTACGCCTTTTGCGGTTGTAACAGCATACTGCTGCGCCATTTTTTTTGCGTCCGGGAAAACTTCAACGTTCACGCCAAAAGATCGAAGCTCCGCCGCAACTTTCTGGTAATAGATTGAATTTTTTGCGTCAAGGCAATAAATTTCCGCATCAAGATAGCTTCCTTTCGCCTTGAAAACGCCGAGCTGCTCGAGTCCGGCAATAAGCCTGTCAATTCCGATTGAAGCGCCGACGCCAGGAACTTTTTCCTTCATGTAAAGACCTGCAAGATTGTCGTAGCGGCCGCCTGAACAAACTGAACCAATTGACGGAAGGTCATTCAGGAAAGTTTCGTAGACAACACCGGTGTAATAGTCAAGTCCGCGGGTAATGCTCGGGTCAAGAACATAAGTTTTTTCAATTCCTGCGGATTTCATCATCTCGTAAATATCGCGCATACGCTGAGTGTCCGAGTCCGCGCCACCAGCAAGCGATTCAATTTTTGAAAGAATTTCCTCGAACGAGCCTTTGCTGGAAATATATTCAATTATTTTTTCAGCTTTTTTCGTGTCTCCGGTAAATTCATTCAGCTCTTTTAAAACTTCTTCCTCGCCGACTTTTGCAAGTTTGTCAACAGAACGCAGAATATCCTCGCTTTTTTCGCTTACGCCAAGATTCGCAAGAAATCTGTTGAAAATTCCACGGTGATTCACATGAATTGTAATGTTTTCAACGCCAATTCCGTTCAACGCCGCTTTCATAACGTTCAGAATTTCAAAATCCGCCGCCGCGCTGTCAGAGCCAACTGTGTCAATATCGCACTGGACAAATTCACGGTAACGCCCGGCCTGAGGCTTTTCTCCGCGCCAGACTTTTGCAATATGATAACGCTTGAACGGAAAATAAAGCTCATTTTTGTGCTCGGCTGTAAAACGCGCGAATGGAACCGTAAGATCGAAGCGAAGCGCAACATCGCGGCCGCCATTGTCTTCAAACCGGAAAACCTGCTTTTCCGTTTCGCCGTTGCTTTTGCGCAGAAGAATTTCTGTGTATTCAAGAACCGGCGTGTCAATAGGAACAAATCCGAAAGATCTATAAACCTGTGTAATTTTTTCAGTAAGATTTGTTCTTCCAATTTCCGCCTCCGGCAAAAAATCGCGGAAGCCTTTAAGAACTCTAGGTTGAATTAAATCGCTCATATTGAATATATTAGCACAAAAAACTTGCAAGTTACAACAAAATCAATAAAATATAAGATATTATGATTCTTGCATTCGACATTGGAAACACAAACATCAAGGCCGCGATAATTGAAAATGAAAAAATCACTCACCAGTGGCGGCTTTCAACCGACCCGAAAAGAACCGGCGACGAATATTTTTCAACGCTGCGCCCGCTTTTTATTGATGCAGGAATTGATTTTTCAAAAATTGACGATGCCGTGATCAGCGCCGTAGTGCCCGCGCTCATAGGACCTTTTATTATTGTAACGCAGCATTTTTGCGGAAAGAAGCCGCTTGTAATCAGCCCGGAAATTTACCCGAAACTTCCAGTAAAAATTCCAGAAACAGCAGTTTATGAAATTGGAACAGATTTGCTGAGCGATGCCGTTGCCGCCTGGGAAAAATACAGAACGCCGGCAATTGTAATAGATTTTGGAACAGCGCTTTCTTTCACGGCGGTTGACCACGAGGGAAATATCGCCGGAATTGCGATTGCGCCTGGAATCGGAACTGCAATCAACTCGCTTTTCAGCAACACAGCACAGCTTCCCTGCGTGCCGATGGAAGTTCCGGAGTCAAGCCTTGGAAAAAACACTGTCTGGGCGATTCAGTCCGGAATTTTTCTTGGCTACAAAGGACTTGTTGAGTCGATGGTCAGCAAAATGAAGACAGATCTTTCAAAAGAAAGCATGACAAAAAAAGAAGATATAAAGGTTATCGCGACCGGCGGATTGAACAGCATGCTCCAGCCGATAACAAAATGTTTCAATTTTATAGACAAAGATTTGACAATCACCGGAATGTCTTTGATTTTAAAGGCCGTAAGAAACGAAAGCCGTTAAAGCTGATTTTTTTCAACAAAATCTTCAAACTGAACGCCGGCACCGTTTTCAACATTTCGGGCAACAGTTGCGCCGATTGCAATCTCCAGGAATTCAGGACCGATTCCAGGAGTCAAAACTTTTTCTGTACGCAGAACCGCAACGTCCGAAGCCTTTATTTTTTCGCCTTTTTTCAGATTCCGCATAAAATGAAGAGAACGGTTCGTTCTTCCGTAATTTTTTTCTTCCGCAGGCGCAAGTTTTTTCACTCCGCTACCAAGGCATGAAATAATTTTTTCCTCAGAGAATGATTCCTTAAGCTGCGAAAACGCAATTTCCCAGCCTTTGTCTTTTCCGTAGCGTTTCAAAGCCGCTTCTGTCTGGTGGACGGCATAAACCATAAGCGCAAACTGCTCGCCTTCAAGAGCAACCGGATCGTCAAGGCCGCTAGTTTTCCGGCTCAGCGTAATGTGCTTTTCAATGATAGTTCCGCCGCAAACAACTGAAAGCACCGGAACCAGCACAGGATCAAGGCTGTGGTCGCTAACTCCGGCTTCAACTCCGAAAATATTCTTCAAATTTGAAATAAGCTTCAGATTGTACTCGGACTCCGGAGCGGGATAACTTGTAATGCAATGAAGAAGAGAAATTTTTTCCGTTCCAAGAATTGAAAGCGCGTTTTCAATGTCCTTCAGCTTTGAAACGCCGGAAGAAACAATTACCGGAACTGGAGAAATTCCAGCCTTTTTCTGCGCCAGCCGATATTCAGAAAGTTTTTTCAGCATTGGAAAATGATTCAGCTCCGGCGAGGCAATTTTCACATAATCGGGGTTTATTTCCAAAAGCTCGCAAAGACTTTTTTCACCAAACGGAGAACACACGAATTTCACATTTTTTGAATGTGCGTAGGCAAGCATTTCCTGGTAAAAAGACGGCTCACACTCCAGCTGCTTGAAACGGTCGTAAAGCCTTATATTTCCCGTCGGAAGATTCACAAAACCTGTGTCAGGGTGAAGAATTTCATCCGCATAAACCCACTGAAATTTCACAGCGTCCGCGCCGGCTTCAACCGCGCAGTCAACAAGTTTTTTCGCTTTTTCCAGGGAACCTTCGTGGCTGGTTCCAATTTCCGCAATCACAAAAGCCATTATTTCAACAACCTTGCCGCATTTTCAGCCTTGAATCTGTTCGGAAAGATATTTACAACTGACTCAGGAAGCCAGCCTTCATCAAAATAATACCAGTTTTCCGTATTATTGAAAACGGCAATTCCTTTCACCTGAAGAATATCCGCTTTCCGGCAATGCCCGTTTATTTCCGCTGACCAGTCTGTGTTTTTTCTGAAAGCCGCGTACGGCTCAACAACAACAGCCCACTGAACATCCGGCGCAAGAGCAAGAGGCTCAGAATTGTCAAAAACAATGTCTTTTTTTCCTGTGCAGGAATCAAAAATCAAAAAAAGCGGAAAACAAAAGAGAAAAAAAACAAATTTCAGTTCAAGGCGGCGCATTTATTTTTCCAGGAATTTCAAAACATCAGGATAAATTTTCAAATCCGAATCAACAAAAGCCAGATTCTTGATTTCTTCAGGAAAAACCCATTTATATTCAGTGTGCTCCGTAAGAACATAAGGTTTTTCAATTCCGTCATGTTCAAGCTGAACAAGATAAGCGTTTAGGAAACATTCCTTTTCCTTATGAAAAAACGAGCATGAGGCGATTTTTTCACCAGGAACAGCTTTTACCCCGAATTCCTCGCGCATTTCCCGGACAACGGCAATCTGGTCAGTTTCGCCTTCATCAACTTTTCCGCCGGGAAATTCCCACCGGTTTCCCATGTCGCCTTTTGGAATTCTGTGGGCAACGAGAATTTTTCCATTCTTAAAAACAATACACGCAACTGAATTACTCATTTTAAAGAAAAAGAACTCCTGGAATTATAAAGTGAACCACAGCCGCCGCCATGCAGGCCGCGCCGATATATTTTTTGTGCTCAACAAAAACATTCTGCAGAAAAGCAGGCAGCTCAAGATTTGCAGAGCTGTTTTCAACATAATATTCAAAAAGCATTGCCGCACCGCCCAAAAGCCCTGCCAGAGCCGGCACAAGGTCTCCAAGGAACGGAATTCCATTCACTGCGGAAAGCAGCTTTACCACAGCCACAAGAATGCTGAGCACGCCAATTACAAACTGAAAAAGCTTGTCGTTCAAAACAGAATTTTTTGCGAACATTCCATTCACCGATTTTTTCTGATGCGGAAGCTTCACGCCGCGGTAATCCGTGTCCAGAAAAGAAATATCGTCATCCGGACTGACTTTTTTTTCCTCGGAAGAATCCTGCTCCTCAGAATGTGTCTGCTCTTCAGGTTTTCCAAAAAAAAGAATAAAACCAACAAGAAGATTTAAAAAAACTGACAAAAAATAAAACTGTATCATAGCCGCCTCGTCCTAACGCTTTAAAATATCCGTTGAAAAACTTTTTTTCTCTTCGCCAAAAGTCACATCCGCAACAATTTTAATTATATCATAATCATTGAATTGTGTCCGCATAAAAAATTCACTGCCGGAATAAGAGTCAGAAATTTCATCGCTTTGAACGATTGTTCCGGAAGAATCAACCGCGCTGAAAACGGCTGTAACCGGAACCGGAATAAAACCGTCTTTTTTCTTCTCAGGAAGTGGCTCTATCTTGAAAGTTACATAAATTTCTTCTGTATACGAAAACGCCGTCAGACTTCCGCTGGTTTCTCCAAGCCGGGACTTGTTTTTTCCAGCCTGATACGACATAAAATAGGCAAATCCGCAGAAAAGCAGAAGAAAAATAAGCATCGCGCGGTTCAACGGATTTTTCAGAAGAATTTTAAACGGATTCCGCGTGAACTGGTTCACTTTTCCGGCATAAAAATCCTGCACAATTTTCGGAGCGTTTTTTATGCGTTCCTCGCGGTTGTAATAAAAATGCAAAGGCTTTTCGCCGTCGGAATATCCTTCATCAATTTTATCAAAATCCATAGAAAACCTTATTTAAACATCGTGTCTAGCAGGGAATCTGTTCTCCACCAGACAACACGAGATTTTTCCTTTTCGCACAGAAGAGCCGAAATAATTCCTTCATCCGAAAGCGAAAGCGAATAATAAAGAGTATTTTTATGGTTTATCTCGATGTTTCTTTTTATCACATTTTGAGTTCCAGGCTGAAGCATAAGCACGTTGAAACCTTTTTCAGTTGTGATTATAAAATACATCCATGTGTTCTTTGTTACGCCCAGAAAATCGTAAGGCAGTTTGTACGTAAGCTTTGAAAAATCCTCGGTAACGGATTCCTCATAAGCCGGAATGTTCAGAGCCTCGCCGAATTTTCCGGTCGCAATGTCAAGCGGATAAAGCGAGCTTTTCACATAATCAATTCCAGACTGAGTTTTTGATTCCTCGTCGATATGCGAAAAATAATAATCAACTTTTACATAGAGCCGCTCGGCATAACAGTCGGGAACAAGATTTTCAACTGTCACAAAAAGGTCAGACTGCTCCGCATTCACATTCACAGATTCAGGAGTGATATCCGGAACAATTTTTGTGCCCACAGGAATCTGGTACTTCAAAAAACCTGATGAAGCGAACCAGTAGGCCGAAAGTCCGTCATTCGTTGAGCAGACAACAACAATCTCATTGTTTTCCGTTGTGTAGATATTTTTTATATCCGGGAAAGGCGTTCCGCTCGGTCCCTGCTGCCCCAGATAGTCAATTTCTTTTCCATCGCTTGAAATGCGCAGCACAATCTGGCTGTAAAGCAAGCTCAAGTCTTCAGCCTGCTCGTTGCGCTCGCGTGGAACATTTCCGACCGCATAAATATATTTTCTGGAATCAACGGCAATTTTTCCTGTAAGCGCAAAAGGATAGGAAATCGGCTTCCAAATTCCAGATTCCGCATCAATAATTGAAGAAAAATTCGCCTGGCTGTAAAAATCCTCGCTGTAAAAAAGAGAAAGCAAATCACCGTAGGAATTAAGAGAAACAACTTTTCCGGCATCTCCGTTCACTATATAGAAAAAACCATCCCTCATATAAAGCGACGTTGAAACCGGACCGCTTTCCTTCAGCTTGAAAAGATTCAGCTGCTCCGCAAAATTCCCGTAATTCAAGGAAAAAAGCTCGTTTTCCGAAACAGAAAGAACTTTGTTAGACCTTCCGCACGAAACAAGAAAAACAGAAACAATTGCGAAAAACAGAAAAACAATTTTTTTAGCCATTTCTTCCACAGCAATTCTTGTATTTTTTGCCACTTCCGCATGGGCAAGGATCATTTCGCCCGATTTTCGGAGAAGAACGTCTTACAGTTATTGACTGCCCCTGAGTATGCTGAGCCGTAACGCTTCCAGCCGCCTGCCGACGAGCCAACGCTCCGTTCATTGAAGAAACTGGTCTAGCCTGCTGGGTGATATTTTCCGCCTCTGAATGCTGAGCGTTCATATTGCGCTGAGCCTGCATAGCAGCCCTTCTTCGAGCCTCAAGCGCATCCGGAGAAAGCTGGATTCGAACTTTGAACACGCGCGACATTACGCCGTTGCGGATTGAATCAAGCATTTCATCGAACAGATTGAATCCGTCAATTTTATATTCTGTAAGAGGATTCTTTGAACCGTAGGAGCGGAGCCCCACCGCTTCACGCAGAGCCTCAAGAGCTTCAAGCTGGTCAAGCCATTTCTTGTCGATTATCTGAACATACTGGTAGCGGATAAAGAGATTGAAATTTTCCTTTCCGACCAAAGTTTCTTTTTCTGTAATATCGTTCTGCAACGCGGCAATTACTGCCTCCTGCGAAATATTTTCCCCAAGCGAAAGCCCGAAATAATTTGAAACATCCTCCACAAGCTGCTTGCGAATTTCGTCTTTCTTTCCATGAGAATGCTCGTAGTCGTAGAAAAGATTCTCAACCATATCATCAGCGTTGTTCAAAACCCGCTGCGCAAGGTCTTTGTCCGCAAGGATCGAATCACGCTGCTCATAAATCACATTTCGCTGCTCGTTCAGAACATCATCGTAGTCAAGCAAATGCTTTCGGATTTCAAAGTTTCTGTCCTCAACTTTCTGCTGCGCCTTGGCAATTCCCTTGTTAAGCCACGGATGATTTATAGGCTCGCCAGGCTCCATTCCAATCCGCTGCATCATAACTTTCATCCGGTCGCCGCCGAAAAGACGCATCAAATCATCATCCATTGAAATAAAGAATTTTGAGCGGCCAGGATCGCCCTGTCGTCCGGAACGTCCGCGGAGCTGGTTGTCAATACGGCGTGACTCGTGGCGCTCTGAACCAATTACATACAAACCGCCGGCTTTCTTCACTTCCTCGTTTTCTTTCAGCCAGTTTTCCTTTTCAATTTTATAAGCGGCCTCATACTGCTCCGGAGTCGCATTTGTTCCAGCACGTTTTCGAGCGCGGAATTCAGGATTTCCGCCAAGCTTAATATCCGTACCGCGTCCGGCCATGTTTGTCGCGATTGTAACCGCGCCTTTCGCGCCAGCCTCCGCAATAATCATCGCTTCCCTTGCGTGGTTCTTAGCGTTCAAAACTTCATGCCGGATTCCTTTTTTTGTAAGAAGAGCAGAAAGCAGCTCTGATTTTTCAACAGAAACCGTTCCGACAATCACAGGCTGGCCTTTTGCATGAGCCTCCTGGACTTCCTTGCAGATTGCCTCCCACTTGTCCTGCTCGTTCAAATAAACCTCATCATTTTCATCAATGCGGGCAACCGGACGGTTTGTAGGAATCGCAACAACATCAAGATGATAAATTTTATTGAATTCAACAGCTTCTGTAGCAGCCGTACCAGTCATTCCGGAAAGCTTCGCGTACATTCGGAAGAAATTCTGGAAAGTGATAGTCGCAAGAGTTCTGTTTCTCTGAGCAATCTTCAGATGCTCCTTCGCCTCAATCGCCTGGTGAAGCCCGTCTCCATAACGCCGTCCCTCAAGAACGCGGCCGGTAAATTCATCAACAATCTGAACCTGACCGTCGCGCACCAAATAGTCAACATCATTATGATAAAGGACATGAGCCCTTACAGCCTGAGTAAAATAATGAACATACTCAAAATATTCCTCGTCAACAACTTTCGCATCAGCAGGAATAAGATTGTGCTTGTGAAGAATCTCGTCGATATGCGCGATTCCCTTGTCCGTAAAAGAAATGCGCTTTGACTTTTCATCAACCTTGTAGTCGCCTTTTATCAGCTTGCGCTGCTCAGGCTCCATTTCAACTTCATCCGGATAATCATTGGTCTTCGGATCTTTTTCAACTTCCTCAAGCTCGCCGACATACTTGTCAACTTCGTGGTATTTATAAGTGTCATCCTCGCCCTGGCCCGAAATAATCAGCGGCGTTCTGGCCTCATCAATAAGAATAGAGTCGATTTCGTCAACAACACAGAAATTAAAGCCGCGCTGAACTTTCCGCTCCAGCTCAATCTGCATATTGTCGCGCAGATAGTCAAAGCCGAACTCGTTGTTCGTGCCGTAAGTAATATCGCAATTATAAGAAGCCTTTCGAGCCTCGTTGTCCATGTCGGAAAGAATAGAGCCAACCGTCTGCCCAAGATACGCGTAAACCGGGCGCATCCAGTTCGCATCGCGCTCCGCAAGATAATCGTTCACCGTAACAACATGAACGCCTTTTCCAGTGAGCGAGTTAAGATAAACCGCCGGAACGCACATAAGCGTTTTTCCTTCACCAGTTTTCATCTCTGTAATGCGACCGGAATGAAGGACAAGCGAACCCATAATCTGCACATCGTACGCCCGCTCTCCGAGCACACGGAAAGCAGCTTCCCTGGCCAGCGCAAAGGCTTCAGGAAGAATATCATCAAGAGTCGCGCCGTTCGCAAGACGCTCCTTAAATTCTTTAGTCTGTTTTGGAAACTCTTCCGCAGAAAGAGATTTTGCCCACTCTTCCTTCGCGTTCACAGCAGCCACAAGCGGCTTAAGCTTTTTCACGTCCCTTTCATTCTGGGAACCAAACAATACGGTTAAAACTTTATCAATAAACATAGTACTTTAAATATAAAGTTTTTTGCCTGTCAAGTAAAGAATTATTTTCGTTTTATAAGGGCGGACAACCGCCCTGCGTCTCAAACTCACGCCGCTAAGGCGCCGTTCCTTTTCGCCTACCCACCGTGCGGGCTCAAACGCCGCCCGCAACGCCCGCTATTTTGTCCGGATTCCGCCGATTCTTCCAGCCGGCCAGAAACGGTATACAGCAGAGCCTAAAATTCTTTTTTTGCTCACGTACTGCGGCGAAATATTTGAATAATAAAGAACAGAAAAATCGTCCGCATCTGTAACCGGCCTGAACGAAGCCTCGTAGGAATGCCGCATATCAAGGGAATTAAAGCGGTTGTCGCCCATCATAAAATAGCAGCCGTCCGGAATGTACTGCGGGGTTCCGTCTTCAAGGCTCGCCGGAAAAACCGGCATATTCCGCTGGTCCAGAATCAAAAGGTAAAAATGAAGTTTCTGCGCCCCGGAAAGATATTCCGCAATTTTTCTGTCATTGTTAATGTCATCAGCAGAAAAACCCTTTGCATAAAGCTCCGCAGTTCTAAGGAAAACCCGGCCAGCCGCAAGCTTGACCATAATGTTCAGCCGGAAATTCGCCTCAGCGTAGTAATCGCCGCCAAAAACCGCAAGCGAATCTGAAGCAGTTTTTCCGTTTCTTGCGCCGGGATTAAAAGCCTCCCCGATTTTTCCGCCGCTTTCCCAGTCCGTCATGAATTTCTTGAACCACTCAAGATTTTCCTTCCCGGAAAGAAGTTTTCTTGTGTTTTCGTAGTAATTTGAAAAAAGCTCGTAAGTGCCAAGTGAAATTTCAGATTTTTCCACGCCAAAGTTTCCAGCCCGGCTGAAAATTTCTTCAAAGCTGCGGGAAATCGCCTGACATTCAAGAGCGGCCGCGCTCAAATCAAGATTCCGGCGCTCATCCTCAACTTCAAGCATAAGGTCGTAATTCCGCTGGCTCAAAGGAACATCCTGAACAGAGTTTTTCTTCTGGCTGTTCAAACGGCCGGCAACCGGCGCAAGATTCCAGCACGCGAATTTTGAATCCATCGCGACCGGCTTGAATTCATCATCCGCCGCTGTCCGCGCATAAAGAGTTCCGTCCTGCATAACAAGCTGCTCGCCCGGCTCGCCGCAAATTCTTTTTACAAGCGGATCCGCCTTAGGCTCGCCGTATTCATCAACATTCAGATTCACAGTTGTAAAAGTCAGCATATAGACAATTTGGGAAACAACCGTTCTTACTTCAGATTTCCGGTCAAATGAATAATGCGGATTCCTGAACACAATCACATCGCCGCGCCTGTATTTTTTCAGGCACGGAACGCCAACGTCGCTCAAAGGAAATTTCGGGCCGCTCGGAGTTTTCAGCACAACAACACGGTCGCCAATCAAAAATGAAGGAACCATTGACTCGGAAGGAATCACGTAAAGCTGAAGCACAAAAATCTGGATAAGAAGAACCATAAAAACCGCCTGGACCAGCGCGTCAATCCAGTCCAGAGCCTCAAAAACTATTTTTTTTGCGGAAAATTTTCTGGCGGCGATAATTCCGGAGCCTTTGTTTTTTTCCGCGATTTTTTTCCATTCAGGGTTAAGCTCGAAAATTCTTTTTTCCTTGAAAAAGTGCAGAACCACAAGAGAAGAAACAAAAACCACGCACCACAGGAAAACTGTAGCAACATCATACCAGTAGAAAGTTCCGTTTTTTCCAGCGCGGCGAAGCACAAACGAAGCCAGATGCACAAACGGAATATACTGAAGAATCTTCACAGAAACGGCAACAGACTCATACTGCTCCAGCCGGATTGTTTTGTTCAGAAGAAAATAAAAAATAAGCGCTGAACCTGCAAGGCTTACAGGAAATGCAAGAAGAGAAATATCAAATGAAAAACTTACAGAAAAAAAAGCGAATAATAACGACGCTGCAAACACAATTACAGCAGGAATACGAATTTTGTTCATATTCCTACTATAATCAAAAAATCAAATAAAGTAAAACAATTTTAGTCTGCAAATTAAATATGAAGGCAGGCCGCAATGCGCTCAAGAACCTTTTTTCTGTCCAAAGGCTTGATTATATAGTTTTTCGCGCCGAGCAGAAGCGACTTTTTCACAAGCTCTTCTTTTCCAAGCGCGCTGATCATAACGACCTTCGCATTCTTATCAAATGTCATAATCTGTTCCAATGCGGTAATGCCGTCCATTCTTGGCATTGTAATATCCATTGTAACAAGATCAACATTTGGAGCAAGCTCTTTATACTTGTCAACACCTTCTTTTCCGTCGGCGGCTGTGGCAACAACTTCGTAGCCTTCACTTGTAAGAATCTGGCCCAGCTGTTTCGCAACAAACATTGAATCATCAACAATCATCACACGGAAAGCAGAACCGTCACTTTTTCGTCCGTCAGGGGCACGCTCATTAATTGATGGAAAGTCTTGTACTGTTTTCATATTTTACTCCAAATTTTACGCACGTTCGCGAATAGCAACATTTACTTCAATTTTACCGTATTCGGTAATAAGAGGAACTATAAGAGCCTCAACATTTTCAGCGCCGCCGCCAAGAGCCGCGATTTCCATCTGCTGGCCGGCGAACAATGCTGGAGGTGTAAGGTCAAACTTGAAATTAAGCTCATGCAGTTTTGTAACCGCCTGCGCTGTAATAAGGTTTGCAAGCTCACTGATTGTGGCTTTCGCAAGCTCATTGAACGAATCAAGTTTTTCTCCGTTCATTTTGGATGCAATATTGACTGCGGTTTCCACGGTCATGTCAAAAAGAACCCGTCCTTCAACATCGCCCGCAAGACCGACAAGCGCGGCGACTCCCATCACAGGCATTGCAGTTGACTTCAGATAAAGATTTCCTCTTTTTACTTCAGCGCCGCCAAGAACTTCCTTCAAAACTCTATAGGATGTTTCTACAAACGGATTGATATACTCGACTCTCATCACAAACCTCCACTATTTTATTGTTTTGTAAATGCTGTAAGCACACCTTCTGTATGTTCAAGGAACTCTGATGAATCGTGAATAATTTCATTTTCTCCAAGAACAACAGAGCCGTTTCCTTTTAATTTTTCCGCAAAATCATTGAGCACAACTTTCTGCGCCTCCTCATCAAGCAAAGAAAGCAGATCGCGCGCAAAAACCAGATCCGCCATAGGAAGAGCATTTGTATTGCGGCAGTCATGGTACTCAAACATAATGCAGTCTTTTATCTGCTGGCTGAAAGCGTTTGCCCCGGAAGCCGTTTTCACAAGATACGGAGAAAGCCAGCCAAGCTTTGAATCCTCCGGAACAGTCAGCATAGGCGCATTTGACACGCTCAAAAGATCTATGTCCTGCGCGTAAATTCTAACTTTCGCGGAAGGATATTTCTTTGCAAGGACACAGGCAAGACAGTAGGTTTCCATTCCTTTTCCGCAGCCAGGATTCCACACAATAATCTGCTTGGCGTTGTTTTCAGGCAGAAGATTGAAAAGATTTTCCGCGTATTCGCCAGTCCACCAAGAATCCGTGCAGGTTGACCAGAATGAGCGCAAAAATTCAGCCGCGTCAGTTTTGTTCTGAATCTGAACAGAAGAGCCGGCGCGCTCCTGAATCCATTTTTCATATCTGCTTTTTACCCAGCCTTCATTCAGCGGAGTTACAAAAAAATTTCCAAACTGACGGAGTCCCTCCACCACAAACTTGTAGTTTTCATCCGGCAAATCGCTTTTCTGCACGGCAGGTTCGTTTTCCGCATTTCCGCTTTCAGAGCCAGAAATCCCGTTTTTTTCAGGTGAAACAGAATTCTGAGCGGAAACTGAATCTCCTTCAGCGGCGGAAAGAACTTTTTCCTGCGGATGATTTTTTTCAGCCGCGGAAGCCGCAGTTTTTTCAGCGGAAGCAGAAGGCTGTTCCGGAGCCGCGGATGTTTGCGGAGCCTTTTCAATTTCCTGGTGGCTCTGGATATTTTCCGGGGCTCCATTCATCTTGCTTTCATATTTCGGCTCGTTCTCATCTTTCGACTTTGAAAAAATCCGCTCAACATCAAGAAGAATGTAAAGATGCTTGTTGTTTTCAATAACGCCGGCAATATATTTTATGTTTATGTCCGCAAAAAGCGGGTGCGAAGGCTGAATGGAACTTTTCTGAATTCCAACAACCTTGTCGATTTTGTCAACTATAACGCCGAAAGTCTGCTCGTTGACCGTAAGAATAAGCAGGTTCTGAAGCTTCGAGCCTTCATCTTTGGAGTCACGTATATTGAAAAAAATCCGCAGGTCAAGAATCGGAATTATTTCGCCGCGGAGATTATAAACTCCAACCACAAACGGAAGCGTATTCGGAACGTAAGTGAACTGTCCGGCCTTTGCAATTTCCTTCACGTACATGATGTCAATCGCGTAGTCCTTTCCAGAAATGGAAAAAGTCACCATCTTGAAGTCAACGATTTCCTGAACCTTGCGCTCATCCAGCGATTCCTGCTGAACAGCCGAAGCAAGATTCATATTGTCATCAGAAATTAAAATAGATTCAAGCGTCATACAAACCTCACTTAGCTCCAGTTATTTTTGACTGGGCTGCGGCATCCATTTTGATGCTCAGCTCAAGAAGCTGGCTTACGTCAATAATAAGGGAAACAGAACCGTCGCCAAGAATTGAAGCGCCGGCAATTCCCGGAGAAGCTGTGTACTGGTCTTTCAGCGGCTTTATAACAACATCCTCTTCGCCAATCAGCGAATCAACCATAACGCCGACTTTTCTGTCCTTTGAGCCTACAATTACAATGTTGCAGTATTCTCCGGCGGCGTTTTCCTTTATTCCAAAAAGCCTTGAAAGGCGAAGAACGCTTATGACTTCGTTTCTTAAGTTCAAAACTTCGTAGTTGTCAATCGTTTTTATGTCAGAATGAAGAATTCGCTGGCTTTCAATTACCGAGGCAATCGGAATTGAATAAATTTCTTTTCCAACGCGAACCAAAAGTCCCTGGATAATCGCGAGCGTGAGAGGAAGCCTTATGCTGAATGTAGTGCCCTTGCCTTTCACCGAAGTTACGTTCACCGTTCCGTTCAGCTTGTCAATCATTGTTTTCACAACATCAAGGCCTACGCCGCGGCCGGAAATTTTTGAGATTTTGTCCGCAGTTGAAAATCCCGGCTCAAAAATAAGCTGGTGGATTTCGTTTTCAGAAAGAACTTTGTCCGGATGAATGATTCCTTTTTCAATCGCCTTTTTTCGGACTTTTTCCGCATCAATTCCTGCACCGTCATCGGCAATATCGATTATTATAAGATTTCCTTCATTTGAAGCCTTAAGAAGAACTGTTCCTGCCTCAGGTTTTCCAGCGGCAAGACGTTCCTCCGGAGATTCAATTCCGTGGTCACAAGAATTGCGGACACAATGCATAATCGGATCAAGCAAATCCTCAACAACCGCTTTGTCAAGCTCCGTGTCCTCGCCTTCAATCACAAGATTTATTTTTTTGTTCAAATCGCGCTGCAAATCGCGGACAACGCGCGGAAAACGACTGAAAATCTGGTTGATCTGAACCATTCGTATTTTCATTACGCCTTCCTGAAGCTCGCCGGCAATTCTGCCCAGATTCTGGGTTGAAGAGCGCAGTTTTATAGAAAGAGATTTCAAGTTTGAATCATCCTCGTTCGCGCCGTCAGCAAAACCGCCCAGGGAACGAGTTATTTCAGAACGAATTTCCGCGACTGTTTTTCCGTGCGCCAAATCGTCAAGATAATTCGGGAGCATTTCCAGGAACTGGTGCATTTTTTCGCGGTGAAGAATTTCCTTTGTGTGGAAATCCACGAGCGCGGCCGCAAGATTCGCGGAAAGCTGGTTGAACGACGCTTTTGTGATTACAATTTCACTTACCAGGTTCAGAAGATAGTCAACGCGCTTGGAATCTACGCGCAAAACAGAATTCTGCTGGTTTGCGGAAGAATTTTTTGCAGGCGCAGGTGTTTTTGCCGCCGGCGCAGGCTGTTTTTTTTCTTCCGGAGATTTTTTTTCAGAAGGCTCAGGCTGAACTGGAGCGGCATTTTCAGATTTTTCAGAATCCGCGGCCACGTTTTCCTGGACAGCAGGAGTTTTTTCTGCGGCAGGCGAAGAATTTTCCGGCGCGGCAGAATTTTCAGCGTTTCCTTTTACCGGTCCTGTGATTTCCTGGGCATCAGTTGCAACTGTAACATCGCCAAGGAAAGCAACGTCTTCAATTTTGTCCGCAGTTGAATCTGAAGCCAAATAATAGTAGACACATTCATAAAATTCATCTTCGTAGAGCGCGTCAAAATCCGGAACAGTCTTCAGAACGCTTCCAAGCGCCTTTAGCGCGGCAAAAACCTGGATTCCGCCGACTGAATTCATAGGATTATTTTCATCAAATTTTACAGCGACACGCCAGACTTTCTGGTTTCCTTCGCAGGCGTTTTTCAGTTCCTGGAATTCTTCCTCGGAAAGTGGCGGATAATTAAACGGATTCGCAGCGCTTCCAGCCGGAGCTGAAGAATCCGCGGCGGGCGCAGGAGGAGCGGCTTTTTCAAGCTTAGGGCCGAACCCGGCAGGCGGCGCAGAATGTTTTTTCTTTGAATCTTTTTTCGGCACGTAGGACTCAAGCTTTTCAACCAGCTCCGAAACATCTTCCTGGTAGACAGAGCCGTTCTGGCGCGCCTCAAGCATCGCCTTGATAACATCAATCGATGTAAGAAGAATATCTATTATGTCTTCGGTAACCTGCAGCCGGTCGGAACGGATTTCATCAAGAACATCTTCCACTTTATGAGTGAATTCTGAAAGTTCGTTCATTTCAACTGTAGCAGAACCGCCCTTCAAAGTGTGCGCCGCGCGGAAAATTTCATCAACGGCCTCATGGTTTGAAGGATCGCTTTCTATCACCAAAATATTACTTTCAAGAGTTTCGACCTGCTGTTCAGCTTCAGCAAAAAAATCTTTAAGCAACTCTTCGTTGTCGGGATCTAAATAATCGCTCATACCTTTAATTATATAACACTTTTTTAAGAATTCAAGAGATAAAGCACCGGCAGGAACGGCAACAAATCGCAAATTTTTCTAATGTTATGGAAGAAATACGCCGATAAATAGAAAGGAAAAATATTTTGGAGTTCAAATTATGGCAAGCAAAAAAATAAAATTTTCAATTGCAGCGGCATTTCTGCTTATTTCTGGGGCTTTTTCTTCTGCGGAAGTTTTTTTCAGCGGATATGCAGGGCTCAAGACAGACTTCGCCTCATCGAGCAAAAGCTCTTTTGATCCCGAGCTGAAATTTCAATCGTTTTTTTCCGGACAGTTCAGCTTTTCAGAAAATATTTTTGCACACGCTGAATTTTCGCTTGCAACGGGCGACCTGATAGAAAATTCAGTTTTCAACGAAACTCCAGGAAAATTCAAAATTGATGAGCTTTCAATTATTTTCAGAAGACAGCTTTTTGACGCGACAAACTACCTGAGCTTTTTCTGCGGAACTTATGAGCCGATTGGCTCGGATATTTTTCTAAGGCGGCAGTTCGGAATTCAGCCGATAGCCTCAAAAATCACGGAAGGCTGGCTCGGACTTTCAGGCTCTGTAATTTACCCGATGTTCGGCGTAGGCGGCTCGGACATTGTGCATTTCAACGCGCAGCCGCTTGCGTTTGGAATTTATGTCTACGTGAACCACGAAATGGATGACAGCTACTGCTTCAACTCGGACCTGCGTTTTGCCGGCGTATACAGATTCTTCACGTTTGATTTTTCCGGCGGTATCGGAATGCCTTTGAAAAAGAACGAAAACCAGAACGCTTTTGTTATAATCGACACGCTTTACTGGCGGGCGGGAATGAACATGCTGATTGGAAACAGCTACACAACCTCGCTTTTTATGCAGGCAGGAGTTTCCGACATTGAATTTTCAAAGGATGACAGCTACCCTAAAATCAACGAGGACGCCGCATATCTTCTTTTTGAGCCAAGATTCAAAAGCGACAAATTCCAGCTTCATCTTACAGTTTTCAGCCTTCCGCAGGACACTGTTGATGATTTTATCTTCATAAACGACACATTCGGCGCAAACATGAATATTTTCACGGACAATCTTTATATAAAAAACAAGATGTTTGTGTTCGGAATAAACAGCGCGCTTTCGTTCCCGGAAAAGAATTTCATGGATTTAATAAAACATTCTGACAAGCTTTTCAAGGATGACTACACGGTTCTTGTAGCTCCGTATATTTCCACAAATTTTTACAACGGAACAATCCACGGAATGCTTCAAGCCAAAATCACCGACATGATAGACGGCAATTTTGGCTCAGCGCTTAAACTGAATATCGGTTACAAGACCCAGTTCTAGTCAAACTAGTCAAACTAGAATTCAAGTTTTGAAAGACGTTCGCAAGCTTCGTTCACATCTTTCTGATGGCCGAACGAGCTGAAGCGGATAAAGCTTTCACCGCTAGGACCGAATCCCGAGCCCGGAGTTGTAACAATGTGGCATTTGTCAAGAATTGTGTCGAAAACGTCCCAGCTCTTTTTTCCAGGGAATTTCGCCCAGACATACGGACTGTTTCCTGTTGAATAAATTTCAACGCCGATTTTCCTGAAATTTTCACCTTTCAAAGTTTCTTCAATTTTTTTTGCGTTCACAAGATAGTAGTCGATAACGTCTTTCATCGCCTGGATTCCTTCAGGCTCAAGACAAGCAAGACCGCCGGCCTGGGCAACATTTGAAGCTCCGTTGAAAAGAGTTGTCATCACGCGGTTCCAGTCCTTGTTCACGCTAGTTCCGTCCGCGAATTTCAAGTCGTTTGGAACAATCGACCAGCCAAGGCGAACACCTGTGAATCCGGCTGGCTTTGAGAAAGAATTGATTTCGATTGAGCAGGTTCGGCTTCCTTCAATTTCAAAAATTGTCTTAGGAAGATTTTCGTCGCGGATGAATTCACGGTATGCAGCGTCGTAAATAATAATACAGCCGTTTGAATTTGCAAAATCAACGAGTTTCTTCAAATCTTCTTTTGTAGCGCATGCGCCGGTCGGGTTGTTCGGCGAGCAGAAATAAATCAGACTGTTCTTCTTGATTTTTGAAAGATCCGGGAAAAAATTGTTTTCCGGAACGCACGGCATATATGTAACGCCTTTGTAGCCTTTTCCTGAATTTTTTCCGGCAGCCCCGATAATCACTGAGCCGTCAACATAAACCGGATAAGAAGGATCCTGAACAGCAACCTTCACTTTTGAGCCGAACAAAGTCTGAATTCTGGCAATATCGCATTTTGCGCCGTCTGAAATAAAAACTTCATCCGCGGTTGCCAAGCCTTTGTACCAAACCTCGGCGATTTTAGCGCGCAACGCAGAATTTCCCTGCTCATCTCCATAGCCGGAATATCCTTCAGCAGTGGCGAGCGCCATTGAATAGTCGGCCATCGCTTTTGCAATGAATTCCGGAAGAGGTTCCGTTGTGTTTCCAATGCTAAGACTGATAATCTTGGCATCTTTATTTTTTTCCTGATACTCGCGGCGTCGGCGGGCAACTTCCGGGAACAAATATCCCGCAGTTAAATTTTTAAATCCAGTGTTTCTTTTTATCATAATAGATGTATTTTAGTAATTGTGTTTTTTTTTGTAAACAGAAAGCGGCAAATTCCATCTGAGCAAACTGGAAATATGCCGGAAGCGCTCTTTTCAGAATTTACAAAAAAACTCGATCTTAGGGCAATTTAAAATATTTGACAAAACGCAATATCTGGCGGAAAATTAAAAAAAAATAGTTTTAGGAGCAAAAAAATGGCAAAAAAAGGAAAGGATTATTTCGGAGCAGGAAGATTTATCAGCATAATTCTTGCAATTATTCCGCCAACTTCATTGATCTGCGGTATTGTAACACGTTTCCAGGAGAAAAAATATGTAGCGGGACTGCTGCGTCTTTTCCTGGGCTGGAACATCATCTGGTTCCTTGATTTGATTCTTATTATTTTCAAGGGAAAAATTCTAAGACTTATAAATTTCTAAAAATTCAAAAAAGCCGCGGAAAAAGTTTATTCCGCGGCTTTTTTTATGTTGAAAATATAATCTACAGCCTGCTCTTTATTTCTTCTATAAACTGCCAGCTGTCGAGCACTTTTTTTGCCGGTGGATTTGCAAGAGACGCAAGGTCGCCTGTCATAAGTCCATCTTCAATTGTGGAAAGTGTCGCCTTTTCAAGTTTTTCAGCGAAATCAACCAAATCTTTTGTGCCGTCAAGCTCGCCGCGTTTTTTCAGCGCGCCAGTCCATGCAAAGATTGTAGCAACCGGATTTGTGGAAGTTTTTTCACCTTTAAGGTAGCGGTAATAATGCTTCTGAACAGTTCCGTGGCTCGCCTCGTACTCAAACTGTCCGTTCGGCGAAACAAGAACGCTTGTCATCATCGCGAGGCTTCCGCAAGCAGAGGCAATCATATCGCTCATAACATCGCCGTCATAATTCTTGCATGCCCACAGGAATCCGCCTTTTGACTTCATGACACGGGCAACAGCATCGTCAATCAACGTGTAGAAATATTCAATTCCGGCTTTTTCAAATTTTTCCTTGAATTCCTCGTCGTAAATTTTCTGGAAAATCGCCTTGAAATTTCCGTCGTATATTTTAGAAATTGTGTCTTTTGTGCCAAGCCAGACGCTGATTTTCTGGTCAAGCCCGTAATTGAAACAGCAGCGCGCGAAACTTTCAATTGACTTGTCAAGATTGTGGATTCCCTGGATTATTCCAGGACCTTTCATAACCTGGATTGTCTTTTTTATTTCAGTTCCGTCCTCGCCGTGGAAAACAAGCTCCGCAGTTCCGGCGCAAGGAGTTTTTATCTCGCAGTTTTTATAAACATCGCCGTAGCCGTGGCGGCCAAGGACAATCGGTTTTTCCCATGATTTTACATTGCAGGCGATATTTTTTACAAAAATCGGAGCGCGGAAAATTGTTCCGTCAAGCTCGCCGCGCAAAATTCCGTTAGGCGAAGGAGTAAGTTTTTTCAGCTTGTACTCTTCCATTCTTGCGGCATTTGAAGTGATTGTGGCGCATTTTACGCCTACGCCAAGCCGCTTTATCGCATCCGCCGCTTCGTAAGTTATTTTGTCGTCTGAATCATCACGGCTTTTAAGGCCAAGATCAAAGTATTCAGTTTTCAAATCGATATAAGGCAAAAGAAGCTCGTCCTTTATAACCTTCCACAAAACACGTGTCATTTCGTCGCCATCGAGCTCTGCGATAGCATTTTTCATCTGAATTTTAGCCATAACACTGAAATTATACAGAATTCAAAGAATTTATGCGATATTTTTGCGGAGTTTTTAATGATTTGGAAAGAATTTTTCCGCCCGAATTTCAGCCCAAAAGCCCGCCGAATTTAATTCCGTTCTGGCGGCAGAAAGAAATATAACGCTGGCTGTCGTTGCTTTCCGTGAATCCTGTGACATAAAGCTCGGAGCAGAATTTGTTCAGCGGAGAAATTTTTTCAGCCGGAACAACATCAAAAGCATGGCGGGTAACGCCGTCGCGGCTGTCAACAACTTGAATTTCAGGGCCGGCCGCCTCTTTTATTTCTTCCGTCATATTCAAAAAATGCGTGCAGGCAAGGACAATCACATCGCAGCCGTTTCTGCGGAAAAAATCGCAGGAAGGTTTTGCGGCGGCAAGACGCTCCTCGTGGGTTGAATAATAATATTTATGCTCGATGAAGCTTATCAGCTCAGGCGCGGCAAGGGAAAAAACTTCGCATCCGGCGGCAAAATCTGAAATCAGTTTTTTTGTGTAAGGATGGGAAACTGTAGCATTTGTGGCCAGAAGCCCGATTTTTCCTGTTTTTGTAAGTTTTGCGGCAGGCTTGATTGCGGGAACAGTTCCAATGAACGGAATTTCCTTGAATCTTCTTCTTAATTCTTCAAGCGCGGAAACGGAAATTGTGTTGCACGCAACAACAACTGCATCCGGATTCCATTTTTCAATTATTTTTTCAACGCAGCCGCATGATTTTTCAATTATTTCTTCCCTGGATTTTTCACCGTAAGGGAAATTTTTTGTGTCGCCAACGTAAACGCAGGCCGCGTCAGGCTTTTCAGCCTTCAAATATTTTAAATAAGGCAGGCCGCCTGTTCCGGAATCAAGAAATGCAAAATTCACGCTCATAAGAAGAATAATAAAGGTTTGACTAAACAATCGCAATGGTTTAACATTTTTTTATGTTTTCATTGAACAAATGCCTTGTAAGGGCGTGCCACAATATCGCAGTTTCAACAATAAATGAAAACGGCGATATTACGGAAGAAAAAAATTACTGCATCGACCATTCTCCGAATCCTGGAAAGCTTCACCAGGATATTATAAATTATATAAACACGCATGAAAAAATTGTCGGGCTTTGCGCGAACGGGCTGACTTTTTCAAACATTGATTTTTCAGGGAAAAGATTTTACGGATGCAATTTCCAGCGCTGCACTTTCACAAATGTCCATTCAAAAGGACTCAGAAGCCGGATGAGCATTTTCGACTTCGCGGTTTTCACCGACTGCAATATTATTGAAAGCAACATACATTTCACTTCTTTTTCAGGATGCACTTTTTCAAGGACGCTTTTCACGGCGAGCGAGCTTCTTCAGAACAACTACAACGGAATCAACGCAGTTCAGTCTTCATTCGACGATTCAGACTTGTACAATTCACGATTTATAAATTCAACGCTTGTGAACATTTCGTTCCGAAACTGCAACCTGAAGAAAGTTCTGTTCCACGGAATAAAGCAGGAAAATGTTTCATTCAAAATGTCAAACACAAGGGAAGCGGTTTTTGACCAGAACGGCAGCGAGCTTTCCAAGGACATCGCGAATTCCGGAGAAAAATCAGCGCTCGGAGATGTGCTATGAAAATTTATTTTCACCTGAATACCGGCGGATTTTCCAACACTTACATAATTGCAAACGAAAAAATAAACGAGGCGATTCTTGTTGATCCGGGAAAACTGACCGAGGAAATCATAAAAAGAATTGAGGACAACAACCTGAAGCTGGCGGCGGTTTTAATAACGCACAACCATGCGAGCCACGTGCAGGGACTGAAAACGCTCCTGAAAATCTACACGCCAAAAATCTACGGCGCGGACCTTGAGCTTAACGGCGACAAAACCTACGTAATAACCGGCGACGGAACTTTGCATATCGCGGGGCTTTTGGTACGCTACATGAACATTCCGGGACATTCCTCCGACTCAATGGTTTACCAGATTGGAAACGCGATTTTTACAGGCGACACAATTTTTGCCGGAAAGCTCGGAAGAACAAACTCAAGCTATTCAAAGCACCTTCTAAGAAGAAACGTTGAGGAAAAAATTCTTTCCCAGCAGGAAAACACAATTCTTCTTCCAGGGCACGGCCCGCCCACAACAATCGGCGCGGAACAGGAATTCAACTCGGACTTGAACTGAAACTGAAATCACCTGCTGGAACACTGAACCAGCCGCTGGAGCACCAGAATGCCGGAAATCAGTTTCTTGTAATCAGAGCCACGCGGCCGCTTGCAAGCCCCCAGTTATCCTGGGCATAAGAATCAAGAACACGGCAGGCGTCCTCAAAAGTCCGGGCGTCTGTATTTTTCACCCAGTCGCAAAGCTCCTTCTGGTAGGCAAGAACAGAGCCGCGGTTTGCAACGTGAATAAAATATCCGGAAACCGAGCCGAGCGGCTGCTGCATAAGATAAGCCATAAATTCATTCTGCATAAGATATTCGTCGTTCTGGTCGTAGCCGAGCCCTTTCTGGCTTGCCCAGAAGCCTTTCATAAACGAAATTGTGTTCTCATCAACAGTGTAATAAACGGCCGCAACAGCGTTCCTGAAATTCTGGTCAGTGAAATATATTCCGTGCCAAGCCTCATGAGCCGTGAGCGAGCGCCGCAAGTAAGCCGGAGATTCCCTGGAAATTGAAACAACCGCCCCTTTTCCGGCTTTGTAACCATTTGAATCCGGAACAATAACGCCGTTTTTCACAAGAATTTCCTTCAGAATCTGCTCTTTCCGGGAAATTTTAAAATTCTGCCGTTCGCACGCTGAAAAAAACGAAGCCAGGCTTTCCGCGCTGTAGTCATGCGCATTGTAGCCGTGCATATCGCCAAGCTCCGCGTCGGAAAGCAGCCTGCCGCGGAAACCAGCTTTTTCAACAAAATAAGCAAGCCGCCTGAAAAACTGGTCCTGAACCGAATAATTCAAAGTGTCGAAAAAAAGTATTCCCGGAAAAATATTCCATTCGTAAAGCTCGTAGTCCTTTGTTCGCCAGGTTGAATTTCTGCTTGAAAGCACAAGCCCCAGATCAGTTTTCAGCGGAACAAGAACTTTTTCCGGCTCGGAAGGAATCAGCGCGGAGTCATTTGTTGTCATCAGAAGTTTTGAAACAAGCGCGGAATTTTCCGTGATTTCATAATAGCTGAACGGAGCTGTCAACGTTGAAGCCTGAATAATATTCTCCGCATTTTCAGGAGAAATCCGGATTTCAAGCAAATCTCCGCCCGCATTCATTTTTATGCTGCCGGATTTTTTTTCAGACTGGTCCGTAGAATCAAAAAATCCGATTTCAATTTTCGGCATGATTGAATAGCGCGTGTTTTCAACAGGAAAAACCTGCGTGCATCCGGAAAAATCATATCCGCCCTGACTTTTTGAAAAACTTCCGCCGTTGCTAGAAACTCCATAAAACGGAATTTCCTTCGAGCAGTCAAAGCCGACTTTCGCCCTTTCAACCAGAAAATCAACGATTTTCACCGGATATTCAGAATAAATCACAAAACCGCATGGAATTTCATCATCCTTCAGATTTTTTTCAATTGCAAATCCGTTGTCAAAATAAGAAAAACCTTTTCCGTCCGCTATAAAATTCCTTAGGTCGCAGCCGGAAAAAATCCGTTTATCGGAAGGATTGAATTTTCCCTTTTCGGTAAAATCATTTTGCCTCAAATATCCAAAGTAGAAGAGCTTCTCTTTTTCCATTGCAAGATTATGCTTTGAGCCTTTCAAATTTTTTACGCCGATGCGTACAGAAACTCCAGCGGAGCCGAATTTTCTGTAACATTTGCGGAAAAGCTCCTGTTCCTCGGAAGAGAATTTGTAATATGCGTAGCCTGGCTTGGAAATTTTTCCCCGGGCGGCATTTTTGTTCAAAGCCCGCATTTTTTCCGCGGAAACCGAAGTTCCTTCAAAAGAAAGCCTTGATTTTGAATACAAATTTGCCGCGCATCTAAAAGCCAAAACCGCCACATCAAAAAGAATGAACAAAAAAATACATCCGGCAATAATCTTCTGCCTGCGTTCAAATTTTATTTTCATGCTTAGATACTACAATTTTTTTTTCAAAAATACTATATTTTATCTATGCCAAAGGTTATCCGACTTCACAAAGATGATGAAATTTTGTTCATCCGCGAGCAGAAAAGAATTCTGCGCCTGCTGAATTCCCCGGAAGAAACAAATGTCGCGTTTCCATTTTTTCCGCTTCTTGTTGAACTGAATGACGCATATTTTGAACAGAAAACTGTCCTACAGCTGAAAAAATCCTTTGAAAAAATCCGGGTTGAAAACGCCGCGCTTTCTGAAAACGAAATTTTTTGCGCTGTAAAAATAAAAATGACCGACGGTTTTGAATCGGCCGGAAAACTTCTTCTGGGAACCTGCAAAGAAAATCCGGAAAACCGAATTTTATTCAGTTCAGAAAAAAATTTCTTCAAGGAAATAAAAATTTTCCAGCTTGCGGAAGAAAAAAAATCGGGAATTCAAACTGAGCTGTGGAATTCCCAATGGTGCCGTTGCGGCAGCCCTAGCGCATGATTTCTTCGCCGCGGTCCATCGCCGTAAGACCGGTTTTTACATACTCAAGGATTCCGAACGGCTGCAGAAGCTTTATGAGGCTTTCAATTTTTTCCTCGCTTCCTGTGGCTTCAACAATCACGCTTTCCGGCGCGACATCAATAATATGGGCGCGGTAAATTTCGCAAGTTCCGATGATAATAGCGCGCGCCGCCCCTGGAGCCTTGACTTTTATCAGAGCCATTTCACGCTGGGTTGTCTTGCTTTTTTCACATTTTTTTATTGAAATGACTTCCACAAGTTTTGAAAGCTGCTTTTCAATCTGCTCAAGAATATACGAATCGCCGTTCACTACAATTGTCATCCGAGACTGGCCTGGATTTCCTGTTTCGCAAACCGTCAAAGAATCAATATTGTAGCCGCGGCGGCTGAACAATCCTGAAACACGGCTCAAAACTCCAGCATGGTTTTCCACAAGAACACTCAACACGAATTTTTCCATTTTTGTCTCCTTTTACCTGAACAATTTTTATATGCTGCTTCCCGCTTCCGAATAAACACCCAGAAGGCGAACTTCTTCAGCAGATTTTTTCAGTTCGCCGATGAAATTTTCAATATATTTTTTATTCTGCAAAATTTCCTCTTTTATTTCAACATCAGTGTAGAACCAGTAATGCCACGGCTGACCTGAAATAGGACGGCTTTCAAGCCTTGAAAGGCTCAGCTTATGCTTTTGAAAAACGCCCAGAACATTGTACAACGCTCCGGCCACATTTGGAATACAAAAAATAAACGAAGCTGTGTTCGGGAATTTTCCGGCCGCCTTGATTTTTTTCTCAATATGGTTCGCCGCAATCACAACAAATCTTGTGTAGTCGCGCGGATCGTTCTGAATATCTTCCTGAAGAATTTCCAGGTTGTAATATTTCGCCGTAACAGAACTTGCTATAGCCGCGCAGTCATCAGAATCCGACTCTGAAACCATTTTCGCGGCGTTCGCAGTTGAAGAAACCGAGATTTTTTCCCATTTTCTGCTTTCTATCAAATTTGAACACTGGGCAAGCCCCTGCGGATGTGAGTAAATTCTTTTTATTGAATCGAAATTTGTGCCTTTCCGAGCCAAAAGCGCATGCTGAATACGCAGATGCAGCGCGCCGACTATAGAAACATCCTCGAAAGCCACAAGATTGTCGTAATTGTCATAAACTGAGCCTGCAAGGGAATTTTCAATCGGAATCATTCCGTAATCAGCCTGGCCGTTCACAACAGCCTTGAAAACTTCCCGGAACGAAGGAAACGGTTTCGCCTCGATTGCGCCGTCAAAATAGCGGTTCACAGCCTGCTCAGCGTAAGTTCCGCGGATTCCGTTGTATGCGCAAACTGGTTTTTCGTTTTTTTCAGATGGATTTTGGGGTTGCGGTGAAGAAATTTCTCCGCGTATGCGAACCACAGATTTTTCAACAACAGGAGCGAACGCCTCAATATCGTGCATCAGCTTGTCAAACATTGAAGGAAGCAAAGCCTGCTGGCCGTCGCTGAACGCTTTTTCCGGCTCGTCGTGGACTTCAACGCTTATTCCGTCCGCGCCGGAAGCAATCGCCGCAAGCGCCATCGGAGAAATTTTGTCGCAAAGCCCGACTGCGTTCGCCGGATCAACAATAATCGGAAGATGCGTCATTTCCCGCAAAACAGGAACGGCAGAAAGGTCAAGCGTGTTTCTGGTCGCCTTTTCATAAGTCCGGATTCCTCTTTCACACAGGATAACGTCCGGAGAGCCTTCAGAAAGAAGATATTCCGCGGACATAAGAAGCTCTTCCAAAGTCGCGCAGATTCCGCGCTCCAGAATAACAGGAAGCCTTGATTTTCCGGCGGATTTCAGCAAATCGTAGTTCCGCATATTCACAGAGCCAATCAAAAGGCAGTCGACTCCGTGGTTTTTCATGATTTTTATATGTTCGGAAGACAAAATTTCAGAAACCACAGGAAGCCCGAATTTGTCGCCGGCGGCCTTTAAAATCTGGACGCCCTCCTCGCCGAGTCCCTGGAATGCGTATGGACTTGTCCGCGGCTTGAAAGTTCCGCCCTTTAAAACGCAGGCGCCGCTTTCCTGAACGGATTTTGCGATTTCAAACATCCGTTCCCTGGATTCAACCATTGAAGGTCCCGCGACCGCCGCAATTCTCTGCCCGCCAATCCGGATTTTCTGGCCGAACCGGTTTTTCAGCTCAACAATTGTGTTTTCAGGCTTAAATTCACGGCTCGCCATTTTATACGGCTTTGAAATCGGAATAACTTTTTCAACGCCAGGCAGAAGCCGCACGTCCTCCGGAGCAACCATAAGCTGCCCCACCGCCGCTATGATTGACTGCTCATCGCCCTCAACTTCATTGATTTTAAAATCCTTCGCACGCAGAAACAGTTTTATGCGATTTTTATCTTCATCTGAAATATCATGCTTCAGAACAATAACCACAGCAAGCCTCGAACAAGAAATTTAGTCTTCGCTAGAAAGATTGAAAGAAACAGTCCTCATTATGTCTCCAAAGACACCAGCGGCAGTAACTCCCGCGCCGGCGCCATAACCGCGAACTGTAAGCGGAATCGGCTTGTATCGCTCTGTATAGAAAACAAATGCGTTTTCACCGCCCTTTACGCTGTACAACGGATTTTCAGGACCGACCTCCATCATTCCAACAGAAACTTTTCCGTCTTTGATTGTCGCGCCCATTCTTAGAACTTTATTTTCTTTTTTAAGGGCGGCGATTTTATTTGCAAAATACTCATCGACTTCCGGGAGTTTTTTCAGGAATTCATCAACTGTTCCTGAAGGATCAAATGAATCCGGGAAAACTTTGTACATTGTAATGTCTTCAAGCTCAATTTCGTAGCCAGATTCACGGGCAATAATAAGTCCTTTGCGGGCAACGTCCATTCCGTTCAGGTCATCACGCGGATCAGGCTCAGTGTAGCGGAGCTCCTTGGCTTCCAGGACGGCCTTGCTGAACGGAACACCTTCGTCAAGTTTTCCGAAAATATAAGAAAGCGAGCCGGACATAATTCCGTTGAAGCTTTCAAGCTTGTCGCCGGATTTATAAAGATTCTGCAAAGTGTCAATAATAGGAAGTCCCGCGCCGACATTCGTTTCATACAGGAAGCGGCGGTGACGTTTGTTCGCGATTTTTCGCAGATCCTTGTAAAACTGCATGCTCATTGAGTTCGCGCGCTTGTTCGGTGTGGCGATAGACATTCCCGCGTCAAGAATGTCTAGGTAACGCTCCGGCAAGTCGTATGAAGCTGTGCAGTCAACAAAAACTGGATTCAGCGGCTTTGTCTCCTTGACAAATTTTATAATGTCGTCAACGTTTGAAGGGCCGAATTTATACATAGGCGTCTTCATATCCTTGCGCCAGTCTGAAAGATCAAGTCCGTTCTCGTTAAGATTCATTCCGTCGATTGTTGTAATCGCAATGACTTTAATATCAATTTTCTGCTTCAAAAGCTTTTCGTGCTGCTGATAAATCTGGTCAATCATTGTGCCGCCGATAGTTCCTGCGCCAAAAGCAAAAACTTCAATCGTCTGGCAAGTGTTGAAGAAGAACTGATGCACCGCCTTCACAGCCTTGTCCGCAAATTTTCCGTTTATTACCGCCGAAATGCAGCGTTCTGAAGAACCTTGCGCCAAAGCCTTGATGTTTATGTCCTGGGAAGCAAGCGCATTTGTGAAATTTGAAGCGACTCCGCGGTTTCTAATCATTCCGTCGCCAACAACGGAAACAATCGCGCATTCAGTTTTCACGCCAATCTCGTCGATTATTTTTTCGCGGATTTCAAGCTCGAATTCCTTGGAAATCGCGTCGCGTACTGTGTCAGCCTCGGAATCGCGCACGCAGAAAGAAATTGTGTATTCAGAAGAAGACTGCGTGATAAGAAGAACTGAAATTCCAGCCGCAGAAACTGTGTTGAAAACACGTCCAGCCATTCCTGAACGGCCGCGCATTCCAGCTCCGCTGACAGAAATCATTGAAACTTTTTTCAGCGCGGAAATTCCGCAGATTGAAGATTTTGTCCTGCTTTCAAAAGGACCTTTTCCAATCCGTGTTCCACGGGCAGCAGGATTCAGACTGTTCAAGCTCCACGCCTCGATTCCTTTTGCCTGAAGAGGAGCAAGTGTTTTCGGGTGAAGAACTTTCGAGCCGAAGAATGAAAGCTCCATCGCCTCCTCGTAAGTCATATCATCAACAAGAATTGCATCGTGAACAACGCGCGGATCCGCTGTGAAAACGCCGTCAACATCAGTCCAGAATTCAACGCGCTTAACTCCAAGCGAAGCGCCAAGAATCGCCGCAGAAAAATCAGAGCCGTTTCTGCCAAGAAGCCCCATCACAGTTTTTGAGCCAGTTCCTTTTGTCCACGAGCATACAAAACCCGGAAAAAGCAGAATCCGTGTCTGGCTTTTGTTTTCGCCGTCACGGTATGGAAGACAAGCCTCCGCAGTTTTCGCGTAGTCAGCCTCGCCTTCATTCTGGTTTCCTGTTGTATAAATAAATTTCCGCGAGTCAAGGAAAATAACGCTCTGCTTTTTTGCGCGTAGAACCGCTTCCATAATCGGTGCGGAAAGAAGCTCGCCCATTCCCATGATGCGGCAGTAAACCGTGTCAGGGCATTCACCAAAAGACGCTACGCCGGCAAGAAGTTTTTCAAGCTCCTCGAAGCGCGGCTCAAGGCTCTGCATAACTTTTTCAGCATCAAATCCTTCGCACTTAGACTGAATTTCAAGACAAATTTCTTCATGAGTTTTCTTAAGGTCAGACACAAAAGTGCCTGTGGTGCCAGATACACTTGAATCAACCGCAGCCTGAAGGCTGTTAGAAACTCCAGCAACTGCAGAAACAACAACGCTGAGCCTGTCTTCTTCAGCGCGTCCAATTATAATTTCAGCAGAAGAAAGAATACGGCGGGCATTGCCCATTGAAGTACCGCCAAATTTTAATGTAAGCATAAAAACACCATTCCTTGATAAAAAATCTATTCTTCATTCTATAAAATTGGCACATAAATTACAATTGAAAAAAAACTGAAAAAACGCAGGCGGAACACTTTTGCAGAACGAACAAAACTCTCCGCGCAAATCAGTCGAAATGTCAAATTGACAGTATAAGCCTAGCGTGTTAAAATGTTTTCTACTATATATTTATTCTCAAATCAGTTTAAGGATTTTAAAATGAAAAGAAGTGTTTACACAATCGGCTCTCTCATCATTTTGTTGATTGCAGCTTTTATCTTTGTTCTTGTTCCTATTTTCCAGGGCGGAAAAACCGGAAAAAGACTTCCTGCTTTTGGAAAATATGATGGAACCGAAATCAGATACGAGCAAGATACAGATTTTTTCAATTATGTTGCACGCTACGCTGAATACTACAAGAACCAGGGAATTGAAATAAAAGATTCAATGCAGTTCTATCTATTTAACTACGCATTCAACGCAACTGTAACAGAACTCGCATACAAAAAAGCCGTTGCAAAGGCTGGCTACAAAGTTCCTGAAACAGCCGTAAACCGCGCTGTAAAGCCGTACTTCACTGACGAAAAGGGAAATTTCTCGCAGAAAAACTACAATATTTACTTGACAAACAATCCTGACAACCTTGCCGCATTGCGAAAGCAGCTTGCCTCTACGCTTACAACCGGCCGCTACGCTGAAGATTCTTTCGGCGGACAGACAGCTCTTGGAGACGGAACTCTCTACGGACTGAAAACTTCCGGCGCGGAAGCAAAATTCATTCAGGAAATGGGAAACAGCCAGCGTTCATTCAACATGGCGGTTTTCAATATGTCTGAATATCCGGACACAGAAAAAGCTGCATACGGAAAAGCAAATTCCCAGAAATTCGTGAAATACGATTTTTCTGTAATCACAGTTTCTGACAAGGCAAAAGCCGCTTCAATCCTGAAAAGAATAAATGAAAACGCAATCACATTTGAAGACGCTGTGAACGAATCGCAGAAAATTTATTCAAACAACAGCGGAAAAATCAACAGCAAATATCACTATCAGATTGAAAAATTCCTGAAGCAGCCTGAAGACATGGAAAAACTTGCCGCGCTTGCAGAAGGCGCAGTAAGCGAGCCGCTCCAGACTTCTGTTGGATATTCAATTTTCAAGGCGGACAGCGCAAAAGCCGAGCCGGACTTCTCTGACAGCGAAACAATCAGAACGGTTTACAATTATCTTACAGCGAACGAATTCAGCCACATTGAAGATTACTACAAGGAAACTGCAAAAGCATTCTCTTCTGCGGTGAAATCACGCGGATTCAACGCGGCTGCAAACCAGTACAATGCGAAAAGAGTTTCTGTTCCGGCATTCGCGCTGAACTACGGAAACCTTTCAGTTTTGCCTAAGCTTGACACAGCTATTGACGGACTTTCCGGCGCGGATTCAAACAAAAATTTCCTTGATTCAGTATTCGCTCTTAAAAATGAAGAAATTTCAGAGCCGATTACAAACGGAAACAACGTTCTTGTTCTTCAGCTTGTAAAAAGCAATATTCCGGCGCAGGACCCGATTCCTGCCGAAGCCCTGAACGACGAGCTTACAAACTTTGACGTTGCATCAGCGCAGACAGCGTTGCTTTCAAGCCCTAAACTTGTGAACAACGTTCAGAACGTATTCTACAACCACATTATGACAAACAACTAGCGGAGTTTTCTTGCCTGTAGAATCGGAAACAAAGCCCTGCCTGGTAAAAACTGAGCGGGGCTTTTCTGTTAGTTACAAAAACCATTTTCTTTACTCAAAATACAATCCGGAGCGGAATATTCTTTCCATTGTTGAAAAAATGGAAATTCTTCCCGGAACGATTTTTTTATGCTTTTCGCCGGTTTTAAAGTACGGACTTGAAGCGCTTGCAGAAAAACTTCCCCAGAACTGCCTTTTGCTTGGAATTGAAGCGGATGCGGAGCTTTTTAAAATTGCAGACGCAGAAACAAAAAATCTTGGGTGCAGAAAAAATTTTGTCTACAGCCTGATTCCGCTGGATGAAATTTTCGCTCTTCCAAAAAAAATTGAAGAACTGTGCCAGAACGGAAAATTCCGCCGCGTTGTATATGTTGAATTTTCAGGCGGTTTTTCACTGAATTCAAATTTATACATCCAGGTTTTTGAAGCCTGCCGGAATTCATTAAGCCAGTTCTGGAAAAACCACATAACTCTTGTAAAATTCGGAAGAAAATACTGCGCTAACCTGCTGAAAAATCTTCGCCTGATGCCGCGGAGCGTTGAAAAAATAAAAGTCCGGAAACCGATAATTGTTGCGGGCGCAGGCGAAAGCGCGGCTGAAACTTTAAAAGAAATCAAAAGGAGCGGAAAGCGCGGTGATTTTTTTATAATCGCTGTTGACGCCGCGCTAAAAACACTGAAAGCGCTTAAAATCTGCCCGGATGCCGCCGTATGCGAGGAAACCCAGGCTATAATCGCAAAAGCTTTCACCGGCTGCAAAAATTTCAGCTATCTTTTTGCAAGTTCAACAGCGGCAAATTCCGTGGCGCGGATTTCCCCGGAAAAAACAATCTTTTACACGCCGCTTTTTGCAAAAACCGGATTTTTAGAGAACCTAAAAAAAAGCGGAATATTAAAATTTATCCAGGAACCGCTTGGCTCAGTCGGGCTGAGCGCAACTCAAATCGCACTGAGCATACGTGAAAGCCAGAAAATTCCTGTTTTTGTCACGGGGCTGGACTTTTCTTATTCAATTGGAAAAACCCACGCCGCAAACTCATTCCACGACACGGCAAGACGCGCCTCCTCAACAAAAATATGCAGCTTTGAAAATTTTTCCGCCTCGTTCGGAAACGACAGCTCAAAAATCCGCGGAAAAGACGGAAAAACCGCGGTAACAACAACGGCTCTTTCAAGCTACGCAAAACTGTTTGAATACAAATTCAGCGGAACTAAAAATTTGTTCGATGCAGGAAAAAGCGGAATAAATTTGGGACTTCCGCAAAAATTCCCGGAGCAAAATTCCGAAGATTCACCGGAAAACGAAAATGAAACTGAAAAATTTCTTCTACAGAACGAAGACAAGGAAATCAGTTTAAAGATAAAAAACTGGCTTGCGGCGGAAAAATACGCCCTGAACGAACTCAAAGCAATTTTCACAGGAAAAACCGGGCTTTCAGAAAACGAACGGAAAGAAAAAATCAAGAATCTTCTGAAAGACCGCGAATATCTTTACATTCATTTTCCGGACAGCCACAACATGGATTTTTCCCAGAGTTTTTTGAACCGCATAAGAATCGAAATCGACTATTTTCTTAAAATCATTGATCCTCAGATTCCTTAAGAACCGCAAGGAACGCGCTCTGCGGAAGCTCAACATCGCCGAACATTTTCATGCGCTTCTTTCCTTCCTTCTGTTTTTCAAGAAGCTTTCGTTTTCTGGTAATGTCGCCGCCATAACATTTTGCAAGAACGTCTTTTCTGTACGCGCTGACAGTTTCGCGGGCAATAATCTGTCCGCCGATTGCGCCCTGGATTGCAACCTTGAACTGCTGATGGCTTATTTCGTTTTTCAGACGCTCGCAGACTTTTCTGGCGCGCTCAGCCGCGCTCGGTTTATAGCAAAGGAATGAAAGCGCGTCAACCGGCTTTGAATTCAAAAGCATATCAACTTTTGCAAGCTCCGTCGGGCGGTAGCCAATAACTTCGTAGTCAAAAGAAGCGTAACCGCGGCTGAAACTTTTCAGCTTGTCATAAAAATCAAAAAGAACTTCGGAAAGCGGCATTTCGTAGGTCAGCTCAACGCGCTTTTCATCAAGATACTGCATATTTGTCTGTTCGCCGCGTTTCATTTTGCAAAGTTCCATCAGCGAGCCAAGATATGTGGCTGGAGTTATAATGCTTGCCTTGATGTACGGCTCTTCCGCGGACTGAATTCTGCCCTGCGGATATTCGCTAGGATTGTCAACAAACATTTCCTCGCCGTTTGTAAGCTTGATCTTGTAGCGGACTGAAGGCGCAGTAAAAATTATTGCCTGGTCGTAGTCGCGTTCAAGGCGCTCCTGGATGATTTCAAGGTGAAGAAGCCCCAGAAATCCGCAGCGGAAGCCGTTTCCAAGCGCAATTGAATTATCTTTTTCATAGACAAGGCTCGCGTCGTTCAGCTTAAGCTTTTCAATGCTGCTTTTCAGCTCCTCGTAGTCATTTGAATCCATCGGATAAATTGAAGAATACACAACCGGCTTTACTTCCTTGAATCCGGAAAGCGGAGCCGCGGCCGGGTTTGCCGAGCCTGTAATCGTATCGCCAACACTGATGTCCGAAACTGTTTTTATTCCGGAAATTATATAGCCAACATCGCCGGCTTCAAGTTTTCCTGTTTCCTCGTAATCAACCTTGAAAACACCGCACTGTTCTACTTTGTACTCAAGCCCTGTGTTCATCATTTTGATTACATCGCCTGTTTTCAAAGTGCCTTCCTTTACGCGCACATGAACAACAACTCCGCGGTAAACATCGTAATGACAGTCAAAAATCAAAGCCTGAAGCGGCGCGGCCGGATTGCCTTCCGGAGCAGGAAAATAATTTACAATCGCCTCAAGAAGCTCGTCAACGCCTTCGCCGGTTTTTGCTGAAACAAGCTGCGTCTGGCTGTCGTCAAGCCCAAGCTCCTTGGAAATCTGGTCGCGGCAGGCCGGAATATCCGCGCTAGGAAGATCGATTTTATTTATAACCGGAACAATCGCAAGGTCATGCTCGAGCGCCATATACATATTTGAAACAGTCTGGCTTTCAACACCCTGGCTTGCGTCAATAAGAAGCAGAGCCCCTTCGCAGGAAGCGATTGCCCTTGAAACTTCGTATGAAAAATCAACGTGTCCCGGAGTGTCAACGAAATTCAGCTCGTAGTCATTTCCGTCCTTTGCGTGGTAAGGAATTGTTACAGCCTGGCTTTTTATGGTGATTCCGCGTTCCCGCTCAATATCCATATTGTCAAGAATCTGGTTCGTCATTTTCCGTTCGTCAATAATTTTTGACTTCTGAATAAGCCTGTCCGACAAAGTTGATTTTCCATGATCAATGTGCGCAACAATGCAGAAATTGCGCTTGTACTTCATTTCCATTTTTGTTCCTTTTAAAAATAATAAGGGCTGTCCAATGCTGAACCAATCCTGATTGTTATGTCAAGATACCCTTTCTTCTTTTTTCGTGTATTCATTGTTACTGAAACCGCATCTTTTTCCGGGGTGAATTCCACATCGGTGATTGAAACTGGATCCATAACCGAAAAACCGGATTCATCGGCGACACTGCCTTTTAAAACATCTGAAATTGTAAAACGCCGCGAATAAGTCGTGGAAACCGGCAGAAGCTCCATTCCAAAAATCGGAACAAGCGAAGTTGAAAGCAAGTCTGACTTGTAAATTTCATATCCTGGCTGCTGCGGCCGCTCCTCAAGATAAATATTCACGGAATATTCTTTTTCATCGCGCTGATAGGAAAATTCAACAATAGATTTCGCGCTGAAATTCCTAAGAACATCCTGAGCGTTGTCTATTGAATAAATCCGCGTTCCATCCACCGCTGTGATTATATCGCCTTTTTTCAAGCCTGCGCGGAAAGCGACTCCACCCGGCATTACGTACTGAATTTCAAGGCCGGCGTTTTTTCCGTTCTGCTTGTAAGTGTGGCCGTAAGTTCCAATCCAGACATGATTTCTTTTTCCGCCGTGGAAAAGAAACGGAAGGTCCTGCCGCAAATATTCAACCGGAATCGCAAAATTCAAGCCCTGGTACTGCATGATTCCTGCAAAGACAATCGCCTGAACTTTCATCTGGTCGTCAATAAGCGGCCCGCCGGAATTTCCGGAATTAACAGCTGTGTCAATCTGAAGAACATTTCCGGTTGTAAAAAGTTTTCTGTCAACCGAGGAAACTATTCCGCTGGTCAAAGTTCCGTGGAGCCCCAGCGGTGTGCCGATTGCGCTGACTTTTGCCCCAATCTGCAAATCCTGGCTGGAGCCAAGCTCCAGAATATAAGGCGGATCGATTTCAACTTTAAGCAGAGCCAAATCCAAAACGCTGTCGTAGCCCACAACTTTCGCAGGAATCCGGGTGTCCTGGTCAGAGGCAAGCTTTATGTAAAGCCGCGAATATCCTTCGTACTTTGGATCAACCATATCATTTATAACATGATGATTTGTAATCAGATAGCCGCGCTTGTCAATAAAAAATCCTGAGCCAAGAACTCTGTCCGCGTAGCCGATTCCATTATGAATCGCAATTCCCTTGTCAACCCAGATTGTTACCGTGGCATCAATGCAGTTCTGAATATTTTTCGGAAGCAAAGATTTTTCCACCACAAATCCAGGGACGTTGTAAAGATATTCTGAATAAAGCTGTTTTTCCGAAACAGAAAGCTCATCCAGTTTTTTATAGCCGACAGTTTTCAGCGTTTTATAAATCTGCCAGCTTTCAAAAAGTTTTTTTTCATTGTTGAACTGCTTAAGCTTTTCAAAAAGCAAATCCGAATATTCATTGAAAAGCGTTTCATCGTTTATAAGGCACGAACGCCAAAGCGCAAGCTCCGGATTTTCTTCCCCGATTTTTTTAATCCGGGCAATTTCCGCGTTAAGCACATCCTGTTCCGTGTAATCCGGCATGGAAAACACATCTTTTGGCCGCGTTACGCTTGTGCAGCCGAGCAGAGAAAATATAAAAATCCACGAAAACAGAAAAATTTTATTGCTCATTTTTGCCGCTTTCATCATAAATTGTTTTGTCATAAAAAGGAAGAATTTCACCATAAATATTCTGCGCTATTTTCACAGCCATCATCCTGTTTTTTTTGCTTTGAAGAACAACGCTTATTCCCTGCTCCAAAGATTTGTCAAAATTTTCCAGAAGGAATTTTTCATCGTCAGCATCGCCTGCTTTTCCTATCCAGTAAAACGAATTTGACGCGCCTTGAGTTACAGGGAAAAACTGTTTTTCATATTCAACTTTCACAGGAACTGAATTCCACAGCGTTACGGTAACTAGCTTGCGTTCAGGATTTGTGTAGAACTGAGCGTCTTCAATAACAGGAGAAGCCGAATCCGCCTGAGGATAGCGTTTGTACCGGATGTCCCAGCGGGAATCGCCGTCAAAATCCCAGCTGGAAATTTTTCCGTTGTCGCCAAGATATTCCTCGGAAAAATCAGGAATTGTGTCGCCGTTTGAATCAATCTGAACCATTTTCATGTAAATTCCCGAGCCTGAAGTGGCGTGCCCGAACAAATTCGTCATAATCTGGCTCTGCTCGGAAGCTGAAATGTTCAGAAGATTTTCCGGATCATAGCCGAAAGTTTCAACGGTTTCAAAAATTCCGTCGCCGTCGTTGTCAACTGAACGCACAGACGGAAATCCGTCAGAAAATTCAGCGCGCGCATAAATTTTTCCGTCCGCAATATATTCGGCAGTCTGAAATTTTCCTTCAAGAACATAAAAACGAATTCTTGCGCCGGGACGTTCCTCCGAAGAAATTTCGTAATTTGAACAGTTCCGCAGAAGCGCGCTTTCATCCAAAGATTCCGCATACGGAAAAACTTCCGGAACATAAAAATCAATTCCAAAAAGAGATTCTGCGGTTTCAAGCGGCTTAATTTCAAACGGCGACCAGCGGAGCGATTCATCCGCAAGATTAAAAACTGCCTCGCCTTCAGAAGTTCTTTCCGAGTCAAAAACCGCCTTTATAATAGAAGGATAAGTTCCATAGTAAAGCTGGATATTTCCCTGAGTCAGGCGCAAAGTTTCCGGAACGCCAAAATCACATTCAGCGGACCATTCAATAACGCCGTCATTTTCCTTGTCCCATGAAAAATTTGCAGGCCGGCCGCGCATATATTTTACGGAAAGATTCGGCTCAAGGTCAAAATCCGTGTCAAACGAAAGAGTTCCAGAAAAAGCGTCAAGATGCTCCTTTACAGAAGCGACTGTTTCCTCATCCGAAATCATCGGCAGAATGTCAACAAGCATTTCCGCGGAAACAGACTCGTCGGCAAAAGCGCAGAAATAATCCCAGGCCTCCTGCTGGGACATAAGGCCGCATTTCAGGGCGACCAGCGCATACAGCGGATGCCTCATTCCGTGCGATGAAAAAGCCTGAGCCAGACGTTTCTGCTGCTCGCCGGACGCAAAAAACACAGAGTAAATTTCAAGCTCCGCATCCGGATTGTCATATTCAGGCATTTTTGCAAGAAATGAATCCGCGATTTTCTGAACAAGACCAGAGCCAGTCTGAAAATCCCCGCCGGAATTCACCGGGCGCAAAAAATCATATTCATGCTTAAAAAAAAGTTTCGGGAAACGCTTGTCCGAAGGATAAATTTTCCGGGCGGAATTTATTTTGTTCCGGGCTTTTTCAACAGATTCAGCAGTCCGGATTCTGTAATACGATTTTGCGCGGATAAATTCTGCGTCCGAAGAATAAATAAACGGCTCTGCGTCAAGAATTCCAACCGCCTGGTCATAATTTCCTGTGTCGCACAAAAGATCCGCATAAAGAATTCTAGCTCCGTCGCGGTTGTAGTCCACCCACTCGCCTTCTGTGAGCGCATGGGAAACAAGAGGAATCAGCTCAGCCCTTGAAGCGCCAAGCCCGGATTTTGCAGCCGCTTTTACATACCAAAGATCGGAAACGCCCTCGTCATAGGCAAGACCAAGCTCAGCCTGCGCCAGAGCATTTTCATAGTCATCAGAAGAAAGAAACGATTCTGAAAGTTTCAGGCATCTTACCGCAGTCCGTCTGTTCGCCGCAGAAAGCGACGAGCTCACCGCAAACAAAAAAAATCGGGCAGACAACAAAACAAACAGCGAAAGAAAAATCTTCTTTTTCATAAAATATTTCCCCTACTTTCTTTCCGCAGACTCAGGTTTTACAATCCAGTTTTTAAAGCCGAGCAAAGACCCCAGAACAGCCGTTATCTCCTGGCTCTTGCTGGAAAGCTCCTGAACAACAGGAACGGAATTCTTAAGCTCAGACGGAACGCGCCAGTCTGAAAGAACATCCGAAACAGATTTTTTTCCGCCGCCGGCAGTCCGTACAAAATCATCCTGCTGACGGCTGCGCACGCAAAACGGAACCGGAATATTTTTCAAAAGAATTTCATCCTTTTCCGAGCAGAAAGCCACTTCCGCAGATTTTTTGTCTTCTGAAAGCGCTGCAGATGCCTCGCACCCAGAAAACGAAAACTGAATATCATCATCTATTATAACAAAAAAAGAAGATTCAGTCGCTATCAATTCATTTTTTTTAATTTCAATTTTATTTCCATCAAAGCAAAACAAAAGGTTTCCCGCATTTTTTTTCACTGATTTTTTTGAAGAGGCGGAAAAATCCACCGCTTCAAAAAATTCCTTCAGAAACAAAAACGGAATTCTTCCGCCGGAAACTTTTTCAGAAGATTTTTCACCTGCGCCAGATTCACCGCGCCGGCAAAGCAAATCTATTCCGGCAAAAATCTGCCGCCTTTTTAGCGCAGCCGGAAGCTTCAAAAAATCCGCCCCGGAACATTCAACGCAGTTTTTATTTAAAACCCAAAAATCCGGCTTTACAAGAGAATTCAGCGCGGCTTCGTCGTCAAAAGCTTTCTGAGAACCGCTCAAAAGAGCTTTTTCAAAGCCTGGAAAATTTTCCTTCAAAAACGGAACAAGTTTCTGGCGGATTCTGTTCCGCATATAGTTCGTGTCAAAATTAGTTGAATCCGTCCGCCATGGAATTTTCCGCGCCGAAAGATATTCTTCAATCTGAGTTCTGGAAACATCCAGAAGCGGACGCACAAAAATTCCGCGGCGCGCGCTGATTCCGCAAAGCCCCGAATTTCCGCTTCCCTGCAAGAAACGCATAATCAAAGTTTCCGCCTGGTCATTTCTGTTGTGCGCAAGAGCGACAAAAGCCACATTTTCCCGGGCGGAAAATTCCTCGAACGCCTGGTAGCGCAAAAAGCGGGCAGCCTCCTCAACGCCGTTGCCGCGTTTTTCAGACTCGGAAAAAACTGCGCCGCGCTCAAGCTCCTTCACAAAAACCTCAACGTCAAAACCCTGGGAACGGAAAGTTTTTCCAAGCGAAACAACAAAATCAGCGTCCGCCCCGCTTTCAGCCTTGCTCCGGATATTATGGTTCACGGTCAGCGCTTTAAGAGGAACTTTAAATTTTTCAGAAATGCGGCAAAGCGCGGCAAAAAGAGAAACAGAATCCGCGCCGCCGGAAACAGCAACGCCAAGGCTCAAAGAATTTTTTGCAATCCAAGACAAATCAAAACCGCTTTTTTCAAGATTTTTTTCAATATGATTTTCAAAATTGATGATTTTGTCTTTTTTTTCCATAGAAATAAAATTGAAGTTAAACAAAAAGAGCTGCCAAAAATGACAGCCCTTTGAAAATCAGCACGGCTTAGCCGCGAGCTGGAGCAATACTTACAAGCGAAAGTTCGCCGTCTGTAAGCACAGTAACATCTTTTCCAAGATTCAAATCTTTTACTTTGTAAACATCACCGATGTTCAATCCAGAAACATCGATAACGATTCTTTCAGGAAGATTTGCAAGTGTAGCCAGAACTTTTACCTCTGGAACACGCTTTACCATAAAACCACCCTTCAGAACGCCGACCGGGTTTCCTGAATACTGAATCTTATATTTGTAAACAAGTTTTTCATCAGCATTAGGCGCAAAAAAGTCAACATGAAGAACAGAATCATTGCGGATATTGTATTCAACATCCTTGATAAGAACGTCTTCTTTTTTTCCGTCAACAACCAGCTCAACAGGTGTAGAACCAGTGATTGTGCGCCAAATTTTGTTAAATTCAACAGCATTAACTTCGATTGAAGTAGCCTCACCCTTGTGGTTGTAAACAACAGCAGGGATACTACCTACTTTTCGAAGATTTTTGGCAGCTGTTTTTCCAGTAGTAGAACGAACTTTTGCATTCAAAGTCTGCTTAGTCATTTTCTAAAAGCTCCTTATATCCTTAAAAAATTAAGTAAACAATTTTACCACAAAACGCACAGAAATGTAAACAGGTCATTGCGTTTACACTGAATTTAATTTTCGTACACCAGCTCCAATTCCACTGGAGCAGTTTCAGTATACTTCCATCTCAAATATGTTCCGCCGGAAGAATTCTGTTTATCAACCCAGGCGTTTAAAAGCTCAACAAGATTTGAGGAAGTTACAGTGCCAACGGTGAGCGGCTTGTCCGTAGAAAACTGTGAATCTGATTTTGAGAATGAATTAACTTCGCATATTTCCAACTTATCATTATAATCAGCACCATCATAAAAAAAAGGTTTGTTATTGCTATAACATTTTGATACATTTAAAAATTTTAGTAAATCTGAATAATCAACTGAAATTTGACAAATAATATTTCCACGATGCTCATACGTACCACTATAGTAGTTTATAGTTCCCATGTTTACACAATTTTCGATATAAGCATTATTATTTTCATAACGAAGATATGATTTTCCAATAATACCTCCTGTATAAGAACTAAAGTCGTCTCTATCACTAGCAATTGTATTTTTAAGCTCACCTAAATTAACAGAATTAAAAACTCCACTATTTCTTGTATATGACTGAACTAAACAAGCTACTATACCGCCAACATAAGACTCAAATTCACTGTCAGTGCATTCTATATTTTCTGTATTCATGCAGTCCTCTATATTCCCACCATTTAGATAGCCACAAATACCACCAACATAATTTGTAGTAGACGATGAAGAAACTGTTATCTTTCTTCTGTTTATACATCTTATTATTGAAGAATTAGTAGCTTCTGCAACAATTCCACCGACCTTTCCAGCCCCATCAGTTATCTGTGCTTCATTTTCACAGTTTTCAACAATTCCGCCTTCGATTTCTTTAACAATTCCACTGTATTCAAAGAGTCCATCTGATTTAAGATTTTTTATTGTTCCATTTTTTACAACATTGAAAATTGAAAATAAATCAGATTTGTAAGAGGTTATTGTATTTCCATTTCCATTAAAAATTCCAGAAAAATAACATTTATACGCTAGGTTACCAATTCCATAAAATGAACTTCCGAAAATAATTAAATCTTGCTTTAAATTTATAGTAAAGTTTTCCATCGTATATTTTTCGTCATTTACTAAACTGGCAAATTTTTCCAATTCTGCAACACTAGAAACCGTAATGTCGGTGTAAATTTCAGGCTTCCAGCTCACATCAAACCCGTTTATCGAAACTGGTCTTGTAAGATAGCCAGATTTATTTATATGCCAGCCTTCGGTGGTTGGATCTGAAACAAGGAATTTACTATAATCCTCTTCGGTAAGTTTATCTCCATCACCGCCAACTAATGGCTGCGTCCCAATTTTACAGTCTGGAATTGATAGTCTTGCCGTATAGTTAGAATTTTCAGGAGAAAGTTTGCTTGTAATTTCTATAGGTTTATCAGTCGCAAGATAAATATCGTTATGATTAACATCATCTTTTATTTCTATAGTCACACTTCCCCCAAGCTGAAGTTTTCCGTTTATATCAACACTTATTGCGCCTCCGGCACCAAGAGTTGCCTTATTATCAGAAAAAAATCCGTCTTTTATGGAAAGAACGCTTCCGTCACCACCTTCAAAATATATCGCACCACCAGAGTTTGCGCTGTTACCAGAGACTTTACCATTAAAAAGATTCAGAGATACATTTTCGCCGCACGCAATTGCACCGCCCGAACCATTATTGGCTTTATTGTTATTAATTTCACAGTCGCTCATATCGTTGGTTACAGCCGGTCCATCACTTTTTGCAACGAAATAAATTGCACCTCCGAAACTTCCACCCGCGCTGTTACCTTCAAAACTACAGTTCGTAATAGAACTTTTTCCGCTGCAGTAAATTCCGCCGCCACAACTTCCTCCAGAGTTGTTCGTAACTTCACCGCCCGAAATATTCAATGAATTTCCTTCAAAACATATTGCTCCGCCGTTAGCTTCAGAGCGGTTGTCTTTAAATGTGCAGTAGTTCAGATTCAAGTCTCCATTGCAAAGAATTCCGCCGCCGTTTCCTCCAGCACGATTGTCTTCAATGGTACAGTAGTTCAAATTCAAGTTTCCATTGCAGTAAATTCCGCCGCCGTTATCTATGCAAGAACCATTTGAAACCTCTAAGCTTTCAAGAGTCACCGAGGCATTTCCTCCTATAAAGAACACCCTGCCATTAGAATCGACATTCAAAACCGCCGGGGAAACCTGTGAAATGCTTCTTATTGTTACGTTCAGGCTTTTTGAAGGCTCTATCACAACAAAAGCTTCGTTGCTATCAGATGTCCATCTAACATCTTTAGCTTCAGCCGTAAAATTTCCGTCAACCATAACTGTGTAGGACGAAGTGCCGTCATTTATTGATTCAATTTTATCCACCGCGGCCTGGACTGTGCGAAGCGGCGCAAAATACGTTCCGCTGTTGCTGTCATTTGCCGTAGCCGCCGGCTTGTAAGTGCCGTCTGTTCCCTGAACAAAAAATGTCGTCATAGAGAACGTGTCGACATTTTCTTTTGACACAGTAAAATTTCCGTTTTTTAAGTAAGAGGAATTTCCACGCCACGTGTCTGTCGTAAGATTTTTAAAGACATTCACAGTTTCCTGGGCATAAAAAAGAAGATTTCCAGTGCAACCTGCTTCCGAATAAAATTCCAAATGCAGAATATATGTTCCTGAGTCAATTTCGTTTTTTTCAAAATTGGCAGAATCTGAATCCGCCGGAAAATCAATTGGTTCTGGAGAAACAGGCTCGCCGCCGCCGAGTTTTTCAAGCCGGGCTCGGAAACTTTTTATTCCGCTATCAGCTGTTTTCTGGATTTTAAGAAGAATATCTCCCGCTCCGTCAGTCAACGGCGACATTGCGACTTCAATTCCGCTTTTTACAGAATAATCATCGTCAATGGAAACCTCCGCGCTTCCCTTCAGAATCTGAACGCTCTTGCCTTCATCAGAAAAACCTTCCGCCAGAACATTCCACGAGCCTTTTGGAACTTTCACAGAAAAACTGCTGCCGGAAACTGTTCCGTTGTATTCAGAAGAAGTTTTTGTATTTACGGCTTTTACAGTGTAGAAAACCGAGCCTTTTATTACAGCCGAGCCGCTCCTGGCGTTTTCAGAAAGCCCGGTGCAGTTCTGAGCTGCCGTCAAATCCGCAGGAAAAGCTCCTTCGGCCAATAAAGTTCCTTTTATCTCATATACCGCGCCGCAGGAAGAGTCATCCGGGGAATCCAATGCTGCGCAAGAAAAAAATCCGGCGGCAAGAAGCGCGCAGAAAAGAACGCTCAAAGGAACATGCAAAAAAGATTTTATTTTACTAGCCATATTTTCCTCCGCAAAGTGCAATTTACTCTTGAATTTCAAAATCGAGCATGGAACTGTAGCCCGAGCCTTTGTATTTCACGCTCACAAAAAGCTGGTATTTGTCCGCCGGCCAGTTTTTGCCGGTAGAAATTTTGTTCTTAGAAGCTGAAACGCCTGTGTCTGCCCCATGGTTGAATATTTTCAGCTGCCAGTCTGTGAAATCTGAATCTGAAACAGAAACTGTATTTCCGGAAGAATCCGTTACGGATGCGGAAACTGTGATTTCGCCGCCGCGCGCGATTTTTCCTTCTGGAGCAAGCGCAAATTGAACTTCATATTCAGAGACAACAAAACTTCCGCCCGAAACTGAAAGGATTCCGCATTTTCCGTCTGCGTCCGCCGTCAGAATCCATTTTTCAGATGAAAGGCTGAATTTTCGGCAGGTTTCCGCAATTGATTTTTCATCGTCTGCATCGGAAACCAGAACTTTGTCGCTTTTTTTCCAGTTCTCCACGCCTGAAATTGAAGCGACTTTCGGCGCCGTAAGATTTTTCACGTAAACAGAAAGCCCGGCCGCCCCGATTTCTATTTTCTCTGAAACAGCCGTGCCGCCAGAAAGAAGCAGTTTTCCGCCGTTGTAGCTTATTTTTCCGCTGACATCGCAGTTTTCAACAGCAACATTTCCGCCGCTAACAGTAATTCCGCCGGTCAAGGAAGCGCAGTTCTTCAGGACCAAAGTTCCAGCATTCACGTTTATTTCTCCGCCTACAGACTCGCAATTTTCAACAGTAACGCTTCCGCCGCTAACAGTTATTCCGCCGGTCAAGGAAGCGCAGTTCTTCAAGACCAGTATTCCATCTTTTACGTTTATTTCTCCGTCAACAGACTCGCAATTTTCAACAGTAACGCTTCCGCCGGCAACTGTTATTCCTCCGCCGACCGAGCCGCCGGCAAACCGGAATCCTCCGTTTTCCGCAGTGATTCCGCCGGTCAAGCCCAAGCTGTTTGTCTTCAATTTTCCGCCGGACGCTGACATTTTAAGCGAAGCCAGGGAATTTCCGTTTCCATTTATAACAACATTTGCGTCCGGAATAGAAAGCTCCACATTTTCATCAATATTTCCAGCCAGCTCCACAGTTCCCAGCACAGTAATGTCCGAAAATCCATCGCTGCCAAAAGTTTTTGCAACAGTTGCAAAAGGCGAATTCTGGCTTCCGTTGTTTCCGGTGTCGCTTCCATCCGGAGAAACAAAAAGAACCGACTTCAAAACCTGGATTCCATACTCAACTGGAACAGAATCCGCGAACAAATCCTTGTGCGAATAAAGCCGCAGAAAAACCTGGCCGGCAGGAACCTGAATCGTCATTTTTCCGCCAGAATTATTTCCGCTGTAAAGAACTTTTCCAGAATCGTCAGTTCCCTGGTACATTTCGTAGACAACAATCGAATCCGAAACATCCGTTTCCACGCCGGAATAATCCTTCGCAGTCTGTGCCGGAGAAATATTCAGCGTTGCGTAGGAGCTTCCTTCATCCTGGCTTACAATTCCGCCGCTTTCCAAAACATTTCCGGAAATATCCGAAACTTCAACTCTGCCCAGCCGCACAGAATAAACGCTGACAGAAACGCTGGAAGAAAATCCCGCCTCATCAAAAAGCGAAATCGCATATTCATTGGTTTCATCGGAAAAAACATCATCTGTAACAAAATACGCAGCCTGGCCGTACTCAAAAAATTCAACAGAAGCCGCAGAAAAGCTGGAAGAATCGTTTCCAGAATGAAAATTATCCCCATCAAAAGAAAAAGTTCCATCCGGATTAAGCAGGACATTGCATTTTTCCTGGTTCACGGAAACCGATTTCAAGTCGCTGTGGATTCCAGACAAAAGACCTTTTGAAGGCATATTGAAAAACACAACATATTTTCCGCGCGCAGAATCCTTGTAGACGGCAGCACCGAAAACAAGCGGCGGCGGAGAATTGCAGACAGCCTTAAGACTTGCCCATGAGCCAAAATCAGCTTTTGAAACAGGATGGAAAAGCCGGATTTCAGGCGAGATGTCGAATCCTGTTTCCGCAAGAACCAAAAACTCCGCCGGATATTTTAAAACCAGAACAGAAGCGTCTTTTTCGTCCTGAGAGATTGAAATTCCGCTTAAATCAATTTTTGCGCCGAATTTTGTTTCCGCGGCATCTTTTTCAAAGCGTGGAAAAGAAAGATTTATGCAGTCGGCAGGAAATATGTATTTCTGTGGATTTCTAAGAAAAAGCCTGGCTTCAAAGTCCGCGGATGAAGAAACATAAACGCATCCGGAAGAAATTTCATACGCGCCAGAAACCAGCTCATATTCTGTAACCGCCGAAGTTTCAGTGTATTTTTTAAAATAATCTTTAACCGGCTCATTGAATGAATCTTCAAAAAACGAGCAGGAAGAAATTCCGAATAAAACCAAAAGAACTGGAGCGAATCTAAAAATTTTTGCAATGCTGAATTTTTTCATATTTCCTCCGTTTCCTAGAACTGCCAGCCAATGCTCAGCGCCGGCAAAATCATTCCAAAATCCATATCATCCAGAAACGCGGCAAGATAATCAGCAGAAATCTCCGCGTAAAGCCGGTTCGTCATATAAAACTGAACCGCACCGCCCGCAACTGCAGAAAGATTGATGCTGTTCAGCGGGTCGGAAACAATATTATGCTCAAAATGGAACTTCACATCATTGAAAAACGAAAGCCCCGCGCCGCCGTGAAGCTCCAGCGTAAGAATATGGCGCCGCTTTTCAGAATTCCTTATTTTCACCCGGACCGGCAGCTGGTAAACAAAAAGGGCGTCCGCATTGATTAAATTTCCGTCAATCTGATAATTGCTGTAATCCGCGAAAATTCTTGAGTAAGACCCGAAAATTCCAATTCCAAAATACCCGAAACGGTGCTTGAACGGCAGCAGAGAAGCCCTTGCCGCAACGCTGAAAGGCAAAATATTTGAATTCAGATATTCTTCAAAAGTATTGTCGTAAAGAACAACCGGAAAAATGTATCCCGCGCTCACGTCAAAGTCGATTTTCTTCTTGAATTTTATGTAAATCCGCTGGTCGGAGCCACTTTTCAGGCCGCTTGCGTCTGTGGCAAAAAAATTGTAAGTTCCAACGTTAAGTTTTTTCATGTCGAACGCAACTTTAAGGCGGCGGTTTTTATCATTTTCAAGAATTGAAGGAACAATCGGCTCGGCGTTCCGTTTTTTTGAATTCACAAGCGCATAGTCCGTAAAAGAAATGTCAGTCTCGCTTTCCTTGAAACCAAACAGATTTTTTCCGGAAACATAAAAAATTCCGTCGTTTATTTCCTCCAGAAACAAAGTTCCCGTCCGGTTCGCCGCGGATTTTATGTCCGTAACTTCAGGCTGAAACGCCTTGTAAATCCTGAATTCAAACCAGCTGGACTCAACTTCCGGAACATCAATAAGATTGTATGAAATCACCTTGTAACGGTAAACGCCCGGCGCAAGATTCGGATTCACCTGAACTTTAGTTGAATTGTCCTCCGTCATAATCCGGTTTATTTCCTCAAAAGTTTTTGTTTTCTCAGAAAATTCCTCAATCACAACTTCGTAATGCAGAACATATTCCGGCGTTTCTTCCTCCCATTCAAGATACTGCCACGTTTCCTGCGCCTGAACAGAAGTTTCCTCCGGAATATCCTCAGCCGGCACGTCCGCTTGCGCAAAAACCTGCAAAGAGAAAAGAAATCCGATGCAAAGAAAAACAAATCTATATAATAGAAAAAACTTATTTTCCATACGGATTCGCCGCCCCCTTCGCCCTGGATTTTTTCGGAGCCGGAATATCTGTTTCAAAAACTGATTCCGCCGGAATTCCTTCCTGAAAAATTTTGTCAATTTTGCCGTCTTTGTCCGTGTCAATTCGCCTTACGCCAAACACTTCCCAGGAAAAAGTTCCCTTTGAAAAAGCAATTTTGTCTTCATTTGAAATCGCCGTAAAATCAATCTTGTAAGAAGTTTCGCCTATATTTTTTTCCAGCAGGACACGGCCGTTTCTGCCTTTTATTTTCACAAAATAATCAGTCGCCTTTGGAACTTTGCTCCACGAAAGAGTTATGTTCTTTGGATTTTCCTTCACCAGAAGATACTCGCGGTTAAAAACCGGCGGTTTTGCGGCAAGATTACGCGCCTTTTCCAGCGGCTCAACCGGAAGAACTGTAAACGTCCGCCGATTTTTTCTGTCAGTGTTGGAAATATCAATTCCGTCCAAAGTTTCCGCGTAGACAATGATTTCGTAATTTCCAGCGCGAAGCCCGTCCGGCGTGTCCAAAAGAACGCTTTGCGGAGCCACAAGATTTTGTTTCCTTGAAAATTCCTGGTCGGAAGGAATTTTTATTATTGTCTGCGGAGGATTCACATCCGTGCGGGTAAGCACAAACTGCGCTTTTTTCACCTTGTCAACAGAATTCCACACAGCAGAAACTGGATTCAGAATCGCATCCGCACCGTTTATTTTCTGGTTCTGGGCAGGAAACACAACTTCAACCGGCCGGAGCTTCACAAGAAAAAACGAATTTTCAGCAAGTTTTCCGGCTCTTCTGGTTGAAAGCCCAGGAACGGCGTTCGCCTGCGCCTGAACCTGCCAGCGGTAATTCGTCTTGTCAACAAATTCCTTCGGAGAAAACATATCAACTTCAACATGGTTTTCCCAGACATTCTCCTCAAAAACCGGCTCTGGATTTTTGCCGCGGAAAATTGAAAATTTATAGAAATCAGCGTCCTCAACTTCTTCCCATGAAAACCTATAAGGCGAAGTTTCGCGGGCAACCGCTTTTTTTCCAGGAGTTTTCAGCACAGCCGCCGGCATGCTGTCCAGAACCTCAAAGGATTTCGCAAAGGAAACCAGGTTCATTTCATTGTCCGCGCTTTTTGAATTTATTCTCCAGAAATATTTTCCGGGCTTCAAATTCAGTCCGCGCAAACTCTGGCCGGCCGTCTTCTGAGAATAAATGATTTTAGAAAAATTTTTGTCATCGGAAAGCTCGAACACAGTTTCAAAATTTTCAGGCAGATTGCGTTTCCATGTAAATTTCATGTCAGGAACAAGCGAAGCCGCCGCCCGGAATCCGTCAACAGGCTCAATCGTGTGCTGCTCCGGGCTTCCTTTCATCGCATAAAAAACCCGCGCCACCGAAGGTTTTGACTCGTTTCCTTCATTGTCAACAAAACTTACTGACCAGAACCATTTTCCGTCTTTTAAATTCAGTTTTTCCGGCCCGGAAGAAAAATAATTTCCGTAAGTCTGCCGGACAATTTTTGAGGAGCTGAAATCCGGGCTGTCCGAAATGCGAAGAAAATATTTTTCAGCCTCATCCTCGTGCTTCCACGAAAAAGCGATTTCCTTTGCAGAAACGTCAGTGTTCACAATTCCGTTTTCAAGCGGAACAAGCGCCTGCGGAGTTGCAAGCCCTTCTTTCTTTATGACTGAAAAGCCCCTTGGTTCAGACGGAGCGGAAAAACCGGTTTTATTTATTGAATAGTAAGGAGTTACGCGCCACCAATAGTTTCCTTCATTCAAGGTTGAAATTATTGCCGAAGTCAGATCAAGCCGCTGGTCAACAACAAGATTTTTCATTTTTGCGTCAGCGGAAATTTCAAGCCGGTAAGCGGTTGCGAACGGAACTTCCGTCCAGATAAAACGGACAGCCGGAAATTTCGTTCTGTAGCTGAACTCGTAATGCTCAACCGGAACCATAAGGCTTGGCGGAAGCGACTGAACCACCTGGAATTTTCCGTTCTGCGAATATTTTTCATCGTCGTTCTGAAGCAGCGAAATTTTCCAGAAATAAGTTCCTGGATTCAAATCCAAAGACGCGCCATCCAGATTGTCTGAAAAAATTCTGTAGACCACATCCTTGAAATTCTTATCAGAAGCAACCAGCAGCAAAGCGGAAGTTTTTTCCGCGCCGGCATTTTCAATTTTCCATTTGAAATCAACTTTTTTCGCGCCTTCCGAATGATAAAGAATCTTGGCGTTCAAAACCGGCTCCACCATTTTTACCAGCGGAGCTTTGAAAGTTCCATTATTGTCAAAGACAAAAGAATCGCCTTCGCCCACCGAAAGAATTTTGCTTTCAGAATCCGCGCCGTTTTTCTGCACGTCGGCCGAGCCGGACAAAACCTGCACCGAAAGATTTTTTTGCACCGAAGAAGATCCGGATTCAGTTTTCGCGCCCAGGGACGAGCCTTTTTTCAACGCGACTTCAATTCCGCCGGAAGAAAGCGTCATTCCGCCGTCAGCATCCGTGGAATCAATAAAAACATAACCGTTTGAAAGCTCGGCGCGCAACGGCTTTTCCCTGGAAAGAAAAACCTGAGCCATTGTATTTTCGGACAAATCCATTATGTTTCCGTCTGAAAACCAGATTGTCGCCTCGGAAAGGCTTGAAGTGTGGATTGTGTCTCCGTTGTAAACTGGAGAATTCTGCCGCAGCCTGTCCCAGACAACTCTGTCCAGAAACTTGCGCTGGGCGGTTTTGTACTTGAAAGTGATTGTCGCAATCGGCTCTTCATTCAGCTTGGTCAGCGCGCGGAAAAAATTCCTGCAGAACAAAAACGAATTCGCCGCGGCTCCAAGAACACACAGCAAAATCGCCGAAAAAAACGGAACAAGAAGGCTATTTCTTAATCTGGATTTTGTTTTCTTCTTCATTCAGATTCACCTTTTCAAAATCCGGAACTGGAATACCAAGAAGCTCGCGGACTTGCGCCATTGTCTTAGGACCGGAAGGTCCGGCCGCCTTCAAGCAGTCTTCATCCGGAACAAAATCCGCGTCGCCAGCCTGAAAAAACTTTTGAATGTCAAATCCAGGCATATTCACAACGCCGTAAAAATGCTGCGCGCCTTTTCCCTTGACTTCAAACTCAACAGGAATCATCTCCACAACAATCTCGTTTTCAAGATTTTCATCTTTAATTGAAAAACTGTTGCTTCTGTTCCTTATAAAATCATCCTTCAAAAGATTGTAAGTATCTTCTGTTATAAGAATATCCGTTCCGCACGGCTTGTTCGAGCTTTCCGTCCTGGAGGCGAAATTCACCGCGTCGCCGATTGCCGTGTATTCCATTTTGTCTTCCGAGCCCATGATTCCGCAGGTTGCGCGCCCAGAATTCAGTCCGCAGCCGATTCTTATATGCGGCTTGTATTTTGCCCTCGGCTCGTGCTCGTGCGCCTTTGTAAACGCCTCCGCGTCCTTGTTGTATTTCATAAGCGCATAGCGCATCGCGATTGTTCCCCGGATTGCGTTAAGCGCGTCTTCCTTCTTGTGTTTTTCGTGCCTTGCTGAAAGCTCCGCCTTTTTCGCGTCTGAATCCGGAAGCTTTTCAAAGTCCAGGCTGTCCTCGCGCAAAATTCCCCACACCGCCATAATCGCGTCGCCTTCAAATTTATCAACGTTTCCGTGGCTCAAAGTAATGCAGTTCACCATGCGGCTCATGTAGTCGTTCAGAAACCCGATAATCTCGCGCGGAGAATCATTTTCAAAGCGGTTCTTAAAGCCATCGCTTATCGCCGTAAATCCGCGGATGTCGCTGAAAAAAATCGTAATGTCCTTCAGATGCGGATCAAAATCCAGCTCTTTTCTTGCAATGCTTTTTGCAACTCCCTTGTTCGTGAACTTTGCGAAAACATCAAGAAATTCCCGCTCATCCTTTGTGCTTTGGTTCAGAACACCGATTTCATCGCGGCGGTTCGTGCTAAGCTCGTCAAAAACAGAAGTGTCAAAATTTCCGTTTTTTATTTCTTCCGCGGCCTCCGTAAGCTTCCGCAGATGGCGCGAAATTCCCTGGCGCGTAAAAACAAGAATTATAATAACTGAAAGAAAAAACACAATTCCGGTAAGATAAATATTGTTCGTGCGCGTTGTCCGAACACCTTCAAGAACTGAATCAACCGGAACAGTCGTAAAAACCACAATGTCGCCGAGCGAAAGCTTCTGGTACGCCCCGAAATAATCAGTTTTCTTTTTATTTTCATCAGCCACAGAAAATATAATCTGCCGGCTGTCGGAATTGCTTTCATTGTTGCGGCGCATCGCGTCAACCAGCGGAAAATTCTTATAGCTTTCACCGGCAAGAACTTTCTCAATATCAGGATGGCACAGAATATCGGCGGAATCATTCAGAATAAAAGTTGTGTTCAGAGAATCAGTTCCAATGATGTCAGATATATTTTCAATTGAAAACGTAATCACGCAGGCCTGGTCAAGCCCGTTTTCCTTCCACGGAAAAAGAAGAGCCATAACAGGAATATTGAAGAACGGAGAAGCGTTCAGAGCGATTGTCTCACCGGAGCATGAGCGGCTGATTGCGCCAGAACTGAATTTCAGGAAATTTTCAAGGACAGAAGCGTCCACTTCATTTGAAATGAAAAAACGGCTGTTTATAATAGAAGATTCTTTTGCCGCCCGCCCGGAAGCCTTGAACTCATCGCTGCTCAGAATATTTATGGAAGCAATATCCTGGTTGCGCTCAAAGAAAAACGTTTCAGCCTGCCTTGACAAAGAAGCCGAACGGCTGCTGCCGCCCACAACATTCAGCAAATCCAGAAGCTGGAAAACATTCGACCGCACAGCAGAAAGCTTGTCTTCAACTGTAGCGGCTGAACGCGAATTGATTGTAAGATTGTTGTTTTCCGCCGTAATCCGCACGTCCTGCCCGACAAAATGGCTGTTAAGAATTGTAACGCAGCCAAGCGAAACCAGAACAATAATCCCAATAATCACGGCAAGCTTTACGCCCAGCGGAAATTTCACCTGGACAGGCAAATCATTTCTGCTATCTTTCATAAACTGATAAACTCCGTCAACAAAAAAAATTGCCTTTTACAGCAATTCTCTCTGGGACGACAGGATTCGAACCTGTGGAATGACGGCACCAAAAGCCGTTGTCTTACCCCTTGACGACGTCCCAAAATATATGCAAAAAGCCAGCTATTCCTCCGAACCAGCAGCTTCTACATGCCCTGCATTATACTCACTAATTATCTTGTTTTGCAAGTCCGTTCTGAACTCCGGGCTAATTGGGTGAGCAACATCCTTGTATTCGCCATTTGCAGTTTTTCTGCTTGGCATTGCAATAAAAAGACCGTTCTGGCCCTCTATAATCTTAACATTATGAACAACAAAGCAGTTGTCAAATGTTACTGTAACATAGGCACGAAGTTTTCCTTCGTTTTCGACTTTACGAATGCGCAATTCTGTGATTTGCATAAGCCTTTCTCCTTATTGTTGCAAAAAAACACTGCAAAGACTATTGCGTAACCACACATTTAAAGCCTTCATCATTAAGTATTTTTGCAGCCTTTTTAGCTTCTTCCCGCGAAGCATAAATGCCAAAAACTGTTGACCCCGAGCCGGACATCTCAGAATAAAGAGGATTTGTTTCCCCTACTTTCTGAAGAGCTGCCTCTATCTCAGGATACGCCGACTTCAATGCCTCTGTAAAAGTATTTCTGAATTTCCATTCGGAAACCGGAGAAAAATACATTTTTTCCAAATCACCGAACAAAGGATACTGTTTTTTTACATTGTTGGCAAGAAGCCTGTCCACAAGAGAATAAGCCTCTTTTGTGGAGCTATGAACTTCAGGAAACACCAGAACAAAATGCAGGTCCTGACGTTTTCTTATGACTCTAACAACTTCACCGCGCCCGGAAACAACCGCGCAGCACTCTCCTTCTGAACCGCAATGAGTAAAGAAAAACACATCGCTTCCAACAACAGAAGCAATTGAATCAAGCTGCTTTTCAGAAAGCTTGACATCAGTAAGTTTTTCCAGCGCCCATAAAAGCGAAGCGGCATCAGAAGAGCCTCCGCCCAGTCCGCCGCCAGCAGGAATATGCTTTTCAAGAATTACGTCCACCGCAACGCCTGAACATCCTGTAAAATCGCAAAAAGCCTTGTACGCCATTGAAATCGTATTGTTTTCAGGAAGAGCCATCTTGTCGCACACAACATTGCAGCCAAAACCGGAAGATTTTGAAACCGTAAGCTTATCCGCAAGCGAAACCGTCTGAAAAATACTTTCCAAATTATGAAATCCATCCTGCCTTTTCGGCAAAACCTTAAGGCCGAGATTTATCTTTGCAGGCGCAAAAACAACGATTTCATTCAACATACTGAAATAAATTATAACACAAGAAACCGGGTTGTCAATTTAAAAAAAAACTGGCGGCGCGAAAAATTCTGTTGCCTAAACCGCGCAGTTACTTTATAGTCTTTCTGTGGGGATTGTTTAATTTCTTTGGAGATTATATATGTCTGCACTCAATGATTTAACTCTTTTTAACGGTCCTTTTTCTTTTGACGATGAATTTGAGGATGATTTCAACGACAAGTATTCAGATGAAACGCTGGATGGCATGGACGAAGACTACGAAAGCTACGAGGAAGCTTTTGACGATGCAGACGATGACCTATACGAGCCATACGACGATGTTGAGCCTGAGGACGGCTACACAAATCCATACAAATACGATGACGACTTCGGCGACGAGGAAGAATTCGACGACGAAGACGACGAGCGCTAGTTTTTAACCCGGAAAATTAAAGCAGCGCGGAGATTTCTTCCGGGAGATTTTCCATGGAGAACGAAAATTTCTGGCTGCCTTCCGGGGAAACAATTTCAGCGGCAAAACCTTTTTCAGAATTTTCAACTTTCACAAAGGAATTTCCCATGCGGAATTTCTTCATCAGGACAGCTTTTATAAGCTCCATGGCGATTTTCTGCTGGATTCCGCTGACCTGGCTCGATTTTTTTTCATTCTGAAGCTCGGTTTTGTATTTTTCGCGGCTGGAAAGCAAAAGCTCAACTTCCGGAAACGGATTGTTCGGGAATTTCGCGTCGGCGATTTTTATCCATTCACCGCTGTTTTCCTGCAGAAGGCTCGCCTTTATCTGCGCCTGGATGAAAAGCCGGAGCTTCACCGTTTCCGTGACTTCAGTTTCCCAGGTTATGTACGAGCCTTTGTCTTCCGTGCGGAAAATTATTTCAGGATGATTTTTTCCAAACTTTTCGATTTCAGACGGAGCCTCCGCAAGCGAAAGCCTTTCCGCGCCAATCCGGCTCATATTCCTGTGCTGAAGATGGCGGAAAATTTCCTTCCAAAAATCACTTTCAATGTCTTTCTGAACGTTCTGCATAAAAATTCCTTAAAACGGCATGTAGGTTGACTTGTTTCCCGGCAAAGAATTAATCCACGCCCTGGAATTTTCATAGTCAATCCGGCTGGACAAAATCCAGAGCACATTCTGGCTTGAACGCAGAACCGGAGGATTTCCCTGGCCGTCTGTAAAAATTATAAGCCCGTTGTATTCCTTGCGGGAAACAAAAAAATCAAGCGCGCACTGGAAATTCGTTCCGCCGCGCCCCTGGATTTCTTTCAGGCTGAATTTCTTTTTGATTGAAACAGGCTTTGAAAACTTCAAATTTGTGTCAAAAAAAATCACGTCGATTTTTTCAATTATTCCAAGAAAAAAAATGCTGTTTATCGCGTGAAAAAACCGTCCGAAACTTTCATCGGTGATTGAGCCGGAAACGTCAACCGCAATCAGGACATTCGCCTTGCGCTGATAGCGGCTTCCCATGGCTTTAAAGCCAAAACGGCGGCTCGGCTTCATCCTGGTTAAATTTCTGGAGGCTGAAACAATATTCTGCCGGAACTGGGAAAGCGCCCTTCTGTAATCCATTGAAAAATCAGCCTGCGCCTGAATTTCCCGCTTCAGGCCGCCGCCAAGCTCGCCCCAGCCATGGTCAACTTCAACTTTCTGGATGTTTTTCTGGATTTCTTCCTGCGCCTCCTCGTTTTCTTCCCACAAATCCGCCGCGTCGGAGGAAAAAGCGCTTTTTTCAGCAAGCGAAGAAAATCCGGCGTTCTGCCCCTGCGTTGAAATGTGCTTCACAAGAAACAAAATCCATCTGTACCAGTCTTCAAATGAAAGATTGTCCGAAGAATAAAAACGCCCGGTTTTGTGGTCAATATTCAGGTTCCGCATGAAAAATTTTTCCTCGTCGCTTCCGGCCCATTCCGCGCCCAGAGGATTTTCCAGCTCCTTGAAACGCTTCGCAAGGCTTTTCAGATACTCAACGCCTTCAAGAGGAACGCAAGGCTCGTAAAACTGGCTTATCGCCGCGTCACTTGCCACAAGAAGAATGCTTTTGTTAGCGTTGGAAGGCTCGCGCTTGTACGGATGCTGCAGAAGAATGCGGTAAATTTCAATTTTAAGATATTCAGAAAGCTCTTTTTCAGAGCATTTTTCCAGGAGCGGAGGATTGAATTCAATGCGAAGACAGCCCGAACGCATAGGAACATTCATCTGCGGATTCTCCACAAGCTGATGCGAGCAGGTGGCAAGAAACAAAAGCGGCTCGGAATAAAACCATTCGTTTACAATTTTTTTCAGGCTTTTTTCAATATTCATCTGCTATTTTTCAAGCGCCGCCGAAAGTTTTTTGTACAGTTCAATGCAGTGCGCGCCAACAAATGCCAAAGCCAGCGGGAATTCCTCCGCTGACCACAAACTTGCAAAATAAGAAACCGACTCCCTTGAAGTCTCCGCAAGAAAATCAAAATAACGGACCAGATTTTCAGAAACAGCGGCTGTTTTTTCAGAGGAATTTTCGATTTCAGAAGATTTTTTTTCAATAAAATTAAACAAAGAAGAAGAAACCTGCGCAAGAGCCGGAACAGCAAGTTTTTTCAGCTTTGGCAAAGCCGCGTTGAAATTTTCAAGAAGAATTTCACCTGCGGAAGGAACGGAATTCTCGTTCAGGAAACGGAAAAAAACTGAAGTCGCCTTGTTCCCTACAATTCCGGAAACCAGAACTTTGTGCAAGTCCGAAAGCTCCGGGAAGCCTTTTAAAACCGCGGAAACACGCTCCCAGCTGCGGCGGTCCGGAGTGCGCTCAAGGTTCTGAAGCTCCAGATTCTGCTCGCCGCCGTCAAGATATTCAGGATATTCTTCTATAAAAGAACGGACTCTTTTGTCAACGCCAGCCTTTTCAGCCCAGCCGAGCCAGTCCTCAACAGTAGGAGCGAACTCGTAAATATTGAAGCGTGAAACAAGCGCCGGGTCCAGATCCGTAAGCTGATACTCGCCGCCATTGTTCACCGCGCTGATTATGCGGCTGCCTTCCGGGAGCGATTTTCCGGCAAGCTTGCGGTTCAAGGCAAGATCCATAATCGTCTGAAGAACTTCAGGGCGCGCGCGGTTCAGCTCGTCAAGAAAAAGAACAACAGGCGTTCCGTCAACCGGAAACCAGTACGGAAGCATGAAGTCCGTTCTTCCAGTTTTTTCATTTTTTTCCGGAAGCCCTATAAGGTCGCCCGGATCGCTCATCTGCCCCAGAAACAAAGTCACAACCTTGCATTTTTTGCTGGAATAATATTCCTCCAGAATACGGCTTTTTCCAATTCCATGTTTTCCAGCCAGCATGATATTCTGTTCAGGCGGAGTATTATCAAGAATAAAATAAAGTTGTTGCGCGTTGATTGTCATAAAATTTCCAGGAACTTTAAAATTCAAGCCCGAAGCTCAAAACTGAAACCTCTAGGCTTGAATTTCATAGAATTTATAGATTCAGCTTACTCTGTCGGGCGTTTTTTAAAGCTCTTGCTTTCTTTTATCGCCTGGCCTTCGCCAACCTGCTGCTCCATCATAGCGCGGACTTTAAGCGGAAGCCCGAACAATGTGATAAAGCCCTGCGCGTCCTTGTGGTTGTAAAGCTCTCCGGTTGTAAACGAAGCGATTGACTCGTTGTAAAGACTGTATTTTGAGCCTGAGCCAGCGCCTCGGATTGCGCCTTTCACAACCTTCACTTTTGCCCAGCCGGTTACAGTTTCTTCAGCCTTGTCCATAAAGGCAATGCAGGAATCCATAAGAGTTGTAAACCATTTTCCGTCGTAAATAAGCTCAGCCATTTTCAAAGAAACGTGCTGCTTGAAATGATAAGTATCACGGTCAAGGCAGATATGGTCCATCATTCTGTGGGCGAAATAAAGAATTGCTCCGCCCGGAGTTTCATACACACCGCGGCTCTTCATTCCAACGCAGCGGTTCTCGCAAATATCAACAAGACCAACGCCGTTTCTTCCGCCAATAACGTTAAGCTCGTTCAGAAGCGAAAGCGCATCCATCTTTTTTCCGTTCAATCCAACAGGAATTCCCTTTTCAAAATCGATTGTAACATACTCGCCCTCGTCGGAAGCTTCCTCCGGAACAGTTGTATTTTTGAGCATGTGCTTGTAGTTCGGCTCGTTCTCTGTTTTTTCAAGCTCAAGACCTTCATGTGAAAGATGCCAGATATTCTCGTCGCGCGAATAAGACTGGTCTTTTTTCATTGGAACTTCAAGACCGCGGTCCTCAAGGAATTTGATTTCAGCTTCGCGGCTGTCCATGTTCCATTTGTCATCGCGCCATGCGGCAATAACCTTGATGTCCGGAGCGAAAGCCTTGATTGCAAGCTCAAAGCGAACCTGGTCGTTTCCCTTTCCAGTTGCGCCGTGGCAGATTGCAACAGCGTTTTCCTGACGCGCGTATTCAACAAGAATTTTTCCAATAAGAGGGCGGGCAGTTGAAGTTCCCAGAAGATATTCATCCTCATAAACAGCATTAGCCTTCAAAGCCGTCCAGACATACTCTTCAATATATTCTTTTTTAGCATCAACAACATAGCAGGCAGCCGCGCCAGTTTTCAAGGCACGGTTTTTAATCGCGTCCCAGTCGTCGCCCTGTCCTACATCAATGCAGACAGCAATTACATCATAGTCATAATTTTCTTTAAGCCAAGGAATGATAACAGTTGTATCAAGTCCGCCAGAATAAGCCAGAATAACTTTGTCTTTTGCCATTTTTTAGCCTCGTAAAAAAATCGTTTTGTACAATTTACCACTTTCAAAACAATTAAACAATCATAAGAAGAAAATAAGTTATTCAGCGCGATGCAATATCCTTTTCATCACGATTCCGTTTTCCCAGCGAAAAAGATTCGTGCAGAACGCGCCCTTTATTTCAAAGCAAGGCAAAAATCCGTTCTTGCTGTAAATGTGCCGAGCCGCATTCCAGTTTTCATTCACAATAAGAATCTCCTCCGAAAGATTTTTCTGCTCTTTTTCAATAGAATCAAGCGCCATGCGGAAAAAAGCGCCGCCGTTTCCGCTTCCACGGAATTCAGGAAGCACCGCAAACGAAGAAATATACAAAGCCGAACCGCCATCGCAGTGCGCAAGAGAAATATCGTGTCCAACTGAAAAAAACTCGTCCGAGGAAGGAAACTGCCGCCAAAGCTCGGTGCACAAATATCCGCAGATTTTTCCGCCATTTTCCGCTCCGGCCTCTCCGGAAAGGTTTTCAGATTCAAGGACAATAAAGCCCTGTGGAAAAACCTTAAGCCTTTGCAGAAAAACGCCGCGGTCTTCCCGAATCAAAAACGGAAACGACTTTTTTTCAATCTTCATAATGGAGTCAATGTCCGAAAACTCCGCCCGCCTTATCTTCATAATTCTTCCGTTTCTTCCGCGCCGCCGCCAGCAGAAAGACACGAAGAATTCTGTTCCGCCGGATGGGCAACCTCAAAGCCGCAGTCGCTCGCCATGTTCAAATCCTTCAGCTCAACCTTTCCTTCAATGTAAAGCCCGTAGTCAATTCCAAGCGAGCCAGTTCCGCAGCCCACATCCCAGCCGTCGCCAAGCGACTCGCGGACAATTTCCTCGCGCTCTTCCCTTGTCGTGTCTTTTATCAGAATACTTTTCATAGATTACATAACCCCCGAACGTCGAGTTTTTTTGCAAATTCTGAAAGAACGCTTCCGGCATATTTCCAGTTTGCTCAGATGGATTTGGCTCGCGCTTCGCTTGTATTAATCCGGGCGCTTCGCACTTTTATTGATTCAATCGCCAAAAATCTTCACAAACTGCAAATCTGCCTGCGCTTTTATTTTTTTCACAAAAAACTCGATATTCAGACTACATAATATTATAAGTCAGGAATTTGTTGAATCAGCGCGGACAGAAAAATACAAGCCATCTTCATAAAACGTAAACACATATTTTCCAGGCGTTGAAATATTTACCGCAAAGTTCGTAGCCTTTCCTATTTCTGTAGAAGTCTGCACCGGTTCATCTAAAGAAACTGGTTTTCCATCTGCATTTTCCTCTCCGCTTCCGTAAGACAAAGTCCAGTCGCAGTATTTGTCAAACTTGAACTGATATGTTTCCGCCTTAAGCTCAGCAGCAACCGAAAAACTTTGCTCCGCTGAATTATATTCCATTTCATTGTAGCCCCAGGTATTCATATCTCCACGCAAAAAAAGGCGGTTATCTTTAAAAAGCATTTTTTTTGAAGAATTCCCAAGATAATAAACGCGCGTTTCATAAGGGGCTATAGATTTAATTTTCAAAAAACCTTTATCGATTGAAAGATTTTTTTCATCATTGACTCCAACCAAAACTGAATAATCAGAAACATCAACAAGCGTAGAATTTTCAAACCAAAACGGATAAGGACCAGTACCATTTATTAAACTTTGCACACAAAGCAAGCTGTCTTTTCCATCAGAAATTGTGTAGGCAACAACTGTATTCAAAGCCTCTCCAGTTTTTATAACCTTAGTGCAGGTTTCCAAAAATTCAACATTACCGTTTGCAAAAAGATTTGGATATTCATTCCGCAAAGCCAAAATTGCTTTATTAAGATTCAAAATCGAGCTAGGATTTGCTTTCTGCTTTTCCACCTCACTCCAGTCAAGGTCTGTTCTGTGCCGGATGTCGCCATAACCATACGAAGTATCATCTTTCATCCCGATTTCCTGACCATAATAGATAAAAGGAACTGCCGGACGCAAAAGAGACATTGCAGTCGCCGCCTTTATCCAAGCCTCATAGCCAGAATAAAGAGTTCCAAGCCGGTCAATATAATTGTCGTGATTTCCAAGAAACACTCCGTAAGACCTATTTTCCGCAGGATTTTTTCTTAACGATGAAGAAATATACCATGCATCTCCATAATCGACACCGTCTGCAATGCCATAACCCTGGTCAAAATCAAAAACCATATTGAATTCAGGCTTTTCGTCCGTGCCGAAATATTTTTCAACCTGCGTTCTGTTGCCCGTAATCCACGCCTCGCAGACCATAAACTTTGGCGAAATCGTTTTATATCCATCAATCACATCTTTTCTAAGTTCCGCGAACCATGTGTGGGTTTCATCAGTATCATATTTAGAATCTTCTGTTTCAATCAAATAGCGGACGGCGTCAACCCTTAATCCGTCAAAACCTTTGTTAAGCCAGTAACGCACAACATTTTTCATCTCCTCACGAACCTCGTAATTCCTGAAGTTCAAATCAGGCTGGCCTTCCCAAAAAGCCGCGTAATAATAATCATCTCCGGCCGGATTTTTATGCCAGGTATCCGTGCTTCCCATTCCCGGATTCCAGGAAAGTTTTGTGCCGCTCCACAAGTACCAGTCTTTTTTTGAATTTTCACCGGCGCAAGAGTCAGAAAACCATTCGTTTCCCTTGCCTGTATGGTTCGGAACAAAGTCAAAAATGATTTTTATATTTTTTTCGTGGCAAGCATTTATAAGGCTGATCAAGTCATCTTCCTTGCCAAAACAATCGTTCACAGCGTAGTAATCTTTCACATCATAGCCGTGCATATTCTCTTTTTTAGCTTTTGATTTATAATCACACTCAAAAATTGGCGAAAGCCAGATTCCGGAACAGCCCAAATCACCCTGAATATAGTCAAGCTTGCTTTCAATCCCTTTAAAATCGCCGCAGCCGTCACCGTCAGAATCAGCAAAACTTTTCACCCAGATATGATAGAACGAAGTCTCCCGCCACCAGCTGTCATTCAAGCCGGCAGACTGATTTTCTGCCGCCTCTTCACTGATTTCCACATTTTTAGGACTTTTATAATTTTCATTCCCTACATATTCAGAAAGATGCTCAGGAAAACCGGAATTTCCATCAGCAGAATCTCCGCCAGTCTTGCAAGAACCAAGAAAAGCGCCCAGGAATAAAACCAAACAACCAAAAAAAATGAAATTCTTTTTCATAAAACGAAAAGGACTCTCGCCCCCCCCGTCAAAAAAATAGATAACCTGAATATCGAGTTTTTCGTAAAAAAATAAAAGCGCAGGCAGATTTACAGTTTGAGAAGATTTTTGGCGATTTAATCACTTAAAGTGCGAAGCACCCGAATCAATACAAGCGCAGCGCGAGCCAAATCCATCTGAGCAAACTGGAAATATGCCGGAAGCGTTCTTTTAGAATTTGTAAAAAACTCGACATTCGGGCTATACACAGAATACTACAAATTTATTATTTTTTCCATAAAAAAAGGTCTTGCTATAAAAACAAGACCTTTTTCAATTCTAAAATTTTTTGCAAAACTAGAAACTTCCAGCTACTGCTACGGCACACGCTACAGTGCAGGTATTCATCCGGCGTTTCACTCCGGATGAAACACAAGTTTCAGCTTGCTCGCAATGCTCGCATTTTCCGTAAACGGAAAACCGCAGAAACTTGCGGCTGCAATCACTTTAGACAAGCACCGTTTTTTTGCAAAACTAGAAGCTTCCAGCTACAGCAACAGCGCACGCTACAGTGCAGCCGACCATCGGGTTGTTGCCCATTCCCATGAAGCCCATCATTTCAACGTGAGCAGGAACTGAAGAAGAGCCTGCGAACTGAGCGTCTGAGTGCATACGACCCAAAGTATCTGTAAATCCGTAAGAAGCAGGACCTGCAGCCATGTTATCAGGATGCAAAGTGCGTCCAGTTCCGCCGCCAGAAGCTACAGAGAAGTATTTTTTGCCTGCGAGCAAGCGTTCCTTCTTGTAAGTTCCTGCAACAGGGTGCTGGAAACGTGTCGGGTTTGTAGAGTTTCCTGTGATAGAAACATCAACATCCTCGTGCCACATGATTGCAACACCTTCGCGTACATCGTCTGCGCCGTAGCACTTTACGATAAGACGCTCAGGATTGTTTCCGTAAGGAATTTCTTTTACAACAGTCAAAGCCTTGTCTGTGCCTTCACCGTTGAAATAGTCAAACTTAGTCTGAACATAAGTAAAACCGTTGATGCGGCTGATAATCTGGGCAGCATCTTTTCCAAGTCCGTTCAAAATAACGCGAAGCTTGTTCTTGCGAACCTTGTTTGCATTTGCGGCAATCTTGATTGCGCCTTCAGCGGCAGCAAAAGACTCGTGTCCTGCAAGGAACGCAAAGCACTGAGTTTCTTCAGAAAGAAGACGAGCTCCAAGGTTTCCGTGTCCAAGACCAACTTTGCGGTCATCAGCTACAGAACCTGGAAGACAGAAAGCCTGAAGTCCTTTTCCGATGTTGGCAGCAGCTGTTGAACCAGTCTTGTCGCCTGTTTTTTCAGCTTCCTTGATTGCAATTGCTGAACCAAGTACATAAGCCCATTTTGCATCTTCAAAACAAATCTGCTGAGTAGACTGGCAGATTTCATAAGGGTCAAAACCACGAGCCTTGCAAAGGTCACGAGCTTCCTGAAGTCCCTTTTCGCCTTCAGAAAAACCATATTCTTTAAGAGCCTTGTTTACCTGCGGGATACGGCCTTCAAAATCTTCAAACAATGACATATCTATATCCTCCGTTCCTGCGTTTAGTTCTTGCGAGGGTCGATAAGTTTTACCATACCCTGATCTTCTGTTACACGGCCATAATGAGTTCGTGCGCCTTTAATAGCCTCGTCAGCAGGCTTTCCAGCCTTAAGAGCATCCATAAGTTTACCAAAGTTGATACAGTTGTAGCCAATAACCTGATTGTCTTTGTCAACAGCCATAGTTTCAACGTAGCCTTCTGTCATCTCAAGATAGCGAGGACCAGTCTTTCGAGTTGCGAACATAGTTCCAACCTGAGAACGAAGATTCTTGCCGAGGTCTTCAAGAGAAGCGCCTACTTTAAGACCATTCTTAGAATAAGCAGACTGAGAGCGGCCGTAAACAATCTGCATGAAAAGCTCGCGCATAGCAGTATTGATAGCATCGCAAACAAGGTCAGTGTTCAAAGCTTCAAGCAAAGTTTTTCCGATAAGAATTTCAGAAGCCATAGCAGCTGAGTGAGTCATACCAGAACAGCCAATTGTTTCAACCAACGCTTCCTCGATAATACCATCTTTGATGTTCAATGAAAGCTTGCATGCGCCCTGCTGAGGTGCACACCAGCCGACACCGTGTGTAAAACCAGAAACATCTTTAATTTCCTTAACCTGAACCCATTTTCCTTCTTCCGGAATAGGAGCTGGTCCATGATATGCGCCTTTTGCCAAAGGACACATATGCTCTACTTCTGCAGTGTAGATCATTTAATCCCCCAAACTGCCGCCAAAACGGCAAAGAATTTCCATAAAAAATTTTCTATAGAATATTACCACTAACTTTTTTTTATCACAATAAAAGGTTAGCAAGGGGTAACTAAAAAAAACAAGCAACAAGGTGAAAGAGATTTTTCGCGCTGCACAAAAGCGACATTCCTAGCAAGAAGAATTCGTTTTAAGCGCAACCACCTGCTCAACCGTAAGCTGTGTCGCCTGCGCAATCTGAGAATCTGTAAGAATATTAAGTTTCAGAAGATTCTTTGCAGTTTCAACGGCATTTTCTTTTTTGCCTTCAGCAATTCCAGTGGCCCGGCCTTCTTCACGTCCCTCAGCTCGGCCAATTTCACGTCCTTCTTCCCGGCCTTCCGCGAGCCCTTCCTCGCGGGCTTCCTCTTTCCATTCGCGCACCTGGTCATTCCACAGCATATACTCTGCCCTCCATTTCTGGTGGCTCTTGCACACCTCGACTTCGGTCTGGATTCGGCGGGTGATGGCGTCCGACGCGGAGCGGTTTTTCAGGAACTCCAGGAACGAGCGCACCGCCGGGCTTCCCGCCTTCGCGAAGTCGCTTGCATTATAAATCACTTTGTGGATTCTGTCATTCAGAATCCTGTCGCCGTCCTTTTCTTTCGTGACGAAGCTGTACACAGGCTTTCCGTCGCCGAACGGGTCCGCAAGGCAGATGAAGATTACGTACGACTCCTTCATCCTGCGGTAGCTTTCGCCGCGGCCCAGGTGCTCAACGTCGATCACACTCTGGTAGTAGCGCATTCTAAGCCCTTCGTCCGCTCTGACAACGGTTTGCATCTCTAACAAAACCATTTACTTATCTTTCATAACATTGCCATTTCAGGTTTTGTTTCCAGTTTTGACAAGCAAAACTGGCCAATGGATTTACAACCTTGTCTGAATCCTCCAAATATGCGTCCAGACGGACACCGCGCCCGTCGTAAAGCTCGCCCAGCGAATACTGCGATGTCAGAAACTCAATCCTGCCGACCTTGATTCCCAGCAGGCTCTCCACAACGCCCTTCGCGATTTCAGGATTGCGCATTATCTTGCTGAAAAGAAAGTCGTCCGTGAAGAACAGCTCCTCGTATTTTTTTGATTTATAGCCCATTTTGCCTCCGGATATTTTGCGTGAATGTTGATTTTCTTGTGAATTGTGAAAAAACGCTTCCGGCAGATTTCCAGTTTGCTACAGATGGATTTGGCTCGCGCTCCGCTTGTATTGATTCGGGTGCTCCGCACGTTAATTTCTTTAATCGCCAAAAATCTTCACAAACTGCAAATCTGCCTGCGCTTTTGTTTTTTCACAAAAAAACCTAATCTTTCAGTTTATATAGTTAATAGGTGAAAAAATTGCGAAAACGGAAATGAATCACAAAAAATCTTCCGATTTAAAAAAAAACACGCCAAGTTTTTTTAAATTCCCAGCGTGAATTTTTAAAAACTCGGCGTGTTCTCAGTCAATTCTCGCCGGGAATTTTTGTTTTAATCAGCGTGCAAGCTTTGCTTCTTTTTGCAATTCAAGGACTTTTTCTAATGAAAGAGAAGTACATTTTGCAATAATCTCAGCCGAAATATTTTCTTCCAGCATTTTTCGCGCAGTTTCAACGGCTTTCTCTTCCCGGGCCTTTTCTGCTGCCAAATCCGCCTGAAGTTCTACTTCTTCTTGCCAAGTCATATATTCATGCCTCCTGCGAGCGTTCATTTTGAGCCGCTCAACAATTGCGGAGATTTTTTCTGAAAAACTGGAAGATGGTTCCTTTCCGCAAAGGTATTTGAAGAACGACTTTAGCTCTTCGGACTTCATTGTATCATACTTTTTAGCGTTGAAGAAGATTTTGTGCGTTCCGTCGTTCATTTTGATTTCGGAATTTTCGATGCAGGTGTTTTCAAAAGTGTAGACAGGAAGGTTGAACCCGAACGCATCGCCAAGGCACAGGAAAATGACATAGGTTTCGTTCAAGTCCTTGTATTTTGTGCCTGTAAAAACGCTGTCAACATCCATCAGGCCCTGGTAATAGCGTGTCCGTTTTGCAAGCGCCAGCTCCTTTTCAACAGAAGTTTGAATTTCAATATCAAAGCAGCGGCCGGTTCCGTCCTTTACGTAAACGTCCAGGCGAATTCCCCGAGAGTCGTAGTCGGCTTTGATTGTACGCTCGGCTTCCGGCATTTCAATTCTGTCGATTTTGATGTTAAGCAGAAGTTCGAGCATCTCCTTGCAGATATCGGGGTTGGTTTCCATAACCTTACAGAAGATATAATTATCAGCGAATGTAAGCCGCTCCCACTTTTCCGCAGGCGTAAGTTCATTTTGATTTTTCATACAAATCTCCTATACAGTCTGAATGGCAAGTTTTTGCGAATTCTGAAAGAACGCTTCCGGCAGATTTCCAGTTTGCTACAGATGGATTTGGCTCGCGCTCCGCTTGTATTGATTCGGGTGCTCCGCACTTTAACTGGCTCAATCGCCAAAAATCTTCACAAACTGCAAATCTGCCTGCGCTTTTGTTTTTTCAAAGAAAACCAATCATTCAGGCTATATAGTTAATAGATGAAAAATTGCAAAAACAGAAATGAATCACAAAAAAAACTTACGGAAATTTTAGTTTTAATCAGCAACTCCTTGATTAACTAGGCAGCGCATCACTGATTAACTAATCATCATACCACTGATTAGTTAATCAGCAGACTGCTGACTAGTTAGACAGCGGTGTGTCGCACGGAAAGGAGAAGGAACGCGTTACGGAAACAATCCACAGGCTGCTGCGGAGTTGTTCAGAAGTATTCTACGGACATAAGGCGAGGCGTTGCATTACTGTATTCGCAGAGTTAAAAGTATAGTGAAGGAACGGAACTAAATTACAAAAGACGGGAAAATCTTTCGTTTCAATTATTTTTATGCAGAACTAAGTTTAAAATTCCACAATCTTTTAGAAATCAAGCTATTGGTAGCAAAAAAACAAAGTCTTTTCTATAATAAAAGCGTATGCCAAAAAGAAAAAATCGTATTGAATTTGTTTTATATTTTGTTTTGCTGACCGTTTTTCTGCATGAATCCGCATTTTCAAAAGACGTATTCAAAATGAACTTGTCAGTTTTTTCAGGAATAAAATACGGAGAAATATCAAAATCAATATATCTTGGCGGAACAAGCACAAAGGTCAGCAAGCTGGACTGGGAAGAAAAAAATATTTATGAATTTGGAATTGGAGCAGACATAACATTTTTTGATTTTTTTGTTTCTGTTCAATTCAGCGCAGGGCTTCCGCTAAACACTGGCAATATGTATGATTCAGACTGGAATCTTGACGGTATAAAAAAAACATTCACAATAAGCGAATGCGATTTAAGGCAAAGTTTTGACACGCAAATCGAAATTTCTTACCATACTCCAAAATTATTCATATTCAGACTTGAGCCAGCTCTGCAAGCACAATATATGTTCCAGAATTTCAACGCTCATGACGGCTACGGCTGGTACGGCGCCAAAGAATATGCAAAAATTCCGAGGAACTATGACGTGGCTTGGAATGATCCGCTTGCCCGAAAAGCAAAAAAAATTCGCGACATAGATTATTACAGACATACATTTCTTACATTTTTCGGATTTGAATTTTATTATATGCCGGCAGAAAACTTCAGCATAAAAACAGGATTTTTTATTTCCCCATTTGCATACATGTATTCCCTCGACACGCATCACAAGTCTTCGGCAAATGTACATTACTGCGATGTTCAGTACGGATATTTTTCAAAATACAAAACCACGTTGAAAGCAGAATATAAAATAAAAAAACGACTGATAATTTTCTCAGAATTTTCAATTATTTCAGGAACTTCTGACTACGGCGACCTATACGCAGATGAATACAGCGACATTCTTACAAAATTTGAAAACCAGCCGACATCTTCATCAATGCTGAATGTTGACTTTAACATAGGAACAACATTCTCTATAAAATGAAATGAGTCTTAAGCAAAAAAAACTGCCTTTGAAACAAAAAATCAAAGGCAGCCTGCTTTTCTAAAATCTAGAAATGGAAATTAGTCTTCCCACTCAATTACTTCGTCTTCATTCAAGATATATGGAAGCTGAATTTTACCTTCAAGAGTTTTCTTAGGATAAACAGCAGCATAGAAGCCCATATCTGTCTGTTTTGGTTTAGACAAGCCTTCTGCTTTCCAAGAAGCATCAATTGTTACAGGGTTTGAAGCTATATTTCCAACAATAGACAGAGCTTTTGCACCAGCTTTAATCTGTCCTGTTTTTACAATATCGCCAGCATCATTTGTTTCACCTTTTTCTTCTGCAGTAGCATCATTTCCGTCATAGAATTTTACACTGTAAACACCAGAAGCAGCTGCTGTAACTTCTACAGCAACTTTATAATATCCATCAGAATCTTTAGAAACACCTGTAAGATTTGCATAAGCACCAGAAGCACCCTTCAAGTATTCAGTTTCTTTTGCATTATGTTTATCAATAACTTTACCTTTTGAATTAAGTTCATCACCATTCACATCTTTAAAGTTATTTCCACCATCCATATTAGACGGGTCAACACCTTCAAATCTAGAAATATATGCCTGAATTTTATCTCCATTCTTTCTCAAAGAAACAGCTGTGAAATCATAAACAGTTTTTGATTCACCTGCATCATTCTTTATCCTTTTATCTTTGTTCAAATCGAATACATATCCAAGAACACCAGTTCTATCTGAAGGATCTTCTGTTTCAGCACCTTTCAAATAAAAAATTGCAACAGCATCAGTATGTTTTGTCTTTAAAGTTCTGAATCCACGGTAAGTCACATCGCTGTCATTTGTATATCCAACAGAATCGTTGCCAGAATCTCCAATATAAGCAGTATCGCCTTTTACATAAAGAATATTGTGCTCATCTTCATTATCCGCACATCCCGCAAAACCAAATACCAATGCAGCGGCAACTGCACTACTTAAAAGAA
>CAKUZR010000003.1 GCA_934718065.1 uncultured Treponema sp.
GCCGCCGTTTTCCTTGTTGATTACAATTTTTTCGATTTCGCCCGGAGACGTTTCATATTCAATTAAAACTTTTTCAAAGTCCAGAATCGTTTTTTCCGCGGCAAGCCCGGTCCACCACAAATACGCCGAGCCGTTCCGCGCGCAGGCTAAAAAAGTAAATCCATCGGAAATTTCTTCTTTTGGCGCAGAATCCTCATCTTTTATTCCGCAAGAAAAACTTAAAAAAATAAATGCCGCCGCAAAAAGCGTCATTAAAAACGCAAAAATTCTCTCCGAAATCTTCAAAAACTCAAAACGGTGTTCCGTGAAACGCATAAAAACTCTCCTAATTTTTTTAATCAAGTCCGACAGAAGTTTTATATTCGTCTAAAACTTTTTGCAGCTCATTCCTGCTATTCATTTAGATTTCTCCCATCTCCATAAATAATTCCGCTGTCCATTCAGCGAGCGCTGTCATTCCATGCGGTGTGTCCTGTCGCTCCACACATCGTGGCTAGTCTATCCACGCGGCGTGAACAGTAATGCCATGAAGAATGGACTGTAACGCCACACAAAATTTCCTGTAATGCCACGCAGCGTGAACAGCAATGCCACGGAGAAAAACATATCACCTTATGAAATTTACAACCCTTGCCTAACCTTTCAGTTTTTTGGTCATCGCTGAAATTTCATCCAGCGAAAGACTGCCGGAATTCACAAAATAATCCTGGACGGCTTTCTGCAAATCCGGAACCTCGGTGATTTCTGAAACTTTCAGCATATTTTCAAGCGAATATTTCAAAATATTTGAATCCCGGAATTCCGCAATTCCCATTTCGCATGATTTTTCATAGTCAGCCTTGATTTCTTCCCAGGTTGCTCCGCACAAAGCCGCAAGAATTCCGCAGAAAACGCCGGTGCGGTCAACGCCAATCTCGCAGTGAATCAGGAACGGCGCCTGATTCTGCTCGCTGTTTATAAAACCGCAGATTTGTTTCATCCATTGAAGCATCAGCTCTGAATCTGAATAATAGTACACAAAATTTGCGCTAGGAACAATTCCGTTTCCGCCGCAGTTCTTGTCGCCAACATAAAGAACGCTTCCAGCCTTGATGATATTTTTGTAGTAATCAGGAATTGTCACTTTGTAGTCTTTTCCGTCCACAGTGTACTTCATTCCTTCGGTTTCGGCGCGGTTGTTGCAAAGATTTATGTCCGACTTAATGCCGAATTCTTTCATATAAGCCTGAACCTGTTCAAGCCGCAGCTGCTCCGTCGGTGTCTGCTCGTGGCTTGGATAGAACGGATGGTACGAGCGGTAAAGATTCGCCGTTTCCGGAACCTGCCTGAAATTTGAAATTTTGCGCTTGTCCTCTTCGGTTTCAAGGTTGAAGTCAGTTTTCGCCTTTACAACGGAAGCGTTTTCGCTGTTTTCCAGAAGATTTTCCATCCGCGCGGAATCATTAAGGTCGCTTTCAAAAAGAATAAGCATATTGTTGTTTGAATTTTTAAACTGATATTTTTCTTCAACAAATGACGGAATTTTAAGCTGCCTGCCGTTCTTGTAAAATCTGTATTCCGGCTGGCCGCTGAATCCAGGGCGGCTGATTTTTTCATACGGAATTGCCAGGGAATACCAGTCGTAAGCCGGATCGTAGCCAAGCGTGAAATTTTCCTCGTCTTCAACCCAGCGTTTTTTTGCAGGATTATAAACTGTTGTGAACGAGCCGCGGACAGTCAGCGTTGAAATGTTTTCTTTCGTGTCGCCCCAGGTTTTCAAATCGTAGACAATCGTGATTGTTTTTTCATCCGCAGAATCAACATAGCATCTTTTTCGGTTTGCCTCGGAATTCAGCGGTTCTTCCGCAGAACGCTTAACTTTTACAACATAGCTTTCAGAATTTCCGTCCTTCGCCTTTACAATAATTGAAAATTCCAGCGAGCCGCCTTTTTCAATCTGCTGCGCGCCGGAAGGAGAAACAGAAACTTCCGCACCGGAATAATTTGGCTCAGCGTTCAGCTCCGCGGTTTCAGTGTCGTAAGGAATTGTGTAGAACATCCGCTTTGAAACCAGAACCGAAGAACCGTTCACCGTTACAGAAGAAAGGCTCGTGTCATCCTCGGAAGGCTCCATCGCAACTTTTGCATAAATTGAATCCACAAGGGAATCGCCATGGTCAACGTAAAGCCAGTTTCCTGTTGCGCCGTCCCATTTGTTCAGTTTCAGCGTGTTCGCCGCGATTTTTTTGCCGTCTGAATCAATTTCGTTGAACGCATTCAAATCTTCCGTCTGGTTCCAGCACTTGTAAAGTCCGTTCCACGAAGTTTCGTACTGAAGCTCCTTTCCGCGGGCAACAACCATTTTTTCAGCCCCGGAAGGAAGTTCCAGCCGGATGTAGCTGCTGTCAGAAGTTTTTTCAAACGGATACCAGCAGCTGCTTAGCCCCGCGCCCCAAATCCAGGCGACAACAGCCGCGCCGTCCTTTGCGTAATTCACGCCGGCCGCAGAAGAATCTGAAACATCCAGATAAATAAAATTGTTTCTGGCTTCCTCAAAAATCACTTCAACATTTGCATACTGGCTGAACCTGGTTGAGCTTTCATCCGAATATTCCGCGCGGAGCTTTGTTTTTCCAGCTTTTTTAAGCGCAAGAACGCCCGACTCAACTGAAAGAATTTCAGAATCTTCAACCTGCCACAAGGCTTTTTCCGTAACATCAATTTTATTTCCGTCTGAATAAACCGCCGTTACGCAAAAAGAAGGCTTTTCCGCCGTGGAAGAAACCGATTCCGCCATTGAAAGCCGCTTCAAATAAATTTCCGGCAGAAGATAATCCTGAACATTTGAGCTTAAACGCGCGCCGCTGAAATTCTCAGCGATAAGAGCGTAATTTATGCGGTCCAAATTGCTTCCGCAGTCATCCAAAGTCGGAATAATTCTGCTTATTGAAAGCTCCTGGTCATCCGTAAGAGAAGAAATATCAACGCCGCTTTCAAACAGCGCAGAATAAATAAAGCCTTTTATAGAAGAAGAGCGGCTGATTGTGTCAATGGAATTTTCGCCCGGCTCAATATTAACCACAGCCTTAAGAACCGCGTCCTCGATTTCTTTTCCGCTGGAATCAAGCCCCTGCACCGTGATGATTCTGTTTTTTCCAACAGGAATTTTTTCAATCCTGAAAAAGCCAGCTCCGTTCTGCACATCGCAGAAAACAGAAATTTCTTCTGAAATGCCGCTTCCTGAAACAGAAATTTTCGCATTGGAAACAGAACCCACATCAAGCTTTGCATAACTCACCCTGGCTGCAGAACGCTGAAACACAAGGCTTCCAAACTCCGGAGAAAAAGAATCATTCCGCTCCGAAATGGAATTCGCGCATCCAAAGAGAACTGAGAAAATCAAAACCAGAACAGGAATCACAAAACTTTTTTTCATTCCACAACCCATGATAAGCCCGTTATCTCCACCTGTCAAACTTTTGCAAAAAAAATCCCGAAACCTTCAGCGCACGAGCGATAAAAAGTTCCGGGAAGGGATTAATTATTTTAGAATCCTAGATAAGGACTTTCTTTTGCAACTTTTCCAGGAGCCGGTGTTGCAAGCCCGGTTTTTACAAGAACAACAAGAGCTGCATCATCAGAACCATGAGCAGAAACAGAAATGCTTCCGCCACCGGCAGAAACCGTGTCGCCGGAAATAATATCCACATAATCTCCAGCAAGAACTCCGGTCCAGCTGTGATTTCCGGCACCAACACCGACAAGCGCATAAGAGTCAACAGATTCTCCTGTTATCTTATTTGTGCCAGTGTAACGGCGTTTGTAGCCGGCCCAGCCTCCTGTATGACCATCTGTAGAATACTGCCCCATCTGCAAGGCCGGAACAGCCAGACGAATTCTGTTCAAGTCACGCAAATGCTTTGACAATTCAGAACTCAGCGTTGTTGCCACCTCACCGCTTGCCGAATATTCACCAAAGTCCGTTGCAGTAACAGAACCTTCAAGATGAGGTCCAAAATATGAACGGCCTGTTTTTTCAAGAGACATATTCACACCGTTACCGCCGCCGCCCGGCCAGTCATTAGGTTTTCCTGCCGCAAAACGAATTTCCGAACCATAATAAACAATCGGGATTCCCCGGAATGTAAACAACATTGACCATGCACCGGCAAAATCACCTTTCCAACGAGTCTCACCCTTGTTCGGACCATAATCGTGGCTGTCTGTATACCAAGTAAGATATGTTGAATCCCAATAAGCATCGGAATTTCCAAGCGCACGCCCATAAGCACCGCCAACACCATCGCAGAAACCATTATGGCTGATAATATCAATTGCAGAAACTACATAATCACTTTCCGGAACAGCCTTGTGAGACTTGTCGATTGTTCTGTAATTATTTCCGTCAAGCAAATGATTTTTGCTTGCACCGCTTCCGCCCAACGGACCTGAAACTGTATTATCCCAGACATAATTACTCTGTCTAAGCTGGGCTGGCTTATCACTCAAATTATTAACAAAATTTCCAACTTCACCGAATATGAAGAAATCTGCACCGCCACGGGCTTCTTTTGCTTTTGAACTTGCGGCTTCTTCAAAGAATCTGTTCCAATAATGATCGTTCAAAGTTTCTTTTGTCATGTGCATTACAGTATCAACACGGAACATATCAACGCCCATATCAATATAGCGGTTGTAAGCACCTACAATATAATCCTGAACTGCCGGATTCTCGATGTTTAAGTCCGGACAATCTTCATGCAGAGAATCAAGATTTGCATCCGGATAATTATCAAAAGAGCCTGAACCGGTAGGAAATCCGGTGTTATGTCCGCGAATACGACGCTTGCTGTTTGCATATCCCGCAAGAGTAAGACTTCCCGGAGTTCCGACATCATCAATAGTCTTGCAATAAGACTCTGTGGAAGGATAGTTGTACAAAGTTGCATCAGCTAAATTCGGAATGGATGAAATATCAGCAGAAGTAAACGGACGAACATCGCCTACAAAATCCGCCCAAGCAGGAATCGGTGTTCCGCCGACATCTTTCATTGAATCTCCGACTTTTATAGTCCATCCGGCAGGATAATTTCCCGGACTGTGAAGCCCGTCATATCTCCATCCATTCGGGTAGTTTTGAGAGACTGAATTTATATAATCATAACTTGAATTTCCGTATGCCGCCTGGTAAGCACTTTCATCATATTTAAAGCTTTCCCAGCCCTGAGGAACAGGGAAATTAGCTGGATTACGGTTGTATTTAACTTCCGCAAAATTTTCAAGTCCGAATCGTCCGGAATGGTTAATTACAATATCAAGACAGATTTTCATTCCGCGCTTATGAGCTTCATCAATTACACGCTGAAAATCATATCCTTCAGAAACAAGCCGGGCATCTTCCTTATACATATTCCATGCGTGATAACCGTGATAACAAAGCGGACTTCTGTTCTGAACAATCGGAGTAAGCCAGATACATGTAAAACCAAGTGATTTTATGTAGTCCATTTTTTCAACAAGACCTTTAAAATCTCCTCGCCATGTAACATCTTCTGGTCCTGTAAACCCATCTTCAGATGAAGGAATGCTGTCATTTGCACGGGCTTCCGTCCAAGAACAGTTCATATCTCCTATTGTATTTTCAGGGTCTCCGTCAAACCAACGGGCTGTAAGCAGGAAGTAAATTGATTCCTGGCGTGGATCCCAGCGGTCTGCGGAATAATTCACATCGGAACAAGCATAATAGAATGATTTCGGACCGTTTTCATTCCCAGCTTTATCAACCGCCAGAAGCCGAACCGTCATATTGTTGTTCATTGCAAGACTTAAATTCTTGCCGGTTGCCGTATTTGAACCAGCAGCACAAGTTACATAAACCGGTGAAGAAGTTGTCGGAACAGAGCCATCGGTTGTATAGTAAACTGTAAATCCGTCACTTTTATTGTCTGTAATAGTGAAATTTATATCTGAAAGAGATTCTTTATATCGTCCGGTCGGTTTGTTTGCCTTGATTTCAGGAGCCGTCAAGTCAGCATTTGCATCAACTTTGTATGTTACAGAACTAACCTCTCCCTCCGGAATATCTGCTTTTGAATTTACAGCGAACGCCTTTAAAGTTGTTGTTCCGGAAGAAATTTTTATAGGACTTGAGTACACAGCTGAAGATGTTGTAGGAGCAGAACCGTCTGTTGTGTAATAGATAACATCACCAGAACCGTTTGTTGAAGAAATCTCAACATTAAAACCTTCAAGATAAGTTCCGCCGTCTTTGCTGAATTTTACAGTCGGAGTCACTGGTTTTTCCGGATTATAATCATACCACTTTCCGTCTTTGTACCAATATTCGCCGACTGTCAAGCTGTCTCCACCCTGTCCATTAGGCTTATGCTGTCCGTTACCATTATTGCTGAAAAGAACATCAACTGCTGTATAGTTAAAAACGTATGAATACCAGCCTGAACTTTCTGCTGTCATCGCAACTCCTGGCCATGTACCGCCAGTGTAATTATTATCCGTATTGCCAGTTTCCCATGCCCAGACATGAGTATATCCTTTCGCATGAACAATAATCCTGTCGTCAACCACAGTTCCGTCAACGGTGATTTTTACGGAGGTTTTGTTTGAAACGTTTACTGTGTGCGAGCCGCCGCTGGAAAAAGTTCCGTAGGCAAAGGCTTTTACTGCGCCTGTGCCGTCGACTGCGTAGATTGGCCATGTGCCTGGAGCAACTTCAAGCGTTGCCGAAAAGTCGCCAGAAGAAACTTGCTGAATTTCAGAAGCCGGGTCGCCTACGTAAATCTTGCAGCCTGAAACGTTTTTCGCCGTCAGGGCAATCTTCGCCGCGGAAAGCTTGTATTCGGAAGAAGATTTTAGTCCGGCCGCTCCGCCAGAAATATAATCTGAAGCAATTTTTGCCGTATTCACAAAAGGCGCGCTTACATCAGACGGAATCGCCGCATTTATTTTTGAAATATCGCCAGAAGACACTGCGGAAAGATTTTTTCCATTCTTATGAAGTTCTGCAAAAACATTTCCAAGGGCAGTTGTTCCCCAGTTTACAGAAACGGAAGAATTTTTTCCGCTTTCAACATCGCATATTGCGCGGATTACAATTCCGTTGATTTTTCCATCATTATTGAAAGCCTGAACTGTTACAATCCTGTTTTTTCCAGCAGGAATTCCGCTGACTGAAAGAGTTCCTTTTCCGTCCGAAACGCTGCTTTTTCCTGTCGGCTCGCTGCCGGATTTTATCCCGGTTCCCGAAACCGTTACGAGCGCAGAAACAATATCGCCTGCAAAAACAGCACGACTGTCATTTATAGAAATCGAGCCAAGATTTGACGAATCAGAACCGCCGTCATAGCGTTCCTCCAGAGAATTTGAGCATCCTGCCAGAACTGCCCCAAGCGCAGACAAAACCAGCAGCAGCTTTTTAATTCCCAGCTTTCTCATAGTGTCCTCCATTGCAGAAACCAGCATGACGGCTTTTCCCGCGCCGACACAGCACGCTCCTCAACGTGGCCGTTCCGCAAACACATTGTTACTTTTTAGAATCTCTTGCCGAATTGGTTAAATAGAAAAGTTGACTAAGCATTTTTCACTTTTTTACATAATTAAATGCTAAGCCCGAATCTTGAATAAAGCAAATTAAAAAAATGTTATATTTAGCCCGGATATCGTAAAAAATCTTCACAAACTGAAAATCTGCCTGCGCTTTTGTTTTTTCATAGAAAACTCGGCATTCTAGCTATATTTTAGATTGCGAAGCTGTCTTTCTGCTGCTTTTCCTGGTTCATTTCTGTGATGTACATAATGAAGTAGTCTTCAAGAGTTTTTTTAGGGCCGGGAAGCTTCATTCTGTCGCGGGCGCGGGCATCATCGCGGCGGACTGTGTAAAGGGAATAGAAATCGCGGTAGTCAAGTCCGGCGTCAGCCTTCACGTGCTCGCCAAGAAAAGATGAAACATCGTCACGGTTAATAGAAGAAATTCCACGCTCTCGCAAAATATTCTTCAATGTTGCAATCTGTTCCGTGGAAATTCCAAAAAGAAATTCTTCCATCGCCTGGGTAACTTCCGGAATCTGAAGCTTGCTTTTTATGAACGAAATCCACTGCTCGTCCATCTGCATGCTCATCATTATAAGCTCGCTCGTTCCCATCATCGTTCCAAATGCAGGGGCAAGCCGGCGGCGCGCACTCCAAACCTGCTGAAGAACCGGCGCAACGGATTCAATTGTCTGGTCGTTGCGGTGCTCCCACAAAAGCAGAAGAGAAAGTCCCCAGCTTCGTCGGAATTCAAGCGGCAGCGAGCCGTCATTTATAAGGTCAATGTAAACGTCCTCCGCAAGAAGCGTGAACATCATGGTTACGGTTTCAAGCTGAAGAGCCTGGGTTACTGACTTAGGCGCGCCAATCTGCTCGCTTATTTTCGCCATGGAAGAAAAAGTATGGATTTTCGCGACCATGTAGCCTTTTCCCAGAATCGCCTTTGAAGGAAGCTGAAGAGTCGTGTCGCCCTTCGCCTGGTGCTTCACAAGAGAATCAATCAGAAGCTGAGGCGTGCGGATTCCGCCGGGCAAGTCATGCCGCTCCAGCAAAGACGGAAAGCGCGCAACAGATTCCGCAAGCTTCGTAAGATCTTTTATGCGGCTCTCAATAACTTCAAGGCGTTCAGGCGCTTTTTCCTTTAAAAGCGGAACAAACTGGTTGTAAAGGATTTTTTCCTTCGGAGTAAGAATTACAATTCCTTCATCCTGGACTTCCGCAACTTCCGGCTCTGCATCATAAAAATCTGAAAGAGAAACTTCTGTAAATTTGTTGTTTTCACGCACGTCGGACATAACTTTAATATTATACACCAGAATTTCAGTTTTTAAAGAAAAATCGAAAAAAATATTTTAGATGGATGGAGAGAAGTTGTGGTTCACTGAATTCCTTCCAGCAAGCCATAGACTGAAATTATACCTTTACAGATTTTTTTCATATATGTCTTCGGCATTACAGAAAGTTTTTCTATAAAACAAAATTTGTTTATTGCTGTCATAAGCGGAATTATTGCAACAGAATCTTTTGACAGCTTTGATTCTTTTTTAGGAACAAGAACATTTGGCTCATAATCTGCAAGCAAAAGATTGCTCGTAAGCGGAATGACAACTGAAGTCTGTATATTGCTTCTGTTAAAATCATCATTCTGCATAACCACAGCAGGACGACGATATCCAGCCTCACTGCCGGCAGGCACACCAAAATCGACAAGCCAAATTTCACCACGTGTCATCTTTTATTACATCCCAAACCGCTGACTTGGAAGCATTGCAAGCAAAAGTCTGCTCATCCGCAGGAATTTTATCATATACAGCGTTTATTTTCTTTATATGCTTGCTGGAAAAAGACACTTCTTTTTCATCATCTTGTTTTTCAAGAATCACATCAGCCTTCATTTTTACAAGGCTTTTCAGTACTTCAAAAAGACTTGCATCAACATTTTTCATTGTTATAGTCATGCGTCGCCTCCATAAGTTAAAATATACTCTGCAAAATGCCAGCCGTCAACAATCAGGATGAGTCTGTTCAAATTGACTTCAGCACTTATTCTCTTCGCTTTTATTTTTTCACAAAAAACCCGGCATTCAACCTGAAAATTTCAATGCGGCGGAAAAAGTTCTTCTTTCAAATTCGGGTTTTTCTTCCGATAATCTGAATATGAAGAAATGTTTTTTTATTTTATCAGTGATTTTTGCAAGTCTGGCGGCGCATGCGCAAAGCGGACTTTTAATCAAGCCTAGCGACATCCGGCTTGTTCCGGAGGCTGGAAACACTTTCAGCGAGGCGCAGGGCTATCATCTTTACGTCAGAAAACTTCCGCAGGTTGAATCAATTATGCTTGTGGAAACCACAAAAGATCCGGCCGGCAAAAACGACAGCTACGCCTACCGCGCGCTTGAATACAACAAAATCAACGGAGACGAAATCCGCTTTCTGAACGGAAAAAAACTTGATTCGGAATATTCAAAATTCAGCCTGATTGACTCAACGCCTGAGCCGGACGAACAGTTTGGAAGCGCGTTCCACATATACATTCCGCACGAGCTTGAATACGGCTATCCGTGGGCAAGAAACGGAAAAATCACAATAAACAAGGGAACTTTCATAAACATCCGCTCATTTGAAAAAAAATACGCGGACTACACCGGCGAATACTACGACAACGCCTACATGTTCGACCTTGGGAAAAAAGCCGCGCCAAAAAAAGCGCCGGAACCAGCCCCTGAGCCAGAAAAAGAAGAAGTTCCGATTCTTACAGACGACTACAATCCTGTGGCGAGCGCAAAATTCAGCGAAATTTCAGATTTTATGACATATTCAAAAGGCCCTGAAACAATTGTTGAAGACATTATGGCCGCGCTGAAACAAATAAATCCTGAACAAGAGGCCGATGTTGTGTTCGCAATCGACGCGACCGGCAGCATGAAGGACGATATTGAGCAGCTTCGGAAAGAATGGGTTCCAAGCCTGATTGCCGCAATGAAAGATTTCAAGGACATAAGGTTCGGGCTTCTGCTTTACCGCGACTACGGCGACAACTTCAAGTTCAGAAACCTGCCGGTGAAATTCTTTGACTTCACGGATGACACAGCGGTTTTCAGCAGGAATCTGAACAGTTTCAAAATAAACGGAAAAGAAGGCGGAGACATTCCTGAAGCCGTTTACGAAGCGCTCTACGCCTCGCTGGAATTCTACGGATGGCGGCCAAATGCCCAGAAAAAGATAATTCTTATCGGCGACGCGGAGCCTCACCCGAGCCCGCGCGGAACAAAAAAATACACAAAAGCCCTGGTGCAGCAGCTCGCCCGCGAAAAGCAAATCCAGATTCAGGCGATAATCACGCCGGACGAAAAAGACAGGAGAGGAAGATAAATTTATTCCGGCAGGAATTTTTATCTCCTCCTCCGCCAAAATTTCAAAATTCTATCTCTGCACAGTTCCAGCGCGAAGTTTCCGGGCCGTTTCGGAGTCGGTCAAAAGGCGCACAAGCTCCATTGCAAACTGCTCGGCTGTTCCGGCGCCACGGCTTGTAACAACGTTTCCGTCGGTTTCAAATGGATTTTCAGAGCAGTGAACGCTGTTTTCAAGCGCTTCCGAAGCAGAAATTTCACCGGCGCAATACTGCTCAACATTTTTTTCCATTTCCGGATAGCAAGTCCATCTTTTGCCTTTAAGAATTCCGGTTTTTGCAAGAACAACAGCCGGAGCGGCGCAAATCGCTGAAACAATTTTTCCCGCCGCAAAGCATTTTTTTATGTATGCGGCAAGCTCCTTGTTCGCGGCAAGATTCGCCGAGCCTGTCATTCCGCCCGGAAAAAATATCAAGTCCGGCAGTTCTTCCAGAAAATTCGCCTTGAACTCGTCAAAATTCATATCTGCAATCACAGGAATTTTGTGCGAGCCAAGAACAATATAAGGGTCGTTCATCGTAGGACTTGGAACAGCGACTGTAGTCACTTCAACCTGGTGGCTTCTTCGCAGATAGTCAACAGGAGTCAACGCTTCAATCTCCTCAAATCCGTCAGCTAAAAAAACAATGGCTTGTTTCATAAATGCTCCAAATGTCAGCGCGCAAGAATTTCTTTCAGCTCAGGAAGTTTTTCAAGTTCCTTTTTAAGGGCTTCCTCGCGGGCTTTGTTCACATAATCCTTCGACTGGAATGAATATGTGAAATTCGTGTGAACGTCGTAAGTGCCTTTCATCAAAGCGTAGGCATCCTCGGTCATTACAAGCTCTTCATCAGTTGGAATAACAAAAATCTTGATTTTTGAATCGTCCGCGCTGATTAAAGTTTCCGCATTTGAAGTGTTTGAAAGCGCGTTTTTTCTTGGATCCATCTTGATTCCAAGAATTTCAAGGTTTTCAGTGGCAAGCTCGCGGATTCTTGGAGAATGCTCGCCAACTCCGGCTGTGAACACAATCGCATCAACTTTTCCAAGGGCTGCCGCATACGCTCCGATTGTCTTTTTGATTCTATAGCCTTCCATCGCCTGGCCAAGCTTGCAGAGCGGGTCGCCTTCTTCAGCGCCTTTCTCAACATCCCGGCGGTCTGTGTATTTTCCAGTAATTCCAAGAAGTCCGGATTTCTTGTTCAAAGCCTTGTCCATTTCGTCAAGGCTCATTCCAGTCTTGCGCATAATATAGAACGGAAGAGCCGGATCAAGGTCGCCGGAACGAGTTCCCATGACAAGCCCCGCAAGCGGTGTGAGTCCCATTGTTGTGTCGTAGCATACGCCGTTCTTAACAGCGCAGCATGAAGCTCCATTTCCAATGTGGCAGATGATAAGATTTGTGTCTTTAGGCGCTTTGTTCAAAAGAGCGGCAGCGCGCTTTGCAGTGTAAAGGAATGAAGTTCCGTGGAATCCGTATTTTCTTGCGGCGTACTTTGTGTACCATTCGCGCGGAATCGCATACATAAACGAACTTTCCGGCATTGTCTGGTGCCACGCTGTGTCCATTACGGCAGCGTGCGGAACATTAGGCAGAACTTTCTGCGCCGCCTCGATTCCCATGATGTTAGCCGGCATATGAAGCGGTCCAAGGTCAACAACCGAGCGGAAAGTATCCAGAACTTCCGGAGTAACCAGAACAGACTTGGTGAATTTGTCTCCGCCATGCAAAACTCTGTGGCCAACCGCGCCGATAACGCTCATATCTTCAATAACGCCAACATCCTTGTCTGTGATTTCCTTCAGGATAAGCTCAATCGCCTCTTTATGAGTCGGACACGGACTTTCAAATTCAATCTTTTTTCCGTGCGCCTTGTGCGTAATGCAAGAACCTGTGTCGCCGATTCGCTCAACAACGCCGTTCGCCATTACAACCTTGTTGTCCCAGTCATAAACCTGATATTTTGCAGAAGAAGATCCGCAGTTAAGTGTTAAAATTACCATTTATTTTTCCTCTAAAAAGAAGTGATATAGCCTTAATTTCGAGCTTTTTTGCAAATTATGAAAGAACGCTTTCGGCAGATTTCCAATTTGCTCCAGATGGATTTGGCTCGCGCTACGCTTGTATTAATCCGGGTGCTCCGCACTTTGATTAATTCAATCGCCAAAAATCTTCACAAATTGAAAATCTGCCTACGCTTTTATTTTTTCAAAAAAACTCGACATTCAAGCGATACACTATTGTAAAACTTTAAACAAAAATAGAAAAGGGCGGAAAAACGCCCGCGCTTAGACGTATTTTTCAACAAGAAGGCACGCGCCTTCAACTATCGCCTTGTGCTCTTCTGGTGCAATACGCGCATAAAGCGAATCCGGCGTATCATCCGGCAGAACCGGAACTTTCTTCTGAATCAGAATTTTTCCGCCGTCACATTCGCCGTTCACCAAATGAATTGTGCATCCGCTTTCCTTTTCGCCGGCTGCAATAACCGCCTCGTGCACGTGGTGTCCCCACATCCCAACGCCGCCAAATTTCGGCAGAAGCGCAGGATGAAGATTTATAATTTTGTCCGCATATTTTTCAATGATTTTTCCGGCAAGAACGGTGAGCCATCCTGCCTGAACAATTCCCTGGACTTCAAATTCATTGCAGATTTCAAGAACCCTGTCGCTTACGGCAGTGCGCTTTTCTTCACGGCTGGCCTTTTTTGCATTTTCCGCGCCCATAACCGCGTAAGGACTTGCAATTCTGGCAGGAATTCCAGCCTTTGCGGCGCGCTCCAAGGCAAAAGCGTCTTTGTGGTCGCTGACAACAACAGCAATTGAATACGGACAGTCCGCATTTTCTTTTTCAAAATCTATCAGCGCCTGAAGATTTGTTCCTCCCCCAGAAACCAAAACCGCGATTTTTTTCATACAAGCCCCTTTTTATGTTGTTTGCCTGAATGTTTGAATTTTGCCAAATGAAACGAAAGCGGAGGCAGAGGGCAATTTGTGAAGACTTTGGGCGATTGAACCAGTTAAAGTTGCAACGCAACCCAAATCCTTACAAGCGAAGCGCGAGCCCAATCCGTCTGGAGCAAATTGAAATCTGCCGAAAGCGTTTTTTCAGAATCATTCAATAAAATTCAAACATTCAGTTTTTTTATATTTTACAGACAATTCGGGACTGTTACAAGAAATACAAATTCACGTTGTCTTGAAGAACATACTTAAAAAGAGTAATATCTTTCTATATATTATTTGCATTTTTTAGGAGTTCTTATTATGGTGCCAACTTTAATAAAAGATTTGCTTTCAACAAAACCAGAAAGCCAGAAAGTTACTGTCTGCGGCTGGATCCGTTCTGTCCGCGACTCAAAGAATCTTGTTTTTATCCAGGTGAACGACGGAAGCTGCTTCGCAAACATCCAGCTTACTTTCGACAGAAATTCGCCTTCTCCAAATGCAAATGTAAATAATATCGAAGAAGAATTGAAAAAACTGAACACAGGCGCTTCTGTGCGCGCGGAAGGAATTTTGATTCCGTCTCCGGCAAGCGGACAGGCTGTTGAAGTCACTCTTGAAAGCCTTAAATGTCTTGGCGGCTGCAATCCGGAGGAATATCCGCTGCAGAAAAACCGGATGTCAATGGAATATCTGCGAACAAACGCTCATCTTAGGGCAAGGACAAACACATTCGGCGCAGTTTACCGCGTGCGAAACCAGATGGCTTTTGCGGTTCACTCATTCTTCCAGGAACGCGGATTCCAGTACATAAACGCTCCGGAAATCACCTGCTCTGACTGCGAAGGCGCAGGCGAAATGTTCCAGGTTACAACTCTTTCAATGGAAAAAATCGCTGAGCTTGGCGTAAAAGCAGGCGCGGGCGGAATGAAAATCGAGGACGCTCACAAAATCGTTGACTATTCAAAGGATTTCTTCGGAAAAAAAGCGTCTCTCACCGTTTCAGGCCAGCTTGAAGCGGAAACAATGGCGACCGCGCTCAGCCGCGTTTACACTTTCGGGCCGACGTTCCGCGCTGAAAATTCAAACACTCCGCGCCACCTTGCGGAATTCTGGATGATTGAGCCAGAAATGGCGTTCTTCGACCTTGACGACGACATGGATATCCAGGAAGACTTTGTAAAATATCTTTTGAACTGGGCTTTGACAAAATGTCGCTCAGACCTGGAATTCTTTGACAAACGCATTCAGCCTGGCCTGATTGAAAGCCTTGAAAAAGTCGCAAAGGCGAAATTCGTGCGAATTTCCTACACAGACGCAATCGCAAAGCTTGAGGAAGCTGAAAAGAACGGCGCTAAGTTTGAATTCAAGCCGTACTGGGGCTGCGACATTGCAACCGAGCACGAGCGTTATCTTACTGAAAAAATCTTCGGCTGTCCTGTAATGGTTTTCAACTATCCAAAAGAAATAAAATCTTTCTATATGAAGCAGAATGACGACGGAAAAACTGTAAAGGCCGTTGACGTTCTTGTTCCTGGAATCGGCGAGCTGATTGGCGGCTCAGAGCGCGAGGAAAACTACGAAAAGCTCCTGAAAGCGTGCGAGGAACGCAAAATGGATATGTCAAACTACCAGTGGTATCTTGACCTGCGCAGATTCGGAACTGTTCCTCACTCAGGATTCGGTCTGGGATTCGAGCGTCTTATCCGCTATGTGACTGGAATGGAAAACATCCGCGATGTAATTCCATATCCACGCGCGCCGAAACTTGCTGATTTCTAGTATTTATATATGAAGAAAAACGTAAAATCTGGCTTGATTCATTTGAGCCAGATTGTTTATTTAACAGCCCGCGGATTTTTCCAGAACAATCTTGGAATGTGCGCTTCTGCCTGCACACTGGGATTTATTTTCAGTTTCATTCCTCTTGTAATGCTGATTCTTACTCTTTTCATAGGAATTCTTCACGCATCGCCGGCAGTTCTGGAAGGATTTTCAGTTCTTGTGGCGAACATAACGCCGGTTTTTGACGTGAACGGCTACATCAACGGACTGAAAGACGGTTTTGTTCTTAACTGGGTGAATTTTTTTCTTGCTGCTTTTGTGATATGGATGGCGCGGAAAATGTTTCTTTCCATAATACAAAGCCTTTCAAAGATTTTTAACACGGTTGCGCCGGCCCGTCCTGTTATAAACCAGCTGCTCACTTTCGCCGGAGAAGTTCTTATCGTTGTGATTGTGGCTGCGGCATTTTTCGCGGCTTTCCTTACCCGGCAGATTTTCAAGCTTCCTGTTTTTGAGCGGATTTCCTCGCTTTCACCGATTCTTTTCAGCCATCTTTCAAATTTTCTTGTGAACCTTGTTCTTTACGTGATTATTTTTTCAATGACTGTTGTTGCCTACAAAATCGGATCGGGAACAAAGCCAAAAACAAGGCTCTGCCTGCTTTCCGCCCTGCTCTGCACAGCAAGTTTCTATGTTGCAATAACCGTCATTTCAGTTTTTATGAACCGGGCGAACTACAACACTATTTACGGAGTTCTTGGAAACATCATAATTCTTCTTTTTGAAGTGTACATTTTTTTCAATCTTTTTTTAGTTTTTGCGCAGATGATTTTTACAGTTCAGTTTTTCCATTCAAATCTGCTGAGCGAGCTTTATCTTCTGCCGGCGCAAAATCCGCAGAATATTGACGACCTTCTGCGTCGAGCGATTTTTATAACGCCTTCCGCGCTTATGACACAGGAAAATATGGAAACTTTTTTCCCGGGGCAGGAAATTTTCAAGAACGGCGAAAATGCTTCATGCGTTTACTATCTTGTTTCCGGAAGCGTGAAGGAAGAGCGGAACGAATCTGTAAAATTCCGCTCAGAGGGCAGTTTTTTCGGCGACCTTGATTTTATGATTGACTCGATTCATCATTCGTCGGCGGCAGCTGTTTCTGAATGCAAGGTTATAAAAATTTCAAGCGAGGATTTCAGCGAGCTTCTGGACAAAAATCCAAAGGCCGCGCTCAAGGCAATGTCAAAGTTGTCAAGATATACGGCTAAAATTTATGGACGCAACGAAACTATTTTGCTATAGTTTTCTGATATACAATTTCTTTCAATTTTAAGCGCAGCTGATTTTGAAAGTTTTATGTTTTCTTTATAAAAGGAATTTGTGATGACAAAGTACATTTTTGTAACAGGCGGAGTTGTTTCTGGACTTGGCAAGGGAATTGCCGCGGCTTCAATCGGTCTTATCTTGAAAAATTTAGGTCTTAAAGTTGTAAATCAAAAGTTCGACCCTTATTTGAATATCGATCCGGGAACAATGAATCCAATTCAGCACGGCGAAGTTTTTGTAACCGACGACGGCGCGGAAACCGACCTTGACCTTGGCCATTACGAACGTTTCACAGACACATCTTTGTCCCAGTCTTCAAACACAACAGCAGGACGCGTTTATCTTACAGTTCTTAACATGGAGCGCGAAGGAAAATTCCACGGCGGAACTGTTCAGGTAATTCCGAACATCACAGAAGAAATAAAACGAAGGATGCTGCTTTCAACAAAGGAAACAAATGCTGACGTAATAATCACAGAAATCGGCGGCACAATCGGAGACATCGAGTCGCTTCCGTTTGTTGAGGCAATCCGCCAGATAAAATACGAAGTCGGCGAGGAAAACTGCTGCTACATTCATCTTACTCTTGTTCCGTACATTGCAACTGCAAACGAACTTAAAACAAAACCGACACAACATTCGGTGAAGGAGCTTCACGAGCTTGGAATAATCCCGAACATCATAATGCTCCGCACCGAGCACCCGATTGACGACCAGACGCGCGAGAAGCTTGCGAATTTCTGCAACGTTGATCCGGCTCACATAATCCAGAATCTGAATGCGCGCTCAATTTACGAAGTTCCTCTTCAGCTTGAAAAAGAAGGGCTCGGCAAAGCTGTATGCACTGCCCTGGGAATCAAAAAAGGCCCGGCTGACCTTTCAGAATGGATTCGTGTTGTTGACCGATTCAATAATCCTACGCAAAGCATAAAAATCGCGCTTGTAGGAAAATACGTGGCTCTGCACGACGCTTATCTTTCGGTGGTTGAATCGCTGATTCACGGCGGAATTGAAAATCTTGCCTCAATTGATATTGACTGGGTTTCATCTGAAGACCTTACGGATGACGAAGCCACAGAAAACCGCCTGAAGGACGCTGACGCAGTGATTGTTCCGGGCGGATTCGGCGGACGCGGAATTGAAGGAATGATAAACACCGCGAAATACTGCCGCACGCACAACGTTCCGTATTTCGGAATTTGCCTTGGAATGCAGATTGTCTGCATTGAATACGCAAGAAATGTGCTTGGATTCGCGGATGCAAATTCAACAGAAATGGATCCGAAAACAACTCATCCGGTGATTGACCTTATGCCTGACCAGAACGGAAAAATTCTTGGAGGAACGCTCCGCCTTGGAAAATTTGAATGTTCAGTTGCCCCGGGAACAAAAACCGAGCAGGCGTACGGCTCTAAAACAATTTGGGAACGCCACCGCCACCGCTACGAATTCAACAATGTTTACCGCGAGGATTTCAAAAAAGGCGGACTTGTTATTGCAGGCGTAAATCCGGAGCGCGACCTTGTTGAAATTGTGGAAGTTCCAGGCAACCAGTGGATGGTCGGCGTTCAGTTCCATCCAGAATTCAAGAGCCGCCCGAACAAGGCGGGGCCGCTTTTCAGGGAATTTGTAAAAGCCGCCTGTGAAAACAAAAAAAATCGCAATAAGTAAATTTTAAGGAAACTTTTATGCCACGAGAAAAAATTGTTGTTTTAGATTTTGGAAGTCAGTATGCGCATTTGATTGCAAAAAGATTCCGCATACTCGGATATTATTCAGAAATTGCGCTGCCTTCCGCAGACATAAGCGCTTTTGAAAACACAAAAGGAATAATTTTTTCTGGCGGACCAAGTTCTGTTTACGAAGAAAATGTGCCGGAATTCAACGAGAAAATTCTTTCACTTGAAATTCCGATTCTTGGACTGTGCTACGGCCACCAGCTGATGACAAAATGCTACGGCGGAAAAGTTGGAAAGGCTGCGGTCGGCGAGTTCGGTTTTTCAGAGCTGAAATTGAATTCCAGCGTGAAATCTCCGCTTTTTGAAGGAATCGAGCCGGTTCAGCAAGTCTGGATGAGCCATCAGGACGAAGTTCTGGAGCCTGGCGAAGGGTTTGAAACAGTCGGCTCAACAAAAGACTGCGCGTTTGCGGCTGTTCAGAATCTTGCAAAAAAAAGATTTTCTCTTCAGTTTCACTGCGAAGTAAAAGACACGCCGTGCGGAAACCAGATTTTTGAAAATTTCGCGAAAATCTGCGGAATGCAGAAAAACTGGGACCAGGACACTGTGCTTAAAGTAATTCTTGAAGGAATAAAAACCCAGGCGAAAGACAAAAACGTTCTTCTTTTCCTTTCCGGCGGCGTTGACTCAACAATCACATTCGCGCTTCTGAACAAGGCTCTTGGCCAGGAAAGAGTGCTGGGACTTCACATTGACAACGGATTTATGCGCAAAAATGAGTCTAAAAACGTTGCGGAAGCCTACAGAAAATTCGGATTCAACAATTTTATCGTGGAAGACGCCTCGGAAAGCTTCCTGAACGCAATCAAGGGGCTCACCGATCCGCAGCAGAAACGAATGGCTGTCGGCGAAAATTTCATCAAGGTGCGAAACGAAGTTCTTGAAAAGCAGCAGCTGGATGAAAACCAGTGGCTTCTGGCGCAGGGAACGCTCTATCCGGATATAATTGAATCGGGCGGCACAAAAAATTCAAAGACAATCAAAACGCACCACAACCGCGTTCAGGGAATTCAGGCTCTTATTGAAAAAGGACTTATAATCGAGCCAATCAAGGATTTGTACAAGGATGAAGTGCGCGCAATCGGGAAAAAACTTGGGCTTGACGATTCGCTTGTTATGCGCCATCCATTTCCGGGGCCGGGGCTTTCAATCAATGTTCTGTGCAACGACGGAAAATCATGGAGCGAAAAAGACCAGGAAGAATTTGAAGCGGCGCAAAAAGAGCTTGATGCCGTTCATTTCACTCAGTTCTGCGAGCATTGCCAGCAGAATTTGAAGCGTTCAGTTCTTCCAGTGCGCTCAGTAGGCGTTCAGGGCGATTTCAGAACCTACAGATTTCCAGCCTGCCTTACTTTTAAAGATGAAGGAAACGGATTTTTCCATGTTCCGAAAATCCGCGAAAAAGTTGAAGGCGCTTCAAGTGAAATTACAAACAGCTCGAAATTCCTGAACAGAACTGTTATAAAACTCTATCAGAATCCAGCTGTTAAAGATGAAGAAATGAAGCTTCAGGAAGGCTACTGCGACAAACGCCGTCTGGACCAGCTCCGCGAAGTTGACAACATAGTTTTGACAGAACTGCACAAATCAGGCTGGTACAACAAAATTTTCCAGCATCTTACAATTGATTTGCCTTATGCCTCTTCAAAAGACCGCGCAAGTTTTGTTCTGCGCCCGGTTTGCTCAGAAGACGTAATGACAGCGCGGTTCGCATGGTGGCCAAAGGAACTGATGGATTCAATTCTTTTGCAGATTGCAAGGCTTGATTTTGTTGACGCAGTTTATTTTGACGCAACAAACAAGCCGCCGGCAACATTCGGCTGGGAATAATTTTAGTTTCTGAAAGAAATCTTGCCGAAATGAAAAAAATCTATCCGCTCGATATTGTCGTTCTTGTATTTATTGTTGCGCTGGCAGTCTTTTTTATGAAAAAGAATTTTTCCAGGACAGGCGATAAAATTTCAGCCTCAGCAAATAAAAACCGGTACGAATATTCTGCGGAAAAAAACGGAATCTACAAAATTCAAGGTTCGCTCGGAATCACAACTTTTGAAGTAAAAAACGGAAAAATCCGCATACTTGATTCTCCATGCCCGGAAAAACGCTGCGTTGCCCAAGGCTGGAGCTCGCCGCTTGTTTGTCTTCCGAACAACGTCATAATCAGCCTTGAAAATTCCGCCGCCGGAGAATTTGATGCAGTTTCACAGTAATTTTTTTTGCCGGCAGAATTATTCAAAAGAGCGCGGAAGAATTGCGTATCTGCTTGCGCTTACGCTGATTTTTTCATACACGGAAATGCTTCTTCCGCGCGGCGTGCCATTTTTCCGGCTTGGACTTGCAAACATCGCGATTTTTTCAGCGTTCAATCTTTCGATTCCTTCATTTTTTATGCTTACAGTTTTCAAGGCGGCCGCTTCAAGCCTGATGGCCGGAACGCTTTTTTCACCGTTTGTGCTGGTTTCGCTTGCGCAGTCCGTTTCCAGCGGAATTTTGATGTACGGAATTTTCCATCTTAACAGTCTTTTTAAAAAGAAATTATTGAGCCTCTACGGAATTTCGGTTTTAGGTTCAGCAGCAAGCGCAGCCGCGCAAATTTTTCTGAGCTCGCTTTACCTTGGAAAAGGCGCGTTTTCTCTTCTGGGGCCTATGCTGATTTTCAACGCGGCAAGCGGAATTTTAACAGCTTTTCTGGCGCGCGCTTTTAAAATTCCGGAAGAAACGCCGGTTTTAACGAGCAGAACAAATTCCCACGGCCAGAATCCGCGCTTCCTGACCGCGGCAAAAATAATCAGCGCGCTGGTTCTTTCAGCTTCAGTTTTTTTCATAGATTCAATTCCAGTTCTTGCAGGATTTCTTGCGCTTTCATTTTTGCTTCAGATTCTTTCCGGCCGAAAAATAATGGTTCTGCCGCATGTATTTCTCTGGATTTTTGTAATAATTTCAACGCTTTTAGTTCCAAACGGAAAAATTCTTCTTCAGCTTGGAAAATTTTCCATTACGCAAGGCGCGCTGCTCGGCGGAATTTCCAAGGCTCTCAGACTTTCCGCGGCCGGAGCGTTCAGCCAGTGCGCCGCAGGACTGAATGTTTCCCGGAACACGCTTCTTGGCGCAACGCTGGATTATTACAACGCTCTTCTGAAAATTCTAAAAACTTCAGACGGAAAAATATTTGCCAGGCTGAAAAAAACTTTGACCGCAACCGAACTTTAACCGCTACTCCACAGCGATTTCTTCCGCAAAACCGTAAATAACAGAAATTTTTCCAGCAAGCGAATCCGTGTAGAAAATTTTTCTGTCTTTTGAAATCAAAATCATGTCAAAATCCCGGTGCAAACGCCAGTAATCAGCGGCTTTTTCAGTTCCCATAACAAAAAGCGCCGTGCTCAAGGCGTCCGCATAAACGCCGCTTTCTGAAACAACTGTAACGCTTTCAAGGTCATTTTCCACAGGGCGGCCAGTTTTTCCGTCAAAAATGTGAATATATTTTTTTCCGTCACCGCCAGTAAAAAATCTTTCGTAGCCGCCGCTCGTAACAACGCACTGATTTTTTATTTTCAGCCCGGCAACAGGAGTTCCTCCATCCCAAGGATTTTTTATCCCGACATTCCATTCCGTTCCGTCCGGTTTCGCGCCAAAGGCAACGATATTTCCGCCCAAATCAAGAACCGCGGATTCAATTCCGTACGATTTCAGGATTTTTACCGCCTCATCGCTGGCAAAACCTTTTGCGACAGCTCCAAAATCAATCATCGCGCCGGCCGGCTTTGAAACTGCGAATTTTTTCTGCAAATCCGGGGAATTTCTTTCCTCAACCTTTATTTTTCTAAAATCAGTCAGCGGCAAAAGCGCAAGAATCTGGTTTTCAGGGGGAATTCTGTACTCTCCGGTGGTAAAACCCCAGGCCTTAACAACCGGATAAAGCGCCGGATTCAGCACGCCGCCCGTTTTTTCAGCCATTTCAAGCGCATACAACGCAAGCTCCGCCGTTTCTCCATGCGGAATTTCAAAAAACGAATCCGTATGGTTGATTTTATAAACATCGCTTTCAGGCTTCGTTGTGGAAAAGCAGTTTTCCAGCTCTTCAATCCGTTTTTTTACAGCAAGATTAGCCTTTGCGGAATTTTTTCCGTAAGTTTTCAGCGTCATAAAAGTGCTCATCGACTCAAAAGCCAGGAAATTTTTATTTTCAGAGCAGGAAATCAAAACAAAAACACAAAAAACCAGAACAAGCGCTTTTTTCATGCTTTCAATTATTGCACAAATTCTGATTTTTTTGCAAATGCCGGCGCGCGCTATTTACCCGCCGGACAAAAACCGCTAAACTGAATTTGAACAGTTACCCAAAAGGAATTGATTCATCTGCGAAAAACAACTTTCCGCAAAAAAAGCTCTTTTACAAAGACTTGATCTAAAGGACAGGTACTATGAATTCTCTTGATTTTTTTAAGTACAAACAGGAAAAACGAAAAATTTCCATGGTTACGTGCTACGACACAACGTTTGCGCGTCTTGTTGAACAAACGGCTGTTGACTGCATTCTTATCGGCGACAGCCTGAGCATGGTTATGCACGGCGAAAGCACAACGATTCCCGCAAAAATGGAATGGATGGAAGAACACACCCGGAGCGTAAGAAACGGAACAAAAAAATACATTGTTTCGGACATGCCGTTTTTAACCACAAGAAAAGGAATTGAATTTGCAACTGACTGCGCCGGAAAACTTCTTGTTGCAGGCGCAAACTGCGTGAAAATTGAAGGAATTTTCGGCCAGGAAGAAATCATTCAGCATTTGGTTTTGAGCGGAATCCCGGTAATGAGCCACCTGGGCTTGACTCCGCAGTTTTTCCAGGCTTTCGGCGGACACAAAATGCAGGGAAAAACCGAAGAAGCCGCAAACAAAATAATTGAAGAAGCGAAACTCGCGGAAAAGTTCGGGTGCGTCGCAATCGTCCTGGAATGTATTCCTTCTGAACTGGCGAAAAAAATAACAGAATCGGTAAAAATTCCAACAATCGGAATCGGCGCAGGAGCTGAAACAGACGGCCAGGTTCTTGTGCTTCAGGATTTGCTTGGAATGAGCGGATTCCGCCCAAGATTCGTGCGGCAGTATTTGAACGGCGCGGAACTGATAACAAACGCGCTGAACGCTTATGCAAAAGATGTCGCTGAAAAAACATTTCCCGGCCAGGAGGAATCAAAATGAAAGTAATAACAAAAATTTCAGAAATAAAAGAAATCAGAAAAAATATCCAGAACAAGAAAATCGGCTTTGTTCCCACAATGGGCGGTCTTCACGCAGGACACCTGAGCCTTATAAACCGCGCGAAAAATGAAAATGAAATCACAATCGTCAGCGTTTTTCTGAATCCAACCCAGTTCAATGACAAAAAAGATTTGGAAACTTATCCGGCAAACCTTCAGGACGACATCGCGCTTCTTGAAAAAGCGGACGTTGATTTTCTGTTCGCGCCAAGCTACGCGGAAATGTACCCGGACAACTACAAATACAAAATCACCGAAAATTCATTCTCAAAACTTTTGTGCGGAGCCAGCCGCCCCGGCCATTTTGACGGAGTTCTTACCGTGGTGATGAAACTTTTCAGCCTTGTGCGCCCGGCAAATGCATATTTCGGCGAAAAAGATTTCCAGCAGTACAAGCTTTTAAAAGGAATGGCGGAAGCGTTTTTCCTGGACATAAACATTGTTCCATGCCCGATTGTTCGCGAAGAAAGCGGACTTGCCCTTTCCAGCAGAAACCGGAAGCTTTCCGCGCGCGGACTTGAAGCCGCTCCGAAATTCCACGAAATTCTCTCCTCAAAAAAAAGCGTTGAGCAAAAAAAGGAAGCGCTCTCCCAGGCAGGATTCACCGTGGATTACGTTGAAGAAATTGACGGCCGCATTTACGGAGCAGTTTTTCTTGAAAACGTGCGCCTTATCGACAATCTGAAAATATAAAAAAGGGGGAGAAGCCTCTCCCTCGCCCGCACTTTGTTGCGGGCTACCCTCTCTTGCACGGGACGAGCCTCCGGCCGTCCTGTCTCTGGAGTTTTTATGGAAACCAATACTCAAAAAAATATTCTTCTGCACGTTTCAGGCTCGATTTCAGCATACAAATCGTGCGCGCTCATAAGCCTTCTGAAAAAAAACGCTTTTAACGTCCGCGTGATTCCAACAGAATCCGCCTTGAAATTTGTTGGAAAAGCCAGCTTTGAAGGCCTGAGCCGCAATAAAATTGAAACAGAAATGTTCGGAAACTCCGACCCGATTCCGCATATAAATCTTGCGCAGAACTGGGCGGACCTGATTTTAAGCTATCCGTGCAGCGCAAACACAATAAACCGCCTTGCGGCAGGGCTTGCCGACGATTTGTTCGGCGCGGTCTGCCTTGCGAACAATTTTGAAAAGCCGCTTCTGATTGCTCCGGCAATGAACACACAGATGTTTCTTCATCCAAGCGTGCAGGAAAGCCTGAAAAAACTTGAATCCTGGGGCGCAAAGATTCTTCCGGCGGAAAGCGGCGTTCTTGCATGCGGAACCAGCGGAATCGGCAGGCTGCTCAGCCCGGAAAAAGCGTTTGAATTCATACAGGAGGCTCTCGGATGAAAATTCTTGTTACGGGCGGAGGAACTTGCGAGCCGATTGATTCCGTGCGGAGCATTTCAAATTTCTCAACCGGAAAAACGGCTTCGTTCCTGGCAGATTTTTTCTGCGAAAAAGGATTTGAAGTAACTGCGGCAATGGCGGAAAACGCTGAAAAGCCTGGAAAAGCAAAAATTCTGACCTACAGAACATTTTCCGAGCTGAACACGCTTCTTGAAAATGAATGCAAAAATTCGCATTTTGACGCGGTAATCCACGCGGCGGCAGTCAGCGACTACAGCGTCAAGGAAATTTTTATTGACGGAAAAAATTTTCCGGCTGGAGCGGTTTCTAAAATTCCTTCCGGAAAGGAAATTCTTTTGAAAATGCAGGAAAATCCAAAAATTCTTTACAGCCTGAAGCGTTGGTGCGGAAAAAACACAGCGGTTGTCGCGTTCAAGCTTACGAGCGGCGCAACTGCGGAAGAGCAGCTGGCCGCCGTAAAAAAAATCTTTTCTGCGGAAAACTTATCTTCTCAGGAAAAAGAATTTGCGCCGGACTTTGTTGTTCACAATGAAAAACCGGAGATAAACGGAAACGCGCATCCTTGCAAAATTTTTAAAAATCCGGGCAAAATACTTGCGGAAACAAAAACTTTGCAGGAACTTGCAGAAAACCTGAACCTGGCGCTCCGCGCCCTTTTAGAAGGGGTAGGAGGCAACGAAGTGCCGACGAGGGGAAGGCTTTCCCCTTCCAGTTAAAAAAAAGAGGAAAATATGACATTGACTTTGGACATTGGAAACACGCAGATGGGCGGCGGACTGTTTGACGGCGGAAAACTGGTTCTTCAGTTCAGAAAAACCACACAGTCGGGCGCAAGCTCTGATGAAATCGGGATTTTTTTGCGTTCGGTGCTAAGGGAAAACGGCTTTGACTGGCAAAAAATTGAAAAAGTCGGAATTTGCAGCGTAGTTCCTTCAATGAATTATTCAATTTCCAGCGCGGTCGCAAAATATTTCAAAAAAGAGGCGCTTTTTATTCAGGCTGGAATCAAAACCGGGCTGAAGCTGAAATATTCAAACCCGAAAGAAATCGGGGCGGACAGAATTGCCGGCGCGATTGGCGCAACGAATCTTTTTCCGGGAAAAAATTTGATTATCGTTGACATGGGAACGGCGACCACCGTTGACTGCGTCACAGAAAACAAGGAATATCTTGGCGGCGCAATTCTTCCCGGCCTGAAAATAAGTGCGGAAGCCCTGGCGGCTGGAACGGCGAAACTTCCTTCCGTTGAAATTGCAAAGCCGGAGCACATCTGCGGAACGACAACCACGGAAGCGATCCAAAACGGACTTTATTTTGGAAACGCGGGCGCAATCAAGGAAATTCTGTATCTTTTTACAAAAAACGTATTCAAAAATGAAAAGCCATTGGTCATTGGAACCGGCGGATTTTCAAAAATTTTTGAAGAATACAGGCTTTTTGACACAATCTGCCCGGAACTTGTGCTTCTTGGCGTAAAAAAAGCCGTTGAAATGAACTCTGAAAAATAAGGAAACTCTGAAAAATGGAAATAACTGTTTTAAAATCAAAACTTCACCGTGCGACTGTAACAGACGCAAATTTGAATTACGAAGGCTCAATCAGCATAGACACAGAGCTTTGCAGAAAAGCCGGAATGCACAACTGGGAAAAAGTTGACATTTTGAACGTGAACAACGGCGAGCGTTTTTCAACGTACATAATTCCCGGAAAAAAGGGCGAAATCTGCCTGAACGGAGCCGCCGCCCGCAAAGCCTGCCCCGGAGACAAGGTGATTATCGTAACCTACACAACAATCGACGAATCTGCCGCTGAAAGCTGGAAGCCTTCAATTGTCCTGCTGAACGACGACAATTCTGTAAAATCCGCAAAAAAATAGCCCGCGCCATTTTTTCTTCTTGAATCTTTAATTTCTGCTGCCGGCCGGAAAACAGCACTTTTTGGTTGACAGCAGATTTTTTTGCCGCTAATATATGAACAGTTGTTCAAATGAAATAACGAACAATCAAGGAACTTTAGCAGATGGAAAAACAGGAAATCCTGGAAAAACTGCCGGACGAAGACACTTTGTTCGACCTTGCGGAACTTTTTAAGATTTTTGGCGATTCAACGCGAATCAAAATTCTTTTTGTTCTGCTTGAAAACGAAATGCCGGTGAACGCAATTGCGGATGCGCTCGGAATGACGCAGTCCGCGGTGAGCCACCAGCTGAGAATTCTAAAAACGAACGGACTTGTAAAATTTTCCCGCGACGGAAAATCATTGATTTATTCACTTGCCGACGCGCACGTACATTCAATTCTTGCGCAAGGCCTGGACCACATCGGAGAATGAACAAACCTAGCCTCACAAATAACTCTGAAAAAAGGAGCTTGAAAATGGAAAAAGAACAGATTGAAAACGAACATGAGCACGAAGAGGAAGAAATTTCCTTGGCAAGAATTATTGTTTCAGGAATTCTTCTGGTTGCCGGCGAAATTCTTGAGCGGGTGAAAATTTCCACCTTCATCCAGAATATTCCGGAAATCGACTTGTACCAGCAGTACGTTTTTATCGGCGTCTGCATGATTGCGTATCTTCTGGTTGGCTACAGCGTTGTAAAAAGCGCAGTCAAGAACCTTCTGCGCGGAGAATTTTTTGACGAGCAGTTTCTTATGTCAGTCGCCTCGCTGGGAGCGGTTTGCGTAGGCCAGCTTCCGGAAGCAGTCGCGATCATGCTTTTCTACCAGATTGGCGAACGCTTTGAAGATTACGCAGTTGACAAGTCCGAAAAATCAATTGACGCGCTTATGGAAATCCGCCCGGACACCGCGAACGTTCTGCGCGGCGGAAAAGAAATAAACGTGAAGGCTGAAGAAGTAAAAATCGGCGAAACCATAGTGGTAAAACCCGGCGAAAGAATTCCTGTTGACGGAATAATCACAAAGGGAAGCTCGTTCATCGACAACTCGGCAATCACCGGCGAATCAGTTCCCGTGGAAATTTCATGCGGCGCGGAAGTTTTTTCGGGCGCAATCAACAAAAATTCCGCAATAGAAATAAAAACCACCCGCCTTTCAGCTGACTCAGCCGCTTCCCGAATCATAAAAATGGTTGAATTTTCAAGCCAGAAAAAGACAAAAACCGAAAGATTCATCACAAGGTTCAGCAAAATCTACACGCCGGCGGTATGCGCTCTGGCTCTTTCAGTCGCAGTAATTCCTTCCGTGGTTTTCGGGCTTTCAAAAGGCGAATGGGAATGGTCAACCTGGATTTACAGGGCAATTTCATTCCTTGTAGTTTCCTGCCCGTGCGCAATTGTGATTTCCGTGCCTCTGACTTTTTTTGGCGGAATCGGCGCGGCCAGCAAAAACGGAATACTGATGAAAGGCTCTTCCGCCGTGGAAAATCTTTCAAAAACAAAAACCGCTGTATTCGACAAAACCGGAACTCTTACAAAAGGCATTTTTGCGGTGAGCGAAATCTGCCCGGCAGACGGGTCGGTTTCCAAGGACGAGCTGCTTGCGCTTGCGGCTCACGCTGAGGCAAAGTCGAACCATCCGGTCGCAAAGTCAATCAACGCGGCTCATTCCGGGGAATGCTGCAAAAAACAGAACCTTACGCAGGCTGAAGAAATTGCCGGCCAGGGAATAAAAGTCAACCTGAACGGAAAAGAAGTTGTCGCTGGAAACGCGAAGCTCATGCAGGAAAACAAAATCACGGATTTCAACGCGGAAAAAACAAAGGAAACAGCTGGAACGGTAATCCACATTGCTGAAAACAAAAAATATCTTGGCTACATTGTGATTTCCGACCAGATTAAGGACGACGCGAAAGACGCGATAAAAAATCTGAAGAAAGTCGGCGTTTCAAAAATTGCGATGCTCACCGGGGACAATACAAAAGTCGCTGAAAAAGCGGCCGCCCAGCTGGGAATCACTGAAGTTTTCGCGGAGCTTCTTCCGCAGGACAAAGTTTCAAAGGTTGAAATTCTTCTGGACGAGCTGAAAAACAGCAAGGGAAAAGTCGCTTTTGCCGGAGACGGAATAAACGACGCGCCTGTGCTTGCCCGCGCCGATGTTGGAATTGCAATGGGCGCGCTCGGCTCAGACGCGGCAATTGAATCAGCGGATGTTGTAATAATGACGGACGAACCTTCAAAAGTGGCGGATTCCATCAAAATTTCAAAAAGGACGATAAAAATCGTCTGGCAGAACATTATATTTTCAATAGGAATAAAAGCGCTGATTATGATTTTAAGCGGAATCGGAATCGGTTCAATGTGGCTTGCAGTATTCGGCGATGTCGGAGTTTCATTCCTTGCAATCCTGAATTCAATGCGGGCTTTAGGCTTCACCAGCTTAAGAAAAACGCGCGAATAATAAAAAAACTCCGTCTTCTGTGAATCAATGAAGCGCACTTCATAAAATTCGCAAAAGACGGAGTTCTCTTTTCAACATACAAAAATTAGTATACAGAAAGAATCTTCTGAAGTTTTTCCTTTCCAATAATTTTCATAAATGAAGCCAGACGCGGTCCCTGATCTTTTCCAATCAAAGCCTGGTAAAGCGCAGTGAACAGAGCCTTCGCATCAAGTCCAAGTTCTGTGGCAATATCGTACATCGCCTGCTGACATTCCTTGTCCACGGCAAAAGTTCCAACACGCGGCACAACTTCGTCCCGCACGCGCTTTACAGCCGCAAGCAGTTCGCCGGAAAGGTCAGCCTTTGAGCCGTCTTCCCGCAGCGCAAAACAGAAATCTTCCGCGCAGGTCGGAGCACATTCCCGAATCCAGTACCACGCGCATTTTGCACGGCGGCGCAGCGCAGGTTCCTGCTCAGGTTTTACATCACCCAAAGATTTTATAACAGCGTCAATATCGCCGGAATAAGTCTGAAGCAACGTTGTCATCATTCTAAAACCAATCTGATACGGCATTACAGAAGGCATTTTGTTGTCAATCTGAGAAAGAACATAAATTCTCTTTTCTTTCGCAAGAATTTCTTCAGACTTCGCCTTGTCAACGCCCCATACAATCCGCTCAGTCTTGTCGTAATCTTCATAAACCTTGTTCACATCAAGATCAAAAGAAATCGCAAATTCAGTGTTCGGTCTTGTTCCGGCAAAAATGTAGCGCAGAACTTCAGGCTGGTAAACTTCCAGCGCATCAACCAGGGAGATAACCTTTCCCTTTGAAGAAGACATTTTTCCAGGAACGCCCTTAAGATTGACAAAATCGTAGCGCATTGTAATCGGCGCATCCCAGCCGTAAATCTTCTTTGAAACAAGTTTTGCTGTGTCGTACGAGCCGCCCGGAGAAATATGGTCTTTTCCGCCCGGTTCAAAAACAACTTTTTCTTCATTCCAGCGCATCGGCCAGTCAACGCGCCAGCCAAGTTTCGCGCCTTTAAAAGTACGCAAATCAGCAGTTTCGCAGTTGCCGCACTGGCACTTGTATGAAATTCCGTATTCGCCGTCGTAGCCGGTAATTTCAGTTGTATCTTTGTTGCATTTTCCGCAGAAAATTGAAACCGGCCAGTAAACATCCTCAGGCTTCATTTTATGCTGCTCGTCGCGGTATTCATTAAGACATTCCTTGATAAGCTCGCGGTTCTGCAGGGCTTTTTTCATTCCCTCAGCATAACGGTTTGCTCTGTAGCGCGAAGCCTGGTACAAAAATTCCGGATTAATTCCAACGCGCGGAAGTTCTTTTTCAATGTCAACTTCGTGGTGGCGCGCATAATTTTCATTTCTTCCTGTTGTGTCAGGAACCATAGTTATCGGATAGCGCAGATATTTTTCAAGAATTTCAGGGTCCGGCATATTCGCAGGAACTTTTCTGAAAACATCGTAGTCATCCCAGGAATAAATAAAGCGGACATTCTTGCCGCGGTCACGCAAAGCGCGCACAACAAGGTCAACCGTTATAATTTCGCGGAAGTTTCCAATGTGGACTGTTCCGGAAGGCGTAATTCCCGATGCGCAAGTATATAAGTCAAGGTCGCCTTTTTCCTTGATGATTTTGTCAGCCATCTGATCCGCCCAGTGGCTGAACTGTGAATTCTTTTCGTTGTTACTCATAATAAATAAACATTATATTGAAAGAACCTGTTTTTATCAACGACAAGAAAATCCAGACGCGCGCTAGGCGTTTTCATCCGGAATATTCTCGAACATTTCGTCAAAGTCTGAATTTTCTGATTCCGCGGAAGATTCAGAAGCGTTTTCAGAAGTTTCGTCAACAACGGCGGAAGGGTCAAATTCCACGCCGGACTCAGACTCGCTGGAATTTCCAAAATCCGCCTCAAGCTGCGCCTGAAGCTCCGGAGAAATAATATTTTCAATCGTTGAATTTTCAATCTCTTTCTGGACTTCGTCAGACTCGTCGCTCGTTGTCTTGAATTTTTCAAGAACGTTTTCAAGCTCCGTCATATTCTTGTAGCTTTCCTTGCTCAGCGAGCCTACAGCCGCCATTCGCTTTACAATTTCTTCCGTTCCAGCATTGATTTCCTTTATTTCACCGAACGCTTTATTAAAAAGTCCGCTGACAGCTGAAATTTCAGAAGCGACCGTTTCCTGATTCTGCGCAAGATTTTCGCAATAATGATTGATTTTGTCAGCAGTTGTGGCAGTCACTCCAGTTTTTTCTGTGATATGATTTGTCTGTCCGTTGATATTTTCAATTTCCGCCGTAATCGCAGAAAACGCCGAAATCATCTCGTCAGAATGGCTTGAAACCTTTGCAAAAGCCTCCGAGGCAAGCATGCTCGAACGGTTCGCTTCGGTAACAGCCTCAATTGTTCCCTTGATTGACTCAGTAATTTTCTTGGCGTTGTTGGCCGTGGAAACAGCCAGGGAACGAATTTCCTCCGCTACAACAGCAAATCCTCTTCCGTACTGCCCCGCGTGAGCCGATTCAATCGCCGCATTCATAGAAAGAAGATTTGTCTGGGCGCTCACCGAATTGATAATCGTTACAATTTCTTTTATCTGGTCAAGCTGGCTCATAACCTCGCCAAGAATTTTGTTTGTCGCCGCAATTTTCGCATCTCCATCCGCAACAAACGCTCCCATTTCCTCCGCAATCTTTGAACGCGAAACGGCATTTTCCTTAATCTGCTCAATTCCATGAATCATATTTGAAACAGCTTCCGTGCTTTCTCCAATCGCCGCAACCTGATGGTTATTGTCCTGAACCAGCGTCTTCACCTGAATGTTAATCTGGTTCACCGCCTCAACAGAACGCGCAATCGACTTGTTTATCTGCTCAAATTCATTAGTTATGTTTTCAATATTCAGATTTATTTCATTTGTAGCCGCCGCCGTGCTGGAAGACGAGTCATTGATTGAATAGCCGGAAGAAATCGCCTTGGCCGCAGTTTTCTTTACAACGATGAAGAAATCATTGATTTCCTTAACCATGCTGTTCATATTGTTCATCAAATCCTGCATTTCGTTGCTGCCCTGAGGAACAATCTTTGTTGTGAAATCTTTTTCAGAAAGCAGCTGGGACATATCGCGGACGCGCCCGATATTTTTGATTACAATCGTCGTGCCGTACAAAATGCTCACCAGAACAATCACAGAAAAAACAGCGCCCAGCAGGAAAACTCCAATCCGGTAAATATTTGTGTAGAAAACCACACTTTCTCCAAGCATCGTGTTGATTTCTTCCATAATATCGCGAAGGTCGTTGCTGTTCTGGATAAGCCCTTTCATCTGGTTTTCAATAAGAACGGTGCTGTTCCGGATGCTCTGAACCGCCTCTGAATCCTCAAAACGCTCCGCGCCGGCTCTGATTCCGTTCCGGGCAATAAAATTCCTTTCTTCCTCAGTAATTGAAGAATTCTGAATATTCTGAAAGTGCATATTGAACGGATTTACCTGGTTCACAACTTTTGTCCAGATGCTGTTGGCTTTTTCAACCTGAGTCCTGAAATCTTCCGGAAAATACTTCAAGCCGTTGTAGCCCGTAAATTCGTGGAATTTCTTGTTCGTGCCCACCAGCTTGTTTTTCCACGTTGAAGAAACCTTCGTTGTATCCAAAGCCCAGTAAACACTTTGGTTCAAATAATTAATCATATCAGCAATGCCGAACTGACATTCCTGCTCCAAAAACTGAAAATTCTGAAGTCTCTGAACGAAACTTGCGCCAATCATAGTGAGCGTTGCCAGAATGAACATTTCCGCGGCGCAAACCAACGCTATGATAGAAAAACGTTTTCTTAATTTCATGAAAAAATCCTCAAAAGAATCTCTCTGTTCAAATGATATTATAAACCAAAAAAATCAGATATACAAAATAATTCTCTATTAAAATTCTCAGTTTGCTGTTATATTTTCTATATGCTTAGTTTATTTTTCAAAAAGAATTTTTACGACGGCTGGGACAATGTAATGTTCTTCTTTGTTCCCAACCTTCTGATTGACGCGCTGATTATTTTATGCACCGGAATCGCAAGCCTTGGCGTAACAGTTTTCAAGGATGCGGATTTTTTTCTTTACATCTGGATTCTGCTCGCGCTTGTGCTGGTCTGCGGCTCTTCAATTTTTACGCTCGCCTGGGCTGAATCTTCAAAAGGAATCGCGGACTACGAATCTGTTGAATTCAAGGATTTTTTCAAGTCGCTCAAAGGCTGCGTAAAAGACGGAATAAAATACGGAATAACGCTTGCCGCTGTAATCACAATCGCTGTTGTGGGCGGAATTTATTTTCTGAAACCGCAGGGCGGCCAGGTTTCGTTCGCGGGATTTCTAGCCGGCGTGTGCTATATCTGGGCTGCGCTCATAATTGTGGCGTCGCTTTTCTGGTATCCGGCGCTCCGGGCATACATGCACAACCCGTTCCTTAAAACAGTGAAGAAATGCTTCATCGTTTTTTTTGACAATCTTCTGGTTTCAATTGTCCTAGGATTCTACAATTTGTTCCTTTCCGCCGTTTCCATAATCATGCTGGGAATAGCCCCGGGAATGTGCGGCCTTCAGCTTGCGCGCGCAAACGCGTTCCGCCTCATCATGAAAAAATATGATTATATAGAAGAACTTGACAAAAACGGCGAGCCCTTTAACAGCAAAGCCCGCCGGAAGATTCCGTGGAAAGAGCTTTTGAAAGACGACATCGAGGCTAACCCGACGCGCGGCTTCAAGGCGTTCATCTTTCCGTGGAAAGAAAACCAGTAAAAATCTAGTTCGCCATCAGCATTGTTTTTGCATCCAGCTTTACAGCCGCTGATGAAAGCTCCCTGCCGTCAGCCTTAAGAACTGAAAGATTCACGTTTTTTCCATCTGAAGCAAGGTGAGCCACAATGTCAAACAGCGGAAGAAGCTCCGGACGCACAGTTTTTGAAAGCTCCGGATTTTCGTTTGTTCCGCTGAACCAGACTTCAATTCCTTCAGCTTTTGCAAAATCCGCGACAACTTCCACATCCTTCGCAGAAACTTTTTCCATATCCTCGCCGTCCACAACAAGCGCGCCGACTTTTATTCCGCCTTCCTTCAAAGCCTTCAAAGTATTAACAACTTTTGGAAGAGTGAAAGTTTCCTGGTTGAAATTCAAAATCGTCCTGTCACGGATAATCGTTTCGCTAAGCTCGTTCATGTCCTCAATATTCTTTTTCTTGCCCATTTCCGCAAGCACGCTTTCATACCAGGCAATAACATTAGAAGATTTCTGGTCAAATGAAACGTGAACAAGATGCTTGTCGTGAAGCAAAGCATCAATTCCAAGCTGAACAAGAACAGAAGTTTTTCCAAGCCCTTTCTTGGCAGTAATAATTCCCATCTGGCCGGCTTTTAGTCCGCCGAAAGAAGCCGCATCAAAAAATCGCACTGGGCTTGTATTTATCAAATCTTGCTTTACCATAATATCCTCCATAAAGGTCAACTCTGTAAAAAAAAGTGGACTTATTAACTATAAGTCCACTTTTAATAAAAGTAAATTGCTTTTTTCAGGCAAGAAAAACCTATTTTGAAAAAAGATTAAGATGAAACTAAACCATTGCAATACAAATTGCAATGGTTTTTAACGTTTCTTCTATTTTCTACTTATTACCTTTTGCTCTTTCTTCCTGGTGTTTCTTGATAAGTTCTTCAGCAACTGCGTTTGGAACTTTTCCGTATTTTTCAAATTCCATTGTGAATTCACCCTTACCCTGTGTTGAAGAGCGGAGAATTGTAGAGAATCCGAACATTTCAGAAAGCGGAACTTCTGCGTTTACTACAGATGTGTTGTTTTCATCAGTTGTTTCACCAATGATACCGCGGCGCTGGTTGATAAGACCGAACACGTTGCCCTGGAATTCATTTGGAGCAGCAATCTGAACTTTCATGATAGGCTCAAGAATAACCGGCTTAGCTTTCATATAGCCTTCGCGGAATGCGCCGATAGCAGCAATCTGGAACGCGTTGTCGCTAGAGTCAACCGGATGGTACTGACCATCATTGATTGTAATCTTAACACCAACAATCTGAGCGCCAATCAAAGAACCTTCCTTCATTGCCTTCTGGAAACCCTTGTCACAAGATGGAATATATTCATTAGGAATTGCACCACCCTTGATAGAGTCAATAAATTCGTAATCTTTTTCAGAATCAGGCTCCATGAAACCAGCTACACGACCGTACTGACCAGAACCACCAGTCTGTTTCTTGTGAGTATAGTTGAAGTCACCGCGTGCAGTGATTGACTCGCGGTAAGCAACCTGCGGCTGACCTGTTACAACTTCACAGTTGTATTCACGCTTCATACGCTCAACGTATACAGCAAGGTGAAGCTCACCCATTCCCTTGATAATTGTTTCATTAGACTCAGGGTCTGTGTATGTCTGGAATGTAGGGTCTTCCTTAGTGAATCGGTTCAACGCCTTTGACATCTGCATAGCAGCCTGCTTGTCTTTTGGAGTAATAGACAAAGAAATTACAGGCTCCGGAACGAACATAGAAGCCATTGAAACATTCAGTCCGCCGTTTGTGAAAGTATCGCCTGAAGCACAGTCTACACCGAAGAGAGCAACGATATCGCCTGCGCATCCTTCGTTGATATCTTCCATCTGGGCAGAATTCATGCGGACAAGACGTCCAACCTTAAATCTTTTCTTTGAGCGTGTGTTGTAAAGCTCTTCGCCCTTCTTGATTTTTCCCTGGTATACACGGGTATATGTCAACTGGCCGTACTGACCGTCATCAAGCTTGAATGCCAAAGCAACACAAGGCTTGTTGTCAACTGACTCAAGCTCAACTTCAGCTTCGTTGTTGTCAAGGTCAAGAGCAACGTTCTTTACTTCGTTTGGAGCTGGAAGGTAGCGTACAACCGCATCCAAAAGCGGCTGGATACCTTTGTTCACGTGCGCAGAACCGCAGAATACACCAACGAACTGCTCAGAAATTGTTCCCTTGCGGATTGCAGCGATAATCTTGTCCTGGTCAAGGTTAGCGTAATCGTTCTCCTCGTCCATCATCGCTTCTTCCATAAGGCTGTCATCAAAGTTGATTGCAGCTTCAATAAGTTCCTTGCGGTACTTCTTTACATCTTCAACCATGTTTGCCGGAACATCAGCATAGCGCAAATCCTCGCCGTTAGGTCCATCAAAGTAAATCGCCTTCTGGCTGATAAGATCTACAACGCCTTCAAGCTTGTCTTCAAGACCGATTGGAAGTTCCATCATATATGCGTTCAAGCCGAGCTTTTCGCGGAGCTGAAGACGAACGCGCAAAGGATTAGCACCCTGGCGGTCACATTTGTTTACGAATGCTACACGAGGTACATGATAACGTTTCAACTGGCGGTCTACAGTAATTGACTGAGACTGAACACCTGCAACGGCGCAAAGAATCATGATAGCACCGTCAAGAACGCGGAGAGAACGCTCAACTTCTACTGTAAAGTCTACGTGGCCTGGAGTGTCGATAAGGTTGATTGTGTAGTCCTTCCACTGAACCTGAGTTGCCGCAGACTGGATTGTAATTCCACGTTCACGCTCCAATTCCATGTTGTCCATAACAGCACCAACACCGTCTTTACCGCGAACTTCGTGAATAGCATGAATCTTGTTGCAGTAGAACAAAATTCGTTCAGAAGTTGTTGTCTTTCCTGAGTCAATGTGAGCACTGATACCGATATTTCTCATCTTTGAAATATCAAAAGCCATATTGTTACCTCTTAAAAAAAATAAATTTACTATTTAAATTTTAGCAGACTGAGAATTCCAGAAAATATTTCCAAAACTCCGTTTATCAATAATACTGAAAGATGTAATGTTGTTCAATAGTAGTTTTTTTGATAGAATATGTGATTATGATAAATTTAAACAGCAAACAGAGAAAACTTCTTGAAAAATACGCGAACAAAATCGAGCCGGTAGTGCTTGTAGGAGCAGGCGGAGTTTCAGAAGGCGTAACAAAGAAAATCAGCGGCGACATTGCCCACCATGAGCTTATAAAAGTGAAATTCAACGAATTCAAGGATGAAAAGCGCGAGCTCACGGAAGGAATTGTAAATTCAACAGACGCAACGCTTGTAAGACTGATAGGAAATGTTGCGATTCTTTACAAGGCGGCGGAAAAACCGGAAAACAGAAAATACGAGAAGGAACTGAATAAACTTTCGTAACATTCCGCAGGCAAATTTGTTTTCATTTAAATTAGAGCTGAAAAAACAGCTCTTTTTTTTACATAGCTCGCATAAAAATTGGAGGAAATAAAAAGAATGATCGAACTATCTCACGTTTCCCGCACATTCGGAACGTTCCGCGCGGTGAACGATGTAAGTTTTTCCATTCCTACAGGACAGATTGTAGGACTTCTTGGACCGAACGGAGCCGGAAAAACAACAACAATGCGCATGATCACAGGATTTTTGAAGCCAACTGACGGCACTGTAAAAATCGACGGAACTGACATCACAGAAAAGCCTGTTGAATCAAAGCGGAAAATCGGCTATATGCCTGAAAGCGCGCCTCTTTACGGCGACATGATTGTTTCTGACTATTTGAACTACATTGCAGATATCGAAGGAAAAAACGCGGACGAAAAAGTTCCTCTTCTTTGCAGGGAATGCGGACTTGAAGAAGTAATGCACAAGAACATAAGCGACCTGAGCCGCGGCTACAGACAGCGCGTAGGGCTCGCCCACGCCCTTATGAACGACCCGGAAATTCTTATTCTTGACGAGCCGACTTCCGGGCTTGACCCGAACCAGATTGAGGAAGTAAGGGCGCTTATCAAGGAAATTGGAAAAACCAGGACCGTTATTATTTCAACGCACATTCTTAGCGAAGTTGAAATGCTCTGCTCACGGGTAATTATTATAAGCGGCGGAAAACTCGTTGCGGACAGCCCGACCGACCAGCTGCGCACAAGATTCGGAAATTCAGCGGTGATAAAAGTGACCACAAGCGCATCGGAAGCGCAGATTTCTGAAATTCTGCACGGAATCCAGGGAATCGAAAACCTTTCGTTTGAAAAATCTGAAAACGGCTCAACCGCGCTGCTTTCAACAAAAGGAACAGAGGAAATCCGTCCGCAGATTGCAAAAGCCGTTCTTGCCGCGGGCTATGACCTTTTCGAGCTTGTTCTTCAGCGCAACAGCCTTGAAGATGTATTCCATATACTTACCACAGAAAATGGAGCTGAATAATGAAAAATAAATCTAAAAATCCGGCGGCGGTAATCTTCAGAAGAGAATTCGCCGCATATTTTGCAAGTCCGATTGCATATATTGTCACAGGCTTGTTTCTGATTATCACAGGAATTATGTTTTTTACAGCGTTCTACCTTCAGAACCGGGCTTCAATGCGGAATCTTTTCCAGATGCTTCCGCTGATTCTTTCGTTTTTTATTCCTGCGCTGACAATGCGTGTCTACGCGGAGGAAAAACGTGTCGGCTCAATTGAAACGCTCTACACTCTTCCGGTTACAGAATTTGATGTTGCGGCGGGAAAATTCCTTGCGTCGTTCGCGGCTTCAGCGGTCATGATTGCGCCGACTTTGCTTTATCTTATTGGAATGCTTCCTTTTGGAATTCCGGATGCCGGTCCGGTAATCGGCGGCTACATCGGAGCATTGTTTCTTTGCGCGGCTTTCAGCGCAATCGGAATTTTTACCTCGTCAATAACAAAAAACCAGATTATCGCGTTTTTCACAGCGTTCATAATCTGCATCGCGCTGACAATGATAAGCGATTTTCTTATTTTTCTTCCGGCTCCAATCGTAGGATTCCTTCAGTTCCTGAGCGCGAACGAGCATTTCACTTCAATTTCCCGCGGAATAATTGACTCCAGGGACTTGATCTATTTCGTTTCGCTTACAGCATTGTTTTTCAGCCTTACAGTTGTAACTCAGGAAAAGGAGGTAAGATAAAAATGAAAAAACTTCTTGAATGGATAAAAAGCCCGAAAAGCGATTTTGTTCTTTTCGTAATGATTCTTGTGCTGGCGAACGTGGCAAGCCGCAAGGCATTTTTTCGGCTCGACCTTACAAGCCAGGGCTCGTACTCAATAAGCAAAGTTTCAAAGGACACCGTCAAAACTTTAACCGAGCCGCTTTCTGTAAAAGTTTTCTTCAGCGACAATCTTCCGGCTCCTTACAACGCGACCGCCCAGTACGTAAAAGATATTCTGGTGGAATACAAGGGCGCGGCGAACAGCAACTTCAGCTACCAGTTCTTCAACATGAAAAAAGCCGAAAACCAGCGGATTGCCTCCGGCTACGGACTGCGCCAGGTTCAGATTCAGCAGATAAAAAACAGCGAAGTCGGCGTAAAGCAAGTCTGGATGGGGCTTGCCATAACTTACGGCGACGCAATTGAAACAATCGACGGAATTTCAAGCGACTCAGGATTTGAATACAATCTTACAACTAAAATTTCAAAGATGATTTCCCAGGCGGACACGCTCGCAGGACTTGCCGCGGACGACAAAATCAATGTAACGCTGTATTCAAGCGCGGAGCTGGAGCAGTTCAGAATTGCGAATTTTGACAACCTTCAGAAACTTGCGCAGGAAGCATTCAACTCAGTTAACCAGAAAAACAAGAACCGGCTTCAGTTCAGCGCGGAAACACCGGCTGCGGACGAAATGGATTCAACCGCCGACAAATACGGACTTCAGCTTATAAACTGGCAGAACAAGGACGGCTCTGAAGGAAAAGGAATTTTCGGCCTTGTGGTTGAGCACAACGGCGCGTTCCGCACAGTTCCTCTTTCAATCCAGCGCTCTTTCTTCGGATATGGAATTTCAGGACTAGATAATATAGAAGAAAACCTTTCAGCAAGCCTGGAAAGCCTTCTTTCAAAATCAACGGAAATCGGCTACATAAAAGGACACAGCGAGGCCGAGCTTTCCGACCAGAACGGAAACGACACGAATTTCAAGAAACTTCTTTCAGATTCTTATTCATTCAAGGAAATAAACCTTTCCGAGAGCGATATTCCGCTGAACATCAGCACAATCATAATCAACGCGCCGAAAGAAAAATTCGCGGAAGCCGAGCTTTACAAGATTGACCAGTTCCTTCTGAAAGGCGGAAACGTAATGCTTTTCCAGGACCCGTTCAACTCAGCCCAGGAAAATTATTACCAGGCGCCAACCTACGAAAAAATCGACACAGGACTGAACACAATCCTTGAAAAATACGGCGTAAAACTTGAGTCAAACTACGTTTTCGACGAAGGCTGCTATACTTACAACCAGCAGGGCTACGGAAAAATCAGAATGTACTGGGCTCCAATGCTCGCGAAACAGCAGCTTTCTCAGAAAAACGTGATTTCAAAGAACCTTGGCTACGTGATTCTTCTGCAGCCTGGAGAAATTTCCACAGCCGAAGCGGAAAATAACAAGGACCTGAAAGTTTCAGTTCTTGCAAAATCTTCGCCAAAATCATGGACAATGACACAGAATTTCGACATCGGACCGAACATGCAGCCTCCGTACGACAAGTCGGTTTACCAGAGCCACAATCTTGCAGTTCTTGTTGAAGGAAAATTCCCTAGCGCGTTCGAGTCAAATCCGGCGGAAGAACAAAATTCCAGCGCGGAAAAAGACGGACTGAAAACAACTTCGCATCTGGCCAAAGGAACTCAGACCGGAAGAATTTTCGCGGTGAACACAGCGTATGCGGCTTCAAACCAGCTTATAAACGACGACGGAAGCGAGCCGATTGCAATGTTCATAAGAAACGCGGCCGACTACATGAACGGAAACGCAGACCTTTGCACAATGAGAACAAAAGGCCTTACGCTGAACACAATGCAGAACACAAACAGCGCGCTCGCCCTTGTCATCAGATATTTCAACCAGTTCGGGCTTGCGGTTCTTGTTGCCGCGGCAGGATTTGCAATGTGGAGAATCCGCTCAATCAGAAGAAGAAAAATCCACGACAAATACAATCCAAACGACAAGCGTGAAATAAAATAAAACGCGTTTACTTTTAAAAGAGGAAAAAAAATGACAACCAGAAAAATAACACTTCTTGCGGCTTTCGCATTTTTGCTTGCGGTCTGCATTTTTCAGGGAATCACCGGCGCAATCAGCCCTGTAAAAACAATAAAAACTGACGGCGAGCCGGACGCAATCACAATTTCAAAAGACGGAAAAACTGTTGAGATTACAAAAAACGGATTCGGATGGCAGGTTGGCGCGGAAAACTACATCGCCACAAAATCCGATGTTGAAAAAATGATAAAAGAAATTCAGGAAGTAAAAATTCTTGACAAAATCGGACGGCTTGGAAACGCGGAAAACGACGAGAAATACAATCTTTCTGAACCGCGCGCGCTTTTTGTCCGGGCGTTCAAAAACGGAAAAGAAATTCAGTCCCTCATGCTTGGAAAAACCAGCCCGACCGGCTCGCAGACTTACGGCTCTGTTTCCGGCAGAAAAGACATTCTTCTTCTTTCAGGAAATTTGCTTTCAACTTTTGACAAAACTGAAGAATCACTGCGCTCAAAAACTGTCTATTCAATAGAAGAAAACAAAATCACCGGAGCAAGCGTTGAATCGGGCGCAAGAAACTGGACTCTGGCAAAAGAAACAGCAAAAAATTCAAAGGATGCGGACAGCTGGAAAATTTCCGGAACTTCAGATTTTGAGGCGGATTCAGGCGAAGTGAAAAAATGGATTCAGAACATTGCGTTCATGAACATTTCCTCATGGATTGACGACAGCACAGTTCTTCCGCAGAAAAAACTTTCTTCATTCAAGCTTTTTACAGAATCTGAGACAATTTCCGTTGAAATTTACGAGCAGAAAAGCGGCGATGAAACCAAATATTTTGGAACCTGCAGCCGAACTCCGCATAAATTTGAGCTTACAAAAACTCAGACTGAAAAATTCACAAAAGATCCGGAAAGCCTGAAGGCAAAAACCGAATAACAAAAAATCTGCACAGGCAGAAAGGCGCAAGGCACGGCGGAAAGAAAAGAAACTTTCAGCCGGCCGGGCGCTTTTTTTTATCTGGACGCCCGTTCAGACGCCAAAAATCTTCGCATAAAAAAAACAAGGCTTCCGCATATTTTCAACATTTTTATTGCTATACAAATCTCAAATCATTATAATTTTTGTAAGAATATTCAATTGGAGTGTATAAATATGCAGTCTGAAATCAAATTTATTGAAGGCGGCGTTACAGCGCCCTTGGGATTCACAGCGAACGGCGTTTTGTGCCGCATCAAGGCAAGCAGAACAACAAACGACACAGCCTTGATTTATTCTGAAAAACCTTGCAGCGCGGCCGGCGTTTTTACCCAGAACCGGGTGAAAGCTGAAAGCGTAAAGCTTTCCAAGAAAAATATTGCGAACGGAAAACTTCAGGCTGTCATTGCAAACTCCGGAAACGCAAACTGCTGCACCGGCGAGCAAGGAGCGGAAGTCGCATACAAAATGGCTTCTCTTGCCGGAAAAGCCCTGAACGTAAATCCAGATGATGTAGCCGTCTGTTCAACCGGAGTTATCGGGCAGCAGCTTCCTGTTGAAAAAATTGAAGCAAAAATCGACGAGCTTGCAAAAGGGCTTTCAAAAAAAGGCCACGAGGAAGCGCGCGTTGCAATCATGACAACCGACACAAAATATAAGGAATGCGCCGTGGAATTTGTTCTTGGCGGAAAAACCTGCCGCATGGGAACAATGTGCAAAGGCTCAGGAATGATTCATATCAACCTGGGAACAATGCTTTCGTTCATCACAACGGACGTTGCAATCAGCCCGGAAATGATAGAAAAAGCCCTCCGGGAATCAATAAAAGGAACTTACAACTGCGTTTCTGTTGACGGAGACACTTCCACAAACGACACGCTTCTTCTTCTTGCGAACGGAATGGCCGGCAACAAGGAAATAACAGAAGAAAACGAAGACTACGGAATTTTTCTTGCCGCGCTTAACAAAATGAACAAAATCATGGCGATGAAAATTGCCGCGGACGGTGAAGGAGCAACAAGGCTTGTTCAATGCACTGTGAACGGCGCAAAAACCGTTGAAGCCGCGCGTGGACTCGCAAAGGAAGTAATTTCTTCATCGCTTGTAAAAGCCGCAATGTTCGGAAGCGACGCGAATTTCGGACGTTTTTTGTGCGCAATGGGCTACAGCGGAATTGAATTCACTCCGGAAAAAACAAGCATCTGGTTCACAAGCAAGGGAAACGCAAAACGCTATTTTGAAAACTACGAGGAATTTGATGTCCACGGAGAAAACAGCGTTCTTGTTTACAAAGACGGAGTTCCGGAAAACTTCGACGAGGAAAAAGCGAAAAAAATAATGAGCGAGGAAGCAGTTGAAATTCTTGTTCAATGCAAGGACGGAGAATGTTCCGGCACAGCCTGGGGTTGCGACCTTACTTATGACTACGTTAAAATCAATGGTGACTACAGAACATAAAAGGGAAAATATGACAGAACTGGAAATACAAAAAGATGAAAACCGCGGCAGACTTTTAGACAACGAGCACTGGTCTGACGTTCTGATTCAGGCGATGCCTTACTTCAAGCAGTGGGTCGGCAAAACCGTTGTTGTAAAATACGGCGGAAACGCAATGCTGAACGAAGATTTGAAGCAGGCAGTCATGAAAGACATTGTTCTTTTGAACACAATCGGCGTAAAAGTCGTTCTTGTTCACGGCGGCGGCCCGGAAATCAACAAAATGCTTGACCGCGTTGGAAAAGAATCAAAATTTGTGAACGGACTGCGCTACACAGACGCGGAGACAATGGAAATTGTTCAGATGGTTCTTACTGGAAAACTGAACAAAGATATTGTGGGCATTCTGCTTCAGGAAGGCGGAAGAGCTGTCGGACTTTCCGGCGTTGACTCAGGGCTTCTGCGCGCAAAAAAAATCGACAAGGACGGCGCTGACCTTGGCTTTGTGGGCGAAGTGACACAGGTTAATCCTGAAATCATAAACGATTTGCTTGAAAAGGATTTTATTCCGGTAATTTCAACTGTCGCGCTTGGCGAAACCGGCGACCAGAGCCGCTACAACATCAACGCTGACACAGCCGCCGCAAAAATCGCAGTGGCACTGAAAGCCGAAAAATTCGTTCAGCTTACAAATGTCGCAGGCGTGCTGAAAGACGTGAACGACCCGAAATCGCTGATAACCCGGATTCCAATGCCGACCGTTCCGCAGCTTATTGAAAACGGAATTATCGCCGGCGGAATGATTCCAAAGGTTGAATGCTGCATGATTGCGCTGAAAGGCGGCGTTCCAAGAACACACATAATCGACGGCCGCGTTCCACATTCCCTTCTAATAGAAATGTTCAGCGACCGCGGCATCGGGACAATGATTTATTAAGTTCAGAAGGAACTGCAAACAGGATGTTTGCGCCGCGCTAGCCTGCTTGCAGGCTGAAAATGCAAAATAGCAGGACGCTATTTTGCATTTACGGTACAATGATTTACTAAATTCAAAAAGAGGAATCTTTATGGGAAATCCAAAAGTTCTAAATAACTACGGAAGTTTTGACGTTACTTTTGCAAAAGGCAAAGGCTCAACCCTCACAGATGTGAACGGGAAAAAATATATCGATTTTCTGGCTGGAATCGCAGTCAACGTTCTTGGCCACGACTACAAGCCGCTTGTAAAGGCAATTTCAAAGCAGGCAAAAAGACAAATTCACGTCTGCAACTATTTTACAAGCGACATTGGAATCAAATACGCGGACAAACTTCTTGCAGCCACAGGATTTGAAGGAGTTTATTTTGGAAACTCCGGAGCGGAAGCCAACGAAGCGGCAATCAAGCTTGCGCGAAAATACGGCCAGCTGAACGGCGGCTCAAAAAGAAAAACAATTGTTACGCTTGACAAATCATTCCACGGAAGAACACTTGCCACATTGACGGCAACCGGCCAGCAGAAATTTCATATCGATGCGTTTGCTCCCTACCCGGAAGGATTCAAAACGATTGAAGCAAACAACTTTGACGCGCTGAAAGACGCTTTTGACGACACAACCGCTGCGCTTTTCATGGAGCCGGTTGAATGTGAAGGCGGCGTTATTCCACTGCAGCCGGAATGGGCAAAGGCCGCGGCAAAAGCAGCCCGTGATGCCGGAGCAATTGTAATGTGCGATGAAGTCCAGACAGGAATGGGACGCTGCGGAGCGCTCATGGCAAACACCGCGCTTGAAATCAATCCGGAAGTTGTAACTTTTGCAAAAGCGATTGCAGGCGGCGTTCCAATGAGCGCATGTCTTTACCGAGGAAAAGGAAATGTTTTCCAGGCAGGCGACCACCAGTCAACTTTTGCAGGAAATCCGCTGGCATGCGCGGCGGCAAACGTTGTGCTTGACACAATCACCGCGCCAGGATTCTTTGAAAGCGTTTCAGAAAAAGGCGAATACATAAAAAATGCGATTTCAAGCTGGAAAATTCCGTTTGTAAAAGAAATCCGCGGAAGAGGCCTTGTAATCGGCGTTCAAGTTGAAAAAAATCCCGCTGAAATTGAAAAAGAATGCCTTAAAAGCGGACTTCTTTTTTCAACAGCAGGAAGCGACGTTCTTCGATTCGTTCCGCCGCTGAACATTTCCTACAAAGAAATTGACGCCGGACTCGAAATCCTGAAAAAAGTGCTTGAGGAAACTAAATAGCACGAATATCGAGTTTTTTTGCAAATTATGAAAGAACGCTTCCGGCATATTTCCAGTTTGCTCGAGATGAATTTGGCTCGCGCTGCGCTTGTATTAATTCGGGTGATTCGCACTTTTAGTGATTCAATCGCCAAAAATCTTCACAAACTGTAAATCTGCCTGCGCTTTGTTTTTTTTCACAAAAAACTCGGCATTCAGGCTATCCACTCGAAATTAAGGAAAAACTATGAAAAAGACTGTATATATTTTTGGCCACAAAAATCCGGACACAGACTGCGCGGTCGCGGCAACAGCGTACGCGCGCCTGAAACAGCTTCAGGGCTGCGACAACTACATCGCCGCGCGCGCCGGGCATTTCAATCCACAGACTGACTATGTATTTAAAAAATTCAACGTAAAATCGCCAAAATATATGCCGTCACTCACTCCAAAAGTTGAATACTTTATGGAAAATGAAACAATGACCGTCCAGGGCGATGTTCCGGTCTGGAATGCAATCAGAAAACTTCAGCAGACACAACTGCGCGCAATTCCGGTTGTAGACAAGGACGGAAAATACAAGGCGCTGCTTCACTATTCCGCGTTTGCCCAGAAAATTCTTACAATTTTAAATCCAGAGGCGAAAGTCAACATTTCAACAAGCATTGGAAACATCATAAAAACAATGAATGCGCAGCCGCTCGTGGTTTCAAACCAGGAGGAAATCTTCAAGTCTTCAATTCTGGTAGGCGGCGCAAGCGACAAAGCGTTTGAGGCAATGCTGGACGAACACGCAAGCGAAAATGTTATTGTAATCACTTCTGACCGGAAAGAAATTTATGAAGAATGCATAAGCCGCAAGGTAAAGCTTCTGATTATCACCTCGGGCTACATTCTTAGCAAGGAGCTGAAGGAAAAAGCGCAGAAAAACGGCGTGAGCGTAATAATGAGCCCTTACACAACCAGCGACACAGTCATGATGATTGCCTACTCAACTCCAGTTGAACTTATGGCGGACCCGGAAATCAAGGCCGTCCACATAAACGACACAATCTCAAAAATCAGAATGACAATGCAGGACTCGCCGATCCGCCGCCTTCCAGTTGTGGACGAAAACAACAAGGTTATCGGAATAATTTCAGAGCACGACCTGAACAACGAGCCGAACATTGAAATAATTCTTGTTGACCACAACGAGCTTCTTCAGGCGGTGGAAGGAATCGAGCACTACAAGATTATCGAGGTAATCGACCACCACAGAATCGGCTCAATCAGCACAACGTATCCAATAACTTTTATAAACAAGCCGCTCGGCTCAACCTCAACAATAATCGCAACACTTTACCAGGAAGCAAAAATTCCAATTCCAAAGGACATAGCTTCGATTCTTCTTTGCGGAATTTTAAGCGACACATTGATTCTGCAGTCCACGACCACAACCGAAACCGACCGGCAGACAGCAGAATACCTTGCGAACATCACCGACCTTGACATCCAGGCGCTTGGAAAAGAAATTCTGACCGCCGGAAGCGGAATCAAAGGACGCACAGCCTCAGAAGTAATCCACCAGGATATGAAGGAATACCAGGAAGAAAAAGGCTCATACACAGTAAGCCAGATTGAAGTCAGCAACATCAAGGAAATTCTTGACCGCAAGGAAGATTTTATGACAGAGCTGGAATTTGAACGCCGCGGAAACAAAGCGATTTTTTCAGCCCTGCTCGTAACCGACATCACCCAGCTTTCCTCTATCCTGCTGATTGCCTCCGACCCGAAATTTGAAGCCTTTGTAACCTTCCCAAAAATGGAAGACCACACCTACTACCTGAAAGACGTGGTGAGCCGCAAAAAACAGCTGGTGCCGCTCCTTTCAGAGCAGGTGGAAAATTTTGAGAGGTAGAAAAAGCGGAAAACCGGCAAAACCCATAGATTTGTATTAAGCAGCACTTAATACATCTGTTAACTGCTACTTAACACTTGTATTAAGCAGCAGTTAATACTATACTAACCTTATGGTTACAGTCGAAAATATTCTGAAGGCAAGCAACGAACAAAGAAAAAAATATCTTGAACGCAACAAAGACTGCGCAAAACGCCTTGTAGATGAAAAGTCTGTTTCTCCATTGCCGTCTTTCGCGCGGATTATCACCGGAATAAGACGCTGCGGAAAAAGCACGGTTGTGCAGATGCTTTTTCTACAGAAAGGTGCTTTTTATCTGAATTTTGAAGACACTTCTCTTTACGAATTTGACACGGAAGATTTTGAGCTTCTTGACGAGGCGATTGAACGTTTTTCAAAAGAAAATTCATGCAAATATCTTTGTTTTGATGAAATACAGTCGGTAAAAGGGTGGGAAATTTTTGTCCACCGAAAGATCGAGGAAAATTATCTTGTAATTGTAACCGGCTCGAACGCCTCTCTTTTAAGCTGGGAGCTTGGAACCCGTCTTACAGGAAGGCATCTTGATTACGAAATGTTTCCTTTTTCGTTTGAAGAATACTGTATTCTAAAAAAAACGGAAACAACCGCCGAAAGTTTTTCTGGATACCTAAAACAGGGCGGATTTCCGGAAGCACTAAAAAATGAATCTGATGAAATTTTACAGAAACTCTTTGATGATATTCTTGTACGTGACATAGCAGTCCGGCATTCCATCCGGGATATACGCACATTAAAAATACTCAGCCTTTATTTAGCTTCAAACTGCGGCAATCTTGTTTCCGGCTCAAAACTTTCTGCGCAGCTCGGCATAAAAACTAATGTCACTATTCTTGAATATCTTTCTTTTTTGGAGCAGTGCTATCTTTTTTTCTTTGTGCCTAAATTCAATTATTCCGCAAAGGCACAGTCAGTCAACCCTAAAAAAGTGTACTGCATTGACACTGGAATGATTCAGAATGTGACTCTTTCTGCAAATGCAGACACAGGGCGCATGCTTGAAAACGCTGTCTTTATAGAGCTTCGCCGCCATACAAAAAATATCTGGTATTATTCGGAAGCCGCATTTGAATGCGATTTTCTATACGGCCGCGATGTTGTGCCGGAAAACGCCGTTCAGGTCTGCTACGAACTGACAAGCGAAAACCGCGAGCGCGAAGTCCGAGGTCTTGTTGAAACCTGCAAAAAATTCCCGGGAATAAAACCTCTCATTGTGACTTTTAACCAGAAAGACAAAATTTCCTGCGACGGAATGATAATAGAAACCGTTCCAGCTGTTGAATTCTTCACACAAAACAATTTACATGGGGAACAGAAAGCATAGGTATAAAAAAACAGCCCTGGAGCGAATTTCCCCAAGGCTGCCTGCACTTTACAAGTACAGCTCAATTAAATTTCTACGCAGTTACAGAAAACATTGCGGAAAATATGCATTTTTCATAGCGTTCGCTGCCTGGCTTTGTTGCAAGTTTCACCTCATAAGAGCCAGCTACTATTCCAGAAGGAATATACGCTTCAACAACGCTTGTGCCGATTCTGTTATAGCTTGCAACACGAATCTCGGTTTTGTCAGATGCAACAAGGAAAATTCCCTGAGCCTCGTCATCAGCATCAAAAGAAACATTTTTTTCTTTAATTCTGAGCATTGAGCCGGAAGCAACTTCCAGAACATCACTTTCCTTGCCGTTATTCAGAATTGAACACATCTCTTTGATTACAGGAATCTGAACATAGTCGCTGCCCGCCTGTCTGTAGACCGCATTTTTAATCATCTCGTCCGCCGCCTCATCCTTGAATTTGAAGACTGTTGTTATGCGGTGGTTAGAGCTTCCTGCCACAAAACCATCGTTCAGCCTTGCAACAGTGCCATTTGCCTTGTTGAACATCCAGCCGAACGGAAGCTCCACTTTGTAGCCAAGATTTACAAAATGCTTAACCCTGTCATTCAGAACAGAAAGAACCGCCCGGGCATCTGCTTCTGTAATCGTTGAATTGTAGCTGATAATTTCCTTTATAAGCTGCTCATTGTCCATAGTCTGGTCAACAACACTTCTAAAGCAATACTTGTCTTTGCCCTCACTTGTTTTGAGGGAATTCTGATAGGTATAAATCTGTACCATAGTTAAAATCCTTCTTCTGCTATTTTCCTGCGGCAGAAGGCGCTCGTTTGCAATTCCGGCTTATCGGAAATCCGGCGCATTTTTTCCGCCAATATGCTTACGCTTTGACGCAAATCGGCGCATTGACAAAAGAAGAAGGATAAACTATAATTCTAATATTGTATTTCGAGAATTGGTTTATCCAGCTTCTTGACCAGAGCCGCTTTTAGTTTTACCAGAACTTAAGCGGCTTCATTTTTTCCGGCTGCATTCACAGCCACAAGAACCATCATAGGCCCACCTCCTTATCCTTTGTTTTTGTTTATTTACGATTCAAAACCGCATTAATTTCCTCAAGCTGTTCGTCGCTAAGGCCCGCAGCTTTTCCCGCAAAATTCAGCACAACCTCTTTTGCAAGACGGTTTGCATTGATTTTTTCCATATCAATCTGCACAAGCTTTCTGTCTTCATTCAGCTCCGCCTCATGCAGCTTTTTACATTCCTCATCGCTCAAGCCGTATTTTGAGCAAATCAGTTCCGTTAAGTTCGGCGGAATATCGCGGTTTCCGCTTTCTATGGCAGAAAGATATGAAGATTTTATGCCAAGCTTATCCGCCATATTTTTAAGCATTTCCCTTTTATCAATCCTAAGATGCTTCAAGAACTCTCCGTACTCGCTAATCCGTCTTTCGTCCGCCATAAGAACTCCTTTTCCCCTCCGTTCTTATCTATCTAGGATAATATTAACATATCTGCATTAAATTATCAAGTTGTTAACAATTTAATACGAACGAAACTTTTTTATCAAGTGAAAATTTTTTAATTATGCCAGAGCTTTTTTATGGTGATAATCCAAAAATTCTAATGTCAAAAAGCGCATCCAGATTAGCCGTAAGCAAAAATCCGTTGTATACATTAAGGCGTTCTGCATCGGTGCTGCCGCTCGTTTTAGTAAAATTGGCAAAAGAAGAAGTTCTCTGAAAATCAAATCTATCCCTTCAGCCCAATAACATTCTTCAGCTGCTCAAAACTATCAACATGGTCATACTTTACACCGCTGGTAGAAATTACGTTAAAAAGCTTCTTAGCACATTCAATCTTGTTAGACTCAATCTTATCAAGCTGCATATCTTCCATAGTTCCCTTGGTTTCAGCAATAAAGAACACGTGTTTGACTTTGTCCTTATCAAAAGCAATAGCCCAGTCCGGAGCGTAATTTCCTACAGGAGTTGGAATCTGGAACGAACGAGGCAAACGTGCATAAACAATAACTTCTGAAGCTCCGTCCAGTTTTTCGGCGAACGTCCATTCAACATTGCTGTCTGTAAATACCAAATTCTGAATACATTTCTTTGCAATAAAAGGCTCTTTATCCGGCAATTTTGGAGAAGTAAAAATACTTGAATCATATTTATCTTCAAGCTCGTGGTATTCAATATGCTCAACAATTTTTGTAGATTTCTGAGCATTTATAATATTGATTACATCACGGATAAACTTTTCAGGATTAAATCCGAACTGCTCAAGCTCTTTTACAGTAAGTTCACTCAAAATTGCAGCAACAGTTTTTCGTGTAAGTTTGCATTCCTTAGCAATATCACCAACCAAATCGTATTTTACAGAACTAGAAACCGCACGGCTTAATGATTTTGTTTCAGTTTTTGCGCCGCCGAAAGAGTTTCCGGAGCGGACTTCAACCTCATCAATCTTATCTTTCTGTTTTCCAATTTCCAAAGAGTAACGCATCGGAGCGACTTTTAAATCTGATTTTATTGCTTTTACGGCATTCTTAATCAGTTCTTCACTATTAAAATGACAGCTGTAAGTATACTTATGATTAATCTTCTTCCAAAGTTCCTGAAAAATATCTTTCTCAAAGTTTTTGTTGAGAGGGTTACCTTTTTCCCATCGAGGCTTCTGACCGTTATCAATCATTCCGGCTAGAACAGAAGGATTATAAACGGCCTGAACAAGTTTATGAATCTGCTCAAAGACTTGTGATTTTGCTTCCGCATTCTGCTGAATTTCTATTGGCAGAGTTGCAATCAGATTATCTCCAAATCCTTGAATATTACCTTGCTCAACAGCAGTTTTATAAATATCTGTAGGTTTATCTTCATCATCTATGTAATAATTCCTAACCAGATAATTATGAATGATATTTGCCTGTCTTGCATCAAGTTCAAAAGCCTGACCGCAAACAGTAATTGACTTTCCTTCAAAGTAATCCATGCTCGCAACTTTCGGCCGGGAATCACTAAGCTCAGCCGTTATATCCTTTTGAAGTCCATCAACAAAATCTCGGTAGCTTTCACTTGCAATCACAGTAAGAGTATTTACATCGTGAATAGCATCAGAGAGAACTTCCTTATCCTGCCGCACTCCATCTTCATTTACACAAAGACGCATTCCACGTCCAACTTCCTGGCGGCGGCTTATATTGTTGTCAGAATGTTTAAGAGTGCAAATCTGGAATACATTCGGATTATCCCAGCCTTCACGCAAAGCAGAGTGAGAAAAAATAAAGCGAATAGGCACAGAAAAATCCAAAAGCAAATCTTTTCGCTTCAAGATTAAATCATAAGTTGAAATGTCAGCATCAGTTTCGCCGGTTGAATCGGTAAGCCTGCCTTTTTTATCACGGCTGAAATATCCTTCATGGAATGAGCTTATGTCTTTGCTGCCGGGAAGCAAAACTTTCTGATAATAGCTGTCCGGATTTATATCGGTAAAATCATTCATCACAGAACGATATTCCTCTTCAAAAATTTTTCCATACTCACCAGGAACTTCGTTTCCGTCTTCATCGTAAGCACGGTACTTTGCAACTTCATCAATAAAGAACAGAGAAAGGACTTTTATCCTTAATCCTTGTTCAAAGAATTCCTTCTCCTTTTCAAAGTGGCTTTTGATAGTCTCGCGAATCTGCACACGGCGAATATCTTTTTCTGCAACGTTTCCTGTCATCTCGCCGATTTTTAGAACAGTCGGATCAGAATTGTTGCTTACATCCTTGTTAAAACGCACCAGATTTTCTTGCGGCAGGATTTCTGCAACATAAAGCCCTTTGTATTCAGGAAGCCCCTTGCTTGCTTCATCAAGCTTGTCGCCTGTTTCAAACTTTAAAGTCTGCCTTTTTATTCCGTTATTCTGTTTTACTTCAATTTCAAGTTTTACTTGCGGAGCGACTTTTGGAGAAAGGATAATTGAATCAGCATAAATGTAAGTGTTTGTTCCGGCAATATTTTCAAGCTTAAAGCCTTTTACTTCAATCTTCTTTACAAGCTTCTGATTGTAAGCGTCCAGAGCGTCCAGCCGATAAACAAGATTATGCTGAATCTTATGCGTTGCCGAATAGTTGATTACAAAAAGCGGCTTAAACTGCTCCAAAGCTTTCTGTGTAGCTGATTTTTCATCGCCCATCCGCTGAGGCTCATCAAGAATCAAAACCGGTCTGTTCGCCGCAATAACATCAATCGGGCGGCGGCTTGCAAACTCATCACGCTTTGTGTAAATTATGCGGGCAGCTTCGTTTCCCTTGCGGCCTTCAACATTCTTATCTTTATTGAGCGAAGTATTAAAAGCCTGTGTGTTGATAATCATTACACTGATATCGCTGCTGGCAGAAAACTGGTCTATCATATTAAGGCTTTTTGAATTGTAAATAAAAAACCTGATTTTCTTTCCGTACTGCTGCATAAAATGTTCCTGAGTATAATCAAGGCTCTTGTAAATTCCTTCGCGGATTGCAACGGAAGGAACAACGATAATGAACTTGCTCCAGCCGTAAGCCTTGTTCAGTTCGTACATTGTTTTTGTGTAAACATAAGTTTTTCCGGTACCTGTTTCCATTTCAATGTCAAAACTCGGAACACCCGCGGTACGTTTAATTTTTTCAGAACGGACAATAAAGTTCGCATCCTGCATTTTATGAACATTGTCCAGAAGCTCTTTTTCGCCAAGAATCAAATCTGCATTGCGGTAGCCGCTGTCTGCCAGCTCAAGCTCCTCGCCAAGTTCAACCTGCCATGGCAGTTCTGGCGGAACTTCACTTTTCTGAACCTGCGGCATAATTCCTTTATCACGCAGATACTGAACTTTATCAGCAAACTGCTGCCCTTCAAAGCATTTTACAAGAGCGTCCACCGCCTGTGTCTGGTATTTTTGTATTTTAAATGTGAATTTCATGGACAACCTCTTTTATAGCATTTACAGTTTCTTGATATGTTATGTCTTTTGCATACGGAAATTTCTTTTGATACTTTGACCATTGCGATTGCAAATCTTTGCTGTCTTCTATAACAGTAAGACGACTGATTATTTCAGATTCCATAATTGATTTTGTTCCGCGATGCTCCGCTGTTGCAAAAACAGCTTTGCGCAAAATTTCCGCATTGTATCCTTGAGTTTTAGTCAAAATGTACACATCATAGAAATCACGCGGACGGGTATTCAAAACACCGCGGGAAATAATTGTTTCAAATTTTTCGGCAAGCACAGTTTCCAACGGATAAGAACGCAACGGAATGACATTTTCGCTATTAAAAAGTCTTTTATAACAGTAGGTCATCGGTTCTGGTGTTATAGCATCACCCGTTGAAATATCTATAGAAAGCGGAGTTTCTATGCTTTCGTACTTTGCATCAAGACGAAGGCAGAAACCACCGTAAACATCATCTTTTCTGATGGGTTCAATAGAAACGAAATTAAAAACTACTCCATCACCGGCAGAAACTGCGATAATCTCGGTCACTGCTTCTTTTATCTTTTCTTCAGTAAGTGAAAGATGAACAAGCGTAGTGTCCATATCCATTGTAGAACGCACATCAAGACCTACAAGAGAACTGACAAGAATTCCGCCCTTGAGTACAAAATTGTCCACATATTTTGAACGTGAGATTCTATCTAAAAGGCACTCAAACATATAATTCTGCAGAACAACCTGAGCAAGAATACCATGCTCTTTTGCATAATTGTTGATTTTTGCACGAAGGCTCATTGCATTTGCTGTCGTATGTTTCATACAAGCACCTCCATGTATTTTTTTACTTGTTCAGAAACCTTGAACTTCTGCGCATACTCATAAAGACGGAACAAATCTTTTTCTTTTGAATGCACATAGTTTTTTATTGCTGCGACAACAGTTTCGTCATCCATACGGGAACGGCTCCGCAAAATATCGCATATTGTTCTTTCGGTATTGTAGCAGCGGACAGAATTTCCAAAAGTCGTTTTACGCTCTTCAAGTCCAAGTTCATATAATTCTGGCTGAATGTAAAAACAAGTACATTCACTTTTTATATCGGCGGAAACAGTTGCATTAGAAGGAATTGTGACCGTAGCAGAAAAAGGAGTTCTGTTTGAAATACCATTAAAAAAAAGTGCACTTTCATGAGAAAATACAATTTTTTGACTTCTGATGTTCAAAACATACATATCATCTATAACACTATCAGGCAAAGCATAAATGCCGTGACAGACACGAATTAAAGAACCATCCGCCACATATTTTGACAAAATGGTATTCGACAGCCCGATGTTACGAACTTGTGCCGTTGTTATGAGATTTCCGTTATATTTTGCAGCCTCTATGATTTTCTTGTCCATGCACTACCTTCTGTAGTTTAGTTTCATATCGATATTATCTCACATTTCGATATAAAAATAAACTATTTTATAGCCGTGTCTGGTATTTTTGTATTTTAAATGTGAATTTCATGTTTAGTTTTTCTCCAACTTTGCAGTTTCTTCTGCAAATAAATCAAAGTCACTTTTGAAAATTTTATCTTGAATTATACGATATATTTCAAATTCGGATTCTGCCTTATCTTTGGCTATTTCTGCCGAGATTTTACCTGCATTTTTAAGAATGTCCCTGTCATCCGCCAGAAGAAATTTATCAATTCTTCCAGCCCAGTCTTCCATAGTCATAGGAATCTTACGCTTGGCACGATTTTCAGCTATATCCAGAAAGGCACTTACAATATGCTCAAGGTCATCTATTTCTTCTTTTGAAAGATAATTCTTTGCAACCGTTACATCGCTTTTAATGATTTTTCCATTTGGTGCATTTTTCCAAGTTGTCAGTCCCATATTCTGTTTTGTATGGTCTGCTCGGTCATATACGATTTCTGCCGCTGTCTGATGGCTAACGGCAAAATGAAGCTTGTTCTGAACTTTTGCAAAAAACTCTTTAGTTATAGGAGCATCTTTATCATAATCCATTGATGTAGAATAAATGTCTGTGATTTTCTGATAAAAACGCCTTTCGCTAAGACGAATTTCCCTGATTTCTTCAAGAAGCTCTTCAAAATAATCTTCTCCCAAGAAAGTGCCGTTTTCCATTCTTTTTTTGTCTAAGACATAACCCTTTATTGCATACTGCTGCAAAATCTGAGTTGCCCAACGGCGGAATTGAGTTGCCCTGATAGAATTAACTCTATATCCAACAGAAATAATTGCCTCAAGATTGTAGTGAAGAATATCTCTTGAAACTTCTCTGCCACCTTCTTTTTGAACTACTCGAAATTTTCGAGTAGTTGAATTTTCTGTAATTTCTTTAGTTTTGAATAAATCCTTCAAATGATAAGTAATGGTATTTGATTCAACAGAGAAGAGCCGGGCCATCATTTTTTGAGTAAGCCACAAAGTATTGTCTTCGTAGCGCACTTCGACACTATCTTCCTTTGCCTGTGTTTCAAATATTAAAAATTCCGCCGCACTGGAACGGATAGAAAGTTTTTTTTCCATACATTACTCCCTACAGATAATTCTATTAATTAATATATTTGTCTAAATGAAATTGAATAAAATTATCTTTAGAAAATTTATAGTTTTTATAAACATCATTCCCAATAACACGACCATTACTTAATATTTCAATATTTGATAATTGTTTATCTTCCCTTAGCATAGAAAGAATGAATCCTGGAATACCTAGTTTATTAAATTTTATAATATCTTCCTCTTCAAAACCATAAAGATATGAATTTAAAACTTGCTCATCAATTACACCAACTTCATTCATAAATGAAAGAAAATTATTCAATGTATATGATAAAAAATCATCTTCCATTTTTATTTTTGCGATAGCAATATTTATTAATTCTTCATCAGTCTTTTTTGTTTTATCAATGAATAATTGTGCTGATGAACCTTCATAATTGATTTCCCCGAATTGTTGCCCAATATAAAAAATGCGAGGTCCTTTTTTCAAATATTTAAACATCAACTTAATTTTTTCTGATAAAAAAGTTGAAGAGAATAATTTGTAATAATTTTCGTAATATTTTATAGCAGCTACATTATTTAATCGTTTAAATTCGTAATCAGTAATATTATTTAAAAATGGCATAATGAAAATATATGATAAAACTTTTATTACATCTTTGTTATCTGAATTTTGATATCGTTTTACTTGCAAATTCAATTCATTAAAAAAATTAACACTTAAAGCTCTATAAAATTTGTTTAATCCATATTTGTAAAACACTTTTTTTAATTGATTTATTTCATCATTTTTCTCTTCTGAAAGAAGACTATCCTGCATCTGTTTGGCTTTTTTTTCAGCTTCTTGTTTCTTATATGTTGTTGCTGAATAATCAGGTAATAAAGGATTATCGATTTTATCTTTACTTACAGAAGCTAATTTTTGTACTGTATTTTCAATATTACTAGTTCTTGAATTCCATTCATTTGAATCAATAAAATGTACAGGCGGTAATAATTTTCCAACATCTAATTTATCTTCAGAAAACACATAATTTAATCTGTTTACTCTTCCAATTAAGTTAATTAATTGTTTTTCATCTAATTTATATGTATTCATAATAAATAATGTTTCTATTGGTAAATTCATTCCTTCAAGTATTACTGTATTAGCAATAAGATATTTTATTTCTTTAATCTGTTGATACTTATATAATAAATACTCTTTTAAGATATCTGGAAGTTTAGCATGTAAATATAAAATTCCTTTTTCCAAAATTTTACATAAATAAAATTTTTCATTAACATGAGTTTTTAATACATCAATTAATTCGTTAATTTCAGAAGAACCAGGTATTTGTAATGTAAAATTTGATAAAATTTGAGCAAATGCTTCTATTTTTTTTGGACTTCTTAAATATATAAAATTCCTACTAAGTGAACTGTTTTTTATATAATTCATATAATTTTCTGAATCTTTTATAAAATACGACGTATCAAAAAATCTATTATATTTATAAATTTTGTTCTCTTTTGTATATACATTTATTTCTGGTTCTTTTAAGTTATTTATTATTCGAACCTCTGATATATGATGTCGTCTATTAAATTTTAGTGATTCAGAATTTGCAATAACAGGAGAATAATAATAAAAACGAGAATTTCCATTCTCCTTTAACCATTTTATTAAAATGGTTAATAGTAATGATCTAGAATCCCCATCAAATATTTTGTGAGCTTCATCTATACAAACTATATCAATTTTAATAGATGGATGTTTTGTAATTAATCTTATTGCTCGTTCTTGTGTTAGAACCCCTATAAAATTTGTTTCATTATTGTACATTTCTTCATGTACAATAATTTTTCTATCCTTCATTCTTGAATATAAATCTGAAGACATCTGGTTCAATAGTGCTCTTGATGGTTCTATAATTAAAATTGCCTTATCTGTATGCCTGGAAACTAATTTGATAATGGAATTACTCTTACCAAACGATGTTGGGGCAATATAAGAAACATCAGAATTCTCTGCATCAAGCTTTAATATCTCTAGTTCAGCCCTATTTTGTTCAAAGGTATTAATAAAACCCGAATCACCGTATTTTTCATTAATAACATTAAACGCATAGGCTGCTTCTAAATTTGATGCAATCTTTTCTTCTGAACTAAATAATTTTGCAGATATTGGATAGAATCCAAAATTTGTTGAAAAATCAAAAAGAGGACGATAGTCATGGGTAATTTTTGCATATTTTAAAAATATATAATATGCAAATTGAACTGATGATAATTCATGCGTAGTCTCAAAATCTTTTACCAATAACAAAGCCATTTGCAAAAGATAAGACCACTCTTTATTATTTTGAATTGAATCAAGATAAAGTTTTTCAATAAGTTCAGATTCAATTAAATTAGATTTATCAGAGAAATTTGTTTTAATTTTCATAAGCAACTCCAATATAATCTAGGAAATTATTGTATGAATCTTGTGTTGAACATATAACTATAAGTTTTTTATACTCCTTATCATTTATATATCTATCAACAGATTCCTTAATTGAATTTATATCTGTCGTAAAGCATTTTTCGGAAGCCATAATAAAAATTGTTCCGCAAGGAATAATATTAAAATCCAATGCTCTATGGAACACTTCTTGTACATATTCATCAGATAATTTTTTTAATTTCATTTTTATATTATCAATTGAGTTAGCTCTATAAGCATGATTCAAAGCATTTTCCCATGGGTCATTTGGTATTAAATTCTTTTCAACATTTCCAGAAAATTTATCACTTAAATCTTTATAAGCTTCTCTAACTTTTCCGACATGAGATATATTTTTTGTATTATTAGAACCTGATTTACTTTCCAAAACCCATATATCATTATCAACATCCGTGTATATACCATCAAAACCTTTCTTAATAGATTTTTCCTCAAGATTTCGATATATAAACTCCTGTTTATAATTAAGAAGATTCATAAAAAAATGCAAATACAATTCTGCTGTCGCTCCCATAATCCAATTACTATCGTTTTCATCTTTTGTAAGCTTTGATGAAAAAGTTTTTTTTAATCGAGTCTTTGTTATATCTACAGAAGAATCTGAATCTTTACCTTCACATATTGATACTAAATATTTATCTAAATATTCTTTTTGTTTCTTCTTAGATAAATCTATGGAAAAAAAATAAAAAAGAGAATTATTAGAGATAACATCTTTATAACAATCAATAGGTAAAAACAATTTTTCCATGTTCTACAGCACCTTCCTTACAGTCTCCGGGCTGTAAGTTGTAAAAATCTGCTCAAAGTTGGTGATAAGGCTGTCGCCGTCCTGTGCGTCTTGCGGGTCACGCATTACAAAATAGTACGGCTTTTGTTTTGCGATTTCTGTAATAACGTCCTCTGTCACGTCCTTGTCAAAACAAGCCATAAGATAATTGCCTTCCACGCAGAAAACTTCTTTTCCGTTGAGCTTCCTTGTTTCGATTTTGCTTGAAAGCATAATGCCCAAGTCGAGCATTGTCTGGAACAGAAGGTCTTCGCCAGTGCGGTCAGACTTGATGTTGTCTTTGAAAAGAGTACTTTTATCGATATGCTCCGGAGTGTAGTAAACATCTTCCATGTTGGAGGTATCGATCTTGAGAACACGGAAACCGATGTCTAGTTTGTAGTTGCCAGTTTTCAGTTGGGAGTTGTCAGAGTTTTCGTTAGAGATGTTATCATTTTTCCTATTTCCGAAAGAAGATTCATTGCCTTCTGAATTTCTGTTTCCGTCAGATAACCTATTTCCTTGCAAATCAGCAGTTGAGTTTCCAGTTCCGACTTGGAACCTTTCGCTATTTTCAGAAACTGTGCAAATTCTTTCTTCGAGCTTCGTTCCTGTCCTTCCGCTATGTTCGACGGAATCGACACCGCAGCCCGCCGCATCTGATCCGACAGTGCATAAATCTCTTCCTTCGGCAGCTTTTTCACCAGAGAATAAATCTCTTTGACCATTTCCATTGACTTCTGCCAAACTAGAAGCTCTCTGTAACTTGCCATCTTTTCCCCCTTTGCAACTATCAACTGATAACTGATAACTCTTAACTATCTTCCGTCCTGCACGGCGGATGCGCTCTTTGCCGATTTCGCAGATATTCTTATAACCAGCTTTATAGGCTTCGCTCTTTTCGTCCGTTTCTTCAGGAAGTTGAACCATGATGAACTTGCGGTGACCGCCATCCTCGGCGTTCAACTGCATAACAGCGTGTGCGGTTGAAGCGGAACCAGAGAAGAAGTCGAGGATGATAAAATCTTTTGTTGCAACTAATTTTTGTAGAGTTTCAATCAGTTCTGGAGTTTTAGTATATTCAAAAATTCCTTTGCCCATTAAAGAATCAAAAATCTTCTTCGCATTATCATTTGAATATTCATTTTCTGTAAATTCCAACGTTGACAAAGGTTTTGTTCTATCAAATTCAATGATTTTGTATTCATTTCCACTTCTATCAATTGTTGCTTTTTCGTATGTTTTAGTGTATATTCTATTGCGTTCGCCACCTTTGTGAACTTCCACAAATCCATTCTTTAATCCAAACTCAAAGAGAGCTTTACTCCATCTCCATCCCCAATCCGCACGTCCGTGTTGTCCTTTTTGTCTATTTTCATAATCTTCTTTTGAGCCGCCTGCATAAAAGATTTCACCATCAATTGTAATTGGATAGTCAAGACTTTTTACATATCCTAATGAATCATAGTCCAACGTCTGATTTGCCTTATAATATCCTCTTTGGTCAAAAAATTCATCTTTTTTGCAATATCCTTCATCAGTGTGAGCAATTCCTTTTAAATCTGCCAAACTAATGTTTTTTACATACATCAATAGAAAATCATGATTTTTTGCCACCTCAAAAGAGGACTTTCCGCCTTTTTTTGTAACACGAGAAAAAACTGTTTTAAAATTACTCTCTCCAAAAATCTCATCGCAGCACTTCTTCAAGTTATCAACTTCATTATCATCAATGCTGATAAAAATAACCCCATCATCCGTCAGCAAATCCCTAGCAAGCTTCAGGCGTGGATACATCATATTCAGCCAGTCGGTATGAAAACGGCCGTTGCTTTCGGTGTTGCGGGTGTAGTTGTCTACAAGCTGGTTTCCGTCTTCGTCAAAATTTCCGCTCTTCTCTGAAAACTCTGAACTGGAAACTGAAAATTCATCGTTATACACAAAGTCGTTGCCCATATTGTAGGGCGGGTCTATGTAGATCATCTTGATTTTGCCGAGATAGGTCTCCTGCAAGAGCTTCAGCACTTCCAGATTATCGCCCTCGATATAGAGGTTTTCGGTGTTGTCGAAGTCCACGCTTTCTTCCCGGCAGGGGCGCAGAGTTTTGGGAATGGGAGCGTTTGCAATAGGTTCATTATATCCTTTGGTCATTAAGCGCATTTTATCCAGCATATTCTTTGGATTCAGATGATTACAAACTACATTTCCATCTTCTCCAATATAAACCATATAGAAAGGATGAAGTCTGTTCTGGTTATCTATGTTTACGCTGTTATTTCTATTTTTCAGAACATAAATAACACCTGGCGGACAGTCTTCTTTAGCCATAGTTACAGCATGCAGTCCAAATGGAGTGTTATCTAAGTCTCCATGCTCTTTTACATATTCAAGTAAATCCAGGCGGAATTCATTAAGTCCTAAATCCATAATATTAATTCCGCTGTTCATTTCTTCAATATCAATTACTTCATCTTTTAGTTTTTGCAGTTGTTCTTTTCTATAATCAAGATCTTTCTGTTCTTCTTCAAGAATGTTGTCATCGGCAGTTGCAGCCATATCTACAATCTTCATTCTTGTTTCAACACGACCTTTTAGATTTATATATTCATCAAGCGTTAAATCCGGCCAGAAGTTCACAAGCTGAATCTGTGCATTTTTACTTCCTATTCGGTCAATTCGTCCAAATCTCTGGATAATGCGAACCGGGTTCCAGTGTATATCGTAGTTAATCAGATAATCACAATCCTGTAAGTTCTGGCCTTCAGAAATACAGTCTGTTGCAATAAGAATATCTATGCTTCTTGGATCGTCAGGGAATATTACATTCTTATCTTTTGAAAGCGGTGAAAAATATGTAAGAACCGCATTTAAATCACAACGGAACTTTTCAAGTGTACATTTACCTTCCGTAGTTCCGCTAATCATTGCAGAGTTTAATCCGTATTTTTCTTTAATCAAAACGTTTAGATTGTCGTAAAGATAATCAGCTGTATCTGCAAATGCAGAGAATACAATTACTTTCTTATTGTTTCCATTTATAGGATTTTCAATTTTGTTGCATATAACTTCAATAAGTTTTTGAAGCTTTGAATCTTTTTCCGGAGCAATATCAGCTACAAGGCTTTCGAGACCTGCAAGGATTGCTTCATCAAGCTTCAAATCTGCAAGCCATGAAATATAATCCATATCATTCAAATCAATCTTAACTTTCTTACCAATTGAAAACATATCACTTGCATTCTGGTCATCAAAGTCATAATCATCATCCATTGAGACATCTGTAAGATTGATGTTCGGATTGTTTTTATTTTCAGCAAAATCTTCAACAATTTTTATTGTCTGGTTAATGCAATGCCTTACACGCTGGATTGTAAGCCTGAAAGAGTAAACTGAACTTTCAAGACGTTTCAAAAGATTAATCGCCATAAGCCTGCGAATACCGCTTTCACGTCCCATCTGGTCAAATCCGCCGGAGCCCGTTTCTTCATCAACATTCAAATCATACTTTGAACGTTTGCTAGACAGAATAAAATGAGAAGGCACATAAACTGAAAGTTTAAGTTTATTCAATTCTTCAAAAATCAAATTGAATGTGGTTTCATTATCATCTTGTGTAAGAGGCGTAGAATAAGAAATAGGATGTAATCTTTTCGGAAAACTTCCAATATCTTTTGTATCATAATATTTTTGAATATGCTTGCGGCTTCGAGCAATTGTAACGCTGTCAAGAACTTCAAAGAAGTCAAAACTAAGCATTGAAAGCAGATTTTCGGTAGTGCGCTCTTTTGTTTCAAATCTGCTCCATTTGTTAAATGCAATCTGCGCCTGGCGGAAAATATCTTCAATTGAACTTTTTGTATTAAGGGTTCTATCAAGATTTTCAGCAACGCCTTCATAAGCAAGTGCAAGTTGATTTTTTAAATCAATAAAACGATTATTTACCGGTGTTGCAGAAAGCATCAGAACTTTGGTCTTAACATCTTGCTTAATAACTTTTTCCATGAGCTGCATATAACGGTTTTCTTTTGTGTTCGCATGAGTGCCAATACCGTTACGAAAGTTATGAGATTCGTCGATTACAACCAAATCATAATTTCCCCAGTTTATATAGGCAAGGTCATTGCCGTTTGACTGTCCGTGTTTACGGTTCAAGTCTGTATGAAATAAAACATCATAACGAAGGCGGTCATCTGCAACAGGATTATTCTTATAATTTCCTTTATAAATATTCCAGTTGTTAGCAAGTTTTTTAGGGCAAAGAACAAGAACACGGCTGTTACGGCTTTCAAAATATTTTATTACGGAAAGAGCAGTAAAAGTCTTACCAAGGCCGACACTGTCCGCAAGAATACAACCATTATATTTTTCCAGCTTATTAATTATTGCAAGGCAAGCATCCTTCTGAAAATTATAAAGTTTATTCCAAATTGCGCTCTGCTTAAATCCTGTGGCTTCTTTTGGCAAAACATCTTCGCTTATGTCATCAAGAAATTCCTTGAAGATATTGTAGAGCGTTATAAAGTATATAAATTCTGGTGCGTTTTCGATATAAGCAGATGAAATACTTTCTATAACTTGATTCGTTACATCCTGCATAATATCTTTATTCTGCCAGAACTGTTCAAACATCTGCAGAAACCCCACACTCATAGGTGACTGCATTTTTGTAATTGCAAAAGCTGCATTATTTCCTTTCTCAACACCAAGTTCTACAGCAGTAAATTCTCTTATAGGATTGTATGCGGTTTCATCAAGGTTCATAAAACTTGGCATATTCTGCTGTGTAGAGTTAGATTTAAAAACAACTTTCTTTTTTATCCATTCTGCACACTCTTTTGCAATTGCTTTTTGATTAAGTTCATTACGGAGTTTTACTTCAAATTCTGTACCATAAAGACTGCGTTCACGGTTCAAACGTGGAATATAAAACTCTCGTTTTTCTTTTTTTACTTTATCAGAAACGAAAGTCGGAGATGTAAAAATAAAACGTAGTTCATCAATATTTTTCAATTGGTCTTTTAGTTCTTGATATGCGTAGATAGAAAAACAAGCCGCAGCTATAGAAATTTTACTTCCGGGCTTAATCTCTTCTTTTAAACTTTGACTTAAAGTTTTGTGCACATTATCAATAAAATCGGGTAAAATCACGTCCATAATAATATCCAATTATACCACAAATTTAAGCCCTTATGCCTTTTTCTAATAAAACCCCCGCATTTTTCCGCCACTTCCCGCAATTCCATGCTATAATATCCCCATGAACAGTTTGTCAGCAATAAAAGAAGCGCCTGAACAGCCTAAGCAGCTTGAATTCACATTTGAAGGCTACGATGAAGAGCCTCTCCCGGAAAAGTCCTTTGCAACGGCGGAAACTCTTACGCTCAATGCAATAACCAGCGCAAGCGATTTTACAGACCTTTTTGAGGACGCCCGATGCATAAGCCGGATTTATGGCAGCAATGAAGAAAATCCAGGGCTTTATTATATCTTTCATGCCCACGATGCTGTAACCGGGCGCAACATAGCCGTAAAAGCCACAAACCCTTCTTTATGCCAGCAGCACCCACATCTAGAAGACTGCCTGAAATGGGAAAGCAAAGTTCTGCAAATATTAAAGGGCAAGCACCGCATGCAGCAGATTTTAACACCGTACAAAACCATGCAGGCCAATATCCAGCTGGAAGGAAAAAGTTATATTGTGCCGGTTTCATTTTTTTCTTCTATATATATGGATATAGACGTGCGGAAATCATTTTTTGACGAGGCAAACGACCGCCTTAAAACCTGCGCAAACAGGCTCAAGCTGTTCTGCTCCATGATTTCTGCTGTCCAAAGCCTGCACCGCGAAGGATTCTGCCACAGAGATTTAAAGCCTTCAAATGTAATGGGCGTGCGTAAAGACGGAAAATGCACAGCTGTCCTCATAGATTTAGGGCTTTCGCTTGCAGCACCGGAAATAGAAAGAGAAATAAAACTGTTCTCACCGGATGCGGAAGATTTGCCTATGATGTACTGCGCCCCGGAACTGTATTCCGGCTTTGAAAACAACCTGGAGCTGGCAAAAAGCACGGACATCTACGCTCTTGGGTGCATGCTTTTTGAGCTTTTAGACAAGCGGAGTTTTTACACAACACTGAATGAAACAAACGGCTCAACTTTCTGGGAAGCCGCGAACAATATCAGAGTCGGAAAAGAAGAATTCAACGGCAACGAAAACAAACGACTTGCCCTTTACAACGAGCTTCTTTCAGAATTTGCCCCTTCCATAATAATCCCGCGCATTTCGGAAGATTCAATTATTCCAGGATATGCACGGAACGAACTTCAGAAAATAATCAGTTCAATGTGTGCATTTGACTACAGAAAACGTACCAAAGAAACCGGCCTTGACGGCATTAAAAAAAAGCTGTTCCTTCTTATCCGCATTCTGGAGGATGAGCACCTGAGGGAGTTTTACAAAAAGCGATGCCGCAATCAACCATGCAAAATGTTCATTTGTAAAAGAAAAATACGGAGAGGCGCTGGAGCGGCTAACTTCCCTTATAGAAGACGGAACAAACCCGGCGGCAGTCTGGAACAACATTGCGCTTTGCAATGCAGGCATAAGAAAATATGACCGCGCGGAACGGAACATTGCAAAATCACTTGAAAAATTCAATGGGCAGAAAAACTTTAAGAATGAAAAAGAAAAATCAAAACAGCTGGAAATCATCCTGACAAACTATATGAAAATTCTGAACGCACAGAGAAAATACAAAGAAACGCTTTTTCTTTTTGAAAACACAAACGGCGCGAAAGGCTTTGAACTTTCAGAAGACAACTACTTAAACTACTTTGCGGAATACAGGAAGGCGCTTCTTGCAACCGGCGACTATGAAACTTATTTTAATTTCCTGAATCCGGTCTTCATGCTTGATTCAACAAGCCTTGCATTAAAACTTTTTGCCTGCAACGATCTGCTCAGGCTTTTAACGCTTACTGGACAGAACTCATCTTCAGCCTGCAAATGCCTTGAATTCTTAAAAAATCTGCACAAAAACTATCCGCACGGAAACCACACAGTCCAGGTTATAAACAACATCATTTATACAAGCCTTGAGCTGGGAGAACCAGTTTCGCACGATTTATTGAATGACTTTATTCCGACAATTCCGCTTCATCCATGCAACACCGCAACTTACGGACTGTATCTTATAAAAATAAAGCACCATATTGAGCGCGGGCTTTCCTATTATGACAGGTCAATAGCAATGGCTCAGAAAGACCCAAAGTCCGCAGATTTAACAGAGGAACTGAAAACAAAAAAAGAAATAGAAACCGCAGAATATCTTATCCAGACAGGCGATTTTAATTCCGCCAGAAGGCTTTTAGAAAGATTGAATAAGCGTGCCGGCATTACGAAATTAATACTGCGTGATGCAGACTTTTTTTTCTGAATATTACATTTGAAACTTGTCCTGCCATATTAAATAATGCGCTTCAACTAATCAGTTACATTAAAAATCCCTGTTCAATATTTTTTTGAGCAGGGATTTGTTTAAATCAATAATATGAATCTTACAAAAAATAAGGTTTCAGAAAGGTTCTCCCAAATATTTTATAAACAAACTTGTGGTATAATAAAATTATACTAATGCACGGGGTGTTTTATGTACAAAATTCTTGTTGCTGATGATGAAAAGGAAGTTGTGGAACTTATTACGCTCTATCTTGAAAAAGATGGATTTGAAGTTCTGTCTGCAAATGATGGAATTACAGCATTGGGAATTGCAACTACAGAAAAGCTTGACTGCGCAATTCTTGATGTGATGATGCCGGAACTGAACGGTTTTCAGCTTCTCAAAAAAATCCGCGAGAAATCTGACATCCCTGTAATCATGCTCACGGCACGGACTTCTTCCGCAGATAAGGTGCTTGGTCTTGATATTGGAGCTGATGACTATGTTGCAAAGCCCTTTGATCCGCTTGAACTTTGCGCGCGCGTAAAGGCAAATATCCGGCGGTATGGCGGAAGTTCAAACACAAATGCCCCTGCTGTTCTGAAAGTCGGTTCTCTCGAACTTGATACCGAAAAATGTTTTCTTTTCAAAAAATCAGGTGATGAAAAAACACAAATAGAAATCACTTCTACAGAGTTTCGCGTGCTCCAGCTTTTTATGTCGAATCCGAACCGTGTTTTTACAAAAGCGCAAATTAGTGCGGCTGGCTGGGGCGAAAATACTTATATTGAAGATAACAGCATTATGGTCACTCTGAGTAAAATCCGCGCGAAACTTGGAAACGAAGGCTGGATAAAAAATATCCGCGGGCTTGGATATAAAATGGAGATAATAGAAGAATAATGAAAAAATCACGTAAGCTTAGGATTCAGATTTTCACCTATCTGATTGCAGTGTTTTTTATTTGGTTTGCAGCAGGCTCTACAATTGCCGAATATATTTATTTTCTTGAAGAAAAACGCGGCGTGGAATTTCCGCAGAGATTTTATATTATTTTTGATTGCATTCAGGCACTTCTTCTTGTTCTAATGAATATTCCATTTGTCCGTTTTTTGATTAAGCACATAGACCAGCCTGTTCAGAAAATTATTGGCGGCTTGAATAAAATTGCAGACGGAAAATATGATGGAAAAATTGATTTTGACGCAAAAAACGAGCTTGATGAAATAAAAAACGCTTTTAACAAGATGACAGAAAAACTTTCAGAGGCAGAAAAAATCAAACAGAATGCAGAAAACGAACGTGTTCTTCTTTTTGCGAATATGGCTCACGATCTGAAAACTCCAATTACAAGCATCATTGGTTTTTCAAAAGCTCTTTCAGACGAAATAATTTCGGACGAGGCAAAAAAGGCAGAATACATTGCGACAATTAACTCAAAGGCCGTGAAAATGAACGATCTGATAGACCGCCTTTTTGAATATGTAAAACTTGAGAGTGCCGAGAACCACCTTCATCTTGAAAATGTGGATATTGCAGAAGTTTTGAGGAACTGCATTGCCGATGTTTACACCGAATACGAAGAAAAACACATTCAGCTGGAACTTGACATTCCAGATGCGCCGGTTATGAAAACTGCCGACAAGCTTGAACTTTCGCGTGTCTATACAAATCTTTTGAACAATGTGATTAAGCATAATCCGGACGGAATTCGCGTGCTTGTCCTAATGTCATCTGATGGCAGGGCGATAATTGCAGATTCTGGAGCACCTATGCCACAGGAACTTGCCACAACTCTTTTTACACCTTTTGTGAGCGGCGATGCTTCCCGTCGTCACGGCGGCGGAAGCGGACTAGGTCTTTCTCTTGCGCACAAGGTTATGCAAAAACATAGCGGTGATTTGCGTTTTGTGCAGGGGGATGCAGGTGCTGCCAGTGGCGATTTGCCACAAGGATATACAAAGGCGTTTGTAGTAATATTATAATAATGGCATTCCCCTCACTTCATTCGGGTCGCTATGTCCGTGGTTCGCTGCGCTCATTCCTTCGGAACGGCTTCGCCGCCACTCCCAGCGCTAATGCAAAAAAAATAAGGTTGTAGAAAGGTTATTTCAATTGTATTGAAAACAAACTCCTGTATATTTTTGAACGAAAACAGGAGTTGCTATGAAGAGATTTTTTATTCTAGCCTTATTCTTAATCAGTGCTGGCAGTGTCTTTGCCATCACACTTGACGAAGCAGTTAACCTAGCCCTTAAAAACAACATTTCCATTAAACGCGAACAGATTTCACTTGATGCAACAGAACGCGCTTCCAGTCATTCGTGGAACAGTCTTCTTCCATCTTTTTCTGTTTCCGCAGACGAAATTGAGTTACCTGATTTAACTGGCGGAACTAACACTGGCATTCAGAACAATCTCAGTGCGGAAGGCAAAATCGCCCTTTCTATTTCATCAGATTTTTTTGCTTCCATAAAGAAAGCCAAGCTTGATTACGAAGCAAAAAAGATTTCTTTTAACGAGGCGATTACCGAAATCACTTCGCAGGTAAAGGAAACTTATTTTTCGTTGATTCTTGCAAAACAAAATCTTGATTTCTTAAACGAAAACCTTGAAAACGCAAAGGCTCAAACCTTGCAGAATGAGGAACGCTATCGCCGCGGAACTCTTTCTGAGATGGAATATCTTTCGAGCAAACTTTCTTACGAAAAGCTTAAGCCGGAATTAAAATCTCAGGAGCTTGCTTATAGAAAAGACTTAAAATCTCTCTGTCTGTTGCTTGGATTTGATAATGATGAAATAACACTTGAAGGAACGCTGGAAGATTTTATTGCTCGCTACGCTGCCCTTTATGATGATACAAAAAAATCAGAACTTTATGATGCCGTAAAAAATGGCGATGTTCCTTCAATTTTGAATCTAAAAAAACACCTTGAGGCAGCACAAAAAGATGTTTCTGCGGCTCGTTTTTCTGCTTACGGGCCAAGCGTGAATCTTTCTTATTCTGTAAATCCTGTGTTGTCTGGCGTGGATAGTGGCAGAACAAAACAGTCTGCTTCTATCGAAGTTTCGATTCCTCTGGAAAATCTTCTGCCTTTTTCAAAAGGCGCGGACACAATAAAATCAGCGCAGGATTACGTAAAGGATCTGCAGCTTCAGCTTGATGAAAAAAACAAGACTGTAAACGCGGAATTTTCAAACATAATTCAGTCGCTAGCTCAAAAACAGGAAAGTCTTGCTTCCCACAAAGATTTTGTGAATCTTGCTCAGAAAAATTACGAAGCAACAAAATACGCTTATTCAAAAGGAATGACGGAATTCCTTTCCATGCAGAACGCTTCAAAAGAAAATCTGGAGGCAAAACTGAATCTTCAGAATGAAAACCTTGAAACATTAAAACTTTATATATCACTTGAAAAACTTTGCGGAAGAATACAATGAAAAGAATTTTAAAACTTGCAGTTATCGCGCTTAGCCTTTCGGCTCTTGCAGCCCTTGCATCATGCACAAAAAACAATGCGGAGCAAGAAGCTGAAGACGATTCGGAAAACCTTATTCAGGCGGTTCGCGTTGAACAGCTTTCAAAAACTGATATGCGAAAATTTATTGAGGTGAACGGGAATATCCGCGCCGAAAAATCTATGAGCGTGTATCCTGTTATTCAGGGGAAAATCACAAGCACCTGCATTCATCTCGGCTCGTCAGTAAAGAAAGGCGATGTGCTTGCTTATGTAGACCCTTCTGTTCCAGGTTCGCGCTATTCGCTGAACGAAGTGACTTCTCCAATCAGCGGCACTGTAATTTCCATTCCGCTGAAGGAAGGTACCCGTGTTGATACCGAAACTTCCGTTGTAACAATCGGAGACCTTTCAAAGCTTCAGATTATCACTTATGTTCCTGAGCGTTATGTTTCTTTTTTGCGCCTAGGACTTGATGCAGATGTTGTACTGGAAGCTTATCCCGATGAAAAGTTCTCAGCTGTAGTGTCAGAAGTTTCGCCAGTGCTTGACGAAGCAACCCGTACAAAAGAAGTGATTTTGACTTTTGTGGCAAACGACAGCCGCGTAAATGCCGGAATGTTTGCAAACGTAAATCTTTATCTGAAAACCTATGAAGGTGTGCTTTCCGTGCCGACTTCTTGTATCGTCGAAAAGGCTGATAAAAAATATGTCTGGATTATTGATGATACAGCTGACGCTGGAGCAGGCAAAGCCGCAAAGGTTCGCTTCGTAGAAATCAAAACCAGCGAAGAAATTATAGACCGCACAATCATTGAGCTTGCGGGAACTGACTCCGCCAGCATCAGAGATATTCCATTCAGAGTCGTGACACAGGGTTTTGAAACTTTGCAGAATGGAAGCGAAGTAAATATCGCGGAATAGGAGAGCGAAATTATGGATATAACACGAAAAACACTTAGCAATCCGGTTTTAATCATCATAATTTTTGCGCTTATTGCGCTGACCGGACTTTTTACTTTTTCAAATCTTGAAATAAACCTCATGCCGAACATCAAAGAACCTATTCTTTCTGTTATGGCAACTTACGAAAATGCAGGTCCTCAGTCTGTTGAAAGCGCCGTTACTCAGGTGCTGGAAGAAGAGTTTTCGAGCCTTTCAAATCTCAAAAAAATGACATCAACTTCCTCAGAAGGATTTTCATCAATCATGCTGGAGTATAACTTTGGAACGAATCTTGAAACTGCCGCCAGCGAAGTACGCGACAAAATTGAAAATGTAAAGGAGATGCTTCCAAAAAACGTAAAGACCAGCATATACAAAGAAAACTCAAATGATATGCCGGTAATGGATATTGCCGTTTACGGAAACCGCAGCGACAACGAGCTTAAATACATTGCCGATAAAACCATCAAGCGGACTCTCGCGCAGGCAAACGGAGTTTCCCAGGCTTCAGTGTATGGAGGCCGCACTCCATGCGTTTGCGTTGAACTTTCCCAGAACCGCCTTGCCGCCTACAATATGTCTGTCTCAGATGTTTCTGCCCGTCTTGCAGCCGAGAACCTGGATTTGGGCGGCGGTAAAATCACAGAAAACTCCTGGAACTATGTGCTTCGTACAAAAGGTGAATACGCTTCTGTCAAGGAAATCGGAGACACTGTGCTTTCTACAGTGAACGGCACTGCTATCCGCCTGAACGACGTGGGGCGCGTTTATATGGGCTACAAAGATGCGAGCGATGAAGTTTTTATCAACGGAAATCCAGGCGTTTATATTTCCATCAAAAAGCAGTCGGGCGCAAACTCCGTAAAGGTTGCCGATGCGCTTTATGAAAAAATCGAGGAAGTAAAAAAATCACTTCCGTCAGATATTCAGCTGGAAATCATTAGCGACGATTCTGTTGAAATCCGCGACACTCTTAAAATCCTGTATTCAAGTGCATGGCAGGGAATCCTTCTTGCAATCCTCATCCTCTTTATCTTCCTAAAAAGCTTCAAATCAACATTTATCATCTCAATTTCTATTCCGTTCTCAATTATCATCACTCTGCTTGCCATGAACTTTCTGCACATTACTCTGAACATCATGACTTTGACAGGTTTGATTTTAGGAATCGGTATGGTTGTGGATGCGTCTATCGTTATGATTGACAACATTTACTCTTACCGAATGCGAGGAACCAAGGCAAAGGTTTCTGCAATACTCGGAACTCAGGAAATGATTTCTTCTGTAGTTTCGGGAAACCTTACGACAATCGTGGTTTTCGTGCCATTCCTGCTTTTTATGAAGGATTTAGGATTTATCGGTTTGATGGCGCAGGACATGATTTACACAATTGTAATTGCAATTGTGTCGAGTCTGTTTGTTGCAATCTTCCTTGTGCCGGTTCTAGCTGGTCACTACATGCCGCTTACAAACCGTGACGAAAAACCTGTTCGTAACAAGATTCTTATTTTTCTTTACGGACTTTTTGACAAGGGCTTTTATGCTATCCAGAATGGCTATAAAAAATTGCTCGCTTCGGCTCTTAAACACAAGAGATGCACTGTTGTGATTTCTTTTATAGCCCTCGCTGCAAGCTTTGCACTCGTGCCTTTCCTTCATATTGAGATGATGCCAGAATCAGAAGGTAACAGCGTTACTATGAATATCACTCTTCCTACTGGAACACCCCTGGCAAAAACGACAGAAATTGTTCACGGTTTTGAAAAAATAATTCAGGATGAAATTAAAGGATATAAGACAGTGCTTGCTTCAACCGGTGTTTCTGGCGGAATGGAAGACAACTTTGCTTCAAATCTCGGAAACATTTCAATTTTTCTGCCGTCACCAAGACAGCAGATTGATAAACCAAGCTTGATAAAGCAGAAGCTTGAGGTTCACTTCAAGGAAGTATCCTGGCGTGCAGTTTAACTTTGCTACCGACAGCATGGAAAACATGGCGGGAAGCGACATAGACATTGTGGTCAAGGGAAATGATATTGAAAACGCACGCGTTGCTTCGGAGCAGATTCTCGCTTTGCTTCAGAAAATGCCGAACCTAAGCAACACTAAGATGAATATGAAAAACGGACTTCCTCAGCTTGAGATTGAAATTGACAGGAAGCGCGCTTATTCCTTTGGCGTAACTGTTGAGGCTGCGGCAAATGAAATCAACGGAAGTGTTGCCGGCGTTAGCGCTACAAAATATCGCAATAGCGGCAACGAGTATGATGTAATACTTTCTTATCAGAAGGCAGATAAATCAAGCATTCCTGATTTGGAAAAAATTATGGTTCAGGGCTCAAATGGGCTTGTCGCACTTGCTAACTTTGCAAGCGTAAAGAAAAATTACGGTCCTACTTCCATAAATCACGAAAACAAGGCACGCACGATTCATATTGCAGCCGATATCAAAGGCAACGAAAATGCGCCTGATGTCGAGGCAAAAATCAAAAAGGCGATAAAATCTTCTCTGGTTCTTCTGGGTGATGTAACCGTGAGTTTTGAAGGCTCGTGGAAAAATATGAGAAAGCAGGCAGTCCTTTTTGGTAAGATTATTGTGCTTGCAGTGCTTCTAGTATTCGGCGTAATGGCAGGAATGTACGGAAGTTTTAAGAAGCCGTTTATCAATTTGTTTACGATTCCGTTTATGTTTATCGGTGTTCTTCTGATTTACTTTTTGAAGAATCAGACAGTTTCGATTATGACGATGGTCGGGCTTGTAATGCTGGTAGGCATTGTCGTAAACAACGGTATTGTTCTTGTTGATTATACAGGTCTTCTTGTTGCACGCAGCCTGAAAGTTGACGAGGCTTGTCTTGAAGCAGGAACTTCGCGACTTCGTCCGGTTTTGATGACAACACTTACAACCATTCTTGGTATGCTTCCGATGAGTTTTACAACCCAGGGCTCTTCGTCACTGGTTCAGCCAATCGGACTTTGCGTTGTTGGCGGTCTTTTTTCAAGCACCTTTGTTACGCTTGTGATTATTCCTGTTTTGTATGCACTGATGTGCAAGAATGAAGCTACGGCAATTGAGCCTGTCGAAATGACCGCTAAATTGGTAATTGAGCATGAAGTTTCGGTTGTTGAGTCTGTCGAAACTGCCAAACCAGCCGATTCTGCAACTCTCCGCCGCTGTGAAATCATCGCAAATCAGTCTGTGGAAGATGACATCATCAAACTGCTTGAATCAACAATTCCAGATTTCGAGTACACGCTTGACGAAAACCTGTGCGGTCGCGGCCGTAAATCACGTAAACTTGGGAACAGCGTATGGCCAGAAATGAATTTTGTGCTCACAGCCTATGTTTCGTCAAAAGCTGAAAAAACTGTAGAAGCCTGTGTAAATCAGGTAAAACAAAAATTCCCGCGAGAAGGAATAAATCTTTTTGTTATGTAAGGTAAAAAAAAGAAATAGAAACGCAGAATATCTTATCCATCCAGGTGATTTTAATTCCGCCAGAAGGCTTATAGAAAGATTGAATAAGCGTGCCGGCAAAACTCCGCAAGGCTTTCAGCAAACAATTGCAAGGCTATAACACAGTGCCAGAGCTTTGATAACAGCGTGCCAGGAAGATGATATAACACTGTAAAAATTGCTCTGGCACTACTGATGATTTTAATTGATACAAACACCTGTGCAAATTGTCAACAATACCCCGCGCAAATTCAAATTAACACACATACCACGGATTTTCTTTGTCAAAAATCTCTTTTTCTTCTTTTAGTAATTCAATCGTAAAAAATCCTCACAAAATGTAAATCTTACTACGTTTTTATTTTTTTCAAAAAAAAGCTCGACATTCAGGCTCTTGAAAAACTTGCTGGTTAAGTTGTAAATTTGATTATACATATGCGAATTTTTTTTTTATTTTTATAGCTATTAAAATTTTAAAGATGTACGCTTTTTTTGCAAATTCTAAAATAAACTCGAAATTTTGGCTATTAAAGTTTATATAGAAAATTAAAAGATAAACTTTCTCGAATTATTGATAATAATATATTATTATATAAACAGATGAAAGTATATTATTAGGATAAAAAAATGAAAGATGACTTTTGCGGTTTAACAAAAAGTTTTACAAAGTTAGATTTAAAAAACTCAGACAAATATAATATTATTGAAGAAAAAATAGTTGATAACAAAACAATTATAAAAGCAAAATATACAAAATCATCTGACGATTTCAATAATCTTATTATAGTGTTTGATAATAAAAATAAGATTGAATCAGTAGAAACAGTTATAGAGAACATTGAACCTAATAAATTAAAAGAAGAACTTAAAATTTTGCAACATAAACTAAACATAGATTACGGTTCTTGTGAAACTACTTCAGATTACACAAAAAAGACAGATATTGAAATTTTTGACGCTGTAAAAAGCGGTGATTTATTCTGCTTATGGAATGGAAATAATACTCAAAATCTTCAGAATGGGATTAAATATATACTTCTTAAAGTTGAATTAAAAAATGATGCCTATGCATTTATAATAGAATGTGAATTTTCAAAACCCGAAATTTATGCCGTTAAAAAATCAAATAACACGGATTCCCCAAGAACAGAAATAAAAACCAAGAAAAAAAACGTCAACTCTAACAACAGAGAATATAAATTGTATTTTTATTTTTTTGGATTCTTATTTATTGTTATTTGGTTTTTATTTTTACTAGACCCAATCTGCAGAATGTTTAAGGATTTCTTTACAGATTTTTCAATAAAATCTTTTTTGATAAATATTATTTATTATGTAGTGTATTTTTGTTATACAGTTTGTTCATGCTTGATACCATTAAAGATTTCAAAAGATTTCCTTAAATTCAAAAACAATGAAAATTTCGACAAAAACTATTTACTGGACGATTCTATTAAATTAACTCCAGAAACTCACACTATCTGGAAAGCATACAAGTCTACTTTTTTCGACAAAAACTTTGGAATAAAAAATAAAACTCGTGCAAGTGCAGATCTATATTTTAATTATGAGTCTGTTATTTGCACAATGAACAGACTGCCTATAATTTCTTGGTTTAAATTAATAAGCAGTTCATTTATGGGGCTAGGTATTTTAGGAACATTCATTGGCTTTTCAACTGGATTAAGCAGCATAGATTTTAACACTGAAAGCACAACAAAAATGATTTCAGGTGTTGAAGCTCTTGTAAAGAATGGTCTTGCAACAGCATTTAATACATCTATTGTAGGAATGCTGCTTTCTTTAATTTACAATTTCCTTGTTTTTAATCCACTCATAAAAAAAATAAAAGGATATTTTGAACATTTAAGCGATGAACTTGACAAGGAATTTTATGTTTCTGAAACAGAAGCTCTTATGCAATACACAATGGTTACGGGAGAAAATTCAGAAAATATAACATTTAGTCAAAGTTTAAAATTCATTGTTGAAAATATTAATAAGCAGACTGATGCACTGAATAATTTCAATAATACTCTTGCAGATAGAATCACAAATATGAAGCAATCTGTAGATACAGCTATGGAACGAATTGCAACAGACGTCGGTGGAGAACTTAAGAATGTAGTTATCGGAAATGTTCAAAAAGAAATGGGAAGTCTTAAATCATCGCTCATTGAAGCTGCCAAGGAATTCTCTATAGCTGCAAAAATGCTTACAAATACACCTGACATGCTTGAAAAGGCTAATAATGAATTAAAAACTTATCTCGAAGATACAAGAACAAGTTTTTCAGAAATGCTTGCTGAAAATGAAAAAACAAATAAAACAATTCTTGATGAAGTTGTTATTACAGTCAGAGAACAATTATCTGAGCAATTTAATAAATTTTCTAACTCTTTGATAAAAGCTCTTGATTCTGCACAAAAAGTTTCAGAAACACTCGCTGATACACCGGAAAAAATTGACCTTATTGAAAATACATTAATAAAAAAAGAATCTGAAGTTGCTTCTAAGCTCGACAATACTTCCAATAAACTTGCCGAAATTGCTTCCAATGTAAAAGATTACTTTGCAACAATGCATACTGGAATAGGCTCTGTATTGCAAGATTTATCCAATGCAGAAAAAAATATAAAAGAATTGCTTGTTTCTGCAAAAATGCATGAAGATAACAGTGGAAAAAATCTTACATCAGTTATTGATGAAACAAACCGAATGCTTGATGGATTTAAGGCTGTTGATATCAATCTCAAGAATATTTTTGAATCAATCGGAAATGAGATTGTAAAATATAATACCACGGTTGAATCTACACTTGATCAATATCTAGAATCTTTTGAAAAAGGATCAAAATCATTCAGTATTTCAGTCACAAGCTCCATGCAGGATTTTGAATCTGCAATTGATAGCTTAAATACAAATATGATTGATGTACAAAGAACATCGAATCAGTTTGCAAAATCCATTGACAATCTTAGTCAAATTTTGAATCACAACAATGATGACACAGAAAAGGATAAGCAATGAGAACTAGAAAACAGTATACCGATAGGGAAACTTCAAATTTCGACTTATCTATCAGTGATTTAATGTCTGCATTATGCGGAATATTTGCTTTAGTTATGATTTGTGTGGTTTTTCAATTAAACACAACAAAAGCTGAATATAATTCAAAAAATAAGAAAGCTGAAGAATATTATTCAAAGCAAAGAGAATTGTATGAAGATCTTAGTGAAGAATTCAAAGACGACCTGAAGAAATGGAATGCTGAAATTACTAAAGATTTAACAATTAGGTTTAAAGATTCAAATGTTCTTTTTGAACCTTGGAAGGCCAATTTAAGACCGACATTCAAAAATGTATTGGATGATTTTTTTCCAAGATTAATAGTACTACTTGAAAATTCAGAATACAAAAATGAAATTGAGGAAATTCGTATTGAAGGGCATACGGCAAGAGAACGAAATAAAAGTTTTAATCAAGATTATAAAGAAGGTATGGAACTATCCCAAGAAAGAACTCGAGAGGTTATGCTCCATTGTTTAAATGCGTTAGACAATGATGATAGAGAATGGGTTCAATCTAATATAGCTGCAATAGGATATTCACTTTCTCGTCCTGTAAAAGTAGCTGGACAAATAAACTGGGAAGATTCTAGAAGAGTTGAATTTAAAATAAAAACAAAAACAGAGAAAGTTATTGAAGAACTTGCAGATAAGGAATTTAAAATAACTCATGAATGATGATATTAAATCATTTTCAGCATTGATGAATTTGGAACGCGCATCAACAATTTTTCTTACAACACGAAAATGGCCTTCTGAAAAAACAGAAAAGAATTGGAATAAATTTATTGCATATCTGAATTCTTTATTCTCTGAAGAATCTTCAGTTGAAAATCTAACTACCAAAAAACTTGAATTACTTCAAAAATTATTTGATTACTTTATTTCTGATCCAGTACATGATATTAATAAAATTATTAGAGCTGGAAAAAGAATTTTGCCACAAATGATTTTTGCAATTCCAAAATTGACAATAAACAAGATTCCTATTGATGCTGCAGAAAATGAACGATATCTATTATTATTCTTTAACAATATTCCTAAAACATATTTTGGAAGTATTTCAATACCTATAATGAAATACTATTTAAATTCTGGAAAGCAATCGCAAATCATAAAAAACTTCATAAGATTGATATTTTCTTCATTAGAAACCACCGATTCTGCTTATATTCCAAATATTGAACTGTATATCTCTGAACAAGAGTTGAGAAAAAAACTGACAAATTTAAAAGCTCCTAGTTATAATGACGCTTTAACAAAATTAGGTGTCGCCGAAAAATTCAAAAACAGTTTATATTTCAAACTTCATTTTTTTTATTGGATTCAATCACTAAGAACTTATAGCTACGATTTAATAAAAGATAATTATACAGACATAAAAAACTGTACAGAGGATGAAAAAAAACTCCTTTTTGCAAAAATAATCATTTTTGCCCATGATTCAATAAATGATAAAAAAAGTGATGAGTTTATAAAGAGAATTGATGCAGATTTTTTTAGAAATGATGAGGTTGATAAAACTGAAAAAGACTATTGGATTCTTTTAGGAAAGGAACACAAAACAGCTGAAAATGAAGCTTTACTTAACAAAGCTCATACTTATTATTTAAATATTTTTACCAGGTTTATTATTACAAAATTTTATGATTCTCTTGGAGAAATTGCCAGTGATAGAAGCGGACAAGCCAGAGCTGAATTCTGGAGAAAATATGGAACTTCAGAAGCCTTTGTTGACATCAAGTTGATATTAAATGATTGGCAAAGAAGCCGGGTGTTTGCAGGATTAAATTTGAACGAAATAAAAATTTTTAATAAACATTGTATTCACTGCGACAATAACAGCTATTCTGAATCTGCCGTTTTTGTAATTATTTTTAATTCAAAAATTGTTGTGGATTATGTTCAAAACGCTCATTCTGGACAAATATTTAATAGTACCAATCCATATATTACAAACCTTTTGCATCGCCATTTTGTTTCTAACTCTAAAGAATTTAATTACTTTTCTAGCGGTTCAATTTTTAATAATCCATCCGGAGAAGGACGTTTTATCCATAGTGGATATTATTGGCAAACTAAAATTGATCAAGTATTGAGTCAAAATAATATTTATCCAGGAAATGATAAATAATAAAAAAAGACTATCATTTCCATTTGCACACAAACATTGAAACTACCACAAAAAACTCTTATAATCAGTTTTATGAAAAGAATAAGTTTTGTTTTGATTGCGGCGGCTTTTTGCATTTTTTCTTGCAAAGAACAGGACGAGCCGGAGTTTTGGTATGTAAAAAACAATTCGTCTTTTAATGTTATTGTAAAGGACAAGACTAACAACAAGGATTATGAAATAAATTCTGGAACTTCAAAAATTGTAAACACAAAGTCCGAACTGGAATACTCATTGAATCAAAAAATTGAATTTGATTTTAACGGCGAAAAGAAAACCGTTGAGACAGAATTTTTATCTGAAAAACTGTATGAAGGCTTAAAAGATGGAAGTTACTGCAAAATTTTGGAGCTGAATGACATTGCCGAATATAAGCCAAACGCAACTTTTGAATATATCATCAAAAACCAAACTGAAGAGCAGATAATCGCGCTCTGCAAACTGTTTGACACGGAATTTCAAGTTGAAATCGATGACGAGAAAACTCTTGCCTTCAATTCTGTAAATCCAGATTTGTATTTTTTTGAAAAGCCTGATTATGACACTTTTGTAAAAAATGCTGCCATTCTGAAAAAAGAAATAACTGATGAAACAGAATACAAGACTGAATATCAGAATATGCTGGACGAAATGTCAATTGCGCCTGTAACTTCTTCTTCAACAGAAAAAGACGAATCTTCTGGAAAAATTACATACAAAACTAGCATTATGGTGTTTTAATTTTCAATGAAAAGAAAAATCGTTTTTATGCATTCCTGAACATTTATAATCACATCCAGACTTCTTAGAAAACCATATTCAGAAATGGCCACCACCTCTAAATCAGGTCTTTATTTTGAAAATAATAAAATTCTTCTCAAAATATGGTTTATCCAACTAAAAATATAAAGTATTTTTACTACAAACGCTTAATTTGTTAAATATAGCGGCATTTAATAAAAGATGATATAATTTCAATATTATAGATAAAAGGAGTTATAATAAATGAAAAGAACAATTTTATCAGCTTTGCTTGTATCCTCAGTCATAATATTATCAGCCTGCACATCTATGCCAAGCACATTCGGAGATGCTGACGATACATCAAGGAATGATGTAAAAGTTTTTACTGACAAGTTTAGCGGATCAAAAACTTATTCGTATACAAAAGGTCTTAGAGGTGGATTCACATTGTCAAGAAATGCGTTTTCTACTGACCATCTTGAATTTTATCCAGATCTCGTTATCAATACAGACTGTCTTTGCACACCTTCGCTTAGAATTGTCTACAGCGGTTCCAACGGTGGACTTATCGCAACAGCTGCTGACAAGATGTACACAAAGTTTATCTTTCTTAATACTTATGGAAAACGACTTGAAATAATCCATTCAGTAGTCCCGAACATGGAATCTGAAATTGAACGCCAGTTCGCAGGAAATTATGCCCTCAGCGCAAAGGGAGAATACAGAATGATACTTACAAAAAAGCAGTTTGACGTTATGAAAGATTTCTTTTCTTCCAGTGATTCTATTGAGTGCGCTGCATATTCAACAGACAACACTGTTGTTACATTCAAGTCGTACAATAATAGCTGGCATCAGAATGTATTCACCGCTCTTGACAATTGCGTAAAAGTTGATGAACCTAACGTTAAATACAACGAAACGCTTACACAGGCTATAGTAAGATAAATAGATTTATAAATATTGATACCGCAGAATAAAGATAAATATTTCATGGTATTTTTACTCGCCTTAGACAAACGAATATGTACAGTTCTCTAATTTCTCATAAAAATTTTTTGATATTAACAGATTGAAATGTCCACTCTCCATAAAAAAAGTTCCTGCCAGTATTGCCGACAGGAACTTTTTGTTTGCTCTTAATTTTTAGTGCGGGGCGCGGGGATTAGTCTTCAAAAAGAACTTTTTCTTTCTGGGTTTCGGCTTTGCCTTCTGCGTAGGCTACGCGGCCGATTTTGTAGGCTTTCATGTCCGGGCAGTCATCGCGGTGGTATTTTGAAGCGTTCGCATTGAACATTTCAATGATTGAGTCCGCGTCTTTTGCTTTTACTGCAAGAACGAATCCAATTCCCATGTTGAATGTATTGTAGATTGTGTTCAAATCTGCGCCGCGGCGGATAAGCTCGCCGAACACCGGAGGAATATCCCAGCTTGAACGTTTGATTACAGAAATAAGCTGTTTTTTTCCTTCTTTTGCTTTTGGATACATTCGAGGAATATTTTCATAGAATCCGCCGCCTGTTACGTGAACCATTCCGTGAACTGATTTTTTATATTTCGCAAGAACTTCCATAACTGGTTTTACATAAATTCTTGTTGGTGTAAGAAGAACCTCACCGATTGTCTTTCCTGTTTCTTTTCCATCCATAAGGAACGGTTCGTTCGGGTTAGGAACAAGTTTTCTTACAAGGCTGAATCCGTTTGAATGAACTCCTGTTGAAGAAAGACCAATCAGAACGTCGCCTTCCGCAATATCCTCGCCGGTAATCATATCGTTCTTTTCGCCTACACCAACGCCGAATCCCGCAAGATCGTATTTTCCAACATCGTAGAATCCTGGCATTTCCGCTGTTTCACCGCCAAGCAAAGCGCATCCAGTCATAACGCATCCATCCGCAACGCCTTTTACAAGGTCAGCCGCAACATCCGCCTCAAGCTTTCCGCAGGCAACGTAATCAAGGAAGAACAAAGTCTGAACGCCTGAGCACAAAATGTCATTAACGCTCATCGCAACGCAGTCAATTCCGACTGTATCATATTTTTTCATCTGGAACGCGATGTCAAGTTTTGTTCCAACTCCGTCTGTTCCGCTGACCATCACAGGATTTTTATATCCTTTTGGAATCTCGAACATTCCGTTAAAACTTCCAAGACCAGTAAGAAGCCCAGGAATTGCAGTTCTTTTTGCATGCTCCTTGTACTTATCAACAGCGCGATAACCTTCTTCAACATCAACACCAGATTCTTTGTAACTAGCCATATCTTATGGTCTCCTAAAAAATAATTTATTAAAATAATAAAATAGCTGAATAAAACTAATTCGCCTTAATTTCAAGTTTTTCGTAAATTCTGAAAAATCGCTTTCGGCATATTTTCAGTTTGCTCAGATGGATTTGGCTCGCGCTTCGCTTGTATTAATTCAATCGCCAAAAATCTTCACAAATTGTAAGTCTGCCTATGATTTTATTCCTTTCACAAAAAACTCGGCATTCTGGCTAATTCACTTTTTTTTCTGTAAGCTCGCCGGGAACACTCATTGGGTACTCGCCGGTGAAACAGCCTTTGCAGAAACCGTACTGTCCTGGGTTGCAGGCGCGCAACGCCTCGAACATTCCGTCAACAGAAATGAATGCGAGCGAATCCGCCCCGATTTCCTTGCGGATTTCCTCAACATCATGTCCTGAAGAAATAAGCTCTTCCTTTGTAGGAGTGTCAATTCCCAAATAGCACGGAAACTTTACCGGCGCAGAGCTTACCCTGAAGTGAACTTCCTTTGCCCCGGCGCGTCGCAGAATCTGAACCAGACGGCGGCTTGTTGTTCCGCGCACAATTGAATCATCAATTACAATAACGCGCTTTCCGTCCAGGTCGCTTTTCAGGGCGTTCAGCTTTACAAAAACCATGTTTTCACGCGCCTGCTGGGTTGGAGCAATAAAAGTGCGTCCAATGTACTTGTTTTTCACAACGCCCATCGCGTACGGAATTCCAGATTCCCTTGAATAGCCGATTGCCGCGCCAAGTCCGGAATCCGGAACGCCGACAACAACATCAGCGTCAACCGGAGATTCTTTCGCAAGCTGCGCGCCCATCTTGTATCTGGCTTCCTGAACCGGAATGTCGTCAATGATTGAATCCGGGCGGGCAAAATACACATATTCAAAAATGCAGGAACGCTTCGAGGTTTTTTCCCCGAATTCAAAGGAAAGAACACCGTCCTTGTTGATTATAACGATTTCACCAGGATGAATATCGCGCACAAAAGTTCCGTTCATTGCGTCAATGGCGCACGATTCGCTTGCAAGAACCCAGCCGCCTTTTACCTGGCCAAGACACAGCGGTCTGATTCCGTTAGGATCGCGTGCGCCAATCAAAGAATCTTTTGTCATTACGCAGAGCGCGAACGAGCCTTTTATCATCTGGATTGTATCGGTAAGCGCGCGCTCAAGGCCTTTCTTGTAGCCGCGGGCAATGAGCTTCACAATAACTTCTGTGTCGCTGGAAGAACTGAACGCGGCTCCGGTTTCCTCGAACATATCCCTGAGCTGAAGATAATTCACCAGCTGGCCGTTATGGGCAACAGCAACTGGACCGAGCTTTGACTGAATCAGCATTGGCTGAGCGTTTTCTATAGTTTTTGAGCCGGAAGTAGCATAGCGCACGTGTCCGATTGAAAGATTTCCCTGAAGCTCCTGAAGATGCTCCAGCTTGAACACATCTGAAACCAGCCCCATCTGCTTGTGGATTTTCACTTCATTTCCATCTGAAACACAAATTCCTGCACTGTCCTGGCCGCGGTGCTGCAATGAATACAAACCGTAGTAGCACATTGTAGCGGCATTCATCCGGGATTCGGCAGAAGCGTCTCCGTTCTGTTCCTCCGAGTTCAAATAAACGCCGACAACTCCACACTCATCATGGAATTTATCATCCTTTTCGTTGTAAAAAAATTCGTTTTCAGACATTACAGTTCAACTCCAGCAGCAACACCAGCAGAAGCGTCGTCAGCAAGTTTTTTGCGGAAAGCCAGAAGTTTTTCCTTCAGCTCCGGATATTTTATTGAAAGAATCTGCACCGCAAGATAAGCGGCATTTTTTGCGTTTCCAATTCCAACAGTCGCAACTGGAATCTGCGGCGGCATCTGAACAATTGAAAGAAGCGCGTCCATTCCGCCAAGTCCGTTTGAACCGGCAGAAATACATTCAAGAGGAACTCCGATAACCGGCAAAGTTGTAATTCCTGCAATAACGCCAGGAAGAGCAGCCGCAAGACCTGCGCCGGCAATAATAACTTCAAAGCCTTCTGACTCGCACTGCTTTACAGTTTTGTGCAGAAGCTCGCCGGCCCGATGCGCAGAAATCACAAACGCTTTATATTCAACGCCGAATTCTTTAAGAACATCAGCGGCCTTTTTCATTTTTTCTGTATCCGATTTTGACCCGAAAAAAATCGCAACCTTCAAATCCGTCCTCCTCGCTTTTGTCTCCGAATAAATTCCACAAAAACGATAAATGACTTTACCACAATTTTACAACATTCACAAGGCAAGAAACACGAATGAACACGGAAGGCAAACCGGCACAATTCTGGGCAAAATTAAAGCTGAAAATAAATAAACTGAATGTCGAGTTTTTTGTAAATTCTGAAAAATCGCTTTCGGCATATTTCCACTTTGCTCAGATGGATTTGGCTCGCGCTTCGCTTGTATTGATTTGGGTGCTCCGCACTTTTAGTGATTCAATCGCCAAAAATCTTCACAAAGTGTAAATCTGCCTGCGCTTTTATTTTTTCCACAAAAACTCGATATTCAGGCTAAATGAATCAGAAAATCTGAAGCAGCTCATCCTCTGTCAAAAAACGGAAATCCCCGGGCAAAAGATTTTTTTCCAGCGGCAGATTCCCGAACTGAATCCGCTCAAGAAACACAACCTTGTTCTGCACGGCGGCGAACATTCTTTTTATCTGGTGGAACTGGCCTTCGCGCACGGAAACCACACATTCTGTTCCGCTTAAAAATTCCACGCGCGCCGGCAAGGCTTTGCGCTCCGGAAATTTCTTTTCCGCGGGAAGCACAACGCCGGATGAAAAAATTTTTCCGCACGATTCCTGCTCTTCCGGGCTTACAGAATTTTCCAGCCGTGCAAAATATTTTTTTTCAACTTTAAAATCTGGAGAAGCAAGGCGGTGGGAAAAACTTCCGTTTGTGGTAAAAAGCAGAAGCCCGGAAGTGTCAGCGTCAAGGCGACCTACGCTGTGAAGCTTGCCCAGATTTTTTGGCAATATAATAGAAGAAAGCAGCTCATAAACAACAGGATGACGGTCGCTTGCAAAAGAACACACGTAGCCGGCCGGCTTGTTCATAAGAATATAAATGTGGCTCTGCTTTTCAAGAGCGGCTCCGTTCACAGAAATTTCGTTCCGGCTGATTTTTACTGGAAAAGCGCATTCCAAAACCCGCGCGCCGTCCACAAGCACCTGATTTTTGCGCAGAAAACTGCCCGCGCCCCTAAGCGAACAAAAACCGTGGTTTATCAAAACCTTGGCAATAGGCTCAAAAAAAACAGAATCGCGTTGCTCCATAAAACTATCTTACACAGAATCCTTAAGTTTTGAAACAAGAACCGCTTGATTTGCCGCGATTTCTGCGGCAGGGATTGGAGGGGCAAGCCGGAGGCTTGTTGCGGAGCGAAGCGGAGCAATGAGGCGGAAGCCGGAACCCCGGAAAGCCCGACGGCGGCTTGCCGCCGGGCCGCCCAAAAATAAAAATCTGATGTCGATAAATAATCGAAAAAGCGTTAGAATGTTTTTATGGCTAATTTTGACAAAAACACTGTTTATATTATTGATTCTTACGGCTTGATTTACCGCTGCTATTTTGCGTTCATCAACCGGCCGCTTACGAACTCAAGGGGCGAAAACATAAGCGCGCTTTTCGGATTTTTCAGGAATCTTTATTCAATTTTAAGGCATTACCAGCCCGACTACATTTTTGCGGCGATGGATTCAAAAACCAAAACTTTCAGGCACGAATTTTACCCGGAATACAAAGCGACACGGAACAAAACTCCGGAGGATTTGCATGCGCAGATTCCGTGGATTTCGGAGATTCTTGAAACGCTCGGAATTCCTACCCTTCAGTGCGACGGCTACGAGGCGGACGATATTATTGCGACTGTGGCAAAAAAATGCGCTGAATCGGGGCGGACGTGCAGAATTCTTTCCGGCGACAAGGATTTGATGCAGCTTGTGGGCGAAAATATTCAGATTTTAAAGCCGGATGCCGCCGCAACCTGGAAAGTCACTGACTCTGCGGCGGTTGAAGCGGAATGGGGCGTTAAGCCTGGCCAGCTGCTGGATTTGCTTTCGCTTTATGGAGATACTGCCGACAATGTTCCGGGCGTGGCTGGCGTTGGCGTGAAAACTGCGTCAAAACTTCTTGCTGAATATCAGAATCTTGACGGGATTTACCAGAACCTTGGAAAAATCAAGGGCGCGATGCAGAAAAAACTTTCAGACGGAAAGGAAAACGCATATTTTTCGCAGAAACTGATAAGACTTTGCGACTCTGTTCCATGCGAAAAGATTGACGGCGCGCTCGGAAACAAAAACAAGTTCAATTTTTCAGGAGCGGCAAGGCTTCTGGAAGAATACGGTGCGTTCCAGGGCGCAAAGCAATATATGGAGCTGGCTCTGGAGGCAAATGAACCGGTTTTGCAGGGCGGAAATTCAGGAGTTTCTGGCGGAACTGAAAGCGGAGGCTCGGCTGAACTTCAGGGGCTCGAGCCTCAAACCCGGCAGACGGACTTGCGGAATACGGACTTAAGCAAGGCGGAGCCCCGGCAGGCACAGGAGCCGCTGTCTCAGACGCAGGCACAAGGCGCGGCCGGCGAACCAACGCAGCACCCGGCGCGCATTCTGGATTTCTTTGATTTCACTCCGGCAGGCGAGCCGCCTGTGCAGAACAAGGGGAACTACACCGCAATCTGTTCAATTCCGGAGCTAAGGGAATTTATCAGCGCGGCAATATCCGCCGGAACAGTCGCTTTTGACTGCGAAACGGACAGCCTTGACACAATAAACTGCAGAATCCAGGGGTTCAGCCTTTGCTTTCAAAAAGGCAGCGCAGTTTACGTTCCGCTTGCGCAAGAAGAAAATTCCCTTTTCGATTCGGAAAAACTTGAAAAATCCTCAGCGTTCGCGGAGCTTAAACGGATTTTTGCGGAGCCTGGATTAAAAGTTGTTATGCACAACGGAAAATTCGACCTGAAGGCTCTTGCTTCAAACGGACTTTTTGAAAACTGCAAAGTTGAATACAAATGCGTTCTTGTGGACACAATGATTGCCGCCTGGCTTTTGTCGCCGGACAGAAACGGAAAAAATTCCTACAGCCTTGAATGGCTTTCTGAAAAATTCCTGAACCTGAAAGGAATTGAATTCAGCGACATTGTAAAAAAAGGCCAGACTTTCGCGGATGTTTCACTTGAACAGGCAGTTCCGTACGCTGCGGAAGACGCGGATTTCACGTTCCAGCTGTGGAATTTTCTTTCTGAAAAATTCAAGGAAGAGCGCCGGCAGAAACTTTTTGAAATGGAAATGCAGCTTCTTCCGATTCTTGCGAACATGGAGCTTAACGGAATTCATCTTGACGGAAAATCTCTTGAAAAATACAACGCCGAGCTTACAAACGGAATTGAAAACATTGAAAACGAAATCTACAAGGAAGTTGGTCATCCGTTCAACATTGCCTCGCCGAAGCAGCTTCAGACGATTCTTTTTGAGGAGCGCGGGCTGAAACCGGAAAAAAAGACAAAAACCGGCTATTCAACCGACACTTCTGTGCTGGAGGAGCTTGCGCGCTACGATTCTGTTCCAAAAATGATTCTGGAATACCGAGAGCTTTCAAAGCTTCAGTCAACTTACGTGGAAACGCTTCCAAAAATGACAGACAAAAACGGAAGAATACACACGGATTTTGTTCAGACCGGAACTGCCACCGGACGGCTTTCGTGCCGCGAGCCGAATCTTCAGAATATTCCAGTGCGCAGCGAAGCCGGCCGAAAAATCAGAAGCGCATTCACCGCGCCCGAAGGGAAAATTCTTATTTCCGCCGACTACGCGCAAATTGAGCTGGTTGTTCTTGCTCATCTTTCCGGTGATAAAAATATGTGCATGGCTTTTACTGAAGGAACAGATGTTCACAAATCCACGGCCGCGCTTATTTTTGGCGTAAGCCCCCAGGAAGTAACTCCAGAAATGCGCCGCACCGCAAAAACCATAAATTTCGGAGTTATCTACGGAATGAGCGCCTTCCGGCTGGCAAATGACCTTGGAATTTCAAGAACGCAGGCTTCGCAGTTCATTGCAAACTACGACAAGCATTACGAAGGAATAACAAATTTCAAGAGCCAGACAATTTCAAATGCGGAAATGAACGGCTACGTTGAAACGATTCTTGGCCGCCGCCGCCCGATTCTGAACATCAACAGCAAAAACAAGGTTGAAAAATCCGGCGCAGAACGAATGGCAATCAACACGCCGGTTCAGGGTTCAGCCGCTGACATCGTAAAAAAAGCGATGATTGATGTGAACGCCGCGCTGGAAAAAATAAACAACGGAGCGAAGCTTCTTCTTCAAGTGCACGACGAGCTGATTCTTGAATGTCCGGATGATGAAAAAACTGTTTCTGAAACAATCGCGCTCGTGAAGGAAAAAATGGAAAACGCTGTAAAACTGAACGTTCCGCTCCGCGTAAGCATTGAGCACGGCAAAAACTGGGGAGAATTCCATTGATAATCTGCATAACTGGAAAAATGGCTGCTGGAAAGAATTTTATTTCCTCTCAGTACGAAAAAAAAGGCTGGCTCTGCATTGACGCGGACCAGCAGGTTCACAGCGCAATTGAAAAAGCCGCTCCGGAAATTTTAAAAGCCTTTGAAAAAGAAGCCGCGGAAGCCAAAATTCCGCTGAAAAATCCGGACGGAACTTTGAACAGGCGGAATCTTGGGAAACTGATTTTTCCAGTTCCTGAACTTTTAAAAAAGCAGGAATCAATTATTTATCCTATTATAATAGAAGAAACTAAAAAAATAATCGCTGAAAACAAAGACCGCGATATTGTTTTGAATGCAACGGTTCTTTTCAAAACGCCGGAACTTTTAAAAATGTGCGGAAAAATCATCTTTGTGAAGGCGAATTTTTTTGTGCGCCTGAAAAGAGCTGCAAAACGGGACAGAATACCTCTCAGGCAAATTCTAAGCCGATTCTGGGCGCAAAGAAATCTGCTTTCAATGTACACGCAGTCCGGAATTCCAGTTGAAATTCTGAGCAACAATTTTTAGAGCAAAAAATCAACAAGTTTTGTTAAGTTTTTTTTCCACATTCCGATAGTAAAGTAAGGGCGGGACAGACCGCAAAGGAATGCGATATGGAACAGAAAAGAACTTTATGGATTGTTGCAGCTGTCGGTGTATTTTTGCTTGTAGTTTTAGGAGCAGCACTTATACTTTACACACCGCAGTCGAAGGCAACAGTTGCCAATTCCAGGGGAACGAATAACGGCACTGCATCCAACGGATGGATTTCACTTGCGCCTTCAGCGCAGCTTCCGGATTCCAATTTAATAGAAGAAAACAAAGAAATTCAGGAATCCGCTGATTTTCTTCCAGAAGATATTCAAAATTCTGAAAAAACAGAATTCCGCACTGATGAAGTAAATATTTACGCTGAAAAAGCGAATGTTTATTCTGAAAAAACTGACTTGAACAAGCTCGGCGAAAATGCGACTGTAATAAACTCAAGCGCTGAAGTTTCTGCTGAAAAAAACGCAAAAAACACAGCGACTACAATCGACCTTACAGAACCTGAAAAAGTTCCAGCCGCAAAAACAGCGACTTCCGCAGTTTCAAATGCTGAGCCGAAGAAAATTGTGGCAGCAAAAAACACAGCCGCAACAGAAAAAACAGTCCAGCCAAAAACCGCTGCAAAACCGGAGCAGAAAGCCGCTCCGAAAACTGTAAAAACTGAGTCAAAAAAGCCTGCCGTGCAGAAACCAGCGGCAAAACCTGAGCCGGAAATTGTTCAGTACTGGGTTCAAGTTACAGCCTTGACAAGCAGAAAAGCGGCGGACGAAGCCCGCAGCAAACTTGACGAAAACCAGATTACCGCCGATGTATTTACTTATACAGACAGCAAAAAGCAGCTTTTCTACAGAGTACGGGTCGGCCCTTACACAACAAAAAGTGAAGCTGAATACTGGCGCACAAAAATCTCGAAGATTGATTCGTTCCAGAACACTTCAAGCTACATAACAAGCACAACTGTTGCAAAATAAGTCAAAAAAAACTGTGATTTATTTCAGAAACTGCATTTTTTCTGCGTTAAATATGTATGAAAAGATGCAGTTTGTTTTTAACCGTAATTTTATTGTTTTTGCCGCGGAATTTTTTCTGCGAGGCAAAATATTCGTTGCCGTCAGTTTCCGCAAAATATTCATATTCCGCGCTGACCGTTAAAGCCGCATGGAAGATTCCGCAGACAGAATTTTCAGAAAATCCGGAGATTCTGCTGCCGGCGTGGGGAGCCAGCCTTGATTTTTCTGATTTATACAGAACTGAAACAGAAAAAATCAAGTTTTCTGCAATTTTTGGAACAGTTACTCCTTCTGGCTCAATTTCAAAGATGAAAAGTCCGGCGCTTTCCACATCGGCAGGCGCGGTTCAGAACAGCTTTTCAGATGCCGCAATGCTTTACACCAGTCTTCCGGGCTCTGCAAACTGCGAAAAACCGCTTGGATTCGGAACTTCATTGAAATTTGAAACGAACTCCGTGCTTAAAAAGCTGAATTTGACATTATTTTCAGATGAAAAAGACAATTTTCTGGAATCTGTGCTGCTCCAGCTTAAAACCGGGAAAAAATCCCATATTTCAATTTCAACAACAAGCGGACAGTTTTTAAAATCAAACACAACAAGCAAATGGTTCAGCGCAACAAAGCTTTTTCCAGAAACCCAGTTTTTTGCAACGAACTTTCAGGCCTCGTTCATAAGTCCCCACTTCAAAACCAAGGAAACGGCAAATCTTTTTTATGAAAAGAATTTTTTCAATTCTCCGCAGGCAACATTTTCTTCTGAGAACCAGATAAAATTCCGGGATTTTCTGCTGAATTTCGCTTTTTTCTGCGTTTCTGAAAAAGAAATTTTCACCGCAACCTCCGCGCGCCAAAAAACTTTAAGCCAGATAAAAATCAATCCGGTGCTTACGTTTTATCCTTTCAATAAATTTAAAATCCAGGGCGGCGCGCTCTGCCTGCTTGAACAAAAAATCCAGACGGACGAAAGCGTTGAGATTGAGAAAAAATTCGGCGGGCAGATTAATTTATTCACAAAACGGACTTTTTCAAAAATAAATGCTTTTGCAGAAGGAATTGACTCGGCGGAAAAAATTTCAGGAGCGTTCAGCCACAGCTTTTACGGTTTTTTGAATCCGGTGGAAACAATTTCGTTTGCGTTCACACCCGAAAGCGAAAAACTAAGACTGAAATGCTCGCAGAAAATCTCGTTCCAGGGAAAAACTTTTTCCGGAAGCCTTACGGCAGGGGCAACATCGTACATCATAAAAAACGCACTGGAAACATTTTCCGCGGAAATAAAAATATCCTGCACTTTCAAAGCTGAAAACATTTTTATTTCAGCAAATGCAGGACTTTTATTCAATATTATTTAGCCAGAATGTCGAGTTTTTTTAAAATTCTGAAAAATCGCTTTCGGCATATTTCCAGTTTGCTCAGATGGATTTGGCTCGCGCTTCGCTTGTATTAATTCGGGTGCTCCGCACTTTAATTAATTCAATCGCCAAAAATCTTCACAAACTGTAAATCTGCCTGCGCTTTTATTTTTTTCACAAAAAACTTGACATTCAGGCTATTTAATCAAAAAACTATTCTCTGTTCCATTCGCCTTTTGCAGGATAATATGCCCAAAGTCCGCGGTTCGTTGAGTTTGTTCCGGCGGATGTCGCGGTGTAAATATAATCCATTGCGCTGTAAATGCTTGTTTCTGCTTCTTTTTTTGAAGGGTCAACTGCAAGCAACGCTCTTACAATATACGGAGAAACCATTATTTTGTCAGCGTTTGATGTAAAATCGCCTTTTTCCGTTGGTTTTCCATTTTCATCAACAAGAGCTTTCACAATGCCGCTTCCGCTTGAAGCATTTGAATTATACGAACGGTTTGAGCCTGTTCCAACCAGCACACTGTCGGAAGTAACAGCAATGCTTATCAAATTTGAGTCGGAAAGATCTTTTATATAGCCGGAAACTTCTCCATTTCCTGAAAGAAATTCATCCGGAGCTTTTACTTCCTGTTTTTTCGCATCTGTCAGGCGGTAGCTTGCCCTTGGATATTTGAACATTTTCTTGAAATCTTCAGGTCTGGAATTAAAATCGTCAACAGAAAAATAATACAAATTGTTGCCGTAATCGCCGAAATAAACATAAGTCGGTTCAGTTCTAGCAGCTCCAGAAGAATCCGCAGTTCCCTCGTTTGTTTCCGCGTTCAAATAATTCATAAAATGATATTTTTCGCTAAAATAAACAACGGAAAGCGTGTCCAGGTCAAACTCTGAATAACAATATTCTCCGCTGTCCGCGCCCGCTGATTCACTTGAAACTTCAGCCACCAAATCAACGTTTTCTCCGTTCAATTTATAGAGTGAGGCTTTTTCGTTTCTATTGTTTCCAAGGTACGGGCTTCCTCCGCCGATTCTTAAAAATGCGGCGCGATGATCCGGATTCACAGAATTTGTTCCGAACAAATGGCAGCTTAGTCCCATTCCATAATTATCATCGTCAATTTTGTTAATTTCATTCTGATATTCATTTATTTTTGTAGAAAGTTCTGTTATTTCCTTCCACTGCATTTTAAGCTCGCCGTTTTCTTCAGAAGGCTTTGTGAAATAAACTTTCAAGTCAACCGGAACATTTCTGCTGTTGTCTGTGTCGTAGCTAGGCTTGAAGCCCAGGGCATAAACGTAATCCTTGTCTGCAATCACTTTTGAAAAGAAAAAACCTGAAAATTCTGTGTTTTCAAAAACGTAATGAACTGTGTCCGGCAATCCGTTCCCAGAAAGCTCCTTCCACGCGCCGTGTTCTTCCTGACTTGCATCCTTGACCTGCAGAGCGCCGTTCGTAAGAAAAAGATATTTTTTTCCGCTCTCAGAATCGTATCGGGCAATATTGTTTATAAAACCCGGCATTTTTTGTGTTGTAAGCTCAATTTCGTCGCGGATATTCTGATAAATCGCATCCCAGCAGCCAGTGAATCCAAAAAGAGAAACTGCAAGAATCAAGACGCTAAAAATAATTTTTTTCACTTTAGAACCTCTGAGAATTAGAAGTGATAGCGGGCAGAAACACCGGCTTCCATGAAAATTCCGTAATCGGAATCAGCATTTTTTGTTGTTGTGTACCATTCCGGCAGGTAAAGGAATTCCGCATTCAACCCGACTGACCAGCCTTCTGTAATTCTGAAAAACGCGCCGGATTCAGCTTTTGCCGCAAATCCAGGAAAATATTTTTTGTTCGCGCAAGTTTCAAACGCAAAACCAACAGAAAGCGTCACAGGAAATTCAAACCGTCCTGCGCAAGGCTGAAACATTGCTCCAAAAGTAATCGGAACGAACGTAAAAACATTGCTTCCGATTGTAGGATTGTAGCCGGCCATAAGCTCGCCGCCAAGCGCAAGCCATCCGTTCAGAAATCTGTAGTAGCCAAGCTGCGCGGAGCCGCCGATTGTAAGCTGGTCGCCGAAATTCAGCGGAAAATTTCCCATGATTCCAATTTTCAGGAACTGGTCGCCGCGTCCGTTTCTTGCATAGCCTTCATTTCTTACAATATTCACATCGTTTTCGTCTTCGTTATTGTTTTCAGACTGTTCATCCTGATTTTGTTCTTCCTGGCTGCTCTGGTCAAAATCCGGCGAATCTGTTTCCGACTGCGCAAAAAGCGGAACAGAAAGCACAAGCAATATGCCAAAAAGGGAAAGAATACGTTTCATTTTTCCTCGCATTTTCTATATAATTGATTCCAAAAAGTATACATTTTTTATAGACTTTTTACAATAAAACACAAAAACACACGGAAGGTAACAAATGAGCGCAAAAATTATCGACGGAAAAGAAATAGCCGCAGAAGTCCGCAGAGAAGTTGCAGAAAAAACAGCGGCTTTAAAGGCAAAAGGAACAACGCCCTGCCTTGCTGTTATTCTTGTAGGCGAAAATCCGGCCAGTGTTTCCTATGTAACAGGAAAGCAGAAGGCTCTTGCCGAGGCTGGAATGGCAGACCGGAGCATGCATCTTCCGGAATCAACAACTGAGGAAGAGCTTCTGAAAATTATCAGCGAACTGAACAACGACAAAACTGTCCACGGAATTTTAGTCCAGCTTCCGCTTCCAAAGCATATAAATGAAGAAAAAATTCTTCTTGCAATCAGCCCGGAAAAAGATGTTGACGGATTTCATCCTGTAAACGTGGGAAATCTTGTAATCGGAAAAAAAGCGTTTCTGCCTTGCACGCCGCACGGAATTATCGTTCTTCTGCAGAAAATGAACATTGAAACAAGCGGAAAGCACGCGGTCGTAATCGGACGTTCAAATATTGTAGGAAAACCGGTTGCAATTCTTCTTGCAAGAAAAGAAACAAACTGCACTGTAACAATCTGCCACACAGGAACTAAAAATATGGCGGAAATAACAAGGCAGGCTGACATAATCATCGCGGCGGCCGGAAAACCGCACACTCTTACAAAAGAAATGGTCAAGCCGGGGGCAGCTGTAATCGATGTCGGCGTGAACAGAATTCCTGACGCAACAAAAAAATCCGGGTTCAGGCTGATTGGCGACTGCGACTTTGAAGACTTAAAGGAAACCGCTGGTTTTATAACTCCAGTTCCAGGCGGAGTCGGTCCGATGACAATCGCAATGCTTATGCAGAACACGCTGGAAGCCGCGGAAAACGCAAGCCGTTAGCGGCTAGCCCTGATATTCCGTGTACGCATACGCATCGTGGTTGTGGATGCTTTCCGCGTTTGTACATTCTACGCTGAACCATTTGAACGGTTTTTCAATCTTGAAATTCCGCAGGCCAAGATAGACTTCGCGGACAACATCCTCTACAAAGCGTGGATTTTCGTATGCGTGCTCGGTGACATATTTTTCATCCTTGCGCTTCAAAAGTGAATACAAACCGTTTGACGCGCAGTTTTCCACCATCTGAATAACGTCCTCAATCCAGAAAAATCCGGAATAAAGCAACTTTACAACAACAAGCCCCCGCTGGTTATGCGCGCCGTACTCGCTGATTGCCTTTGAACAAGGGCATACGGTTGTAACAGGAACTTGAATTGAAACAAAAAACTGCTTTTCAGATTCCGAAACAGTTCCTTCGTATTTGCAGGTGTAGCTCATGATTGCCGGCTGGCCGCTTACAGGCGCTTTTTTTTCCATAAAAAACGGGAATGTCATTTCACCGTAGGATTTCTGCGCGTTCAGATGAATCCGGATTTCCTCCAGCATCTCAAGAAAATGCTTCATCGTAAGATTTTCGTGATGCTTGTGAAAAATTTCAATAAAACGGCTCATGTGAGTTCCCTTGAAATGGTGGGGAAGATTCACAAACAAATCAACAACGGCCGTTGTGTTCTGGGTTTTATTATTTTTATCAAGAACGGTAACCGGATATTTTACGCCTTTTACGCCGACTTTCTGCAAAGGAACTTCGCGGGTGTCTTCTTCATTCTGCACATCAATCATAGAAATATATTAGCAAATATGCAAAAAAAAAGAAATGCGGAGCCCCAAAAAGCTGGCGGAAGATTTTTCAAGGAAGAAGCTGGAAAAACAAAGAAACTGGCGAGCCGCCGCACATCAACGCTACGCACCACGAACTAATAAATTTGCCTGAAACGATTTTTGATATTATTCTTATAGTATATTTTTACCGGAGGAACTGAAAATGAAGGCAAAAATCGCCGTTTACGACACGCGCTCTTATGACAAGAAAGCGCTTTTGGAATCAAATGAAAATTTTGGCTTTGACTTTGAATTTTTTGAATTCAGGCTGACAGAGAAGACTGTTTTTTCGGCAAAAGGTTTTGACGCTGTCTGCATATTTGTGAACGATGTTGCAAACGAGGAAGTAATCAAGTCGCTGGCTGAAGAAAACGTAAAGCTCATTGTGCTTCGCTGCGCCGGATTCAACAATGTTGACCTGAAAACCGCCGAAAAATACGGAGTAAAAGTTCTGCGCGTTCCAGCCTATTCGCCGCACGCAGTTGCCGAGCACGCGGTTTCGCTTCTTCTTTCGCTCACGCGGCATATTCCTCAGGCTTATGTGCGCACAAAAACCGCAAATTTCAACCTTGAAGGACTGACCGGACGCGAGCTTTTCGGGCTTACCGCCGGCATTTACGGAACTGGAAAAATCGGAAGAATCATGGCCGAGCTGCTTTCCGGCTTCGGAATGAAAATTTTGCTTTGCGATCCGTTCCCGAACAACCAGTGGGCAGATGAAAAGGGATTCAAATATGTTGACACGCAGACGATTTTCAAGGAAAGCGATGTGCTGAGCCTTCACTGCCCTCTTACGGATGAAACTTATCATCTTGTAAACCACGACAACCTGAAATCAATGAAAAATGACGCTGTCATAATCAACACGGGACGAGGCGCGCTGATTGACACAAAAGCTCTTGTACATTCGCTGAAGCACAAATACATCGGCGGCGCGGCTCTTGACGTTTACGAGGAGGAAAGCGCGTTTTTCTTCAAGGACTGTTCCGGCGAGGTTATCACAGACGATGTTCTGGCCCGGCTCCTGACATTCCCGAACGTAATTATTACCGGCCACCAGGCGTTTCTTACAACAACGGCTCTTTCAAACATTGCCGATGTAACTTTAGGAAACGTAAAAGCGTTCATGGAAGGCTCAGAACTTTCAAATGAAGTGAAAATGTAGGATTTCCGCATATATCATAATTCGTATTTTTTCTATATAATTCAATATCTTATGAAGTATTATTTTGAAACATACGGTTGCCAGATGAATCTTGCGGAATCCGCCGCTGTTGAGCAGCTTCTTATTGCCCGCGGATGGGAAAAGGCGGAAGATGCTGAAACAGCGGATATGGCTATAATCAACACTTGCTCGGTGCGCGCCAGCGCGGAAAACAGAATTTTCGGGCGGCTCGGATATTTCACCGGGCTGAAAGCTGTAAGAAACAAAAATGAATTCGCAAAATACAAGTCTTTTGAAAAAGCCACAAAGCTGGTTCAGGAACACCCAGTTCCAATCACGGTTGTTGTGATGGGCTGCATGGCGGAACGGCTTCTAGGCTCGCTTCAGAAAGACTGGTCTGTAATTGACTACGTTGTTGGGACTTACGCAAAACATCACTTCGGGGACATTATAACCGCTGTTGAAGAAAAAAAAGAACGAATCCAGATTGACGACACAGAAAAATACAAATTCGCATCCGTTTCCTACGAGCAGGGCGCAAAATCAACTTTTGTTCCAATTATGCACGGCTGCAACAATTTCTGCACGTACTGCATTGTTCCTTACGTCCGCGGGCGTGAAATAAGCCGGCCTGCGGAAGAAATTCTTCACGAGCTGGATATTCTTACAAAATACAAGGTTCTGGACATAACGCTTCTTGGCCAGAACGTTAACAGCTACAAATCCGTTTACCAGGGAAAAGAAATCAATTTTTCACAGCTGCTTCAGATTATCGCCGACCACCTGAAAGAAATAAATTCCACAATCGGCTGGGTGCGGTTCCTTTCAAGCAACCCGAAAGATTTTTCAGACGAGCTGATTGACGTAATCGCAAAAAACGAGCTTATCTGCCACCACATCGCGCTTCCAGTTCAGCACGGCTCTTCAGCAGTTTTGAAAAAAATGAACCGCCAGTACACGCGCGAGCAGTATCTTGAGCTGGTGAAAAAAATCAAGGAAAAAATTCCGGATGTTTCGCTCACAACAGACATTATGATGGGCTTTCCAACAGAAACCGAGGAGGACGTTGAGCTCACCCTGGATCTTATGAACCAAGTCCGATTTGAAACAGCCTGCATGTACTACTACAATCCGCGTGAAGGAACTCCAGCCGCAAAATGGGAGCAAATCCCGGAAAAAATACGCAAGGAACGCCTTCAGCGTGTCATCGACCTTCAGCTGATTCACACGGACGAGCAGATGAAAAAACGCGTCGGCCAGACCGCAAAAGTTCTGGTCGAAGGAATTACCCGCGACAGCAAGGACGAGCTTCTTGGCAAAACCGCACAGGATGAAAAAGTCAGTTTCAAGGCTGACAAATCTTTGATAGGAAAGTTCATCTATGTTAAAATAGATTCGCTGAACGGCCACACTTTCAAAGGCACCGTTGTTTCAGAAAACTAATTTTACTGGAGAAGATTATGATAGCAAATTTGATTTCAATTATTGTCGGAATTGTTTTTATCGCATTTTTCGCAGGATTCAACCTTGACAACAAATGCGATGTAAGCCTTGTTTTCTACACTTTCAGGCAGATTCCAGTTTTCTTTACGATTTTAGTTTCGTTCGCAGTCGGAATGCTCTGCTCGCTTCCGTTCGCGCTGGTTCACAGAACAAAAAAATCAAAGGCGCAAAAAGAACCGAAAATCAAAAAGAATTCCGCGGAAAAGAAAAATCCCGAAAAGAATGAAAAAACAGAAAAGCCGGAATCCGCCGGAACTTCCGGGGAAAAACTTTCCGGAGCAGATGAAATTTCTTCTCAGCAAAATCCAGGAAGCAACTGATGAAAAAAAAATTTCCAACGCTGTCCGCAATGATTTTCTGCGCGGCATTTTGCGCTCCGTCGTTCTCTGAGGAGCTTTCCGCAAAAAAAATCGCGGACAACGCAGTTTCAAAAAATTCTCCGCAGGAAGCCGTAGAATACGTTTCCGCCGAAGCTGAAAAAATCACAGCTCCAGCCGAAAAAAGAGCCGCCTACGCATTTTTAGGCTCGATCCAGGAAGCAACCGCAGATTTCAGCGCGGCTCAAAAATCTTTTGCAAAAGCCGCCGGAATCGCAGCTGGCAACGCGGAAGGAATGCCGAAAAAATCGAGCGAACGCCTTGTTCTTGACGCAATCCGATGCGCTTTGAGCGCGGGCGACTGGGAAACCGCGGAAAACTATCTGAATTCCGCCGTAAGAAATTCAAAAAGCGCGGAAATTCAGGCAACAATAAAACTTTACGAGCAGTGGGCAGTTCTGTGCAAGGCGCAGGATTTTTCCGGCCTGAAAGAACCTTGCGAAATGCTGAAAACCTACGCCAACCTTGAATCAATGAAATCCGTAAAACCGTCAGTTCTTCTTACTTTGTGGTACATCACAGCGGAATCCTCATACGCCGACGCTCTGAACAAGGAATTCCCTTCATCAATGGAAGCCGGAATCGTAAACGGAAAAGTCCAGATTTATCCGGCGCCGTTCTGGTATTTTCTGCCAAGAAAAACAGCCGCCACGCCGAATTTTTCATCTGAAAGCCAGAATTTTTCCGCAGAAACTGCAAAACCTGCTGAAAAACCAGAAATTTCCGGTGCCTCCTCAGAATCATCAACAAAAGAATCCGGAGGCGAAAACAAATCTTCCGGGGAAGCAAAACCAAAACGCCAGCAGCTTGGGCTTTTCCGCGACAAGGAAAACGCGCGGCAATTTGCGGAAAAAATAAAGTCAAAGGGATTCAACGCTTACATCCAGGAAGAAACAAAATCCAGCGGCACAAAATATTTTCTTGTAATTGTAGATGAAAATTCTGAAAACACAATGGGAATAAAACTGAAAAGCGCTGGATTTGAATGTTATCCGGTTTTCTAAAACTCAAACACAAAAAAAACTGGAGCTTCTGCAAAAACCGCAAAAACTCCAGTTTGAAAAGGCAAAAAGCAATTACTTCAAGTTAATCAAGCTCTTGTCATAATCTGCCGGCGGAACAAATCCCATCAGCTCCATAAGAGTTGCAGGCCAGCTTGAAATTCCAAGACCATCGTTCAGCTTTGTGTTGTCGTATTCGCCCTTGTATTCCGGGTCATAAATAATTCCCGGAACAGGATTCAAAGAATGGCTTGTCTTAGGCTTAGGCTCACCGTTTTTATCCATTTTTACAGAACCGTCTTTTGCGTGCTCATACATATCATCACTGTTTCCGTGGTCAGCTGTAAGACACAAAATTCCTCCAGCCTCGTCAATGGCAGCCTTAAGACGGCCCAGCTGCAAATCCATTCCTTCCATAGAACATACAACAGCGTTGAAAACGCCAGTGTGTCCAACCATATCGCCGTTCGGATAGTTCAAGCGGATGTGGTCGTATTTTCCAGACTTGATTGCCTCAATAACCTTGTCAGTGATTTCAGCGCATTTCATCCATGGACGCTGCTCAAACGGAACAACATCAGAAGGAATTTCAACGTAATCCTCAAGTTTCTCGTCAAATTTTCCCTGTCTGTTTCCATTGAAGAAATAAGTTACGTGACCGTATTTCTGAGTTTCAGAAATCGCCATAAGATGAACGCCAGTTTTTGTAAGATATTCGCCCATTGTGCGGTCAATGCTCGGCGGATTCACAAGATACTGATGCGGAATATGAGCGTCGCCGTCGTATTCCATCATTCCGGCATATTCGCAGGCAGGGACACGCTTTCTGTCAAAATGGCTGAATTCTGCGCCAGCCTCAAAAGCGTTTGTAATTTCAAGCGCGCGGTCGCCGCGGAAGTTGTACAGAATAACAGAATCACCGTCCTCAATAGTTCCAACCGGCTTTCCGTTTTCCGCAATTACAAACTCGTGCATATCCTGGTCCAAAAGCCCAGCCTGCTCCGCGCGGTAAGTTTCAATCGCCTGTGTTGCGCTCTCAAACTGCCGACCTTCGCCCAGAACATGAGCGTACCAGCCACGCTGAACCATCGGCCAGTCAGCGTTGTAACGGTCCATAGTAATGAACATTCGTCCGCCGCCCGAAGCAATTCTGTAGTCAGCATCCTTGAAAGACGCAAGATATTCCTCCAGCGGAGTAACAAAAGTCAGCGCGGAAGTCGGGTCAACATCGCGGCCGTCAAGCAGCGCATGAACGCGGATTTTTTTGATTCCTTCCTTGTTAGCCTCAGCAACCATCGCCTTCAAGTGGTCAATATGGCCGTGAACATTTCCGTTAGAAACAAGACCGATAAAATGCAAAGTCGAGTTCTTGTCCTTCACATTCTTAATAAGTTTTTTCCAAGTTTCGCCCTGATACATCAAGCCGGACTTAATCGACTCGCCAACAAGCTTAGCTCCCTGGGCAAAAACGCGGCCGCATCCAATCGCATTGTGGCCAACCTCGCTGTTTCCCATGTCATCATCAGAAGGAAGCCCCACCGCAGTTCCGTGAGCCTTAAGCTTCGTGTGCGGACAGTTCGCTGTAAACCAGTCCAAATACTTCATCTTAGAAGCTTTCACCGCATCGCCGTCAGCATATTTTCCGTATCCCACGCCGTCCATAATTACAAGAACAACAGGACCTCTTCGGCCTTTCCAATTTGGATTTTTCTGCAACGCATGCATTGTATCTGCCATAAAAAAACCTCTTTTATATTCAGGGCGCATTTTTGCTCCGCAAAAACCGGGCTTTTCGGGGTTCCGGCACAAGCCTTCATTGCAAAACGCCTATGATTTCGCAAAGCTCAACCATAAACATTTTGCAACGCTTCGCGCCCCTACAATCCCTTGCGCATTTTCATTCAGCAAAACAATAACATTTTTTCGGATTCATTTAAACCCTGTTTCAAAACCTTAAATCTCAATATTCCGGCCGTTCAAAACAGCTTTCTGCAAGTTCCCGGAACTGTAAACCAGCTTCAGCGAAAAAAACGGAACTTTCAGCTCAATCAGCTTCAAAAAAATTTCGTCGCCCTTCCAGTGCGGAAGCTCGTTCATCCTGGATTTTTCAACCCATTCAAGCTCGCCTTCGTCACATTCGGTCAAACTCCCGGAAAAATCATCCGACCAGAAGATATGCATATATTCAGTAAAATCTTCATCGCTTACAAAAGTAACAATGCCGCGGTATTCCATTCCGTTCAGCAGAAGCCCGGTCTCTTCTTTAACTTCGCGCAGAATACATTCCTCAGGGCTTTCCGTTTCCTCAAATTTTCCGCCGATTCCAATCCATTTGTCGTGGTTGTAGTCGTTCTGCTTTTTTGTGCGGTGAAGCATAAGGTATTTTGAATCTTTTTCAATGTAAATCAGAGTTGTATTCTGCATTGACTTGTTCATAAATCAGCCTAAAACCATTTTATCGTTAACTTCGCCGTTCACGCTGAATTTCTGCAGCAAATCTTCAACCGTAAGATTCTTTTTTTCCTCGCCCTTAACATCGTAGACAACTTTTCCGTCCATCATCATAATAAGGCGGTTTCCATAGCGGATTGCATCCTTCATATTATGCGTAACCATAAAAGCCGTAAGATTGTCGCGGACAATAAATTCTTCAGTAAGCTCAAGAACTTTTTTTGCAGTTTTAGGATCGAGCGCGGCGGTATGCTCGTCAAGCAGAAGCAGCTTCGGTTTCTGCAGCGTTGACATCAGAAGCGTCAAAGCCTGCCGCTGGCCGCCGGAAAGAAGCCCGACTTTTGCGTCCATGCGGTTTTCAAGCCCCAAGTCCAGAAGCGCGAGCTTTTCCTTGTAGACTTTCTTTTCTGCCGGCTGAACATACCAGCTGAGTCCGCGCCTTTTTCCGCGGCGCATCGCCATCGCAAGATTTTCTTCTATAGACATATTCGCGGCGGTTCCCATCATAGGGTCCTGAAAAACGCGTCCAAGATATTTTGCGCGCTCGTATTCAGGGCGGCCGGTCAGCTCAACGCCGTCAAGCACAATCGAGCCGGTGTCTGTGTAATGAACGCCCGCAATAATGTTCAGCAGCGTTGATTTTCCTGCTCCGTTTCCACCGATAACGGTAATAAAATCTCCGTCGTCAATTTCAAGGTCTACACCGCGGATTGCCTTTTTTTCTGTAATCGTTCCAGGATTAAAAGTCTTTGTTATATTAAAAAGTTTAAGCATTGCAGACCTCTACTGTTTATCGTTGTATTTTTTCACTTGAACGTGGCGGGTGTTTTCCTCTTCGTTCAAATTCATTCCAGGCAGGCTTCTGCGGCGGCGGTCAATTTTTGCCTTTACAACAGGAACGCTGAGCGCAACGGCAACAATCAAGGCTGTAAGAAGCTTCAAGTCAGTTGATTTAAGTCCAAGCTGAAGAACCACAGCGATTACAATTCTATAAATAATCGAACCAAAAACCGCGCTTAGAAGAGTCCACCAGAACCCGAATCTTGAGCCGAAAATAACTTCACCAATAATTATGCTTGCAAGACCGATAACAATTGTTCCGGTGCCCATTCCAACGTCGGCATAGCCCTGGCTCTGAGCAACAAGCGCGCCGCTCATCGCGACCATTCCGTTGGAAATCATCAGGCCAAGCATTTTTGTATTATCAGTGTTCACGCCCATTGCGCGGACCATGTGCTCATTGCTTCCGGTCGCGCGGATTGCGCTTCCTATTTCTGTGCCGAAGAACCAGTACATCAGAGCGATAATAATGGCAACAACAACAAGCCCGATTATCAAAGAAACAGAAGTTGTTGTGAGCCGTCCGCCTGAAAAATCCTTAAGCATGCTCATCATTGTGGAATTTCCTAAAAGCGGTGTGTTCGCCTTTCCCATAATCCTGATATTGATTGAATAGAGCGCAATCTGCGTCAAAATACTTGCAAGCAAAATATTTATCTTAAGCTTAGTATTCATAAAACCAGTTGCAAGACCGCAAAGCATTCCTACTATAAAAACAAACAGCAAAGTCAAAACAGGATTCATTCCTTTTACAATAAGAATAGCTGTAACAGCTCCGCCGGCGGCGAAACTTCCGTCAACGGTCATGTCGGCAACGTTCAAAATTCTAAAGGTAAGATAAACTCCAAGTGTCATCAGTCCCCAGAGAATTCCCTGGGCAACCGCACCTTCCATTGCAAATAAAATGGACATTATGCACTCCAAAAAATAAGATTATGAATATCGGCGGAAAATCCGTGTTCTTATTAAAAATTCAGCATTAAAAGGTTTACGGCTTCAAATCCCGCTTGGAAGTCAAGAGTTGAACTTTTTTTATGAAAAATCTTTCGTTTTGCTTTGCAAAGCCTCAAGATTTTACAATGCCTAAGCGGCAAAAAAGTTCAAATTGACTTCAGCAGGTCTTTTCCGCCTTCAACCTTTTAATTCTCCATAATTCCAGAGAAGAACGCGGTTTTTCTGCCTGGCTAGGTTCTTGGAACTGTGATTCCAAGGGCTTTTTCGGTTTCCGGGTTTACGGTAAGATCACAGTTCTGAAGATATTCAATCGGCATTTCTGCTGGATTTTTGCCGTCGCGGAGAATTTCCACAGCCATTTTCGCAGTCTGCTTTCCAAGCTCGTAGTAATTGATTCCGTAAGTTGCAAGTCCGCCTGACTTAACCATTCCTTCCTCGCCGCAGATTACAGGAATTTTGCTTTCATTCGCAACCTGAGAAACCAAAGTCATTCCGGCGGCAATCATATTGTCTGTAGGAGAATAAATCGCGTCAACTTTTCCGCAGAGGCTTGAAACAACCTGCTGGATTTCATTCGCGTTTGAAACAGTTCCGTCAATGTATTTCAGGCCAAGCTTGTCGCACGCGGCTTTTGCAAGCGCAATCTGAAAATAGGAATTCTGCTCACTTGAACAGTAAAGCATTCCTACAGTTTTTGCATTTGGAACAATTTTTTTAAGAAGATCAATCTGAGCCGCGCAAGGAGTCAAATCTGAAGTTCCTGTAACGTTTCCGCCAGGAGCTGTGTTTTTCTGAACAAGCTTAGCAGACTCAGGATCTGTAACGGAAGAAATAAGAATCGGAATATCTTTTGTAAGATTCGCAACAGCCTGTGCAGCCGGAGTCGCAATCGCAAAAATCAGGTTGTCGCGGTCATTTATAAGTTTTTCCGCAATTGTAACGCAGTTCACCTGCTCGCCCTGAGCATTGTGGTAATCAATCTTTATATTTTTTCCATCAACGTAGCCGGCTTCAGCAAGTCCGTCAACAAAACCTTTGTAGTTCGCATCCAGCGCAGAATGTTCAACAAGCTGAATAACGCCGATTTTTATTTTTTTATCGCCAGTTTTTGAGCATCCAGAAAATCCAATGGCAAGCGCGCAGGCAGCGGCAGCCGCAGCAAACAATTTTTTCATTTTTTGTAAATCCTCCAAAAATATGTACTATTATAAAGCCAAAAAGATGTATAAACAAGAATGAATTCGCACAGTCCGCTAAAAAATATTGCCTTTTTTTTGATTGACTTATAAAATGTCGGTATGAAACTAAGCATCAGACTTCCTTTTATTTTCAGTCTTGGACTGCTGGCGGCATCCTGCGGAACAGTTCCAAAAATTCCGGCGGACGCAACTTCAACCCAGCTTATTCAGATGGGTCAGGACGCGCTTGAATTTTCAAACTACACTGCCGCGGAAACCTATTACAACGCTGTAATCCAGCGCTACGGAATGAACACCGCCACATACATCGAGGCTTCATACGAGCTTGGGCATCTTTACCTTAAGCAGAAGCGATACGAAGAAGCCTACCAGAAATTCGACGAAATTCTTGCGACTTTTGAGAACGCCGAAATCGGAGCGATTCCAGCGTCGTACAAAAAACTTGCGGAAATGGGAATCGAAAAAATCCCGGAAAAATACAAGGCCGCAAAATAATTTTTTTGATTCACAAATTTTTCTAGTTTCTCAAAACTTGCATTACGCTATAAATAGATATAAAATAATATCTATATGAAAAACGTACTTATAATCGATGCGCCTCCGATGTTCCGGGAGTTTTTGAAGAACAAGCTTTCAGAGGAAAAGGTCAACGTTGTAATAACACAGGAAAAGCGAGATGCGCTTATAAAAATCACATCTGTTCTGCCGGATCTTGTAATCATCGATATAAACGAATTTGACGATCCTGACGCAATAATGGAATTGTTTCAAAAAATAAAGGCCGACCCGAACGCCTCCAGAATTCCTACAATTGCGACCGGTCCGAAAATGGACAAAAACATAATTGAAACTTATGCAAAGCTAGGAATCCATAAATATTTTGTAAAGCCGATAAAATTCGACATTTTTTTTGAATCAATCGGCAAAATTCTGCATACAGCCTTTTCAATGGACACAACTCCGTGCGTTCTTGACATCCACCGCAACGGAGACATTATTTTTATAGAAATCGCGCAGGGCTTGAACCGCGAAAAACTTTCCCTTTTGAAATACAAGCTTTCAGAAATCATTGAAATCAACGAAATTGAAGTTCCAAAAATCATCCTGATGATGACAAACCTTGAGCTCAGCTTTATTGACGGCCTGAATTTGGAGCTTCTTCTTGACAATATTCTTTCAGACCCGAAAGTCCACACCAAAAACGTGAAGGTTCTTTCGTTCAGCACGTTCACCCAGCAGCTTATAGACGGACATTCCCAGTACGACGGAATTGAAGTCGCAACAGACATTTCGCAGGTTCTGAATTATTTTGTTGAAAGCACAAACACTTCCCGCGTTTCAGATTTGATTGCAGACCGGATTCTTTCCATTTCAGACTCGGATGTGGACGGTTCAGTTGAAATGCGCTTTTCTTCCGACACGGCAAATTCCGCGGATGAAGGAAAAACTGAATCGCAGGGAGAAACAAAAATTCCAGAAAGACAGAACGCTTCCGCCGCGGAGACAAATTCTTCAGCGCAAAATGAAAACGCTGAAACAATCGCAGTCATCGACGACGACCAGATTACGCTGAAACTTTGCTACGCCGCATTCACGCAGGCAGGATTCAAAGTTGATCTTTTTTCAAGCGGAATAGATTTTCTGGCGAATATGTCGAAGAAAAAATACAAGGCGATAATTCTGGATATTCTTATGCCGGGCGTTTCCGGTTTTGACACGCTGAAAAGACTTCAGGGACTTGCAAACAAGCCGCTGATTGCAATTTATTCACAGGCAACAAGAAAAGATATTATTCTGCAGGCTCTTTCGCTGGGCGCAAAAAGTTTTATTGTAAAGCCGCAGAAACCTGAAATTCTTGTGGGCAAGATTCAGGAACTCTTAGCCGCAAATGAATGAAATCAGCAGCAATTCCGACGCGCCGGAAGAATTTGACATTCCGAACGAGCTTTTCATCGCGAACGCCGTCCACGAAATACGCACGCCGGTTCAGACCGTAATCGGAACGCTCGACCTGCTTTCCGACACCCGCCTGAACAAAGAGCAGATTGAATATGTGCGGCAAATCCGCTACGGCGCAGACGTTCTTCTTGCGCTTGTGAACGATATTCTTGACTTTTCAAAGCTGAAGTCCCACAAGCTTCTGATTGAAAAAATTCCGTACAACGTAAAAACCCTTGCGGAAAATGTGGCGCATCTGATTGGAATTGAAGCCTACAACAAGGAAATTGAAGTTGTAACCGACATTGACTACAAAAATATTCCGGACACAGTTCTTGGCGACCCCACGCGGATTCAGCAGATTCTTCTGAACCTTCTGAAAAACGCGGTGAAATTCACGAGCTGCGGATACATTCACCTGGAGCTTCTGCGGCAAGGCGAAAACCTGCTTTTTCAAGTCACAGACAGCGGAATCGGCGTTGACGAAAAGAAAATGGCCTCGCTTTTCAAAAGCTACTACCAGGGCGACTCGTCCTTCACAAGAAAATACGGAGGCTCCGGGCTTGGACTGGCAATCTGCAAGCTCCTTGTGCACAAAATGAACGGAAAAATCGGCGTGAAAAAAAATCCGTACGGCGGCTCGATATTCTGGTTTTCAGTTCCGCTGAAACTTGAAGCGCCGGAAAATCTGCTTTTTTCAAAACCATACGTTCCTCCAGTTCCGGCAACCACCAGGATTCTTATTGTTGACGACAGCAATCTTGTAAGAAAAAGCCTTTCAAACCAGCTGAATTCAATCGGGCTTCAGTACATCCAGACATCCTCGAACGGAGACGACGCTTTTTTAAAGATGAAATACGCCGAGCAGCTTGGAAATCCGTTCGGAATCGTTTTTATTGATATGATTATGCCGGTTGTTGAAGGCTGGCATCTTGCCTCAAAAATTAAAAATTCCCCGGAGCTTGCGAAAACAAAACTTTACATGCTTGTTCCGGAAGGCCAGATGGGCCGCGAGGCAAAAATGAAGCTTCTGGACTGGTTCGCCGGATATTTGTACAAGCCGATCCGCCGGGAAAAGCTGGACGCGCTGCTGCTCGACACAAACGGCGACATTCCTTCCGCAAAACTGATTGATGAAATTGAAGGAAACAAAAATCCGGAAAAAACTGACGAAAAAAAAGAATTTGCAAAAGGAATAAAAATTCTTGTCGCCGAAGACCATCCCGTGAACCAGGAAATTCTGGTCCAGTTCCTGAAAAAATTCGGCGCAACAGTTTTCACCGCGGAAAACGGAATGCAGGCAGTCAGCAGAATTTCAAAAAATCCAGAAATCCAGATGGTTTTTATGGACATCCAGATGCCGGTTCTAAGCGGAACTGAAGCGACAGAAATTCTCCGCAAAAAAAAATATACAGGAATCATAATCGCCTGCACCGCAAACAACGACTCCTCAACTTTTGAAAAATACAAGGACATCGGAATCAACGACATTCTTGTGAAACCGTTCAAAAGCGAAAAAGTCTTCGGGCTGCTTGACAAATGGAAAATCATCCTTGGACTTTCAAAGGCGACAGAAATTTCCGCGGCCGAGCAAAGAAAATCAATCGCGAACGACGAGCTCTGGGACATCCAGGATTTTGAGGACACAATCGGAAACGACTGGGATTTGGGGAACCAGATAATCATTGACTACATTGAGCAGACAAGCAATTTTCTGATTTCAAGCAAAAAACTTCTTGAGACAAAAAATTTCGAGGAGCTTCACCGGATTGCGCACACGCTGAAAGGAAGCTCAGCGGCAATCTCCGCGAACAAGCTAGCAAATATCTCCGCAAAAATGAGCAGGGCTTCAACAGAAAGAAAAACCGACCAGCTGCTTTCAAGCCTTATCGATTTTGAGGAAAATTTCAATTTATTCTTATTAAAAACGAACAAGTGGGACCACAAATGCTGAAAACAAATTATCATACGCACACAGTTTTTTGCGACGGAAAAGAAACTCCTGAAGAAATCGCCCTGGCGGCGGTGGCAAAAGGCTTTGACATCCTGGGTTTTTCAAGCCACAGCATGTATCCGTTCGCAAGCTCCTGGCACATTCCGCCAAAAGACTTCAACGCATACGTGGAAAGCGTGAATTCCGCAAAGAAAAAATTCAGCGGAAAACTGAAAATTCTCCTCGGATTCGAGGCCGACTACATTCCTCTTGTTTCGCATCCGGATTTTGAGCGTTACAAAAAACTTGACCCTGATTTTTTAATCGGCTCGGTGCATTACGTTTTTTCAGAAAAAGGCAGGCTTTGCGTTGACTACAGCGCCTCTCTCCTGAAAGAAAAAATCGACACTCTTTACGGCGGAAATTCAAGAAAAGTTGCCTGCGAGTATTTTCATCTTGAGCGGGAAATGCTTTCCAAATGCAGTTTTTCGATAATCGGGCACGCAGACCTTGTGCGCAAAAACAACAGCGCGCTTAAAATGTTCAGCGAAAACGACAGCTGGTACAGAAAAGAAATCAAGGCGACCGCAGACGCCATCAAACGCTCCGGAGTAATTGCGGAAGTGAACACAGGCGCAATCGCCCGAGGCTACATGGAAGGCGTTTATCCTTCCGATGAATTTCTTGCGCTTCTCCGCGAAAGAAATGTTCCCGTAACAATAAGCTCGGATTCCCATTCAAAGGAAAACCTTGACTTCGCGTTCGACAAGGCGCTTCTGGCAATAAAAAAAGCCGGCTACAACGAGCTGGCTTTTATCGATACCGACAGAAAAATCAAATTTCAGAAAATCTGATTCAGACTATCGGTTGCGGCGTTCGGCAGTGCTGGCGCAATTCACGCACATAAATGCGTAAGGAATCGCTTCCAACCGCGCCTGAGGAATTTCTTTTCCGCATCCAAGGCAAATTCCGTATTTTCCAGTGCGGATCCGCTCAAGCGCGTTGTCAATCAGCTTAAGGCGGTTCGCATCCTGCGCGCTCAAGGAATCAAGCAAAGTTCGGTCAACTGCGTCGCTCGCAATATCAACCTCGTCGCCAGATTCAATCGGTTTCACAAGATTCTTCAGATCGCTTGTCTGAGATTCCAGCGCAGACAAAATTGTCGCTCGCTGCTCCAAGAGCTTTTCCTTGATATCGGCAATAAATTTTTCATCCATAATCTTTTCTCCCACGGGTCAACTGGCGTGAACGGTAGCAAGTTTCACTATTGTTGACAAGCCATTTTATTTTGGTACATACTAATATAGTATAAAATCTTAAAAACGCAAAACTTTTTCGATTTTTTTTTGGAGGAATCGTGGCTAAAGAAGAAGCTATTGAAGTTGAAGGAATTGTAAAGGAAGCATTGCCTAACACAATGTTCCGTGTTGAACTGCAGAACGGTCATATGATTATGGCTCATCTTTCTGGAAAAATGCGAAAACATTACATCAGAATTGTTCCTGGCGACAGCGTAAAAGTTGCCCTTTCACCTTACGACCTTGACAAAGGACGTATTATTTTCCGTCAGCGTTAGGTTTGAAAATCAGCCGGAGCGCCCTTAAAGCTCCGGTAAAACCTGTCGCAAGCAAGCCAAGACACAGAAGCGGGCCGAACGGAATTATAATCCACGAAAATTTGAAGAAGAAAAGCCCGATAATAATCTGTCCAACTTTCAGAAAAAATTCAGTCCACAAACTCTTCTTTGAATAAGATTTCTCAGGATTTCTGTATTCATAGTAATAGTTCGTGTTTCTCTGCGAATTCTGGCCGGCCGAATTATTGAACCACTGCCAGAAAGAATCCTCCGAGCCAAACGGATCTGAATAAGACTGCTGCTGGTAATAATTCTGGTAGCTGTTCTGATAAGAATTTTCAGTGCTATATCCCGAACTTGCCGAGCCGAACCTGTCATAGTCCGAGCGTTTTTTCTCGTCGCCAAGAACATTGTAGGCTTCTGAAATTTTCTTGAATTTCTCCTCCGCCTCCTTGTCGCCAGGATTTCTGTCCGGATGATATTTAAAAGCAAGATTTCTGTACGCTTTTTTTATTTCTTCTTGTGTCGCCGTTTTAGAAATTCCCAAAACCGAATAGTAATCGTTCAAAGTGTTCCTCTTATAAAAAATCTATTAAAAAAATAATAAAAATTGGCTTTAGTTACAAGTTTTTTCTGCAAATGCCCAGCTTTAAATTTTCATATTTGGGTGGCTTTTGCTTGGTTCGCCAGGCTCACCAAACAAAACCAGGCTTTCCAGGTTTCCGGCCTCCGCCTACATTGCTCCACAAAAACTTCGTTTTTGTTCCGCAACGCGCTCCGCGCGACCTTCCAATCCTTGCCACGTCAGCAAACCAAAATTCCACCTACTTAAAAAGATTGTCCTTCAGAATCACCCAGGTTGCGCCTTTTCCGCCTTCGTTGGAATCCGGATGCCCCGAAGAGCCTAAACGCTTGTCCTGCTCAATGAATTTCCTGACCATTTCGCCAAGAACCGGATCTGTTCCGTGCGTGTGCAGGCCTTTTCCGTGGACAATCATAATTTTTTTGATTCCCTTTGACTCACATTCAGAAACAAAAGAATTCAAGCGCGCCCACGCTTCCTCTTTTTTAAGTCCGTGCAAGTCAATCCGCGCCTGAGGACGCATTTCAACAAGGCTGGAGCGGCTGTGGTACTTGTTTCTGGCCTCCTCCTGCTCTGAAAGCGCATCCTTGTCAACAGTTCCGTAGCGGCGAAGCCAAAGTTCCATCGGGTTTATGCGCTTCTGGCTTTCCTTCTCAACATTGTATCCTTCCTGCAATTCCTTGCGCATTGCCATAGCGGCTTTTTCTTCCGCCGTAGGAGCGTTCGCCTTCTTGTGGGAAACCGTATTTTTTCCGCTAAGCCGCTGCTTTTCAGCCTCTTTTTTCTGCTGAATGTCCCACTGATCCAAAATATCGCCAAAATTCATATTTTCATCCTGAAATTATTTAGTCCTAAATCCAAATTTTTTGCAAATTATAAAAAATCGCTTTCGGCATATTTCCAGTTTGCTCCAGATGGATTTGGCTCGCGCTTCGCTTGTATTAATCTGGTGCTCCGCACTTTAATTAATTCAATCGCCAAAAATCTTCACAAACTGCAAATCTGCCTGCGCTTTCATTCTTTTCCACAAAAAACTCGATATTCAGGCTATTTATCAATAAGAATTATATCGTTTTCTGTAGCCCAGCCGCCAGATGAGCCGAAGCGGATAAAAACCCAGTTTCCGGCTTTCTGCTCAACAAGAACTCGTTTTCCGCTTTCTATTGAGGAAACCGCAGCGGCCGTTTCTTCTGGAACTGGATTCAGATTTCCGCCCTTGAAAACCGCGTAAGTCCTTGAAATAAAAACCGAGGAAATTATTGTTCCAACAAGAAAAATAACCATTGCGCCGGAAAACGAAAGAATTCCCGGAATTTTGCGGCAGACGGCGGAAAGCACTGTGAAAAAAACAGAAAGAAGCAGAAGCGCGATGCAGCTCCACAGCCAGAAATAGGCGGGCTCCATTGCACCGTCGGAAATTCCGTGCGCTTTTTCAAAAGCTTTTCTTTCGTGGAATTTTCTTGCAAAAGGAATTGAATGCCTTTCCTGCGAGCGGAGTTCCGCAAGTTTCTGGCAGTCGTCCAAAGTCAGCTTGTCGCCTGGAGCCGCTTTATTCTTCACCGTGCTGGCGGCAAACGCATAGCCGAAAAACGATTCTGAATTGTCAGTTTTTTTTGCCCTGGAAATCCCTTCTGAAACAGGAATAAGCGTTTCCGGAAGCTTCAGCTCAATTCTGGTTCCGTTGTAGGATGTCGCAATAATCCGCATATCAGGAAGCGAAAGTTTCCCCGGATAAAGCGGCTCCCATTCAAATGTGGCCACCGGAATTTTTTCCTCGCTGAATTCCGAATTTCTGAGCGTTCCTTTTGTTATGTCATACTGCTTCAGCTCGCGGACAAGCGCGTTTTTCGGAACGCTCCAGCTGTACGAAATAATCTGCACGGCATACTGAAGAGAAACTGTGAAATTCACAGATTTTCCCGCCGGCACCGAAAATTTCGCCTCGTCAGCAGCTTTTCCGCGGCGCTGGCTGAAAAGTTCCTGTCCGTTGTCAAAAGTAACAACAAGCCTCGGCATGATATTACGCGGATTTTCAGAAATCACAACCGGAGCAAACTGAATATAATAAAGCCTTGAATTTATATAAACTCGCAGCGAGCGGAGCCTGTAGGTTTTCGCCTCGGCAAAATTCAGCCAAAGCTCAATTTTTGTTCCGCTGATTTTGTTTTCGTCTGAATATTCCGAGCGGCGCAAAGAAACAAAATTCACTCCGGCCGGCAAATCCGGAATCTGAGCCTGAACTAAATCTGACTTCACATAAGGAATTTTCAGCTCGAACGCACAGTCCGCCGCGCTGAAATTCGTCTGATTAACCGGCTTCACAAGAAGATTCTGAATCATGCTGTAAGTAAGTTTCTGCTGCGCAAAACCAGGCTTCGCTGAAATCGCAAAAAGCAGAATCGCGGCAAGATTTTTCAGTAGTCCTGCGATGAATTTGAAATTTCTGATTTTTCGCTGTTTTTCCATTGTTTTTCGTCATACTCCCGAATTCTTGCAAATATCGACTCTTCCATTGTTGAGGAAGTTCTTGTTTCAGAAACCTGGTTCTGCACGTTTTCCTTTGATTTTCTTTCTTTTTCCGCGTTCATAAGCGAAAGCTCAAGATTGACCTTGGCATCAATTTTTGTTCCGTCAATCTTCAGCGCGCTCCTGAAATATTTCGCCGCCTCTTCGTAGTTGCCTTTCCGGTCCGCAATAATTCCGCAGTTGTAAAAAACCGCATACTGAATGTTTTTGTCCCCGGCGTTTTCAAGCTGCTTGTAGCGTTCAAAAGCGACATCGTTTTCATTCTGAACAAGATATGCCGTGGCAAGGTCGTAAACCGCGTACTGGCCAAGCAGAATATCGCCGTTTTTTTCAGCGTCAAAAACAGTCTGAAGAAATTTCGCGACTGAATCGTTGTATTTTTTCTGGTACCAGAACCACGAGCCTTCAAGAATGTTTTTTCTGCCCGAAAACGACGCTTCGCCCCTGCAGGAAATAAAACTCATGCAGACAACAAAAAGAACCGCAGTTTTCTTGAATTTTTCAGAAATGCCTTCCGGATCAAGCTCGGTGATTACGTAGCTCAGCACAAGAAACAGAATTCCAAGCCCAAGAAACAGTGAATAACGCTGAACCGGCTTAACTTCGTAGGCAACTCCAGTTTCTTCCGAGCCTGAAATCGGGCTGGATTTTATTCCGTCAAGCAGAAAAAGCGCGGAGCCCGGCTCGGTCGCATCAATATACGAAACCTGAACATCAGAAACGCGTCCCGCAGGATTTTTTTTCATCGCGGCGGCGCAGGCGGCTTTCATTTTTTCAGAGCGCAAAGCCGTAAGCACGTAGGTTTTCCGGTCGCCGGCAAGAACTTTTGTTTCACGTTCAGTTCCAAATCCAATCAGACTGACGGAAATTCCTTTATTAACGCAGCTCACAAGCGAATTTTCCAGCAGGGAATCAGTTTCCTCGCCGTCTGTAAAAACCCAGATTGAATTTTTGAACGAAAAATTCGCAGGAAATGATTTCAGGGCGCATTTTATTCCTTTTCCAAGGCTTGTTCCAATTGAGCTCATGAAATTTGAAGAAAGGGAATCAATAAGCGATTCAACAGCGGCACGGTCATCCGTTAAAGGCAGAACCGCAACGCCATCGCCTTTTGCAAGAACAACTGAAATCTGTGTGTCCGGAATATGGGAAAGCAGCATTTTCGCATATTTTTTGGACGCTTCAAGCCTGCTAAGCCCGGAAGAAGCGTCGTCCGCATTCATGCTGTAGGAAATGTCAAAAACAAGGGAAACAGCCGTTCCGGAAGTCTGAACCGGCGCAAGGTAAGTTCCCCAGGAAAATCCCGCGAACGCAAGCACAAGCATTGACCAGGCAACTGAAATGCAGAACGTGCGGATTCCGAACATAAGCGCAAAATTCTTGATTCTCCGGGCGGCAACGGAACTTTTATCCTTCACTGTGAAAAATTTCAAATTTTTATACGCTTTTTTAAATCGGAGAATTGAAATAATCAGCGCCGGCACTAAAAGAGCAAATCCGTACAAAGCGTAAGGCCGCTGGCACGAAAAATTCATCAGACTGCCTCCTTTAAAAATATGCGTTTTATAATCCAGCTAAGAACAAAAAGAATTCCAGCCGCAAGAACCAGCTTGTCGTAGTAGTCGCAGCTCACGGTTTTTGAATGGTATGTCTGCACAACGCTCTGGTTGTTCACAATCATTGAAAGCGCAAGCGTGAAGTCGTTCAGCGATTTTATCTCAAAAAATCTTCCGCCGCCGGCAACAGCAAGTTTCCGAAGGGATTCCTCGTTGTAGGAAGAATTCAGGTAGCCAGAATAATTTTTTCCCGTCAGAGGATCTGTGTATTCAAGCGGAACAGAGCCGCTCGTGCCGATTCCCATTACATAAAGAACGATGTTGTTCCTCTCCGCAAGCTCGGCGGCTGTCTCAGGATGAATCGCCCCGGAATTATTTTCTCCGTCCGTCAGCAGGATAATACATTTTTTTGGCGCGGCAGAACCCGAAAGATGAAAAACCGCCGTGGCAACTCCAGTTCCAAGCGCAGTTCCGTTTCCAAGCTGCCCGATATTCAAATTTTCCAGCCTTTCTGAAAAAACTTCTCTGTCAATTGTCGGAGGAATCACAATCGCAGCTTCCTCGCCCATTGCCACAACGCCGAATGTCGCCCCAAGATTTGAGTCAACGAGTTTTTTTATAGCAGTTTTCGCGGTTTCAAGGCGCGTGAAATTCCCCATGTCTTTCGCCGCCATGCTGGGACTTATGTCAACAACAAAAATAATGTCCGTTCCGCGGGAAGTGTAAACTCTTTCCTGCCTGTAAAGAACCGGCTCTGAAAAAGCGACCACAACAATGACATAGCCCGCAACAAAAAGAATTTTTGAAAGAACCGCGCCGAATTTGCGGACAGGCTTTTTCCAGACAAAACTTTTTCCGTTCCAGTCAGAAAGAGTCACAACAAACGAAGGATGGGAAAAAACGCCAACCTTCCTGAAAATATACAAAAGAGGAATCAGTAGCAGCAGAAGAAAGGCCGCAGGATTCTGAAAATCAGGCATTTTCCCCTCCAGCTTCAAACGCTTTTATTATCGTGCGTGAATTTGCGATTATGGTCGCGCGTTCATCCGGCTGAAGCTCCGCGGCGTAAACATTTGCGGGGAGCCTCTTTGAGTCAGGGGAGCCGTGCGCAAAACGGATGTAATCGGCGCGGCGGAAAATTTCCTGGACAGAACTTACATTCTCGCGCAGAAAATCGCTCATCGTTCCTCCTGTCAAATCCTCGAACGCGGAAGAAATTTGCTCTGTTGAAAGCGCGTCAAATTTTCTTCCGAAACGGACTGTAAGGTAATATCTGAAAATCTGCTGAACCGCAAGGCAGAATGCAATGTCATTCACGCGCAAGGAATTTTTTTCAAGTTTTTTAAATTGCCGAAGCGCATTTCTTGCGTTTTTCGCATACATCCGCAGGATTTTCTTTTCCTTCAGCTTTGAAGAAATTTCCTGCCGCTTTACAATCGTGTGGACAATAAAAATTATTGCCGCAACAAGAACTGCGAACGCCGCGTAAACCGCGTAAATCGTCCCCGGAAAAAGCAGCGGGCCTTTTATTCCGCGGAGAGAAGAATCCTCGTCCTTTGAAAGAATCGAAGAAATTTCAACCGGCTTTGTGTCAATCAAAAACGGAACTGCGCCGGAAGAGCCAAAAACCGCGGCAAGCAGGTCAAACTGCGGAAAATCAAGAATCCCGACTTTCCAAGGCGTAAAAGTCAGCACAACGGTGTAAAGAAGTCCGTTTTTCTGAATAACCGCCTTCTGAAGCGTAAAATTTTCGTTGTCATAGTCGAAAGGCAGCTTTTCAAAGACCAGCGGCTTTTCGTCCAGATTTTCTTCATTCGGAAAAAAATCCACGTTTGAATTGAATGTATAATGAAGCTCCGCCGTGTCGCCGACATAAATCCGCTTTGGCAGAACCATCTGGCTGGTTTCCGTCTGGGCAAAAAAACGCGCTGAAACTAAAAAAAACGCTGAGAAAAACAAAATCCGGCGCAAAAAATTCAATCTGAAAAGATTAAAAAGATTCAAAGCTATCTGCCTCCCCACCTGTAGTTTCCGGAATTTCTTGAAGCAAAAAAGTTCAAAAGCATGCGCACAGAATCCTCTTCCGTTGAAATTGAAACAAATCCGGCTCCGCGGCGCGCGCAGAAATCTTCCAGCCGGGCTGTACGCCGCCGGTAGGCATCTCGCCACGCAGACTTGAAATCATGCGAGGAAGTCGGCAGAACCATGCGCACGTTCGTTTCGTTGTCGGAAAATTCAAAAGCGCCTGCGTCCGGAAGCTCCCAGTCCGTTGAATCCGCAATCCGCACAGCGGCGACATCATTTTTCTGGCACAAAAGCTTGAACGGCTCTTCCCAGCCGGAATTCCTGAAATCTGAAATCACAAAAACCAGGGAATGATGCTTCAGCATCTTCACCGCCCCCGTTATCGCATTTCCAAGCACCGACCCTTTTGCCGCGCCATCAAATTCATCCAGTTTTGAAAGAATGTGCATCGTCCGTTCACGTCCGGCTTCCGGCACACACGAAAAATGTATTCTTCCGTCAAAAAAAACTGCGCCCACCGGATTTTCATTCTGCTCTCCAGCCAAAGCCAGAAGAGCGGCAACTTCCGCGGCGGTTTCATATTTCACTTTTCCTTTTGAGCCAGTGAACATCGAGGCGGAGCGGTCAACAATCAGAAAGATTTCAAGCTCGTGCTCCTCCTCGAAAAGCTTTACAAACGGTTTTCCCATGCGGGCTGTAACGTTCCAGTCTATTGAACGGACATCATCGCCGCGCAGATATTCGCGCACGCCGGCAAATTCAATTCCCTGTCCGCGGTAAAGCGAGCGGAAGCCGCCGGTCTTCATGCTGTCCGCAAGTTTTCTGGCCGCAATCCTAAGATACGCAGCCTTCTGAAATAAAGAATCTTTTGATCCTGAAAGCAAATGTTCCATCAGCTAAAACCTTACGGAACCGGAATAAAATCAAGAATTTTGGCAATAATTTCGTCCGCGGAAATATTGTCAGCAGCCGCCTCATAGGAAAGAACTATTCTGTGGCGAAGAACAAGCGGAGCGACTTTTTTCACATCTTCCGGAAGAACAAAAGAGCGGCCCGCAAGCAGAGCAGTGGCTTTCGCGCACTGAAGCAAAGCGATTCCCGCGCGCGGAGAAGCCCCGAACGTTATGTAGCGCGTAATGTCATGCTCAGTTTTTTTCTTCATGCTAGGGCGGGTCACAGAAATCAGCTGGACAATATACTCAACAATCTTGTTGTCGCATGAAATCTGGGAATTCAGCTCCCTGAAATTAAGCAGGTCTTTTGCGGAAAGAACCTGGTTCACCGGAACTTTTGAAGCCGCTCCCTGGGTTTTTACAATTTCAACTTCCTCTTCCGCAGAAGGATAAACCACATTCAGCTTTAAAAGAAAACGGTCAAGCTCCGCCTCCGGAAGATTGTAAGTGCCTTCCTGCTCAATCGGGTTCTGCGTGGCAAGAACAAAGAACGGCTCTGGAAGCTTGTAAGTTTCCTCGCCGATTGTAACCTGGCGCTCCTCCATTGCCTCAAGCATGGCCGACTGGACTTTTGCAGGCGCGCGGTTTATTTCATCAGCAAGAACAACATTTGAAAAAACAGGGCCTTTTCTTACGCTGAAAGTTCCCTTGCCCTGCTCGTAAATCAGAGTTCCGCTTACATCCGCCGGCAGAAGGTCAGGAGTGAACTGAATTCTCTTGAAATCAAGTCCGCTTATCTCCGCGAAAGTTTTCACCGCAAGAGTTTTAGCAAGTCCAGGAACGCCTTCAACCAGAACGTGTCCGCCGGCAACAAAAGCCGTTAAAATTCCGTCGATAAGATATTCCTGCCCGACAAGACGTTTTTTCGCCTCCTCGCGGCATTTTTCAACAAGCTTACGGCAGTTTTCAAGCTCAACTAAATTTATGTTATTTTTTTCCATTTTTCACACCTAAAATGCATAAATATGCAAGATTGATTTACATTGATTTAAAAAATCATTATAATTTAATTTATCATGTTGAACCCATTAGCACAAGAATTAAACGATTTATTAAAAGGCACATCGGCAGAAAAATTATTTTCTGATCTTGGAAAACGCATTTATTTTCCGCGCGGAATCATTGCACAGGGCGGAGAGGCAAAGCAAAAAGCTTCTGTTGCAAACGGAACAATCGGCACAACCGTGATAAACGGAAAACCGGCGATTCTTCCTTCAATCCACAAGTGGGCGCCGGAAATGACTTCAAGCGAGCTGGTTGCATACGCTCCAACAGCAGGAATTCCTGCAATCCGCGAGGCTTGGAAGCAGAAGCAGATCAAGAAGAATCCTTCTCTTGCGAACAAAAAAACTTCCCTTCCGGCGGTAGTTCCAGGACTCACTGCGGGACTTTCTTATATAATGGATCTTTTTGTTGACGCTGAAAAACCGATGCTAGCCCCGAATCCAAGCTGGGACAACTACGTTCTTATCGCCGAGGCGCGACGCGGCTCTGAATTCCATCAGTTTGAAATGTTCAAGAATGGAAAATTCAACATTGAAGGCCTTGAGGAAGCGGTAAAAAATGAAGCGAAAAAATACGGCTCAGTGCGTCTGATTCTGAATTTTCCGCAGAATCCTTCAGGCTACAGCCCGACCGTTGAAGAAACAAAGGAACTCTGCCGGATTCTAAAGGAAACCGCTGAAACTGGCGCGAAAATCCTTGTTATCAGCGACGACGCTTATTTCGGACTTAACTACGAGGACAACATCGAGCCGGAAAGCCTTTTTGCCCACATCGCCGACCTTCACGAGAATATTCTTGCGGTAAAGGCAGACGGACCTACAAAAGAAGATTTCGCCTGGGGCTTGCGCTGCGGATTCCTTACATTCGGATGCAAGGGCTTCACAGACTCGCAGTACGACGCGCTTGTAAAAAAACTTATGGGCGTAATCCGCTCTTCAGTTTCATGCGCAGCAACTCCATCACAGAATTTGATTCTTAAGTCATTCCAGGATCCGAACAACGACGCTGAAAAAGCCGCTTTCAAGAAAGTTCTGAAAGAACGCTACGACGAAGTGCGGAAATTTGTAAATTCCCATAAATCCGACGCAGTTGAGCCGCTTCCGTTCAACTCAGGATATTTCATGAGCTTCCACACAAACGGAATCAACGCGGAAAGCCTGCGCCAGAAACTTCTGGACGAAAAGGGAATCGGCACAATTTCAATAGACGAGAACACTCTCCGTGTTGCATTCAGCAGCATCGAGAAGGAACTTATTGAAAAAGTCTACTCAGAAATCTACGCGACCGCAGAGGAACTGAAGCGTGCATAATGTTGCTCCAAAAAAAAATTATTTTTTCAGACAACTTACGCTAAAAAACGCTTCCAGCTTTCTAAGGAATTTGCTGCTGTTTTTTGCGGCCGTTCCAGCGATTATGCTGGCCGGCTGCAGGAAGCAGGCTGAAAAACGGCTTGTCATCTGGACGGACAACAGCGAATTCGCGCCTTTCATCGAGCTTTACAACACAGACCACCGGCAGAAGGCGATTCTTGTATACAAAGAAAACCTTGCGGAAAACCTTCCGCCGGAGCCGGGCGAGCTTCAGCCGGACATCATCGTAGGCGCGCTCCTGAAGAACAGCCGGACAAAAAAGAATTTCATCGCGCTGGATTTTCTCTTCAACAGAAAATACCTTTCAACAAATGATTTTTACCACACGCTTCTGAAATCAGGAACTTCGGGCTGGCACCAGTATCTTCTGCCGGTAAATTTCAATATTCCGGCGATGATTTTTTCAACAGAAAACGAAAGCCTGATAAAAAACAACTACACAATCTCGCTTGACGAGCTCCAGGAATCAGGCTCCGAATTCAACAAGACAAACAAAAAAGACCGCTACACGGCAATCGGATTCGCGCCGCAGAGCAACACGGATTTTCTTTACACAACCGCGCAGTCGCTTGGAGCAAATTTCCGCGAGGACAAGAACAACTCTTTCACATGGAACAAGAATTCCGTGGACGAAACCGTAAAATTCCTGAAGGAATGGATTACAACAGAAAACACATCGCCGCAGGTTGAAAGCGATTTTGTATACAAATATCTTTCGGAAACGCCGGACAAGCAGGTAACATCCGGCAGAACGCTTTTTTCATACGTAACATCCGACAAGCTTTTTTCAATGAGCGCAGCTCAGCTTGCAAAACTTGATTTCCGCTGGCTGAATTACAACGGGCTTATTCCAATCGAAGACTCAATGGTTTCAATGGGAATCGCGAAGCAGACAAAAAAGGCGCTGCTCGCCTCGGAATTCATCTCGTGGTTTTTCACAACTGAAACCCAGCACCATTTTATTGAACGAAAAATAAAAATGAACCTTGACACAACGCAGTTCGGAATCGCGGGCGGATTTTCCTCGCTGAAAGACGTGAACGAGCATATTCTTCCGGTTTACTATCCGGCGATGCTCACGAACATTCCGCAGGCAGGAACATTTTCCGTTTCAGACAAAAAACCTTCCACCTGGAACAAAATAAAATACCGCGTAATCATTCCGTATCTTTCCGACGCAGTCCAGGCAGAAGACGGCAAGCAAATTTCTTCCATGGAAGAGCGTTATTCCGACCTGAAAAAACTCGGTCTTTAAAAATGCAAAGGGCGGAGCCCCGCCCTCGGCTCAAACCTACGCTTTTCGCAAGTTGCCCGCGGTGCGCTCAACAATCTCAAAGCTCCGGTTTTCGCCTGCCCACCCAGCGGGGACACCCCACAACACCCCGCGCTTCATCAAGAAATCGCTAAACTCTTTTCGCCGGCTTCCGATATTTAAATTGTAGAAATGCTTTGAATTCCGGAGGTAAATATGTCAGTTTCAATCAGTTCTGCATACACAAACATTTCCTCTTCAAATGCGGCAAAGCTTTACGTTCCTGTAAGCAAGTCAGTTGTGATGTATTCCCATTTTGACCATGTCTCAGGATTTGTTGCAAAAAACGGACAGGGCGGCATTTCAATTTCAAAAATCCAGATTCTGAACACACTTATTGACCATCTTTCTTCTATAAAAAGCGGCAAGATTCCAGCCGCAATCAAAAATTCAACGCCGGAACAAATCGACTCGCTCATAACAAATTATCAAACGCAGATCAGGCAGGCTGTGCAGGCCGCAGATTCAGTTCCGAACGGAGTCGCAGGCGCACGACCGGAGCCAGGCGCTCTCTTTTCCATCAGCGCTTAAAATGCTATAGTTTCGCCAAGAGGCAGAAATGATTTTTCTTCAGATTTTTATTCTTGTCGCGGGTTTTGCTTTTTTGGTAAAAGGCGCGGATTTTTTTGTTGACGGAGCCTCGTCAATCGCAAAGGCTCTGAAAATTCCGGCAGTTGTAATCGGACTCACGATTGTTTCGTTCGGCACAAGCCTTCCGGAGCTTGCAGTAAGCGTAACATCCGCAATAGAAAACGCGGAAGGAATTGCAATCGGGAACGTAATCGGCTCGAACATTGTGAATCTTATGCTCGTAGCCGGATGCGCGGCGGCAATTTCTCCAATGAAAATGGAAAAATCCCTGATGAAAAAAGATTTTCCGTTTTCAATTTTAATAACGGCCGCGCTTTTTGTAATGCTCGCGGACAAATTTTTCAGCCCGGACGAGCAGCAGAACATAATTTCACGCGCAGACGGAATAATTCTTCTTCTATTTTTTGTAATTTTCATGTACTCAACTGTTTCATATTCACTTTCAGGCCAGAACGCGGAATCTGAACAGACAGAAAACCCGGAGGAAAAATCTCCGCTCGCAAAAAGCATTCTTGCAACAATTCTAGGACTTGCCGGCGTAATCATAGGCGGCCAGATGGTTGTAAAAAGCGCAACTTTCATCGCAAAAGCCGCCGGAATGAGCGACACGCTTATCGGGCTTACAGTAGTCGCATTCGGCACAAGCCTTCCGGAGCTGGTAACAAGCGTAATCGCGGCCAGAAAAGGCGAAAATGAAATCGCGATGGGCAACGTAATCGGCTCGAACATTTTCAACATTCTTTTCATCCTTGGAGTTTCCGCGGCAATCCGCCCGCTCAACGTTGATCCGGCCTGCATCTACGACACAATCATACTGATTTTCCTGAGCGCCCTTGTATGGCTTATGGCACGCCCGAAATTTCAGCTTGGAAGAGCCAGCGGAATAATTATGATTCTTCTGTACGCAGCCTACGATGTTTTTGTGTTTTTGCGCTAATTAATTGAATACACTAAAAAAAAATGATATTATCTATCTACTTCCACTAATAAAAAGAGGTTTGAAGAATGCCGTATTCAGAACCAACTGATCTTGCGGTTATTGCATGCCCTGGCGGTGAAGCCTTCGCAGATGCGGTAATCACACATTTAAAGCACATGTACAAACATCGTTTCACACTCAAGAACGATGCCATCTCAAAACGTTACAATCTTGAAAAATCAGAGCTAATCAACAAGATCAACCTTGAAAATGACCTTGAAACATCTGATTTGGTTATCCGCGGTGCGATTGACAAATACCGTGCGCCGACTTTCAAGGTAGACACAACTTTCACTTATTTTGCAAATGGCGAATTCAAGACAGAAATCAACGAGTCTATCCGCGGAAAAGATGTGTTTATTTTTCAGGATGTAGAAAACCATGAGGTAATAAGCCTTAACGGTGGAAAAAACAAGCTTTCACTTTCTGTGAACGACCATCTTATGTGCCTTTTGAACACAATCGACTCTGTCCGACAGGCTGGAGCGGCGCACATAACTCTGGTTGTTCCAGTTTATCCTTACAGCCGACAGCACAAGAAAAAGGGCCGCGAAGGTCTTGCAGCCGCAATGCTCGGCCACGTTTACGAAATGCTCGGCGTTTCAAGAATTATAACGCTCGACATCCACAGCCGTGAAATTGTGAACGCATTCAACACAATCAACCTTGAAAATCTTCACGCAAGCTACCAGATTATCCGCGAGCTTGGAAAAATAGTTGACCTTACAGGAAAAAATGACGATCTCGTTGTTGTTTCTCCTGACACAGGTGCAATTGACAGAAACAAATTCTATGCTTCCGGACTTAAACTTCCTCTTGCAATGATTTACAAGGAACGCGACTATTCAGTTGTAACCCAGAACGCAAAGGACACAAACATAAAGAGCGTAAAACTCCTGGGCGATGTAAAGGGAAAAGTTGCTTTCCTTGCGGACGATATGCTTGGAACCGGAGGAACTTTGCTCAAGGCGATGTCTTTCCTCAAGGACAACGGCGCGACAAAAGTCATTGCGGCAATCAGTCTTCCTTTCTTTACAGGAAATGCGATTGAGCTTTTCGACGAGGCTTACAAGCAGGGATTGTTCTACCGCGTAATCGGAACGAACGCTGTTTACCACGAGGAGCTTCTTTCAAAGGAATGGTACATCAGCACTGATGTTTCCGGATTGTTCGCAAACGTAATCACAAGAATTCATCACAACCAGTCGATTGGCGACCTTCTGGACAACCGCAATATAATAGAAAAAATTGTAAAAACTCAGCAGCAGCAGGAAAACGAGAAAACCAGCGAATAGCCTGGAATAATTTTCCGCTGAAACCAATTGCGTCCAACCTGAAGAAAATTCGGGGAAGACGCAATTTTTATTCGCGCGCGGAAATTTGTCATCCGGCATTTTCCGCGCCTTCATTTTTTTACTGGAGATTTTCTTGAACATTCTTTGCGCCGACATCGGAACAACCTCGCTGAAAATGGGAATTGTTTCCCGGAAAGGCGAAATTCTCTGCTCTGTGCAGAAAAAATTTCCGCAGGATTCAAAAGACGATGAAAAATCATTCATTGCAAAAAAATGGCTTGAATCTTTTAAAGCCGGATGCGCAGAACTTTCAAAAGAAACCCCGGAAGGAATTTCAGCGGTCTGCATTTCTGGAAACGGCCCGACAGTTGTTTCAGAAAACGGAAGAACTCTTCTGTGGAACTGCCCGCTCCCGGAAGAAATAAAAAAATCGGCGGCGAACACAAAATCGCTTTATATTCCGCAGTTCCTGGCTTTCAAAAACAAATTTCCGGAAGACTGGAATTCTTCAAAGCACATTTTTTCCGGACCGGAATTCATTGTCTACAAGCTTACAGGAAACGCAGTTTCCGTTCTGCCTGAAAAACGCTTCGAGCCTGCCTACTGGAACGCGGATGAACTGAAAAAATTTGGAATCGAGCCTGAAAAAATCCCGGATTTCGTTCCGCTCGGACACAACGCCGGAAAAGCCGCAAGCCCCACAGCAAAAGAATTCAATATTCCGGAAGTTCCAGTTTTCTGCGGCGGCCCGGATTTTATAACCGCTCTTCTTGGAACAGCAACTGTGGAACCGGGAAAAATCTGCGACCGGAGCGGCTCCAGCGAAGGAATCAATCTTTGCGCTGAAAAACCGGTTTTCAAGGAAGGCTTCAGAACATTGCCGAGCGTAATTCCCGGCCTGTGGAACATTTCAGTGCTGATTCCAGAATCCGGCTCGATGATTGACGAATTCAAAAAAGAAATTTCTTCAATCGAAAAAAAAGAGCTTTCCTGGGACGAAATAATCAGCTACTCGCTTGACGACAAAAACAGCGAAGGCTACAGAATTCTTTCAGAGCTTTCTTCTTCCGTAAAAAGCGCAGTTTTAAAGCTGAAAAAACTTGCCATGAAAAACGGGCTTTCTTTCTCCGGAACAATGAACGCAACAGGCGGCCAGGCAAAAAGCCGGCGGTGGCTCGAAAAAAAAGCCGCGGACTGCAAAATTAATATTGAAGTCTGCAACACGCCGGACTCAGAGCTTACAGGAAACGCGGCGGTCGCGCTGTACGGGCTTGGAGTTTTCAAGAATTTGCAGGAGGCGGCAAAATCCATTGTTTTCGGCACGGAATTTTTCTCCTCAGGGCGGAAAAAAACGGAAACGCTCAAAATTTTTAAAATTCCGGAAAACCTTACGACTATCATTTTCGACATAGATTCAACTTTATACACATCGCCGGCCTACGCATTTGAGCAGGTGGACATCCAGATCCGGCACTGGGCAGAAAAACGCGGAATTTCCGCACGCCAGGCAAGAAATGAAATAAGCGAATTCCGCAAAAACTGGTCAAAATCGCACGGCGGAAAAAAAATCAGCCTTGGAAACACGCTTACAAATTTCGGCGTTACAATCCAGGAAAGCGTTGAAATGCGGAAAAATCTTCTTGAGCCGGGAAAATTCCTTGCGCGCGATGAAAAACTTATCAGCACAATCAGCAATTTAAAGCGGAAATACAAAATAATCTGCGTAACAAACAATCCGGTTCTTCCTGCAAGAAAAACGCTTGAAGCCCTGGGAATTTCAAGTCTGATTCCGGAAATAATCGGGCTTGACACCTCCGGAAAATCAAAGCCTGCGCTGGAGCCGTTCCAGATGGCGCTGAAAAAAACTGGCTCAAAGTCGGAAGAATGCATTTCAGTCGGCGACCGCTACGACATGGACCTTTCTGTTCCGCTTGAAATGGGAATGGGCGCAATTCTTGTAGGCGGCGTTTCCGATGTCTACGAACTTCCGGAACTGCTAAAAAAATCAAAATAACCTGAATGTTGAGTTTTTTTTTACTGAATTATGAAAAGAGCGCTTTCGGCATATTTCCAGTCTGTTCAGATGGATTTGGCTCGCGCTTCGCTTGTATTAATTCGGTGCTTCGCACTTTAAGTGATTCAATCGCCAAAAATCTTCACAAACTGAAAATCTGCCTACGCTTTTATTCTTTTGCATAAAAAACTCAACATTCAGGCAAAATAATTTCTAAATCTTTTGCAAATTCACCATTCTTATAGTAGAATTAATAAGATATTTTATACAAAAAATCAGGAGCTACAATGAATTTCATTTTTTTAGGACCTCCAGGAGCTGGAAAGGGTTCACTTGCTGTAAAAGTTGCAGAAGACTACAAAATTCCACATATTTCAACTGGCGATATTTTCCGCGCGAACATTAAAAATCAGACTCCGCTCGGAGTAAAAGTAAAGGCGATTATTGATTCTGGCTCACTTGTCAGCGATGATTTGACCTGCGAGCTTGTAAAAGACAGAATTTCAAAGGACGACTGCAAGAACGGATTTATTCTTGACGGATTCCCGCGGACAATTCCACAGGCAGAAATGTTCGTTTCAATCTGCCCTGAAGTTGCGGTAGTTAATTTCCAGGCTGAAGACGAGCTTGTAATCAAAAGGCTCAGCACCCGCCGTGTATGCAGAAACTGCGGCGCAAACTACAACGTGCTTACTCTTCCGCCGAAAAAAGAAGGCGTATGCGACAAATGCGGCGGAGAAATCTACCAGCGCGACGACGACAAGCAGGAATCAATTCTTCACAGAATGGACGTTTACCGCGAACAGACTGAACCGCTCATCAAATTCTATACAGAAATGGGCAAAATCTACAATTTTGATTCTGCAATTGAAACAAACGAGCTTCTAAAGGAATTCAAGAAAGTTTTCCCTGTAGAAAAATAGCGTAAAAAACAGTTTCTTCCGCTGGCAGAGCGCAATTCTGCTTTCCAGCGGAGGAAATTTTCAGCAAGGGCGGGAGAAGGCAGCAGCAATGGGCAAACCAGGCAACGACGATTTTTTTGAGGACAACACATTTAAAATCAATAAGCTTGTAACAAAAATATTGATTTTAATGAATTTTCTTGCTCCAGTTTCCGCGCTTCTTTCATACTTTAAAATCTTCCAGATTGACAGCAAATTCATATTTTATTCAGAATCTCTGATTTTCATTTTTTCCGCAGTGACGCTGGCTCTTGTTTACGGCTTCAAATCGCCGAAATTCACGGAAAAACATCCAGAATTCCGCAAAATATTTCGGGCTGCTCGGCGCGTCTTTTGTGCTAGCCGTTCTTGGAACTCATGCGCACATCGGGATTTACATTGGCTACAGCCTGGTTATTTTTCTGAGCACGCTTTATTACGACGTGAAGCTCACGATGTTCCTTTCAGCAGTTGACTATCTTGCGATGATTCTTTCAATGTACGGAAAATCACTGAACCGCTTCAAAGAAGGAATAACCTACGGCTCTTCACCGCTGGCGGACTGCATTTCGTTTTCCGCGGGTTTTACAATTGAATTCATATTCGTTGTGCTGATTGCGTACAACATCACCAGAAAAAACAGCAAAACCCTTCATTCTGCAATCAACAGGAACAAAAAACTGGAAAAAACTCAGCTTGAGTTCATGAAATTTGTTCCGCTTGTTCTGAAAAAACACGAGCTTGTAACAGGCTTCCACGTTGAGCACACGGTTGACTACGTAAGAATGCTCTGCAACAAGCTGCGGGAGCTCGGCTACTATAAGGAAGAGCTTTCTGAAGACAATATCGAGCTTTTTTCCACGGCGGCGAACCTCCACGACATCGGGAAAATTTATATTCCTGACCACATTCTTATGAAACCCGGAAAATTCACGCCGAAAGAATACGAAATGATGAAAAAACACCCTGAAATCGGCTACGAAATAATCCAGGCGATGCCGAAAATCTATGACAAAGGATTCAGCGAAGTCGCCGCGCAGATGGCACTGTGCCACCACGAACGCTACGACGGAACCGGATATCCGCGCAGACTAAAAGGAAACGAGATTCCGCTGTGCGCAAGAATTATGGCCGTGGCTGATGTAACAGACGCTCTGCTGAGCTACCGCCCGTACAAGCCGGCGTTTTCAATTGAAAAAACAGTTTCAATCATCGAGGAAGGCAAAGGAACTCAGTTCGAGCCTATAATCGCGGACGCAATGATTCTTATGAAAGATGAAATAATAAAGTACGCGGAAGAACACGCTGAAAAAGAGAAGGATCTTATCATAAAGGAAACGCTCTGGCGCGAACAGGAACGCGAAAGCCTTATGAGCGAACAGATATAGCGGCACTGAGCAAAAAGCCCGTGCCACCAGAACAAATCAATCCCTTATGCTGTCAATATTTGCCTTTCCACCAGGAACAAACGGCAGAACATTTTCTTCCGGATCAACGCGGACGCGCACAAAGCAAGGCTTGTTCTTTCTTTCCGGGGAAAAAGCTTTTTTGTACCATTCCGGGTCGGAATCCGCATCAACCGCTTCAATTCCAAAACCTTCAGCAATTTTCAGCAAGTCCGGCGACGCAATAAATTCACTTGCAGAATAATTTTTTTCAAAAAGGAATTTCTGCTGCTGGTAAACCATTCCAAGAGTTCCGTTTTCAAAAACAATAACTGTAACCGCAAGATTGTTTTCCGCAAGAGTCGCAAGCTCCTGGATATTCATCATTATTGAGCCGTCGCCCGAAAAGCACACGACGCGCTTCGACGGATTCGCCATAGCCGCGCCAAGAGCCGCCGGAAGCCCGAATCCCATCGTTCCAAGGCTTCCAGAAGTAAGAAAAGTTCTTGGCTCTTCAACCGGATAATACTGGGCGGCAAACATCTGGTGCTGGCCGACATCCGTTGTAACAAGCAAATCCGTTTTTTTTGTTCCGGCTTTTTCCGCAAGCTCAGGAACCGAGGCAATAAATTCCCGCGGATTCACGCTGCCCTTGAAATTTTCATTTTTTTCGCTTTCTTCTGGCGAACCGCAGTCCGATGAAAAATTCTCCTTGTTCAAGGCGATGATTTTTTCGCACCAGGAATCTCGCTCCGCCTCAAAAGAATTTTCTTTCTCTGAATGAATCCGGTTTTCAACAGAAGACAAAAGCTCCGGGAAAACTGTTTCAACTTTTGCAACGATGCTTAAATTTGCAGGAAGAATTTTATTGATTTCAGCGGCATCAACATCAATATGAATTATTTTTGCGTTCGGACAGAATTTCGCCACAAGGCCGGTAGCCCTGTCATCAAAACGGACTCCGGCAGCAACAACAAGATCGCTTTCATTCATCGCAACATTCGCCGCGTAGCTTCCGTGCATTCCGACCATTCCGGCAAAATCCAAGTCAGAATGAGGAACGCAGCCAAGCCCCATCAGCGAGGAAACAACCGGAAGCCTGTAAAATTTCTTGAACGCTCTGACCGCCTTTGCCGCCGCAACAGTGTTGCATCCGCCGCCAAGATAAAGACAAGGCTTTTTCGCCGCGGCAAGAAGCTCAGCCGCTTTTTCAAGAAGAATCCGCATTTCATCCGGCTTTGTGTGGAAACGGACAGATTTTTCTTCCGGCTGCGGCTTTTTTATTTCAGGCCATTTTTCAAATTCATATTCCGCAAGCTGAATGTTGCGCGGCACATCAATAAGCACCGGGCCGGGACGACCGCTCATCGCAATTTCAAAAGCCTCAGGAATCGCCGTGAAAAGTTCAGCCACATTTTTAACCATTACGCTGTGCTTTGTAATCGGGAACGAAAGCCCGAACGTGTCCGCCTCCTGAAAAGCGTCAGTTCCAATAAGATTTGTGTTGACCTGCCCTGTAATCGCGATGATTGGAATTGAATCCGAGCGCGCATCAGCAACGGCAGTCAGAAGATTCATTGCTCCCGGACCGCTGGTTGCCATGCACACAGCCGGAAGCCCTGTTGAACGGGCGATTCCCTGCGCAAAAAATCCGGCGGCCTGCTCCTGGCGCACAAGCACGTGGTGAATATTGCTCCGGGCAAGCTCGTCGTACAAAGGAAGAATCGAGCCTCCAGGAATTCCTGCGACGGTCCTGATTCCGTGCATTTCCAACAGTTTCACAATAATTTGAGCGCCAGTCTTTTTCATAAAAACTCCTGTAAAAATAAAAAAGCCCTCCGTCAGGAGAGCTTCTTTCAGTATATAAATTCTACATACACATAAGTCGCCTGACCTAACTCAAGTTAGATTTAATGACGAGCACGACTTTTAGTGTATCTGTAAAAATCAATTTCATATCTGATATTATCGCGTTTTTTTTCATTTTTGTCTATCGATTTTTTATTTGCTCCAGATGAATTTGGCTCGTGCTGCGGTTGAATTGATTCAGCTGCTCCGCACTTTTATTAATTCAACCGCCAAAAAATCCAGAAATCCCCGCTGTTTTTTCTCTTGTTTTCCTGTATAATAGTCGTATGAGTTTTTCTCCGCCTGAACAATATATGCTCTGCACAAATTCTGCCTGCAAAAAATCCAGCAACTGCCTGCGGCATCTTGTTTTTGACGGGCTTTCAGAAAACGACGAAAAAATCTTCACCTTGAATCCAAAATATTTTCCCAAGGAAGATGAGGAATGCCGGCATTTCAGGCCAGACGAAAAAATCAGGATTGCATGGGGAACCAGAAAAATCTTTGACGACGTTCCTTTGAAAAAGGCTGAAATCATAAAGGCTAGGCTTCTGCATCATTTCGGAAAAACTCTTTACTACAGGTTCTACCGGAGCGAGCGGCCGGTAACCCCAGAAGCTCAGATTTATATAGAAGAGACTTTCAGGGCAAACGGAATCAACGCAGAAATAAAATACGAAAGCTACACGGAAGACTACGACTGGCGATACTGACTCTAGACTGGTTTCACCGCGGGAAACTTTTGTTTCAAGGCCAGAAACTGCGGTTTCACCAGGAGAAACTTAAGTTTCATTCAGGGAAACGCTTTTCATTATACACTTGAAAAAAAATTTGCTATAATTTCAGCATGTCTCTTAACTGCAACGAAATTGATAAAATTCTTGAAGAACTGAACATAAACGGATATTTCATTCAGGATATTATTCAGCCTGGCTACGACACAATCGCTTTTTATCTTTACGGAAACGGAGAAGCGAAAACAATTCTTGTCTGCACTGCGCAAAATTCATGCAGAATAAACGAAACCAGGCGGAAAATCCTAAAAAATGACAAGCCTCTGCGTTTTATGGAATTTCTGAAGTCGCACATAAAAGGGTCAAAAATAACAAAAATCGGACAGATTGGGCAGCAGCGGATAATTCAGGTGAATCTGGCTCACGGCGATGAAAATTTTATTGTCTACATACGATTGTGGTCGAACGCCGCGAATATCATCGTGTGCGATGAGCAGAACAACATCCTTGACACAATGTTCCGCCGGCCCGCAAAAGGCGAAACTACAGGCGGAAAATTTTCGCTTCCGGAAGAAAATCCTGTGAAAAAAGAATGGCCGGTCCGCGATTTTTCCGAGATTTCCGAAGAATACAAAAAAACGCATCCGAACCAGCCGGAACTTTCATTCAACCAGAAAGTTGACATTTGGTACGGCGAACACGCGCAGGTTCTTTCGCGAGAGGCGCTTTTAGTCCAAGCGGAAAAATGGTTCAACGCAACGCACAGCCGCATGACCGCCGCCCTTGAAAAACTTGAAAAAAAGCAGCTTGATTTTGAAAACGCAAGCAGCCTGAAGCATTACGGCGATCTGATTCTTTCGTACAGCTATCTTCTGGAAAAAAATTCAAATTTCCTTGAATGTGAAGATTACGACTCCGGAAAAACCGTAAGAATTCTTGTTGATTCCAAGAAAAACGCCCAGGAAAATGCGGCGGAATATTACGAAAAATACAAAAAAGCCTTGTCCGGCGCAGAAAGCCTGAACCACGACATCGAGATTGCAAAAAAGAAAATTGAAAAAATCGAAAAAATGTACCAGGAAATGCAGAATGAAAAAAATCCTGTGCGGATTGAGCAGCTTCTGCGCAAAGACACAACTCCAAAGCAGCAGAAGAAAAAGGAACATCCTGGCCTGGACTACACTGTGAACGGCTGGTACATTCTGGTCGGCAGGGACGCAAACGAAAACGACGAGCTTCTGCGCCGCCATGTGCGCGGCTCTGATATGTGGTTTCATGTGCGGGATTTTCCGGGCGGCTACGTTTTTGTGAAAAACCGTCCGGGAAAAACAATTCCTCTGGACATTCTTCTGGATGCGGCGAACCTTGCGGTTTATTATTCCAAGGCAAGAAACGCCGGAAAAACTGATTTATATTATACTCAGGTAAAATACTTGCGTCGGGCAAAAAACGGTCCTAAAGGTCTTGTAATTCCAACGCAGGAAAAAAATCTTTGCATCACGCCGGACAAGGAAAGGCTCCGCCGGCTAGACTCAATCAGGCAGGAAAACGAACTATGAAAAAAAACAAGAATTCCGAAAAGCCTTTTTCAAATTTTTCCGCGCTCAAAACGTTCTGGCGGCTTTTTTCAATTTCCCGGAACAGGAAGGAACTGCCTTTTCTTGCAAAAAGCGTCATTTCAAACTTTTTTACAATCCAGCAGAAGCAGAAATTCAAAATCACCCGGATTCCAGTTGTGAACGTTGAGCACAGGCTCGACAAGAACATTCCGTTCGTTCCTTCAAAAATAAAAATCTATCTTGATTTCATCTGGTTCACAGCCCGAACGATGGATATGCTTTTTTCAAAGCTTGAAAAAGAAAAAGCTGCCTCAACGCTGGCAGAATTTGAAAAATTCATGGCAAATCTTTACCAGCAGGCTGGAAGCATTTACTCAAAGACGCTTTCAACAACTGACCGCCCGAAATATTTCGCCACGCCGCGTTTTCTGATAATCCACATATTCGATCCGCATCTTTTGTGCGTGCCAAGCCTTCATGTTGCGATTGTGGCAGGAACATGGGCTTTTGCGCGGAAAATCTTGAATTCAACGGAAACAAACAAAGTCGAAATTCAGGAAATTCTGGATGAAATTTATTTTGGCGCGCGGAAAATCTCTGAAAGCGTGCTTTACGTAAAGCAGCACAGCATAAACTGTGTCGCCGCGGCATTGTATTTTCTGACCGCAACAAACGAAAAAGATTTCTTTTCGGAAAAAGACGCTGAAAATTTCATTGAAAGCTTGTTTCAGGATGCGACGGACATTTTTCCATCCGATGTGCAGGAAATCCACGAATATATGAAAAAAATGCTCAAGGGATTAATCAAGGAAAACAAAAAATCAGAAGAATGGCAGCAGCCAGTGCTTGACTGGCTGCATAGTTACAAGAACTAATTAAAAGCGTTCCGCCTTGCCGTTTTTCTTCTGCTTGTAAAGTCCGGCAGAACCGGCACGAACCGCTCTTTCAGTCTGGTTATGAACGTTCGGCCTTGAATGACGGCGGCTTCCGCCACGCTCCTCGCGCATTCCGTCATCAAATTTTCTGTCACGGTCTCTTCCGCGGCCTCCGTGATGTCTTCCGCCGCCAAATCCGCCCCGGCCTCTTCCGCGACCACCGCGGCCTCCGCCGAAATCAGAATCGCTTTCTTTCACATCAACGTGCATGTGCGGCACATTCTGGTTTTCTTTCGCCAAGTCCAAAGCGCGTTTTGCAGCTTCCTTTGGCAAAGAAACCAAAGTGAAATTTGAAGAAATATCAATTCTGTCAACAAGGCGGCCCGGAATATTAAGCATTTTGCTGAAATAATCAGCGACAGCCTTTGGATTGTAGCCATCTCTGCGGCCAATCTGAATATACAGGCGTGTCTGGTTCGCAATGCTTCCCTGCTGAGTGATTCTTCCGTAGCGGGATTTGTTCAGTTTTTCACCGTAAAGAACTGAAAGAACTGAAGCAAGCACAGAATTCGCATCGTTTCCGGAAGTAAGTTCCGCGGCAAGATTTTCAAATTCATCCGAAGCTTTTACAAGAGCCGGCTCTTCGCCTGAAAGCCCGAGTTTTTCTTTCAGCTCGCCGAATATTCGTCCGCGTTTTTTCTCAAGAACTTCATCAACAGAAGGAATTTTCTCCTCTTTCATTTCGCCTTTGCTTGCTTTTCTAACCGCGCGCTGAAGGAATCCGAGCTTGCGGGTTTCCTGCGGAGCCACAAAAGTTACGGCAACGCCCTCTTTTCCTGCGCGGCCAGTACGACCGATTCTGTGAACATAAGTCGCTCCGTCAAACGGAAGAGAATAATTCACAACGTAGTTAAGATTTTTTATATCAATTCCGCGGGCAGCAACGTCGGTCGCAACAAGAATTCTAGTCTTCTTAGTCTTGAAGCGGGCGATAATTTTTTCACGCTGAGCCTGGGCAATATCTCCGTGCAGAGCCGCAACTTCATAGCCTTTTTCGTCAAGCGCGCGCGTAACATTGTCAGCATCGTGCTTTGTCTGCGTGAACACAATTCCGTAAAAATCATCGGCAAAATCAATAAGACGTACAAGCGCCTCGGTTTTATCGCTTTCGCGGACAACCCAGAATTTCTGGTCAATCAGCAGCGGCTCGTCAACAACGCCTTCCTCTTCAACAATTTCGTAATCGCCCATAAATTCGCCGGCAATTTTTAAAATCGGAGCTGGCATTGTCGCGCTGAACAAAAGAATTCTTGCGTCAGGATTCGCCTGCTTAAAAATTTCCTCAATGTCATCGATAAAGCCCATGTCGAGCATTTCATCGCCTTCGTCAAGGATAAAATATTCAATTTTGCTGATGTCGAGCGTTTTCCGCTCCAAGTGATCCTGAATTCGTCCAGGAGTTCCAACAACAATTTCAACGCCTTTCTTCAAATCCCTTATCTGCGTTGAATAAGATGCGCCGCCGTACAAAACGCATGAGCGCGGAGATTTTCCTTCAGTGAACGACTGAAGCTCCGTGCAAGTCTGAATCGCAAGCTCGCGGGTCGGCTCCAGAACAAGAGCCTTCACCGTTCCGCTGGAGCCGCGCAGCTTCTGAATAATAGGAAGCCCGAAAGCCGCTGTTTTTCCAGTTCCAGTGCGCGCCCTGGCAATAATATTCGCATCTCCGTTCAAAAGCCGCGGAATCGCAAGAACCTGAATCGGCGAAGGAACTTTAAATCCTTTTCGTTCAACTGCCGCAAGAGTCGGCTCGTCAAGGCCCAAATCTTCAAAAGAAATATCCGCTTCCGCGTTCAATTCATCCTGATTTTCAATCTCGTCAGGATTTTCAGCCTGTGATTCGATTGGAACAATTTCGTCATCTAAAATTTCGTTTTCGTTACTCATTTTTTCCCAATAAATAAAATTAAATTAAAAAAGGTAGGTTACTTATAATAGAATATTACACGTTTTTTTACAATCAAATTGAACAAAATTGAAAATTTATGAAAAATGTGATATAATTAAAAAATATGAGTAACACAAAGTTTAGCATTGACGAGAAAGTCGTTTATCCTAGCCAGGGCGTTGGATTAATCACGGAGATTTTTGAAAAGAATTTCCGCGGCACAACTATGACTTACTACAAAATTTACATTGAAGTTTCAGACATGGTTGTTCTTGTTCCAATTGAAAAAGCCGAGGAACTTGGAATCCGGCCGATTGTTGGTGCGGAAGAAGCAGAAAAAGCGCTGAATTCGCTTTCGGATGACTTTGAGCCTATCACTTCAGACTGGAAACTGCGCTATCAGATGAACCTTGACCTTCTTAAAAAAGGCACAATCGCTGATATTGCGGCAATTGTCCGATGTCTTTACAACCGCTCAAAAGTGAAGGAACTTCCAATTCTGGAACGCAAGCTTTACGACCAGGCGAAAAAACTTCTTGAAGACGAAATTTCAATCGCGATGGGAATTTCTGAAAAAGAAGTTGAGTCAATGATTCACTTGAAACTTGAACCGCCGGGATCAACTCCAAAAATCAAGCACATAATCGAAGACTTTGACGATGAAGACGATGACTTGATGGATGATGTTTCTTCTAGAAAAAGCAAAAACGATGATGACGACGAGGATTCCGACGAAGACTCATCAGATGAAGCCGACGCTGAAGAAGATGATTTTGGCGATGACGACGAAGAATAATTCTTCAAAGGCAAACGTTGTTATCTGCGCCGCTGGTTCTTCCTCAAGAATGGGCGGCACAACAAAAAAAGAATATCTCCCCTTGAACAACGGAACTGTGCTTTCCGAATCCGTGAAAAAATTTTTAAATTCAATTGAAGTTGAAATTTTAGCGGTTACAGTTCCCAAAAACGGCCAGGTGGACGCTGAAAAAGCGCTTTTTTCAGACAAAGAAATAAAACAGAAGCTTGGCTCAGCAAAACTGATTTTTGCGGAAGGCGGCTCAACCAGGCAGAAAAGCGTTTTCAATGCGCTGAAAAAAATCCAGGAATTTCATCCTGAATCTGATTTGGTTTTGATTCACGACGGAGCGCGCCCCTTTGTTACGGAGAAAATCATAAAAGACACGCTGGACGCAACGGAGGAATTTGGAGCCGCGGTTCCTGGGACAACTCCAGTTGACACTCAAAAACTGCTGGATGAAAACGGATTTATCGAGCAGCATCTTACGCGCTCAAGAATGGCGGCTGTCCAGACTCCGCAGGGCTTCCGGCTGAAGGAACTTTTAAAAGCGCATGAACTTGCCGAAAAAGATGGAAAAGAATACACAGACGACACAGAAATCTGGGGAAAATATTCCGGAAAAGTCAAAGCGGTTCAGGGCGATTCAGCCAACAAAAAAATCACTTATGCTGACGACTACACTTTCGGAAAACAAAATATGAATTCAATAAAAATCGGGCTTGGCTACGACCTGCACAGGCTTGTTGAAGGCAGAAAACTCATTATCGGCGGAATAGAATTTCCATTTGAAAAAGGTGAAGACGGCCATTCAGACGGAGACGCTCTTCTGCACGCAATTACAGACGCGCTTTTAGGCGCGAGCGGACTTGGCGATATCGGAAGCTTTTTTCCGCCGGAAGACAGCAAATGGAAAGACGCAAATTCCGTTGAACTTTTAAAAACTGTCTGGAAAATAATCTGCGGCAAAGGCTGGAAGCTGGTCAACCTTGACTGCGTTGTAAAACTTGAAAAGCCTAAATTTCTTCCGCAGCGGCAAAAAGTCATTGAAAATATCGCCAGCGCCCTGAACGTTGAACCTGAAAAAATTTTCGTCAAAGCCAAAACCGGCGAAAAACTGGATTCCGTCGGTTCTGGAAACGCAATTGAAGCCTGGGCAACGTGCCTGCTTTCTAAATAGCAGTCATCAGTAAATCACACAGACAGACTCACGGGACATTTTTCCTTTCAGAATGCCGTTTTCTACTGAAAATTTGCCGCCGTTTGCCTTGTCAACATAAGTTCCATCTGCAAAAGAAACCGGAACTGAGATTTTCGCTTTTTTCAATCCTGCGTTTATCAGGACAATTCCTTTATCGCCGCGCTTTATTCCCAGCACAGAAGTGTCTTTCCCATTGTTCAAAAGCTCCTCCGGCTCGCCAACCATTGCCGCGCGGAATTTATTCACCGCCACAACTTCCGGATGCATAAATTCGTTGTTTCCCATATCGCCGATTTTTGAAACGCCTGGGAACTGCGTCGCCTCTTTTCCCTGCGGACGGTTGAAAAACAGCGGAGTTCCGCCGGCTCTTGCCGCAATCAGCGCCCATCCCATTCTAAGCTGGGCATTTCTTAAATGCGCGGACTCGCCATGATTTGCGTAAGTGTCGTGGCTTTCAACCCAAGTTACAATGTTTTTCGGCGCGGCTGGATGACGCCAGTTTTTCAGTCCACTTGCGCTGAATTTCGCGTTTTCAAGCGCGGAACGGACAATTGAACCGTAATTGCTCGCCGTAACAGGCATAAGTTTTCCGTATGCGTCCTCCCTGGAATTTCCGCCCTGAAGAACCTCGCCGTAAATAAACAAGCTTTCCGAATCCTTGTGCATAAATTCGCCTTTTACAGCCTTTTTTCCAAGGAATATCGGCCAGAAATCGTTTTCCATTGCGTAAGGATCTTTCGGGTCATCCGGAAGCCCGATGTGCTTCGCCGTGTCGTAGCGGAAACCGTCCGCGCCGCAGTCAATCAGATCGTTCACGTATTTCATGTAATACGCCTGAAAATCCGGATTTTCTGTGTTCACGTCAGGAAGCCCACCCATCTGGGCAGTTGTACATTCAAGCCGGTCTTCATAGCTGCGGATTCCATGGTCATTGTTCTTGTGGTAAAGTTTTTCAATTCCGCCAACCGCATCAATCAAATCTTTTGAAATTTCTTTTGTCCGGGGAGTTGTATGGTTCGGAAGAACATCAACAATAACGCCGATTCCATATTCCTCCGCCTTCTTGTTCATTGAAATAAAATCATCGCGCGTTCCAAGCTGGTAATTCCCAATTTTCCAGTCGGTCGGCTGATAATGATAATACCATTTTCCATTAAGATCTTCGCTGTAAATTTCAAGGCCGCCGTAATCGCCCACAAGACAAGTATTTGCCGGAGAAGTCTGAACAGCTGAAAAGCCAGCCGCCGCAATCTTTTCCATATTTTCTTCAATTGTCTTGAAAGACCAGCACCAAGCGTGCAGAATTGCGCCATCCTGAATTGATTTTCTAGTCTGGGCAAAAAATTTTGAACATCCGGCAAAACAAGCCGCCGCAAAAATAATTCTAATAATTTTCTTCATAGGAATAATTATAAGGCATAAATCCATTCCCACAAAGAAAATTTAAAAAATCAGGCTACATATCCGACGGAAGCTCTAGGATAAGATTTATTTCACCCTGAGTTCGATTGAGCCCCTTGGCAATTTGTCTGACCGTCCACCCCCGGCGCGCAAGCTCCTTCACTCGCTCGCGTTCCTGCGGAGAAATAAACTGGTTGTTCTCATCAGGATTTTTACGCACATCAGTGCTGACCATCGCCTGAACAAGCTTCAGTTTTCCGTCAAGATCCCTGTCCATTTTGGCAAGACGCTCTTCAATTCTGCCGACACCGCTTCGCGCCGAGTTGATTTCTTCAAGGCGGCTCTGCGTTTCATCAAGAATTTCCTGAAGATTGTTAAGTTTTGCCGCCGCATCACCAATTTTCGGGCTGTTTTTAAGAAGCTCGTCCACGTTGCCCTGAACATCCTCGATTTCTTTCGGCAAAGTTTCAGCCTGGCGCGCGCAAACTTTCAGCCTGTCTTCAATCGCCTTTAAATTTTCAAAAGAAGCATCAACGTCTTTCAGCACGCGGTCAATAACAACATTTTTCTGTTCCAGACGGTCGTAGCGCTCCGAAATTGTTGAAAGCGTATCCTGAAAATCCCTGACCTGAACTTCCATCGTCTGAAGTCCGTCAAAAGTTGAGTTAAGCTCGCGGATTTTTTCATCAATCTGCCCGCTGAGCGAAATCATTTTCTCGTAACGCTGGCCAATTGAGTCAACCTTGGATTTCTGGCTGTCAAATTCGTCAACCTGCTTGTCAACATCATTTTTCAAGCTCAGAACGTGGCCGTATTCTTTGTTCAAGTCGTCCGCAACATCTTTAAAACCTTCAAGCCGCTCAAAATCCGCGGAAAGCAGCGCAATTTTTTCATCAAGAGATTTTTTCATCTGCTCGGCTTTTTCGTAGACAGAAATCTGAGTTTTTACAGAATCCATTTCCTTTTTCAGCTCGCTCATCTGAGTCTGCATTTCGCTGGAATAATTCTGAAGCCTGAACGCAAGCTCCGACTGATGAGCGCGGTCCTTGTCAACAGTTTCCTGGACTTTTTCATTGAATTCCTGAATCTTTCTGGAAGTTTCAGCAATTTTCGCATTCATCTGCTGCTCTGCCTGGCTGGCCATTGAATCATAATTCTTTTCAAGCTGAACGGAAATCGCCTTTGAACGGTTTTCAAATTCGTTGAGCGAAGAATCCGCCCTTTCAGAAAGCTCCGTGATTTTCTTTTCAGACTGGCTGTAAACCTGCTGATATTCCGTTTCAATATAATTTTTCGCGTCCTCAATCTTTTGAGCCGCCTGTTCGCGCAGACTTTCAATTTCACTTTTGAAAAGAGTGTTTGAATCGTCAAGCTGAGCTTTAAGCTGGACTTTCCACGTTTTGAACTCCGCAAGAGCCGAGTCAATTGTGGAAACGCTGATTTCCTGCTTTCCGTTCGCCGCCTCTTCAAACGCCTTAAGCTCCTCGAGCATCTGGTTCTGGAGTTTTTCAAGCTGCTCGCCGATATTTTTCTGGGAACGGCTGATTGCGTTTTTCAGAGATTCGTCCGAAGCCTCGTCAACTTTCGCAACTTTCGCCTGCATTTCCGACGCAAAATTGTTCAAAAGAGATTTTATATCGTTTATATGCTCCGCAACTTCATCCTCGGATTTTTTTATGCCCTGCGCAATCCGTTCAGCCTGCTCATCGCTCTTTGCCTGAACCGCGGCAAGCTTCTCCTGAAGATTTTTGTTGTAGTCCGCTTCAATATTGCGGCGCTCGGTTTCATATTCACTTGTGAAAGCTGTGATTTTTCCGTCAAAACTGTTTTTCCAGGTGGCAAGGTCATCGTTGATTTTATCTCCGCGGGTTTTCAAATCCCGGTCAAAACTGGCTTCAAAACCTTCAAGCCGCTCAGTAACGTTTCCAATCGCGGTTTTCTTAAGCTCCTCGATTTTGTTTTCAAGAGTCTGAATGTCGTTTTCAAGTTTTTCGTTGTGCTCGCTCACGGACTGCGCAAACTGAGTCTGCTTCTGCTCCTGGTTTTCCGCAAATGAATCAAAAGTGTTCAAAGTTTTCCTGCTTACTTCTTCCATTGCGTTTTTCAGGCTGTTTTCAAGCATATCAATCTGGCCGCCGATTCCTTCAAGCTTGGAAAGACGGTATTCCATATCCTTTTTATAGGAAGAAAGCTGCTTGTCAACGTCAGAAAGCGCGGCTGCCTGCTGTTTTTCGCACATCTGCTCGATTTTTGCGCTGGATTCTTTCAGCACAACGTTAAGCTCGGCGATTTTCGCGTTGGAATCTTCCTTGAATTTATTGATTTGCGCGTCGATTGTCTGAACTTTCTCGTTCAGCTGAGGCTCAACTTCTCCAGCTTTTTCAAGCGCGAGCGAACATTCTTCCTTTACACGCTGAATTGTGTTTTCCGCGCTCTGAACAGATTCCTCAACATTTTTGCTGATTGCCTGAAGCGTGGCCGCAAGCTGATTTTTAACGGCTTCAATTTTCTGGTCGATTTTTGAATTGTAACCGTCAATATTCTGCTCCGCCTGAGCCGCAAGCTGCTCGTACGAAGCCATTGAATCTTCCATTTTAGCGCGAAGCTCTGAAATCTGCGCGTTGTAGTCGCCTGAAACAGAATCGATTTTCGCAAAAATTTCGCTGTTGACGCCGGCTTCTTTTTCCGCATAAACTTTTTGAACATTTTCAATCTGCTCTTTCAGCGCGGAAGTTATTTCCTCATACTTTTCGTTCAAATCTGAAACTTTTTTGTTCACAAGCTCGTAAGAATCATCGTACTGCTTTTCAAGTTCCGCCACGCGCTGGCTGTTTTTGCCGTCAACCGAAGAAAGCGCATTTTCGTATTTTTCGCGGATATTTGAAACCGCCTGCTGGTATTTTGCAGTCAAAGCATCAATGTGAGCCTTGGATTTTTCATCCGCGGCCGCGATTTTCTGCTGAAGCTCCGCAATTCTCGCATCGCTTTTTCCGCCAACTGACTCAAGCTGCCTGCTGTATTTTTCGCTCAGGGAATTCATTCTGTCATCATATTTTGCAGAAATTTCATCAACCTGAGTTTTGCACTTTGAGTCAAAATCCGCCAGATTTTTCTTCATATTTGAAATCACATTTTCTGTGGATTCCTTGTAGTTCTGCTGAATTTCCGCCGCCTTAAGCTCCAGGTTTTCCTGAAGCTCGGAAGTTTTCTGCTTAAACCGCGCGGAAAGCTCAACGTAAATTTCACCATATTTTTTGTCCAGAGCCGAAGTTTTTGACTCCGCCGCCGCGCTCACTGAATCAGAGCGTGTTTCTATCAATTTTGAAATTTCAGCGATTTTTGAATTCAGCTCCTGTTCAACTTCTGAAACTTTCTGGTTCATTTCCTGAACAAAAGCCGCATTTTTCTCCTCGGATTTTTTTCCAAGCTGCTCGAACGCCAAATCCTCAAGTTTCTGCGCCTTCAGGCTGGCTTCCTCGTAAACAGCGGAAATTTCATTCTGAAAAGAGGCAAGAGCTTTCTGCGCGCTGCTTTCAATCTGCTGGATGTCAGACTTCAGTTTTTCCCCGTGGGAATCGTACTCGCTCAAAAGCTTGTTTCCAAGAATTTTCAGCTGCTCGCCGTTTTTCTGCGCAAATTCAGAGGAAAGCTGCGGAATTCTTTTTTCAATTTCTGAAAGACTCTTGTCCTGGCTTCCAATCCGTGAATTCAGCTTGTCAACAACCAGCGATTCTTTTTTCAGAAGCTGAAGATTTTCCTCGACTTTTCCGGTCATTTCCATCAGTTCCTGAAGAACTTCGTCATACGACTTGATTTTTTGCTCGATATTTTTTACAGAATCAGTGTCGCCCTTTAAATTCCGCGCGATGCTTTCAAATTCCTTGATCTGCGAGTCAAGACGCTTTATTGCCGCCGCCGCCTGCATCTGCTTTGTTTCAAGAGAAGCCGTATTATCGGAAAGATGTTTCACCTGTTCATTTATAAAGGCCGCGATTTCAGCCTGACGCTTGTCCGCGTATTTTTTTACAGATTCCTTTCTATTTGTATCTTCCGTAAAAAAATGCAAAGCATAAGAAACTCCGGCCGCAATTGCTGCGGCGATAAGAATTGTGATAACCGGCATTTTTATTCCCACCCATTCTATTAGTTATATTTTTTTATTTTAACACAAAGTCCTGCAATTGACGATAGTTTGAGAACGTTACATCAGCTTCTTTTACTTTAAGAAACTTGAAAATTCTGTACCGCCACGCAAGAAGATACGCGCTTTTCATTCCTGCGGCTTTTGAGCCTGCAACATCATACTTGCGGCTGTTCCCGACAAAAAGAATTTTTTCCGGCGCAACGTTCAGCTCCTCCGCCATTTTTATGAACGAAAACGGATCCGGCTTCAGCGCGCCCAGCGCTTCAGTTCCAAGCATAACATCGCAATACTGCTTTATGCCCCAAATTTCACCTTTCTGCTCCGGCGGAAAATCCGAAAGAAGCGCGATTTTAAAGCCCGCCTCCTTGAATTTTCTGACAGTTTCAACACAGTCTTTGTAGCACGAAATTCTTTTAAAATATTTTTCCAGACCATGATACACGATTTTATTCAGTTTTTCTTCAGCCTTTTCGTAGGAACAGTGAAGATGCTCCGCCATTTTTTCAGTCTGAATTTTGTTGAAATCAGGTGTCTGCTCAAGCCCGTGAAGCTCATGCCGCACAAGCCCGTAGTGAAGAAAGAAAATTGAATGGCACAAATAATGAAAAAACGCAATAAGATGAATTTTCCACTGCGGATAAATTGTTCCGTCAATATCGAATGCAATCGCTTCAATTTCCCCAAGATTCTTTACTTTCACATTTCCCCCATCGCCTTAGCGTTTAATAATAGTATACACAAAGCTAGCCTGTCCATCAGCCGGGGCAGGTGAAAATTCCCATTTCTGAATCTGCGCGGCAAGCTCCGACCTTACAGAAGCGTCCAGCACTGCCGCCGGAGAAAACCAAACGCCTCCAAGAGGAACCGTTCCGTCCGCAAGAATTTTCAACGTAATTGTCACTTCCTTGGATGTGTCAATTTTGTCTGTGTTTTTTATTTGAAGTTCCGGCTTTTCAGGATTCCTAAGAATTCTGGCGGTGCCGTCCGCCATTTTCATTGAATATTTTCCGTCTTTATGCTGGTTGATTTTTGCAGAGACATCAATTCCGCTCGCCGCTGAATAGGAATATTCAGTTTTTGAAATCTCTCCAAGCTGCGCGGCAGTTTCCGAGGAAGCGTTCGTTCCGGCAGAAACGTTCCGCGGCTCTGAAGAAATTTTTCCGCCGCCGCCAGATTTTGTTCCGGCAGTTCCGCTCAGCGCGGAAGAATTGTTCAGTTTCTGCGCGTCCGGAGCAGGATGATTTTGCGCTGAAACCGAAGAATTTGTGTTTTCTGAAAAATCCATGCTGTCCCAGTCAAAATTTTTGTTTTTTGAGGAAGAATTCTGCTCGTTCAAAAGCTCGTCAACAGATTTTTTATATTTTATCGAAGCCTTTTTTGGTTCTGGAGCCGCCGGAGCTTCAGTTTTTGCGTTGCTCTGCGAAGGCTGATTTTTTACTGTGGAAGGCACTTTCGGTTTTTCTTCCGTTTTTTGTTCATTCTGAATTTTTTTCGCAGGCTGAGAGTTTTTTTCAGATTCTTTTTGCTTTGAAATTTCAGAAGCCGTTGGTTTTTCAATAATTTTCTGCTCAACCGGCTTTTTTTCCTCGGCTTTTGGCTTTTCAACCGGAAGCGGAGCGAGCGAAATCCTGACAGTTTTATATTTCTTTTTCTGGTTCATTCCCGGAGAAACTGCAAGAACTACAAAAATAAAAAGCCAGATAATGAACGTAAACAAAAGCGAAAGCCTCATCGCCTGGTTTTGAGTTCTGTCTTTTGAGCAAATTTTTATAATTTTTTCAATCCGAGCTTTTATCTGCATTATTTTTTTTCAGTTGTCCGCAAATTTACAGAAGAATATCCTGACTGCCTTAAAACATCGAAAAGTTTTACAATTGTTCCGTTTGTAACAAGGTCGTCAGCTTCTATTGTAACTGGAAATTCAGCTTTTTTAACTTTTTTTGTGTCGAATTTTGAAAGTTCTTCCCCGAGCGTTTTGAACGAAACCTGCTTGTCATTGAAAAACAGATTTCCATTTTTTTCGCAAGTTATTGTAATTCCTAAATTCGCCGTTCCTTCCGATGTTGAGCTTTCCGGAAGATTCAAATTTATTCCTGGCAGAACCGCAAAAGTTGTGGAAACCAGAAAGAAAATTATAAGCTGAAAAACCACATCAATCATCGGAGTCATATCAACTGAGGCATTAATGTTTTTTCGTCTTGCTCTTAATTTCATTATTTAACTCTTCCTGAAAGTTTTATGACAATATTTGTCACATCTGATTCCATTTCTGAAACACGGCGGTTCACTCTGCTTACAAAATAATTGTAGAAAATCACCGACGGAATTGAAACCACGAGCCCGGCAACTGTTGTGATGAGCGCTTCGCCGATTGCGCCGGCCAGCAGCGCAGGATCGCCCATTGTTCCGCCAGCCCCAAGAATTCCAAACGCCTTGATATTTCCGGTTACAGTTCCCAAAAGCCCGAGCAACGTTGAAATATTCGCGATTGTTCCAAGCGGCGTAAGAAAATGCTCGTAATCCGGAACAACCGCCGACATTTCAGCCTCAACCGTTTCCTTCAAGTCCTTTTCCGGCCAGGCACGACATTCCAGCGCTTTTTTTACAACCCGCGCAGTCGGAGTGTCTGCTTCCGAGCAGCTGTTTTCCGCGGCAACGTAATCAGCCTTTTTAATAGAATCTTTCAAATCAAACATAAGTTTTATGTCACGTTTTTTTGTAACATAAAAATAATAACATCTTTCAACAATTATAAATGTCGCAAAAATTCCGCAAAGAATTATCGGCAGCATAAAAATACCGCCGGCTTTTAACGCGCCAAACATAAAGTCTCCCTAAAAGAAAAATTTTACAAGCACAGCCGCCGTTCCGCTGCGCGAAATATATTTTCCGGCAAAATCCCGTTCTCCGCTTGTGATTAATTTTACAACATCATCCGCAGAAACCGCAAGCCTAACAGCAGGAGTTAGCCTAAAAAACATTTCAAAATCAATTTCCGGCGTGTTGTCATAATCCGGGTCAAGCGACATTCCGAATTTTCCGTTGAATCCGAAGCGCGCCTTTTCATCCTGAAATGAAATATCCGCGCTCACAAAATGATTTGACTTGTTTGAAGGAACGTCCGCCCAGAAAGATTTCCAGCCGGCAGACAAATCCAGATTTCCAAATCTTGCGCCGAAATTCAAATCCGTGTTGAACTGAGTCAGTTCATCCTGCACAAAAACGTACTGGCCAAAAAGTTCATTCAAATCTTTCTTTGTGTTGTAATCAGGCATAAAAACGCCGTTTCCAAGCGCGGATTTGCGGAATTCGCCTTCAACCGACAAAGTGAAGCGGTCTTTGATTGGCAGAACCATTTTTGAGCTTCCGAACCAGTCGCTTGTTTCTTCCGGAAGAATTTGCGCCGCCGCAAAAAGATAATTTTTTTCAGAGCTGAATATTTTCGGGTGGAAAGAATCCAGTCCGCCTTTTACGCCGATTTTTATTTTCCGGGAAGAAATTGCGGACGCAAAGCTGAAATCAACGCCGGCCAAGAACGGAACAACAACAGAATTATCGCCGATATGGTTTCCAGCCACAATTCCAGCTGAAGAAAAAATATCCACAACTTCGTTTTTCCAGCCGAAATCAACAGAAAAATCGCCGCGGTTCGACGCCCTGCCGTTTTCAAAAGAATCTTTTTCAGCGTATTCAAGTCCGTAGGCGGCGGTTGCCTTCAATGAAAAGCCGCTGAAATTCCACGAGAAATAAAATTCCGGGTCAAAATAAACAAGCCCAACATTTTTTGCATAATCTTCTATTTTAACCGCCGGATTTCCAGTGATTGTTGAATACCGTTTGTACCAGTCGCCCGGTGCGGAAAAGCCGAATTCCATTCCATGCGGAATTTCCTTCTGAAGCGAAAATGCGCCTCCAAAATTTTCTTTTGTGACATTGCTTATATTTTCAAATTTGTCCTGAAGCCCGTTGTCCGAAGACTCAAAATATCCGCTGATGTCAATCTTCAAATTTTCAGTCTTAAAAACTTTATCCGCAGAAATAAACGTGTTTCTGTCTGAATACGCTGAAGAAAGATTTCTGCCGGAATATCCGTTCGCCGACTCGTGCCCGAATTCAACCACAAAAGGATTGTTCCCGGTTTCCCGGTAGATTTTAAAATTTCCCGCGATAAAACCAGGGAATCCGCCGCCCGCAAGGCCTTCAACATAAATTGATTTTTCTGGAGAAGCTTTCACAACTGAATCGCTGTTCAATGCGGTGGCCGCGGAAGTTTCGGGGAGCCGCGGAATCAGCTCCTGAATTTCCGGGTCATCAGAAGGAAGCACATCAGAAAAGCCTGAAACTGCGCTTTTTCCAACTTTCGGCGCGCCGCCTGAAATCACAGTTGAAACATCTGGAAGCGAAATTTCTTCCAAATCCTCATTTTCTGATTCCTGCGCAGACAAAAGCCCTAACGAAAAAAAAGCCGTAAAAAGTGCCAAAATTATTTTATTTTTCTTCATATTTTATTCCTATTTCTGGTTTTCAATTTATTTTCAAAAACTAATTGTCAGTTTTTACATTTTTTGCCTGCCGGCTCGCCGGATAAAGTTTTTTAAGCTGTTCCGCCGTTGCGTTCGCATCGGATTTCATTCCTGCCGCCAAAAAAGCGTCGTACGCGCCGTACATTGCGCCCGCTGAATTTTCATCTTTTCCGCAAATTCTGTAGAATTTTGCGGATTTCAAAAACATTTCCGCGCTCAGCTTGTTTTTGCGCTGACTTTTATACGCATTGCCAAGAATTTCCGCATTCTGGGCAATGTACAAACTTTCGGAACCGTTGAGATTGTTTTTTTCCTGGAGCGGCAAAATCTGCTCGGAAAGGAGGGTTGCCTCCAAAGTTGTGTCAGAATTTTCAGCGTACAAAAGCGCAAGCTCCGTTCCAAGTTTCCGGCCTTCCGGAGTGGAATTTCCGCCGGCGTTTTTGTATTCAGTTTCTTTTTGAACGACTGCCTCATTTTTTCCGGAAGCAAGTTTTTTCAGCTGCGCGGCAATTTCTGGAATTCCGTCAGCTTTTGCCTGAGAATTATATTTTTCCAGCAGGAAATTCGCATTTTCCAAAGCGTCTGAATATTTCCCTTCAACCCGGTAAAGTGAAACCATATTTTTCGCGGAATTATAAACGTATGTGCTTTCCGGGAATCTTTTTATCAAAGCCTGGTTCTGCAGAATCGCGCCGGAAGAATTTCCTGTTTTTTCCATGCAGTCCGCCGTGTAATACCATGCGGCTTCTGTAAATTTTCCGTTTTTGCATTTGTTTTTGTATTCTGAAAAACGCTCCAACGCCGCCTTAAAATCCTGGATTCCGTAAAAAACTTCACCGCGACGGTAAAGGGCTTCCTCCGCAAGTTCTTTTCCTGGAAATTTATTGAAAACTTCCTGATATTTCTTGTCCGCTGAATCAAAATCCTTTTTCTTTTCGTAGATTTGCCCGAGCTGGTAAAGAGATTTCATTCCGAAATCAGTTTTTTTCTGCGAATACGGCGAAAGAATTTCAACTGCGCGGTTGAATTCGCCTGAATCTGTAAGAATCTCTGCCAGCAAAAGCACAGAATCTTCCTTATTTTCCGTTGTTGCCGCGGATTCCACAGCTTTTTCAGCCATTTTTGCCGCGTCTGAATATTTTTCCATCTGAACAGCAGCGTTTGCCGCCGTCATCTGGGCGTTCCACAAAAGTTCGTGCGAAGGATACTGGCTCACAAAAGAATTCAAAATTCCGAACGCTTCATTCGTTTTTCCCTGCCTGTACTGGGAATAGCCCTGGTAAAACATCGCGTAAGAAATTTCCATCGCCTGGCCAGGATTTTTTTTGTCCGCGTTCTTTAAAAATTCAGCGAAACTTTTTTCCGCATACGGCCAGCTTCTTGTGTTGAACTGCGCAAGCCCAAGAATATATTTTCCTTCGTTCAAGCCGGATTTCGCCGCCTGAATCTGCGATTCCCTGAAACGGCCGGAAAGAATCAGCACTTTTGAATAATCAAGCCTTTCCTGCGGAGTGATTTTTCCTTCCAGCTCAAAATTCTGGTAAACGGAAGCCGCTTCCTTCAACTTCTGGCCATGGGCAAGCGAAAGCGCGTAAAGTCCGGATTTTAAAGGCTCCATCAGTTTTTCCGCGGATGAATAATCGCCGGTTTTAAAATCCGCAAGCGCAAGATAGAATTTCGTCCGCTCATTTTCCGGATTTCCGAGCGGCGCATATTTTTTAACATCGCTCCAGTTTTCGCTGTACGCTGAATATTTCGCCAGAAGACTGTTGTAGTCGCGCAGATATTTTGGATTTTCCATTTCAGCCTGAATTTTCTGCGCTTCAGCAAGCTGATTTTTTGCTTTTTCCGCCGAATTTCTGGTTATATTTTTTCCAGCCGTGATTTCAGCGCGGTACATCGCAATAAATTCAAGAATTTCTGGCTCAGAATATTTTTCCGCCTCGTCAAAATATTCAGCGGCTTTTTTAAAATCGCCCTCAAAATAAGCGTCCGTTCCAAGCCTCGTCCAGAATTCCGCAAGAAGAGCCGGAGAATCGCTCAAATTTTTCTGCGCTTCCTGAAGAACGCTTCCAGGCTCAAGCCCGACTTCTTTTTTATGTTCCGAGGAAACTTTGTACGCTTTTTTCAACGCATTCGCCGCAAGAGATTTTTCCCCGCTTTTCAAAACTTCGCAATAATATTCGTAAGCCTGCCTGTAATTTTTCAACGCGCAGCAGGCATCGCCGGCATATTCCGTAAGCGCATAGAAAACAACGGAAGGAATTTGCCGCTTTTCAACTTTTGAATAAAGAGCGAGCGTTTTTTTTGCGTTTCCTGAATTATTGTACGAATCCGCGAGCTTTAAAAACGATGAATAATAATCCGATTCCGGGTAAAGAGCGCCGTTTTTCACAACGTACTCAAAATTTTCAGCTGCGTTCTTAAAATCTGAAGTTTTATAAAAAACCACGCCTGAATCAAAAATTGCCGCTGGAAAATATTTTCCTTTTCTGCCGGACAAAACGCAATATTCGTGGTAAAGCCGCAGCGCCTCCGGATAATTTTTTTTATTGTCAAAAACTTTTGCAAGCCAGTATTTTGTTGATTTTTTCAATTCTGAGTCTGAATCAAGCTTTTCCGCGGCGCAAAGAGCGTCGTAGGCATCGTCAAAATTTCCAAGGCGCGCCAGACATTCACCTTTGAGCGCAAGAGCCGCCCCGATGTACGCTGAATCAGGAAATTCCGCAGAAAGCCGCTCCGCATACTGAACCGCTCCAGGATAAAATCCGCTGTTGTAAGCTGAAGAAAGCTCGTTGAAAATAAAAACGTCCGTCTCCGATGAAAAAAAATCAAATGCAAAAAATGCCAGCAAAATAGATAGAAATAACTTTTTCATATTATTAAATAATAGTTTAGAAAATACCAAAAGTCTATGCAGGAAAAATCAGTCCGCCGGATGGAATTCGTCCGCCGCGTGAATTTTTACAAGAGAAACCGAATCCAGGCAGTAACGGCTGAAAAATTCCTCGAACGACATCTGCGCTCCGTCCTTGAAAACCGCGCATTTAAATCTTTTCTGGCTGTCGAAATACGGAAAAAATGCGCAGCACTCGTTGAAAATCTTTACTTCCGGAGTTCTTCTGTCCGTTTCGCGGATTGCCCCGAAATAAAAAATCTGCGGATTTTCAGCGGCCAGAACGTAAAGAAGCGGCTTCAACATTCTTACGGAATAGCCGTTGTTTTCAATATAACCCGAAGAGTTCACAATTCCTTTGTCCGTAAGCTCTGCACAGAACGGCTCGACTGTGACATCAACGCCGGAATCCCTGTAAAAATAGTTTCTTCCGGAACGAACAGAAACCACGCCGCTTGCAACATTGCGAATCCAGTCCAAAGAAAAAGAAACCGCATACTTTTCGCTAAGAATTCCTTGAAATCCAGTCTCCTTGTATTCAACTGTAGGCTCCAGAAGCGGCTCCCGTTTCAGGCGGGCTCCAGCGAGCGGCTCAAGAATTCCGTCCGCAATCCATTTTAAATATCCTGCCCCGGAAACTGAAATTTTTCCTTCTTCCGAAGAATCGATTTTCCTGGCTTTTCCTGTTGAAATGTAAACCGGCTCGCCGTTGTAGTCATACATTGCGTCTTCTGAAAAAATTATATCCGTGCTTTTTTCCTGAAGGACTGTCGCCATCTGCTTGACCGCATGATAGTCGTCCGGCTGAATTCGCATATAACGCCACGGAAGGGAATTCTGCGTCCAGCGGACAATCTGCTCAAATGATGAAGTGTAAAACCGCTCAAACGGAAGTCCCGTGGGAACGCCTTTTGCCGCATAGCAGCCAAAAATCAGATAATCACAGTAAGCTGTGCGCCCGTAAGGCAGAAACTGAACAAAAACTTCGCTGTCCGCGGAAAAATAATATCGTATTCTGAGCGGCTTTCCAGATTTCTTGTCGCGGACCAAAATCCAGCCGCCAGGCGCATCTCCAGGATAAATATCCTGAACTTCAGTTGTTTTTCCCTTGTCAGAATAAACGTCAACTTCAATTCTTGCATAAGGAGCGACAAAAATATTGAACGAATCTTCAGTTTCTTCAAGGCGAATCTGAAATTTCTGCCCGACGCTGTTCGTTCTGATTTCCGGCCGGTTCATACGGACATTCTGCAGAGGAGCTTCAAACCAAGTTTCAACCAGATCCTTTCTGATTTCTGATGAATCCGGGACGCCAAAACTGTTGTAAAGCGCAAAAACCGGAAGAACGGCAACGCTCAGCAAAATCCCAAGAATCAGTTTTTTCATATTATCTCCGTAATTTCCGCCAGAAAATCTTAATCTTCGCTTTTCATCACAATTTCAGAGACAGTTTCAACGTCTGCTCTTTCCAAAGGCACTTCCGCGCTGCTTACAGGCTCTGTGTCGGTGAAAGTTCCTGCGCCTTCCGCAAGTTTCACAACCGGCCGGGTTTTTGTTCCGTCCGGATTCACAATAACTCCGTCATCGTTTTCATCAGGATGTCTTCCAGCAGGAGCATTTGAAAGCAGAAGCTTAAGTCGGTTCAGCTGGTTTACTTCAGAAGAGCCCGGATCGTAGTCAATTGCCGAAATATTTGCGCCAGGGAATCTTCTGCGCAGCTCTTTTATCATTCCTTTTCCAGTAACGTGGTTCGGGAGGCACGCAAAAGGCTGGACGCACGCAATGCTCGGAGCGCCCGAATGAATCAGCTCGACCATTTCAGCTGTAAGGAACCAGCCTTCACCAGTGATATTTCCAAGCTGGACAATATCGTCAACGCCTTTCATAAGGTCATAAATTGAACTTGGCGGATCAAAGCGGCGGCTTTCACGCAGATATTTTTTCATCTTGCCGCGGTAAAGCTCCAGGAACCAAACCAGAAGCTTCGCGTTGCGCTCGGTCTTTTTAGGGAACGCAAGCTGCTCGTGGCGGAAAATGCCGGTCGAGAACGTATAAAAGAAGAAATCCGTCAGATCCGGCATTACACATTCCGCGCCTTCCCGCTCGATTGTTTCAACAATATTATTGTTCGCAGTCGGGTGGAATTTCACAAGAATTTCGCCGACAACACCAACCCTCGGCTTTTTTATTGGTTTCAAAGGAAGATTGTCAAATTCCTTCACTATATTTTTGAGCATTTTGTGGTAGCCATGAACTGAAAGCGACTGAACCTGCTTTTCCGCGTAGGCAGACCATTTTTCATACAAGGCATTCGCGCTTCCAGGAACTGCCTCGTAAGGACGAGTTCTATAAAGCACGCGCATCAAAAGGTCGCCTGTAAGAATTGCCATCAGAAGCCTGTGAAGCAACGTTGGCGTTACCTTGAAGCCTGGATTTGTCTCAAAAGCCTGTGCGCTCAGCGAAATTACAGGAATGTGTCCCCAGCCGGCATCGTTCAGCGCGCGGCGGATAAATCCAATATAATTTGTAGCGCGGCAGCCGCCTCCAGTCTGGGTGATAATCAGAGAAACATGGTTCAAATCGTATTTTCCAGACTCAAGCGCGGAAATCATCTGGCCAGCAACCAAAATCGAAGGATAGCAGGCATCGTTGTTCACGTATTTCAAGCCGGCTTCAACAGCTTTTGGATCAACTGCGTCAAGAACAACAAAATTGTAGCCTTCAGCCTGGAACGCTTTCTGCAGAATCCTGAAATGAATCGGCGACATCTGAGGTCCGATAATTGTGTGCGTGTATTTCATTTCCTTTGTGAAAACCTGCCGCTGGTACGCTGAAGAACGTTTCGGCGGCAATTTTCTGTGGTGCCGCTGGCGCTCCTTTACAGCCGCAATCAGCGAGCGGATTCTGATTCTAACCGCGCCAAGATTTGAGCCTTCATCAATTTTTATGAGCGTGTACATGCGGTTTTTCGCGCGAAGAATTTCATCAACCTGGTCAGCGGTAACCGCGTCAAGACCGCATCCGAACGAAGTAAGCTGAACCAGCTCCAAATCAGGCATTTCGCTTACAAACGAAGCGGCACGGTACAAACGGTTGTGGTAAACCCACTGGTCAATAATCCGCAGCGGGCGTTCAATTGAGCCAAGATGCGCCACAGAATCTTCCGTGAAAACAGCAAGCCCAAGCGCATTTATCATTTCTGGAATTCCGTGGTTTATTTCCGGATCAAGATGATATGGACGGCCTGCAAGAACAATTCCGTTTCCGCCGGCACGAATCATCTGCTCAAGAGCTTCTTCACCGGCCTGCTGGCAGTCCTGGCGGTATTTTTCCTGCTCTTTCCAGGCCGCATCAACTGCATCCCGGATATTTTTTTCCGTCAAAGAAGGAAATTTCGGCAGAAGCTCCTCGCAAAGCCGTTCTTTCAGGCGCGGCTTGTCATAAATCGGAAGGAACGGATCCATATATGTAATAGAAGAATCCTGGCGAAGCTCGTCAATGTTGTTGCGCAAAACTTCCGGATAACTTGTAACAATCGGACAGTTGTAGTGGTTTCCTGCGCCGGAATCCTCCTGCTTTTCGTAAGGAGCACAAGGATAGAAAATAAATTTCACTCCGCGCTGAAGAAGAGAAACAAGATGGCCGTGGCTTATTTTTCCAGGGTAGCAAACTGATTCTGAAGGAATCGTTTCAATTCCCTTTTCGTAGACTTTTTTTGAAGAACGCTGGGAAAGCACAACGCGGAATCCAAGTTTTGTGAAGAACGTGAACCACAGCGGATAATTTTCATACATATTCAGGACGCGCGGAAGACCGACATCGCCCATAGGAGCTTCCTCCGGCTTAAGCGGAACGTAGCCGAAAAGACGCTTGTATTTCCATTCAAAAAGATTCGGCATTTTTTCGCCGACATCCTCAACTTTTGTGTTCTTTTTGTTCGACGCGTCGATTACGTTTCCTTCAACTTCAAGTCCGCGCTCACAGCGGTTTCCTGTGATGAAAGTTCTGGTTTCGGTTCCGGTTGAAAATTTATTTATTGTAAGAAGACAATTGTTCTGGCATTTTCCGCAGCGGCGAAGCTCCAGGTCAACGTGGAATTTTTCAAGCTCATCATAAGAAGCAATTGTCGAATGAAGCTCATGGCGCGGCGTTCCAGGCTCTTCACCTGGCTTTGGAGCGGTAAGGTCAACCCACTGGTCATAAGCGATAAGCGCAGAGCCGTAGGCACCCATAAGGCCAGCAACATCCGGGCGGAAAACCTCGACTCCGGCAATTTTTTCAAACGCGCGGAGAATCGCATCATTAAAGAAAGTTCCTCCCTGAACAACAACTTTTGTTCCAATGTCGCTTGCCTTGCGGAGTTTTATTACTTTGAACAACGCATTTTTTATTACAGAATAAGAAAGTCCGGCCGCAATATCCGCAACTGAAGCGCCTTCTTTCTGCGCCTGTTTTACGCGGCTGTTCATAAAAACTGTGCAGCGCGAGCCCAAATCAACAGGTTTTTCAGCCATAAGAGCGATTTTTCCAAACTCTTTGACATCCATTCCCATTGTGTTCGCAAAATTGTCAAGGAAAGAGCCGCATCCGGCAGAGCAAGCCTCGTTCAACTGAATTGAAGTGATTGCCCCGTCCTTCATGCGGAGACATTTCATATCCTGGCCGCCGATATCCAGAAGGAATTCAACGCCCGGAACAAAGAAATCCGCCGCCCTGAAATGCGCAATCGTTTCAACTTCGCCAGAATCAACGCCGAACGCGGCCTGAAACAACGCCTCGCCGTATCCGGTTGAAACAGCGCGCGCGATGTAGACATCTTCCGGAAGCTTCTTGTAAAGCTCCTTAAGCATTTTCACCGCAAGCTCAACAGGATTCCCCATGTTGTGCGAATAAAAATCCCAGATGATTTCACCTTTCTGGTTTATAAGAACAGCTTTTGTGGTTGTAGAACCCGAGTCAAGGCCAAGGAAAACCGGTCCGTGCGCATCCGCAAGGCTTCCGCGCATAGCTTTTTCCTCTGAATGACGCTTCCGGAATTCTTCCAGCTCGTTCGCATTTGTAAAAAGAGGCTCAAGACGCTGAACTTCGCTAAGCTCCGCGCCCACAAGATTGTTCAGGCTGGCTCTGAATTCTTTCACGGTTGGAAAATGGAAATCCGAAGCCCCGTCGCCGTCAAACTTTCTTTCCGCGCTGAAAGCACATCCAGCCGCAACAAAAAGCTGAGAGTCATCCGGAACGATTATCTCGTCATCCTTCAATTTTAAAGTGTCAATAAAACGCTGCCTGAGCTGATCCATAAAATGAAGCGGACCGCCCAGAAACGCAACATGGCCGCGGATTGGTTTTCCGCAGGCAAGCCCTGAAATTGTCTGGTTCACAACTGCCTGGTAAATTGAAGCCGCAATGTCTTCCCGGCGCGCGCCTTCGTTTATAAGCGGCTGAATATCAGTTTTTGCAAAAACTCCGCATCTTGCGGCAATCGGATAAATTGTCTTGAATCCTTTGGCAAGCTCGTTCAGGCCGGCAGCATCAGTTTCAAGCAGAGCCGCCATCTGGTCGATGAAAGCTCCAGTTCCGCCGGCGCAAGTTCCGTTCATGCGCTGCTCAACGCCGCCTGTGAAATATGTAATTTTAGCGTCTTCACCGCCAAGCTCAATTACAACATCTGTCTGAGGAATAATTTTTTTAACAGCAGTGGTAGCGGCAACAACTTCCTGGATAAAAGGAACGTTCAGCCACTGGGAAACCGACAGCCCGCCCGAACCAGTAACTTTTACAGTCAGAGGCTGGTCTTCTCCAAGAGGGAACTGGCTTGCCGCCTTGTCAAACGCCTGGGTAACCACGGAAATAATTGTGTTCTGGATGTCCGCGCGGTGACGCTGGTAATCGCCGTAAATCAGTTTGTCGTTGTCATCAATGATTGCAATTTTTACTGTTGTTGAGCCAATATCAATTCCAATTCTGATAGGAAGAATCTCACCTTCTGTCTTAGTTGTTTTTTCCATTAAATCATTCACCCTATTTTTATAAATAAAAGCCAATATATCTAATAAAATATAAACGTGAAAAAACAAATTTGCAATGATTATATAACCTTAATTTCAACTAAATAACCAGAATGTCGAGTTTTTTTATAAATTCTGAAAGAACGCTTCCGGCATATTTCCAGTTTGCTCCAGATGGATTTGGCTCGCGCTCCGCTTGTATTGATTCGGGTGCTCCGCACCTTAACTGGTTCAATCGCCAAAAATCTTCACAAACTGTAAATCTGCCTGCGCTTTTATTTTTTTCGCAAAAAACTCGAAATTCAGGATATATACTTGAATTTCAACTTTCATTGAATAAAAACATCAACTTAGATAATATTATGCAAATGAGTCAAATTAAGAAAAAATCTCTTGTAAAATCGGGCCTTGTGCTTTCGCTTATGACATTTGCTTCGCGCATTATGGGATTAATCCGCGAAATGACAAAAGCCGCTTTTCTTGGAACCAGCGCCTATGCGGATGCGTTTGGAATTGCGTTCATGATTCCGAATCTCTTCAGACGGCTTTTTGCGGAAAACAGCATTTCCGTGGCATTCATTCCGACTTTCCGCGGCTACCTTGAAGAGGACAATTCCGACGCAAAGCACGCCGAAACCCAGCTTTTCATTTCTTCAACGCTGACGCTGGTTTCTTTTTTAACGGCGATTGTGACAGTCCTGGGAATTCTTCTTTCACGCTTTATTGTTCCGTTCTTTTTTAAAGCTGATGCGGACGCGGCGATTCTTGCGGAAGCTTCTCTTCTTACAAAAATAATGTTTCCGTACCTGTTCGTTGTTTCAATCGCGGCGTTTTTCCAGGGAATTTTGAACGGATGCAATATTTTTGCGCCAAGCGGATTCACGCCGGTTCTTTTCAACGCAATTGTTGTGCTGATTACATATATTCTTACACCGCAGCTTCCAAATCCGGACGGACTTCCGCAGGAAGCGCTGGCCGCACGCGCAATGAGTTTCGGCGTTATAACCGGCGGATGCTTCCAGGCTCTTTTTCAGTGGCCGTTCGTAAAAAAAACTGGCTGGAAAACAACTTTGACCGGCCTGAAGAACGCATTTTCAAATCCGGGAACAAAAAAAGTCATTTCGCTTATTGTTCCAACGATAATCGGAATGGCGGCCTACCAGCTGAACGATGTTGTTTCAACCGCACTTGCAGGAAATGTCGGAACCGGAACAGTCGCCTCGCTTCAATATTCGCTGCGCCTTCAGGAGCTTATCCTGGGAATTTTCGCGGTTTCAATCGGAACTGTAATTCTTCCGGATTTGAGCGGACTTGCCAAAAAACAAAAATGGGAAGAATTCAACAATATGCTTACCCAGGCAATCAAAATAATCGCGCTTATCTGCATTCCAGTAACATTTTACTCGCTTGTATGCGGAAAAGACCTGATTTCACTTGTTTACAAGACAAAAAGCTTCAACGACGATTCTGTCGCAATGACTTTGAGCGTTTTCCGCTTTCACATTGCGGGGCTTTTTTTTATCGCCGTGAACAGAATCTTAAGCCCGGCTTTCTACGCGCAGGGAAACACAAAACTTCCAACGCTTGCCGGAATTATCTGCTTCGGGGCGAACATTGTGCTTGCAGTCGCGCTGGCTTTTCCAATCAAAGGAAACGGAATCGCGCTTGCCCTGACTTTAGCGAGCGCGGTGAACACACTTTTCCTCTTCATTTTTATGAAAAAACTGAACAGCATTGACGCGGCGGGAATCGCGAAAAAAATGGCGGTCTTTATAATCCGGATGATTGCCTTCAGCCTTATTGCAGCCTGCCCGGTTTATTTTTTGCGCCCATGGCTTCTGGACACATTCGCAGGACACAACAGATTTATCTCATTCGGAATTCCGGTTGCGCTAAGCGCATTGCTTTTCGGTTTGATAGGAGTCATTCTTCTTGTTATATTTAAAGATGAAACTGCTGTTGCAATAATTTCAAAAATAAAAGGAAGAATAAAAAAATAAAATTATGAAAGAATACACATCAAAAGAAATGAAAGAAATTTATTCCAGCCGGCGTGAAAAAATTGTTGAATACTTAAAGAGCAACAACGTAGGCGCGGCTGTTTTTGTGGACAGCGAGGCGCACCGCGAGCCTGCAATCCGCTATTTTACCGGGCATACAAGCGATGCCGTGCTGGTGATTTTTCAAAACGGAGCTTCAGTTCTTGTGCCGTGGGATGAAATTCTTGCAAAAAAAATCGCGTTCTGTGACAAAGTTATTCCGTACACAAAGTACAAGAATTCAGATGTGGAAGCGGTCAAAGCGGTTTTGGGCGGCGCAAAGAACATTAAAAATTTCAAAGTTGAAATTTCACCTTCAACGTCGTACCCGAATTTCCTGGAACACATCGAGGCAAATCCAAAGTGGGATGTAGTCTGCAAAACCGAAGGAGTTCACAAATACGCCGTTCAGCTTAGAACAATAAAAGATGAATACGAAATTGAATGCACAAAGGAAGCCGCAAGAATCGGGGATCTTATCATCAATAAAATAGAAGAAAAAATTCATTCCGGTGAAATAAAAACAGAAACAGACGTTGCCCTTCTGATTGAAAAAGAGCTTCGGCTGAACGGATGCGAAAAAACCGGATTTGACACGCTCGCGGCTGGACCTGCAAGAAGCTGGGCAATCCACGCATTTCCAGGCTACACAAACGGCGAATGGCCTGGGAACGGACTTTCAATCCTTGACTTTGGAGTTGTTTACAACGGCTACACATCTGACACAACGCTGACAATTGCAAAAGGCGAGCTTTCTGCGGAACAGGAAAAACTGCTTGAGCTTGTTCAGAAAGCGGCGGACGAATGTCTTAGGCTTTACAAAAAAGACGTTCCAGTGAAAGATGCCTGCGAGCTGGCTGAAAAAATATTCGCGGAAGAAAAACGAAAAATGCCGCATACGCTTGGACACGGAATCGGGCTTGAAATCCACGAATTTCCGCGCGTAAGCACAAAAATGCCGGCGGATGTAACATTTCAGCCTGGAATGATAATCACTCTTGAGCCGGGACTTTACGATGAAACGCTCGGCGGCGTGCGCCTTGAAAACGATGTTCTTATAACTGAAACCGGAAACGAAGTTATAACTCATTCCCGGATTATCAGGCTTTAAGATTTACGAAAGTTTATCAATAACTTCTTCTGCCGCAACAATAAGAGATTTGGAAAGATTCTTGTCTTCAAGATAGAAGGTAAGGCTTTCCATATCTTTTAAAACGTTCACAATGTCCGGGCGGTTGCTTCCGTTTATGGCAGTTTCCATGCTGTCAACCGGAAGATTGTGCTTTCTGCGGATTTCAGAGGCTGCCCTTAAAAGTCCGGGGCGCCCCGAAAGCCGCGCGATTATGTAGTCCAGCAGAAGCCTGACTCTTCCTGCAAGAAATTTTGCACGCTGTTCAAACGGAAGCAGCTCGCCGAACTGCCGGAGACGCTTGAACAGCTCGATTTCCTTCTGGAATTTCGCGGCTTCCTCGTTGTTTCCAAGCAATGGAGTCAGCTTCGGAAGAATTTCGCTCACCTGCCCCACAAGATTTTCGTAGGCAGTTTCCGCTTTTTCGTCGCCAGAGCAAGGCTCTTCCAATGGACAGAACGAACCGCATTCCGGCTCGGAATTTTCAGAAGATTCTTCCTCAGAAGGAATTTCAGTTTCTTCCGTAGCGGCAGTTTCTTCTGAAATTTCAGTTTTCTCAGCGTCTTGTTTTTCTTCTGAATCTTTTGATTTTTCAGAATTCCCGGATTTTTCAACATTTACAAAAGCTCCAGATTTTTCTGAATTTTCAGGCTCGTTTTCCGGCTTCAAGCTGGAAACGCTGTCTTCAGGTTCTGCGTCCGGCTCAGTTTTGTTTTCAGGCAAATTTTCAGTTTCGGCGGAATTTTCTGCATTTTCAGTGTTTTCTGCATTTTCCGAATTCTCAAGTTTTTCAGCCGGCAAATCGTCCTCTGATTTCTCCGGAGCATTTTCCGCAATCTCGTCGGCTGTCGGCAAAGAAATTTCTTCAACGCTTTCCTCAGTGGCTTCGTTTTCCGCATCCAGCGAATCCAAGCCGGCTTCTTCCTCAGTTTTTTCAGAATCTTCAAAAAGCGCGTTTTCATCGTCGAGTTTCAGAACATCAGTTTTGTTTTCCTTTGAAAGCTCTTCCGCCAAATCTTCCGTGGAATCCGCGGAAATTTCAGCCGCAGGTTCAGCCGGTTTTTCTTCCGCGGAAACGATTTTTTCCTCCGGCGAACCAGATTTTTCGTCCTCACCGAAACCAAATTCATCAAGCGAAATTTCCTGTGAGCCGGAAATCTCGTCCGCACCTGATTTTTCTGTTTTCTGGGCAGATTTTTCCGCGTCAATTTTGCTTCCGATTTCCTTTGCAAGTTTTCCCGCAAGAAAATTGTTCGGGTCAAAAGCCACAGCCGTTGAAAAATCGTCCAGCGCTTCAGCCGGATTTCCCAGTTTTTCATCAATCTGGCCGAGCAAAAGCCACGCCGGAACATTTTTCATATTTTCGTCAATGAATTTCTTGACATTTTCCTTTGCGGAAGAAAAATCGCCTTTCTGAAAAAATCTTGACGCATACGAATACAGATACGCCTCGTATTCCGGATCAATTGTCCTGATTTTTGAAGCGAATTTTTCAGCGGAATCGTTTTTTCCAATCAGAATGCTGTACTGGCCCGCCAAATCCAGAGCCTCGCAGTCGTTTTTTTTCAGCGCGCCAATCTGACGGATAACTTCCGCCGCCTCAGCGTATTTTTCCGCGGTAAGATAAATTGAAGCCGCGGCCTTTTTGATTTTTTCATCATCCGGATTTATTTTTTCCGCCTTTTTTATTGTTGAAACGGACTCATCCTTTCTTCCGAGTTTTTCAAAGGCTTCCGCAAGATTTTTCAGAATTTCAGCGTTTCCGGAAATCAGCCTGTTCGCAATTTCAAATGAGCTTGCGGCTTTTTCAAAATTGCTCTGCCGCATAAGAATTTGCCCCATCTGCGCATAAAGCTCAGCGTCCTGCGGATGAAGCCCGATCGCGTTCTGAACAAGCTCGCCGGCAAGTTTTGTTTTACGGTGCGCAAGCAGAAGTTTTGCGTAGGCAACCACAGCTTCCTGCCAGCCCGGTTTTGCCCTTAGCGCCGCCTCGTAGGCCTGAATCGCGGAAGTATCGTCGTGAACAGCCTCAAGGCTTTTCGCAAGATTGAACTGAAGAATCGGATGGTTCGGGTCAACCTGAAGCCCGCGCCTGTAAGTCGCAACAGCCTTTTCGTGGTCGTTCTGCGCGGCGTAAATTGTTCCAAGATGGTTGTACGCCAGAACATCCGTCGGGTTCGCCGCAATGACATTCTCAAAACATTCAACCGCGTCGGTGTAGTCGCCCATCAGTTTGTAAGTAAAGCCAAGATTGTAGTTCACCTGGGCAGGATTTATTTTTGTTTCCAGGGCTTTCTGAAGAATATCAATTGACTCGTGGTATTTTCCCATGCGACGGTAGATTCCGCCCATGCTGTTCATCGCCTCAAAATCATCCGGGTAAAAAGTAAGAATCTGCTGGAAATACGGCAAAGCCTTCTCGTCGTCGTTGTTTTTCATGTAAAGATTTCCGAGCGTTGTCAGATAGTCAATATTTTTCACATCATCTTGAAGAAGAGATTTGTACAGTCTTATGGCAAGGTTGAAATCCCTTGAAATCACAGCATTTTTCGCTCTTCTTAACACAATTTGTTTGTCATCCATAGAAAACCTCTCTTTTTCAAATTATCTATTCCGCTCAGGACGCGCGTAAACTTCTTTTGAAAGCGCCCCGCAAATCCGTTCATCCAGCTTGGAATATGCAGCCACCGCAAAATAGTAAATCTCGCCGTTTTTCAAGCCTGTCAAAGTTGCGCTCGTAACATTTCCAACATTGATTGGAGAAGCGCCTTGAACTGCGGCCCGCCCAAGATATTCACCAGGACGATTTCCATAATAAATATAATATCCGCCGGCAGAATCATCAACAGAGTAGCTCCAAGTCAGAGTAACCTGGCCGTCGCCCTTTTCCGCGCTGATTCTGTACGGAGGAAACGGTTCAGGCAGAGTTGTGTACTCAACCTTTATTTCCGTTACTGAAGGAGTTGTTCTTCCGCCGCCGTCCGGAAAAAGCTCCGCCGCAACCTGAAAATACAATCCGCTCAGATTTTCAATTTCCTGTCCGGAAACAACTGGAACCCATTCTGGAAAATCTTCCGTCCAGTTGAAATAATTTTCTCCGGCACGCACATAAAGATTCACCTCGGTCTGGTCCGGCTCTGAAATTTCCGCAGAAACCTTGTTGATAATCGTTCCCTGTTTTGCAAGAACCGGCACAGACTCAAAACGTCCGCCGCTCGTCTTGTAACGCTCCGGAATACCAATCTGCGAATTTGAGGAAGCTTCCTCCTGCGCCAGATTCGTAAAGCTCCGCAAAACCCTGAATTCATCAATAAGCCCGATGTACGAAGGAATTATATGCAGGTCCGCGGGAACACCCATCACAGCCGTATAAACAGTTCCGCCTTCATGCCCGGTGTCCGTAAGATATTTTATGTCCTCAAGCTGACCGTCAATTCTGTACTCAAGAATTCCAGTTTCCTCCTCAAAGGAAATGCGGTGGTAGCTCCACTGGTTCGGAATGATTGCCCTTGAAGAAGAAAGAGCCACATCTCCGCCGTTATTTGTGTAGCCTTCAAAAATATTTGAAAAAAGCGTTGTAATCCTGTTTTTATAGAAAGAAGTTGAAATCAGCTGGTAGACAACCTGCCCGCCGATGTTCTTGGAGGAACGCCAGCTCAGCAGAACCTCGCCGTTTTCAACCGATGAAGGACAAATCCAGAAATCAATTGAAAACGAGCCGGCCGGCCCTTCCGAGCCAAAAAGAGAAGTTTTATCGCCGCGAAGCTCAATTCCGCCCCGTCCGCGGCTTAAAGCAGATTTTTTCCCGGCGACAGATTTTTTTGACGGAAAAACACCGCTCTTCACAACCTCATACTTTCCGGTTTCGTCATAAATTTCCGCGCCCTCAAAATTAATCAGGCAGTCCGTTGAGCTGTCAGGCCGAAGCGAATTTGTCTCAAGCTCCAGACATTCCTGCCCGAAACGCCCTTTCCCGGTTGTGATTCCGTTCCGGAAATTTATTTCATTCCAGCCCTTTTTTCCGCCGAATTCATAAATTTCCGCGGAAACAGAAGCCGCTCCAAAAAAGAACAAGCCAATCGCAAGAAAAACGAATAGAACTGCGGTATTTTTTGATATATAATTGCTTTTGTTATATGTACAGAGAAATTCTTCACGAAACTGCATTAAAAGCACCTTCCTCCAGCGGCGTCTACATGTGGAAAAATCCCCAGGACACCGTTATTTATGTTGGAAAAGCCAAGAACCTGAAAAACAGGCTGACTTCTTATTTTTCCGGCAAAAAAGACATCAAGACAAGGCTGCTTATTTCAAGCGCGAAAAGCATCGAATACATTACAACCGCAAACGAATACGAAGCCTTTCTTCTTGAAAACAATCTCATCAAGAAATACACGCCGAAATACAACATCAACCTAAAAGACGGAAAATCATATCCGGTTTTAAGAATCACCCGCGAAGATTTTCCACGGCTTTTCAAAACCAGAAACATTCTTCACGACGGCTCGACATATTTCGGCCCGTATCCAGACGCATCCGCGCTAGACACGTTCATAGACACTCTTTATCAAATCTATCCGCTGCGACACTGCAAGAAATTTGCGGCAAGAGAATCGCCCTGCCTTTACTACCACATGGGACAGTGCAAAGCGCCATGCTGCGGAAAAATTTCAAAAGAATCCTACAATGAATTTTTCGGAGAAATCCGCGATCTTCTTAAGGAAAACGGAAGCAAAACAACCGAAAAACTCACCGCAAAAATGAAAGAAGCCGCAACCCAGCTGAATTTTGAAAAAGCCGCCCGGCTCAGGGACGGACTTCGCGCGCTGATGGTCATGCAGAACCAGAACATTGTTGAAAGTTTCGACGCAGAAGACCGCGATTATCTGGCATGGCACCGAGAAGGCGAGCTTGTAAGCTTTACCGTGCTGAAAATCCGCGGAGGAAAACTTCTTGGGCGCGACAATTACCGCGTGCAGAGCCTTAATGAGAATGACGAGCTGCTCGCCGAATTCATGGGCGCATACTACAGCTCAAAAGAAGAAATTCCGCCGAAAATCTACGTTCCAACGCAGGACGGACTGAACATAATTTCTGAATGGATAAAAAATCAGTTCGGCACAAATCCGCAGATAATTCTTGTAGACGATGAAATTGAAAACGCTCCTAGACACAAAGCCGCAATGAACATGGCGGCGGAAAACGCAAAGGAAGACATCATCAGAAGAATGCGCGAGCGCGGCGACATTCCGGCGCTTGAAGAGCTGAAGGAAATTCTGGGGCTGAAAAAACTTCCAGTCCGCATAGAAGGATTCGACATTGCCCACATCGGCGGAAAATTCCCGGTTGCCTCGCTAATCAGTTTTTACAACGGAAACCCGGACAAAAAGAACTACCGCTATTTCAGGCTGAAAACCACGGACGGCTACATAGACGATTTCCAGTCAATGCGCGAAGCCACAAGCCGGCGCTACACAAGGCTTCTGAACGAACAGGCAGACCTTCCTGACCTGATTCTTATCGACGGAGGAATCGGACAGGTAAACGCAGTTGACCAGGTTCTGAAATCCCTGAACCTTGACATTCCAATCGCCGGACTTGCAAAGCGCGACGAGGAAATCTGGCGGCCTTACGCTGAAAAGCCAGTCTGCCTTCCAAAAAGAAGCGACGCATTAAGACTTCTGCAGAGAGTCCGGGATGAAACTCACCGTTTTGCAACCAGCCGGAACCAGAAGCTCAGGACAAAGGAAAACACTGTCAGCATTTTTCTGGAGCTTCCGAAAATCGGCGAAAAAAGAGCCAGGACGCTCACCAAGACATTTTCAACGCTGGAAAATATGTGCGCCGCGGACGAAAGCTCAGTTGCCCAGGCTCTGCATGTGCGCGCGGATGAAGCGACAGAAATCATCCTGGCAGCGAAACGCCTTCTGGAAAAACGGAACGCCCGGAAAGAAGAGCAGATGCAGTCCCTGAAATCCGCCGGAACAACGTGGCAAAAAGCCGCCGACGCGCAGTACATTGACGATCTGGCGGGGGCAGCCCTTGTTGCCGCGGAAGAGCCGCCGGAATTCACCGGAAAAAACAAATAGCAGGGCGCATACAAAATTCCGCAGCCCGGCCAGAAGCTTCTTCAGGCTGCGGCACAGCTCCGCAAGGTGAAAAAACAGAAATTCCGCGGACGGAATAATTCCGCAAGCCAAAAACACAAAATCTCCCCAAGCGGAAAAATTCCGCAGTCCGCCGGAACACATCTTCTTCCTGCGGAATAATTCCACAAGCCGTCAAAACGTTTTTTCTGACCGCGGAATTTTTCAATTGCCTCCGCAAAGACATTTCCTTATCTTTTAAATACAGAGTTTAATTTTTCCAGGTTACACGGAGGAAAGAAACTATAGGGATTGTACATTTTGACTTCAACGACAGAATGACCAATCAATTACAGCCATTCATTTTTTCACTGGAGGTCAAAATGAATAAAATTATTTCAAAGCTTCGGGTTACAGAACTCGACAGTCTTTCAGATGTACTTGTGCGCATTTACAAGGACGCCACCGCAGACGAGACAGGAACGCTCTCAAAGGACGAAAACCTTTCCGCAATCATGGCAGAGGTTGAAAATCTTTCAGACCGAATTACAACTGCCATAAAAAGCGACAGGGTTACAAGCACGCTCGAAGAGGCGGATATTGAGCGCGACACAATTGTCAGAAACCTTGCGGATGCCATCAACGGATACGCGGCGATTCCGGTTCCTTCAAAAAAGGCGGCCGCGGAAAAGCTTCTTGCAGTTTTCAGCAAGTACGGAAAGCAGATTATTTCAAAGAACTATGCGGAAGAATCGTCGCTTATTGAAAGCATGCTGGAGGATTTCAGCGGGGAAGCCCTGAAGACTGACATTGAAACGCTCGACGGCATAGGCGGCCTGCTAGAAGAGCTTCGGAACGCCCAGAATGCATTCAACAAAGCCAGCGACGACTTTACAAATGCAACAGTGAACAAAGGCGAAAGTGCGACCAGCATAAAGAGGAATCTTCTTGGCACGCTGAACGACCAGTTTATTCCTTACATTTCCGCAGTCGCGGCGATTCCTGCATACAGGGATTTTTCCGCTAAGTGCAGCTCTGAAATAGACAGAACGAACGCAGCTGTGAGCGGAAGAGCAAAAAAATCCGCAAAATAATCAGAAACAGCAAAAAAGCCTGGACAGAACGAAAAGAACTCCTTCAAGTCCAGGCTTTTTAGTTCGTGAGGAGGAAAAACTTATTCCTCGTAAATCGGCTCAAAATCCTCCGCAGGATGACCGCAGAGAGGACACTCAAAATCTTCTGGAAGCTCCGGATTCATGTATTCGTAGCCGCAAATCTTGCACCGCCAGCCAATTATCTTTTTTTCAGGCTTGGCGGAGGTTTTAGGCTTAACCTTGTTCTGGTAGTCAGCATATGTAAGCGGCGGATTTTTTCCCTCAACAAACGTATCCTGAACCTCCGCAACAAAAAGCGTGTGAGTTCCCAGATCCGTGCTTGAAAGAACCTTGCATTTCAAGACAGAGCAAACCGATTTCCTTATGAACGGGCAGCCGTTTGAATCCGTTTCATAGACGAAGTCCGCAAACTTGTCAACGTTCCTGCCGCTTTGCAAGCCAAAATGCTTTATCAAATCAAACGAACAGGAACCATCCAGAACCGAAAGGCTGAAAACTCCGGAGGATTTTATCATCTGGCAGGTAAGATTCTGGTTCAGAACAGAAATTGCAATCCTGACCGGGCTGCTCGCAACCTGAATGCAAGTGTTTGTTACGCAGGCGTTTATTTTTCCGCCCGCACAACTTCCAAGAACAAAAACGCCGTAAGAAATGTTGTACAATGCTTTGCTGTCCATAGGCTCTCCTTGAAATTTTATTTAGCCTTAATGTCGAGTTTTTTTGCAAAAGGAATAAAAGCGCAGGCAGATTTACAGTTTGTGAAGATTTTTGGCGATTGAATTAATTAAAGTGCGGAGCACCCGAACCAACACAAGCGAAGCGCGAGCCAAATCCATCTGGAGCAAACTGGATATATGCCGGAAGCGTTCTTTCACAATTTGTAAAAACTCGACATTCAGGCTATCTACTTTGAATTTACTTGCGGAAAACAGATTCCGTCAAATAAAAAATGTGCTATTATACAGACTGAAATTTGAGTTTTTGCTAAATGCACTAGAAATTGAAAGGTCGAAGGCGGAGAAGGCCCGCCGAAGTCAATTTGAACTTTTTTGGCGCTTAGCCATAAAAAAATCTTGAAGGGATGCGCAGCATACCGAAAGATTTTTCCCAAAAAAAGTTCAACTCTTGACTTCCAGGCGGGATTCGTAGCCGTAGAGCTTTCAATGCGTATTGAATAAAAAACTCAAAATTCAGGCTGAATAAAACATACTGGAGCAAATATGGACGACTTGAAAATCCGCGAGGCAAAAAAGGAAGATATAAAAACATTGAGGGAGCTGATTCTGGGGCTCGCCCAGCACGAGCGGCGTCCCCAGGACGTTACCGGCTCAGATGAAAAAATGATTTACTGGCTTTTTGAACGAAAAATCGCAACCGCACTGCTAGCGGAATCAGACGGAAAAGCCGTTGGATACGCGATTTATTACCCCACGTACGGCTCTTACGCGGCGCGCGGAAAAATTCACCTGGAAGACATTTTTATAAAGCCGGAATTCCGCGGAAAAGGATTCGGAACAAAACTCCTTTCATTTATCTGCAAATCCGTTATGGAAGCAGGATTTTCCGGAATGGAATGGAGCGCGCTTGACTTCAACGTTTCTTCAATTGAATATTACCTGAAACTCGGCGCAGAAAAAGAAAGCGGCAGATTTTACTTTGATTTTTCCGAAGAAAATATGAAAAAACTGGCCGGCCGCTAGCAGACGGAACAATTTTTCCCGTCAGTCTTTAATGAATTCTCCCTTTCCTGTATATTATTTTCAGTGAAAACTTTGGGCGAATGAACCATTGTTGATTTATAGAGGTTGATTTTATGAACTGTGATTTTATCAAAAAACTTGCGATTCCATCAGAAATAAAGGAAATGTTTCCTGTTACAAAGGAAATGGAAAAAACTGTAGCCGAACGGCAGAAACAGATTGAATCAATTTTTGAAGGAAAGGACAGCCGCAAGCTTCTTATCATCGGACCTTGCTCCGCAGACAACGAGGACAGCGTTATTGACTACATTTCACGCCTTGTGAAAGTCCAGGAAAAAGTAAAGGACAAAATTTTTATAATTCCAAGAATCTACACAAACAAGCCGCGCACAACAGGCGAAGGCTACAAGGGAATGCTTCATCAGCCGGACCCAACAGAAAAACCGGACCTGGTGAAAGGAATTATCGCGACCCGGCACATGCACATGCGCGCGCTGAAAGAAACAGGATTTTCATGCGCGGACGAAATGCTTTACCCGGAAAACTACAAGTATCTGGATGATATTCTGGCGTATGTCGCAATCGGAGCGCGTTCCGTTGAAGACCAGCAGCACCGTCTTGTGGCAAGCGGAATCAACGTTCCGGTCGGAATGAAAAACCCGACTTCCGGCGACTATTCTGTAATGATGAACGCAATCCACGCAGCGCAGGGGCGTCACATGTTCATCTACCGCGGCTGGGAAGTCCACTCGCACGGAAACGAACATTGCCACGCGATTTTGCGCGGCTACACAAACAAAATGGGAAAATCCCGCCCAAATTATCATTATGAGGATATAATCCGACTTTGCGATGCCTACGAGGCAAACCCGGAGCTTAAAAATCCTTCTGTAATCGTTGACTGCAACCACGCAAACTCTGCGAAAAATCCGTTTGAACAGCCGCGAATCGTGAACGATGTTCTGAATTCCGCAAAGCACAGCGAACGGATTGCAAAACTTGTAAAAGGATTTATGATTGAAAGCTACATCGAAGACGGAAACCAGAAGCCTGGCGACGGATGCTACGGAAAATCAATCACAGACGCGTGTCTTGGCTGGGACAAAACAGAAAAAATGATTTACGACATCGCGGAAAACTTGTAGAACTCATAAAACTGAAAAAAACAGGACAGGGAGATTAAAATATGGAAAAAATTGTTGTCAGCAATCCGTTTGTGATTATTTTTGCCGCAGGAACAATCCTTAGTTTTTTTGCAAAGCATTTTCTTGAATTCATTGACTGGCGGGCGCGCGTAAAAAACGGTGGAAAAATCCCGGAAGAAATAAAAGATTTTCCGGAAAGCTCTGTTTTTGACACAAAAAAGCTTGCCTCAATAAATGCCTACGAAAACGCGAAATATTTTTTCTGGATTCCACGTTCCCTGGTTTCAGTTTTTCTGACGCTGATTCTTGTTTTTTCAGGATTCTATCCATGGCTTTTCAACGTTGTCTGCCGGTTCACAGGATTCCCAAGCGGCTTCTGGTCAACTTACCTTTGCGCGTTCGGATTTTTCATTCTTAATGGAATTCCGGAAGAAATTCTGGATATTCCGTTTGACCTCATCAGAGAATTCAAGATTGAAAAAATGTTCGGCTTTTCAAAAATGACGCCGAAGCTCTGGATTGAAGACCAGCTCAAGGGAATCGCAATGTCGCTTGTGCTTTCAGCCGTTATTCTTGCCGCAATGATTGGAATTCTTGTTGCATTTCCGCACGGCTGGTGGATTTTCCTTACAATCGTTCTTTTTGTATTCACTTTTGTGATGCAGATTCTTTATCCGCTGGTCATCGCGCCGCTTTTCAACAAATTCACTCCGCTTGAAGACGGCGAGCTTAAAACAAAAATCACTGCGCTTATGCAGAATCTTGGATTCAAATCTTCTGGAATTTTTGTTATGGACGCATCAAAACGAAGCGGACATTCCAACGCGTATTTCGGCGGATTCGGAAAATCAAAGCGGATTGTGCTTTACGACACGCTCATAAAACAGCTGACAACTGACGAGCTTGTGGCGGTTCTTGGGCACGAGCTGGGACACTACAAGCTTCATCATATTACACGCAGGTTTTTAGTTATGATTCCTGTTGAATTTGCGCTGATGTTCATTCTGTACAAAATCGCGCAGTCAACTTCAATCTACACAGGATTCGGATTCGCATTGACGGGAATAAAAGTTGAGTCCGTGCAGTTCATCGGGCTTTTCCTTGCGAATATTGTTGCAAGCTCAGTTTCTGAAATATTTTCACCGCTGCTCAATTTTTCCAGCCGCAAAGACGAATTCGCCGCAGATAAATTTTCAGCGGAACTTACAAAACATCCGGAACACCTTATTTCTTCGCTTATAAAACTGAACAGCGAAAATATGTCGGAGCTGTTTCCGCCGAAAATTTATGTCGCCTGGAACTACAACCACCCGACGCTTGTGGAACGAGCCAGCGCGCTGAAAAAACTTATGAAGCCGCAGGAGTAATTTTCCGCGCGGCGGAATTCACCGGCGGACTTCATTTTTCTTCTATATAAAAACATTCCAGGCCGTCCTGAGTTTTTTTCAGAACCGCCCGGATTCTTTCAAGACAAAGCTCGGCGATATCCTTGAATTTGCCGGGCTTTTCAATTTTTTCAGGTTTTTGCACAAGAATGCAGCGTCTTTTTCCGCCGTCCAGCAGATTTTGTTCCACAGCCGCTTCCAGGGTGGAGCCGCTTCCGGCAAAAAAATCCATAACCGTAATGTCTTTGGGCATATTTGCAATCTGAATAAAATGCTGGATTAAATTCACAGGCTTCGGATTGTCAAAAGATTTTTTTTCACCGAGAAGCAAATCCAGATGGTTCTGAGCTTCCCTTGTGCTTTCCGCGCAGTCAACAATATTTTTGGGAATTATTTCAACCGTTTCGCCGTTAAAAACCTTCTTCCGCGGAACATTTGAAAAATCAGGCGCTTTTCCCCAGTAAATTTTGTCTTCCTTTATCAGTCGAGCCATTTCATCTTTTGAAACCAGCCATTGCCGCCGCCAGTGCTTTCCGCCCGGAGAAACAATCTCGTAATAATTCGGATTTTTTTCATTTGAACGCTTCTCGTCAAAACTTATGCTTCCAGAAAACCAGTTGCCGCGCCCGTCATTGTCAACGTTTTTGTCCGCCCAGGAAGTTTTTTCAAAATCACAGAAAGCCTTCAGTTTCTTCTTGTTCTTTGCGTAGCACAAATTCGACTGCTGCATCGTGCGGCTCCAGCTGTCTTTTTTGCCCTTTCCGTGCAGCCACATAAAATCATTCACGAAATTTTCCGCGCCGAAAATCTGGTCGCACAAAAGCTTCAGAACATGAACCTGCTCCTGCCCGATTGCGATAAAAATGCAGCCGGACTCCTTAAGAAGAGATTTCGCGGCAGCAAGACGGCGGCTCATAAAACTAAGCCATTCGTCAATTTTTTTATTGTCGTTATAAGTGAATTTTTTTCCTGTGTTGTAGGGCGGATCCGTGTAGATAAAATCAATTTTTTCCTTATACGATGAAAGAAGCAGCTTCAGCGCAGGATAATTGTCGCCTTCAATAAAAGTGTGGCAAATTCCACCTGCTGAAATTGCGGAATCTTCCGCCGGAGAGAAATTTATTGACTTTGAATCATCTTTTCTTAGAAAAAAATGCTCCTGAAAATCCGCGGCATCCGCTTTTTCTAAAAAATCTGTCCATGAAATTGAAAAACTCATTTTTACAGTATATTATAATTTTATGAAAAAAAAGGCGATTCTTTACACATCTAATTTTGAAAAACTTGCGACTTTAGCGCAATATTTAGTCCACGACGGCTGGGAAATTCTTTCTGCCGGCGACACAGCGAAATTTCTTGCAGAGAACAATATTCCATGCACATACACAAAGCAGCTTGAGCACAACGCAAATTCAGACGACAGCTTTATCAATTTAATCCACATGGTTCTTGCCGCCGGAAGAAATCTTCTTGCAAGCTCGTTTTCAACGGAATCTGTTGTGAATCTTGTGTGCATGAACGCCGAGCCTCAGTTCCACAAGCTGAATGATTTTCTGGAAGTTGACAAAGCCGACAACTGCATCGATTTTACAACCACAACGCTTCTTTCAGCCGCGGCAAAAAATTATATGAACGTTGTTGTTCTCTGCGACCCGGAAGATTACCAGGACGCAATAATCCAGATGAAAAACGACAGCATTTCAAATGATTTCCGCCTTTACCTTGCCTCAAAAGTTTTGAACCAGATTTCCGCGAACAATGCGGCGAACGCGCTTTCGGTTTCTGAAGGCCTGAATCTTAAGCCGTGCCCGCCTTATTTCATGGTTCCGTTCAAATTTTCAGGAAAACTTCACCATGGCTCGAACAACCACCAGAACGGCTATCTTTATTCGCTTAACGACAAGACCGGCGCGCTTTCCGGAATGAAAAAAATCCAGGGAAAAGAAATGAATCTCAACCTTTACGAAAACTGCTTCGCCGCATGGAAAGCGATAAGCATTTTCACAAGGATTTTAAAAAGTCCGTTCACCGTTGACAGCGTTGACTGCAACAATTATCCGTTCACAACCCAGTTCACGCCCGCGGCAAGTTTTGTCTTCACAATCGGAATAAAAAATTCAAATCCAATCGGAGCTGCTCTTGGCGGAACGCTTCTTGAATCTTTCAGAAAAACTTATTCATGCGAGCCGGATTCGTTCAACGGCTCAACTTTTGGATGCAGCTCAATTGTAGACGAGGAAGCAGCCAGGGAACTTGTAAAAATTGATTTCCGCGCGATAATCGCCCCGGACTTTACAAAAGAAGCGAAAGAAATTTTTTCCGAAAAGAAAGATATGCGCCTCGTGATTGCCTCGCGTTTCATCAGCGACTACTACGAAATCGCGCCAATCGACGGCGGATTCATGCTTCAGGAGCCGGATTCAAAAATGTTCACAAAGCTAAGCGTTGTAACACAAAAACGCCCGACACAGGCGCAGGTTGACTCAATGGCTTTCGGAATGTTAATCGCAATGATCTGCAAGTCAGATGCGGCTGTTGTTGTGAACGATTTTTCCGCGGTGGGAATTTCCGCTGGAAACACAAGCCGCAAAAGAGCCGTGCGTTACGCGCTTCAGGACGCCGGTGAATATTTTGAAAACAACCAGAATAATAATCTAATAAGTAAGGACCGAAATTCCGAAATTTTAATAAGCGATTCTGTTATTTATTTTGACGAATACGCAAAAAAACTTGCTGATGTTGGAATCAAGGCAATCATTCAGACTGGCGGCGTTGACTGCGATTCAGAATTTATTCAGTATTGCAACGAACACGACATTTCAATGATTTTCACCGGAATTCAGCATCTGTCGGTTTAAAATAAGATAAAAATATTCATGAGGATTCTATGCTTTATTACCTTGGTGCTTACCTTCAAAAATTTTTCGGGCCGGCGCGGTTGTTTCAGTCCTATGCAGTTTTGATAATTCTTGCCTTGTACAGCGGTTTTTTTATTATGTATAAATTCCTGCCGAAATTCTACAACGTTCTTCCGCATGACCGCGGCCGCGAATTTACGCTGACTGCCGAAGCCGCAAAGGGAAAGCCGACCGGCGCTGGAGTAGTTTTTATAACGGCGTTTGCGCTTCTGTGCGTTGTTTTTGTTCCGATGGGCTGGTCTCAGTACGGAATTCTGCTGCTCACATGGATTACAATGCTGACCGGATTTCTGGATGACAAAAGCATTTCCAGCTGGGGCGAATATTTAAAAGGCGCGCTCGACCTGATAATCAGCATCGCGGCCTCAATTCTTCTGTATTACATCGCAAAACGCCAGTCCGCGGATGGAAATGTTTATTTCTGGCTTCCGTTTGTTTCGCATCTTATAGCGGTTAATCCGATTGTCTATGTTCTGATTGGTGTGGTTCTTCTTTGGGCTTCAATCAACACAACAAACTGCACAGACGGAGTTGACGGTTTGAGCGGAACTCTGGTTCTGATTGCTCTGATTACAATGGGAATTATTTTCTATTTCATTCTTGGCCACGTTGACATTTCAAAATATCTTCTTGTTCCTCATCTTGCGGACGGAGCGAAATGGGCGGTGATGGCGTTTGCGCTTGCCGGCGTTCTTACAGGATATCTGTGGCACAACGCATATCCTAGCCACGTTCTTATGGGCGACGCAGGAAGCCGCGCGCTTGGATTTTTTATTGGATGCGCGATTCTTATAAGCGGAAATCCGCTCATGTGCCTGGCAACTTCAACAATAATCTTTCTGAACGGCGGAATGGGACTTATAAAAGTATTTCTTCTGCGCTTCTTCAACATCAAGATTTTTGAGAACATCCGCTTTCCGCTGCACGACCACATGAGAAAAAACCGTGGCTGGTCCGCAACCCAGGTTCTTCTGAAATTTATGATTATGCAGCTTCTGATTACCGTCGCTGTAATCGGGCTTTTCTTCAAAGTAAGATAAAATTGAGTTCAACCCGCGGCTACTGAAAAATCCGGCCGCCGCGGAAAATTCAAAACAGCGGAAAAAATTATTCCTGGCAGAAAAGCTCCGCCAAAGTCAGAGCGTCCTTCACAATATTTTCAACAATGCAGTATTCGTTCGGCATGTGCGCAAGCTCATCCATGGTGCTCCAGACAACACAGCTCATTCCTTCACGCCTAAGCTCCGCGCCAACAGTTCCGCCACCAATTCCGATTGTTCTTGCCTGAATTCCATGCGCCGCCCTGATTGCATCTTTCAGCTTTGTAACAACCAGCGCATTTTCAGAAGTCGCCGGACTTTCAGATTTTTGAAGAATTTCGTAAGAAATTTTCACTTTGTACAATTTTTCAGTTTCCGCAATCTGATTTTCAACTTCCTTCAGAACCTGGGAAATTGTGTAGCAAGGCAAAATCCGGCAGTCCATGCAGAAAACATCCTCGCCCGGAATTATGTTCACTCCCTCAACATTCGCGAACCGCATCGTAGGCTGAAAAGTCGAATAATCCGGTGAAAAAAGCGGATTTCTTCTATTAAATACATTCTGAAGCCCATTCAAGCGAAGGCTAAGCGCGCAAGCCGCAAGACAAGCGTTGTTTCCCTGGTCAGGCCGCGAACCGTGGCACTGCTGCCCCTTCACTGTCAGCTTAAGCCAGAGAATATTTTTTTCGGCGATTTCAATTGTCTCGCCGTTTTTGTCGCCGCCGTCCGGAATAAGATAAATGTCATTTTTCTGGAAAATTTTTGTGTTCCGCAGAAGCCAAATCATTCCGAACGCAGAGCCAACTTCCTCATCCGCCATAAAAAGAAGTTTAACCGTATGAGCTGGCTTCACATTTTTCTTGACAAACGAAAGTCCGGCAAAAACCCCGGAAACAAGCCCCTGCTGGTTGTCCTCAACGCCGCGCCCGTAGATTTTTCCATCTTTTTCAACAACGCGCCACGGATCTGTGTTCCAAAGCTTTAAATTTCCAACCGGAACAACATCCAGATGCGCCATCACCCAGATATTGTAGTCATTTTTTTCACCAGGAATTGTAACCACAATATTCGGGCGCACACCGCTTTTTACCCGCGGGTCCGGAGCGTCAAATTCTTCAATCTGGGAATCCGCAACGCCCTCATTTTTAAGCCACTCAACAAGAGCCTTCGCCTTTTCAAGCTCGCCCTGCCCCCCGTTTTCAGGAGCCAGCGCCGGATGCGAAGTAAGCAGCGACTCAAGCTGAACCATTTTTTCCTTGCTTTCTTTTATATATGAAAATAATTCAGATTTAATTTTTCCATCCATGATTTTAGTATAATGAATTTTCGGAATTTATAAAGAGGGAAAGAAATGAGCGGTGAGCGGGAAAAAAACGTTTCTTGCCATTAATCCCCTATTCATCATTTTAATACCTCAAATTCCTGTCTTTCGTGATTTTTATTAAAACTGAAGGAATCTCTTCATCGGAGCAGATTACATCAGGTTGAATTCCTTCACATTCGCCTTTCCAGAAGGCAAAGGTTTTCAGGCTTTCTTTGATTGATCTGAATGCTATTGTCACGGCAAAACTGTTGTTCGGCATAATAATCTGGAAAACATCTATATATGTCAGGCAGCCCATTGTGTTTTCGCCGATGATTTTTATGCTGCCCGGAAACAAAACCTTGCTTTGAAGAATTATGATTTCCGCAGCGCTGGCTGTTTGTTTATTTGTAAGAAAAATTATTTTTCCTTTATAAGCTGGTCTGCGCATTTTTTCTTCGGAGTTCTCATTCCATTGTCTGACTATTCTTTTTGGATTTTTTAGCTGCATAACCGATGAAGTGCGGAAAATCTCTTCGTATTTGCTGTTTCCTGTTTCAATTGCCCTTTGATACCGTAGACTTTCCGTAATTGGCGTTTCAATTGATTCAGAAGATTTGCAAATAATTTTTGATTCCAGCTGCCTTGCGTCATATATTTTGCTTGGAACAACAGATTCAGTTCCTGCATACAAAGAATACAAAAGAAGCAGAGGAAAATCCGTTACTCCGCCCGGACAGTTCCGAAAATCTATTATCAGATATTTTTTCTGTCTGATATTTTCAAATTCTGCGTACACTTTTTCAAAATATTCTTTCGCCGGTGATTCTTCCTGAAAAAAATCCGGCAAAAAGCTCGGCAGCTTCAAATAAACAGAATTTTTATTTATCGCCATTGAAAAATCATTTTGCACGCTGGAAGTTTGAGCCGGCAACTTTCCGTTGAAAGAATAAACATAACTGCCGTTTGCAACTGCAAAATGAGAATCGCGAATATAGTCTTTCAATTCCCCGTGAATATTTTTTATTAAATCATCAGATGTTTTTATTATATTTTTTTCAATTTTGTTTTTTATATTGACAATAAAATCATCCGGCACAAATCCGTTTTCAAACATTTCATCACAGCCAATATAAGAAGTTGAAACAAAACAAAGAAAAGCATTAAAATCTTCTAAAAGCTGCTCTTTTGACACATTCTGAAAAATTGTTTTTTCCGTACACAACTTCGGCTCAATAGTTTTTTCCATTTCCACGCATGAAATTGTTCTTGGCTGCGAAAAAAGCAACGAAGCTGAAAATATAACAACAGAAATCAATGAACAAGAATATGAAAGTTTTTTCATAACGGTTTCCAACTCATTATACAATGCTTTGGCGTTTTTATTCCATATTGCCAAATAATTTTTTAATTTGCCGCAAAAAAAAAAACATAATCCCTTTAGAATCATCCCAACAATACATCAGAATCTTTCAGACAGCACATCTGAATGTTTCAGACAGTACATCGGAATGTTTCAGACAGTACATCAGAATGTTTCAGACAGTACATCAGAATGTTTCGGACAGTACATCGGAAACATTCGGACAATACAAGCGAATATTCAGGAAAGTGCATTCTGGGTGGTCTACAAGGTTTTTGAGTTTATTTGAGAATGTTTTTTTATAAGGGGAATGTGCGGCAGGGCGTTGCGGGATGTGCCTGCTGGAAGGGGCAGGCGAAAATGTTGAGGAACGAAACAGTTGAGCCGAGGGGAAGGCTTTTTCCCCCCCCACTTTGACTTCATTTAAAAGCCGAGTCAGAAATTGACTTCTGGCAATTTCTAAGTAGTTCGGAACTTTGCTGCGAACGGCGGAAAGATTTTTCCACTCAACAAAAAGAGAAAAAATATTCCAGGCGATAGTTAGCCAAAACTAACTCAATTCTTTGCCATATAAAAAAATAGACACGTTTTTTTGCTTATTGTATAATTCTTTTTATGAAGAAACTGCATACTTTTAAGGGTGGCATCCATCCAAAGGAAATGAAGGAGCTCAGCAACTGCTGTCCGATTACTCCGGCTTTTCCTGCGTCAAAAATGGTGACAATCCCAGTGACGATGGGCGGTGCGCCAAATACTCCCGTTGTAAAACCTGGCGATGTTGTAAAAAAGGGTCAGATTATTGCAACTGGTGAAAAATTTATGAATTGTCCGGTTCACGCGTCTGTGGCAGGAACTGTAAAGAAAATTGCGAATAATCTTGTTACGGGCAACGGAACTGCGCCTTGCATTGTTATTCAGGCAAATGATTCCGGCGAAACTGATTATATGCCGCCGCTCGATCCGTTTTCATGCGGACACGACGAGGCTCTGGCCAGAATCAAGGCTGCCGGAATTGTCGGAATGGGCGGCGCGTCGTTTCCAGCGCACGTGAAGCTGAATCCGCCGGCCGACAAGGAGATTGAGTACGTTCTGGTGAACGCCGCTGAATGCGAGCCGTATTTGACCTGCGATGAACGAACTCTTCAGGAAACGCCTGAAAAAGTCATTGACGGTCTTGCAATTGTTCTGAATCTTGTTGGGGCGGCTGGCATTATCGCTCTGGAAGACAATAAATCTTACATAAAACCGATTCTTGAGGCTGAAATTGAAAAAAAGGGCTACGGCGACGATATTTCAATTTGTCTTGTAAAGACAAAATATCCGCAAGGGTCTGAAAAATTCATAGTTGAATCGTGCCTGGGAATTGAAATTCCAAGCGCAAAGCTTCCTGCCGACGCCGGCTGCATTATCTGCAACGTTGGAACGGTCTGCGCAATAAGCGATGCCTTCAGGCTTGGAATGCCGCTGATTGAGCGGAGCCTTACAATTTCCGGGGGAGCCGTTGAAAAGCCTTGCAACATCCGCGTTCCGGTCGGCACTTTGATAAGCGATCTTGTTCCGGAAACTTTCACTTTGAAAGAAGGTCAAGCCGCAAAATGTATTTCCGGCGGCCCGATGATGGGATTTGCAATGAGCTCAATGGATTTTCCGGTTGCAAAGGGAACTAGCGGCGTTACATTCCTTACTGAAAAGGAAACTTGCCTTTACGGCGAGGACCAGTGCATCAGCTGCGCGCGATGCGCTTACACTTGCGCGATGCACTTGAGCCCGGTTATGATTCTTCGCTCTTTGAAAGAAGGAAATGTTGAAAAGGCGAAACGTTTCGGCCTTATGGACTGCATTGAATGCGGCTGCTGCGCGTTTGTATGCCCGAGCCACATCAAGATTGTTCAAAGAATCAGGCTTGGAAAAGGAATTGTGCGCATGAAAATGGCGCAGGAAAAAAATAAATCAGAAGGAACGGCAAAAAAATGACAAATCTAAAATTCCACATTTCTTCAAGCCCGCATTTTTCGCTTGGAAATTCCACTCAGAAAATCATGGCTTGTGTTCTTGCGGCGCTTCTTCCAGAAGTTATCGCCGGAACAGTTTTCTTTGGATTCAGGGCTTTGGCTGTTGTGCTTTTCAGCGTTCTTGGCTGCATATTTTTTGAAGCGCTTTTTCAGAAAATCACAGGCCAGAAAATTATTGTGGCAAACCTTTCCGCGGCGGTAAGCGGAGTTATGCTTGCGCTCGTTCTTCCTTCAACAGTTCCGTTCTGGATGGTTTTTATAGGCGATTTTGTCGCTATGGTTATCGCAAAGGGGCTTTTCGGCGGAATCGGAAGCAATGTCTTCAACCCTGCCCTTACAGGACGCGCATTTCTGTTCATCAGTTTTCCGGCGGCAATCGGAGCAACCTGGTTTGACCCGAATCTTGTTCCGCGTATTTTTAGGGAACTTGCAGAAAAAGGTCTTTCCCCGGAGCAGATTGACGCAATGTCCCAGGCAACAAAATGGGATGGAATCACTTCTGCAACAACGCTAAGCCAGCTGAAAGCCGGAACTCTTGAAAATTTCGACTTCATGCAGTTTTTCATCGGAAACCGCGCAGGTTGTATTGGCGAAACTTCAATTCTTCTGATTTTGATTTCGTTCATTTTCCTGCTGGCTGCAAAAATAATTGACTGGCGCGCTCCGCTTGCAATGGTCGGAACAGTTGCTGTATGCACTTTCCTTGCCGGAATCTCCGCGGGATTTTCTGCGGCCGTCAGCGATGTAGGAATTGCTCTTCTTACCGGCGGACTTATTTTCGGCGCAACTTTTATGATTACAGACTACGCAACCGCGCCTGTAACAAAGCCTGGAAGACTGATTTTTGGAGCTGGAGCAGGACTGATTACATTTTTAATCAGAAAATTCGGCGGCTACCCGGAAGGCGTAATGTTCAGCATTTTAATTATGAACGCGGCCGTTCCGTTCCTTAACAACATTACAGAAAGAATGTACGGCTACGGCAAAAAAGGCAACCGCCGCCCGGAAACAGCAAAAATCAACATGGAATTCGACCTGAATTCAGCAAAAGAAAGAAAAATTGAAGACTCAGGAAAAGAAGCTTCTCAAGGAGGCAGCAATGAATAGCGCAAAATCCGACGATTCAGTTTTCAGCATGATAAAACTTGGGCTTACGCTTGCTTTGTACGCGGTTGTTTCATGCACGGTTCTTGCAGTTGTGAATAATTTTACCTCGCCGAAAATTGAACAGAATCAGAAGGCAAAAGTCAACAAGGCGATGGAAACATTTTTTCCAGGCGAAGGATTTTCATTTGAGCAGAAAACAGACTACGAGCCAAAAAACGCAGGCTCAGCTAAAATTGAAAGCCTGATAATTGCAAAAAAAGATGGAAAAATTGCCGGCGGCGCGGCTCAGGTTTCCGGCCCGACATACGACACGGCAACCTTGATTGTGGGAATGGCTTCCGACGGAACAATCACCGGCGTTCAGTTTTTAAAGAACACAGACTCGCCGGGATTCGGACTGAAAGCAAGCGACCCGACTTTCAAGCTGGCAAACGGAAAAACTTTCTACGGCCAGTTTGAAGGAAAAAATGCAAAAGACGGTTTTGAAAAAGACAAGAATTTCGACGCAATTTCCGGAGCTACAATCACAAGCAACGGCGTTGCAAATTTGTTGAAAGCCGGAACAGAAACTTTGCTTTCATACATTGGAGGTAAGGATGAATAAACGACTTCAGATTTTTACAAACGGATTTATAAAAGAAAATCCGCTCCTGGTGCTTAATATCGGCTTGTGCTCGTCGCTCGGCGTAACCACAAGCGTTTTCAACGGACTTGGAATGGGAATGGGAATGCTTTTTGTTCTTCTGATGAGCGAAATTGTAATAAGCATTTTCAGAAAATTTATTCCTTCGGCAATCCGGCTTCCGGTTTTCATCATTATTATCGCGGCGTTCACAACAATCGTTCAGCTCGTTCTTAACGCTTACGTTGAATCGCTTTACGAGGCTCTCGGCGTTTTTCTTCCATTGATAGTTGTAAACTGCATCATTATGGGGCGCGTTGAGGCATTCGCTTCAAAAAACAACGTGGGAAATTCAATTCTTGACGCGCTTGGAATGGGGCTCGGCTACACAATCGTTCTTGTTCTGATTGCGTTTTTCCGCGAGCTGCTTGGAAGCGGCACTTTGATGGCTGGAACCGCGCTGAAAGTTGAGCTGATTCCAGAAGCATACAGAATCGGCGTTTTCAACAGCGCGCCGGGCGGATTCCTTGTATTCGGATTTTTAGGCGCTTTGGTTCAGTTCGGAAAATACGTTTCTGCAAAAAAGCAAGGCAAAAAGGCGGAAGAGCCAAAAGCCGAAAACTGCGCGGACTGTTCAGAATGTGCTTCTTCATGCGGCGCAAAACCTGCTGAAACAGACAAAAACGGAGGCAAATGATGCTTGATTTGATTAAACTTTTCCTGAAATCTGCAATTGTTGACAACGTTGTATTTATTCAATATCTTGCAATCTGTCCTTTCATCGGAATGACCAGCGAAACGGACAAAGCGACCGGAATGGGAATCGCGACTTCGTTTGTAATTGTTCTTGCAACAGCGGTAACCTGGCCGATTTACAAGCTTGTAATGGTTCCGCTCGGACTTCAGTTTCTTCAGACTTTGTTTTTCATCCTTGTAATCGCGTCGCTGGTTCAGCTCGTGGAATTCTTCCTGAAAAAATCAATTCCTTCATTGTACAAGTCAATGGGCGTTTACCTTGCGCTTATAACAACGAACTGCGCTGTTCTTGGCGTAACGATAAACTGCATCGGAAAAGACTACGGTTTTGTTCAGAGCCTGGTTTACGCGTTCGGCACGGCGGCAGGATTTCTTCTTAGCATGGCAATCATGGCTGGAGTTCGTTCAAGGCTGAAGACAGCGAATGTTCCGCAAAGCTTCAAAGGCACACCGATTCTTTTTGTGGCGGCCGGACTTCTTTCGCTTGCATTCATGGGCTTCAAAGGGCTGATTAAATAACTGGAAATCAAAGGTAGAAATATGAATTTAATTATATACACTGTGATTGTTGCTCTTGCAATTGGATTTGCGCTCGGACTTTTGCTTGGACTTTTCAAGAAAATATTCGCCGTTCAGGTTGATCCAAAAGTTCAGGAAGTCCGCGATGCCTTGAGCGGAGCGAACTGCGGCGGATGCGGCTTTGCTGGATGTGATGCGTTTGCGGAAGCAGTTGTAAAAGGCGAAGCTGAAGTAACCGGCTGCGTTGCGGGCGGTGCTTCCGTTGCCTCAAAAGTTGCCGAGGCAATGGGCGTTTCTGCAGAAATTTCAGAGCCGAAAATCGCTTTTCTTGCGTGCGCCGGAACAAACGAATGCGCGCAGGCAAAGGGCGAATACGAAGGCGTTGAAACTTGCGCCGCGGCTCAGCTTACAATGAACGGAACAAAAAAATGCGCGTTCGGCTGCATAGGATTCGGTGACTGCGCCGCCGCCTGTCCGTTCGGAGCAATTACAATGGGCTCAGACGGACTTCCAAAAGTTGACACAGAAAAATGCGTTGGCTGCGGAAAATGCGCAAAAACTTGCCCGAAACATCTGTTCTCAATTATAAAAAAAGACACAGCCGGCGCAATTGCACGCTGCTCAAACCACAGCGACAACAAGCCGCAAATAAAGAAAGACTGCTCTGTCGGCTGCTTCAAATGCGGAATGTGCGTTCGAAAATGCCCGGTCGGCTGCATAGACATAGCCACCGGAATTCCGCAGATTGACTACAGCAAATGCGTAAGCTGCGGAGAATGTGTAAAAGCCTGCCCAGACCACGTTCTTACACTGATTGGAAAAATAAAACTGGCATAAACCCATTCTTTTGAACCTAAAACAAAAACTGAAAGGCCGAAAACTGAATCCAAAGCCGGAAGCCTTTCAGTTTTTTTATTTCGTATGCCGAAAACGGCAAAACTCTATTTTTCTTCTATTTTATAAGAAACAAATCTTTTCCGCTTACCAGCACAATTCCATTCTCTTTTGCAAAGTTTAAAGCTTCACTGGTAAATCCTGCCCAGGAAAAATACCAGTAATAAATTTGTGCGTCATTTTTCTTTTTCAGCGGGGACAAGTCTTTTTCCACGTGCTTTTTTATATCTGAATCATTTACGATTCCATTGTGAAATTTACATTCTGCGCTGATAAATTTAGAACAGTCATCATTGCTTGCAACCACATCAACTTCAACATTTTTATCCCACCAACGGCCAATCTGTGTAAAAACAAACGGCAACTTGCGTTTTTTATTTTGAATTCTCAGCCATTCAATGCAAATATCTTCAAACGGAAGCGAAACAAAATCGTTCAGCTGCGGCGCAACAATTAAATCATAAATATTTTCATAATCTCCAAATTCAAGGGAAGAATAATTTGGAAAAACAAATCTGTACCAGAAACGGAAGAACAAATCTCTTAGTTTATACAAACCGCGCTGCACATTCTGCTTTTCTCTTTCGGAGCTTAAAACTGGAAATTCCCGCGACAAAATTCCCAGTTCAATAAGATTTTTCAAATAAACTGAAAGCTTGCCTTTTTCAATCATAGTTGCCTGATGAATTTCATTAAATGCGTTTTTTCCGCTGGCAATTGACTGAATAATTGTATTATATGTCGCAGGCTCGCGAAGTTCCTGGCGCATTAAAAATTCAGGCTCAGAATAAAGAATTGAACCACGCCGCAAAATATTTGAGCAAATGTTTTCTTTAAGCGACTTAGAATCATCAAACTGACTAAGATAAAAAGGAATTCCGCCAAGAATTGAAAAAGCAATAACTTTATCTTTAAAGTCAAATCCGGGAAAAAACTGAACTGAATCAAAAAACGGCATAGGAAGCATTTTATATATTCCTGTGGCACGGCCATAAAGCGGATTTTTTTCTGAAAGAATTTCTTTTTCAAGATAGCTCATCGCGCTGCCGCAAAGAATAAGCATCACATTTGAATTTTTCAGCTCTGTGTCCCAAATTTTCTGAAGAATTGACGGAATTTCAGGATTTTCTTTTGCCATATACGGAAATTCATCAATTACAAGTATCTGCTTTTTTCCATCATTCCGCGGAATATCTTTTACAGCAAGAAAAGCCTGCTCCCATGATGAAAATTCCGAAATATATTTCGCCTGCGGAATATTAAAATTCAAAATCAGCCGGCTGAAATTTTTTAACTGCGCCAAATCCTCTGTCTGAGTGCACGTAAAAAAAACAGGATTCTTTCCGCTGCAAAAATGAGAAAGAGTTTCCGTCTTTCCAATACGGCGTCTGCCATAAACAATCAGAAATTCAGCATTTTTTGAATCGTATTTTTCCTGAAGGAACAAAAGTTCTTCGCTGCGGCCGATAAATGTATTCATTGTTAAAACAATATATCTGACAAATCGTGATTTGTCAAATCACGATTTGTCAGATTGCTCATTTTTCAGTTTTTTATTCACTTATCGCAGAATCAATCACCGAGCAGATTCTTTGCTTCAGCTCCAGAAGAACTTGCTTAGACTTTATGTTTTCAGAATTTTCCAGCGGGATTTCCAGAAAAAGCTGGTAAGGCATAATTTTCAGCACATCTATAATTCTTTGCAAAACTTCCACGGAAGGAAAATTTTTGCCGTTTTCCACAGCATTCAGATAATTAGGACTTATTCCAATCGCCTCAGAAAATTCCACCTGCGAAAAACCCCTGCTAGCACGGTAAAACCTAAGATTTGAAATAAAATTTTCTTGCAAATGAGTCATATATGTATGAAAGTTCCAGAAAGTTCTTCTTTGTCAATTCACCTGCTTTCAGCAGTTTTATTTCTTTTCCGCTTTCAAATAGGCTTTCCAGGTTGTTTCAACCAGGGTGTCAACGTCGCTGTATTTTGGTTCCCAGCCGAGCAGTTCCTTTGCTTTTTTGCTTGTTGCGTAAAGGTTGGCTGGATCGCCAGGGCGGCGCGGCGCCTCTTCGGCAGGAATCGGTTTTCCGCTGATTCTTCGGGCCGCTTCGATAATTTCTTTTACCGTTGTGCCTTTTTCAGTTCCCAGGTTAAGCTTCAGGCTTTTGTTGTTTTTTGAAATGTAGTCCAGAGCCATAACGTGGGCGCGGGCAAGGTCTGTTACGTGAACATAGTCGCGGATGCAAGTTCCATCGCGGGTGTCGTAGTCCGTTCCGAAAATTTTCAGAGAGCGTTTTCCAAGAGCCGCTTCCATAACGCGCGGAAGAAGATTTTCCGGGTTCTGCTCAAGTCCGCACACAACGCCTTCAGGATCGTAGCCAGCAGCATTGAAATACCGTAGCGCGGCGAATTTCATTCCTTTCAGCTGGTCGTACCAGTCCATAAATTCTTCAATTTTAAGCTTTGTGAATCCGTAGTAGTTCACCGGTTTCTGCGGATGGTTCTCGTCCATCGGAAGATACTGCGGCTCGCCGAAAGTTGCTGCGCTTGAGCTGAAAATCATTTTCAGGCAGTTATGCTTCACCGCAGCGTTCATTATGTTCAAAGTTCCGTTGATGTTGTTCAGGGAATATTTTTCAGGCTTCACCATTGACTCACCAGCCGCCTTGAACGCCGCAAGATGAATAAAAGCGTCAAAACCAAGCTCAAAAGCGTTGTTCAAATCTTCCGGAAGAAGAATGTTTCCATAAATAAAATCGTTTTCCGGAAAAAGATTCTGCCGCAAACCGCTGGAAAGGTTGTCGAAAACTGTAACTTTGTGCCCATTTTTCATAAGTTCCTTTACAACATGACTTCCAATATATCCAGCGCCGCCGATAACTAAAACTTTCATAAAATCTCCTGTTTATCCCAATTTATCCATTGCAGCTTCCCAGCCGCTTGTTAAAGTTTCTATCTTTTTCATTATTTCGTCAATCTTTGACTGAACTTCTTTCGCCTTTGCTCCGTTTGAATACACTTCTGGCAGAGCCATTTTTGCTTCCAGCGCGGATTTTTCTTCCTCCGCCTTTTCAATTTCAGATTCAAAGCGGGCAACTTCTTTTTCATTCTTGCGCCGTTCCGCCTCGATTTTTTTCTGTTCTTCCCAGCTAAGTTTTCCGGCGGATTTTGTTTCCTCGGCTTTTACTTCAGCGTTTTTTGTGGAATTCAAAGTTGAAGAGGAAATTCCCGTGCCTTTTTCAAACTGCCCGACAATTCCAGCTTCCTCCGCCTCAATCCGTTCCATGTAATATTTGTAGTTTCCAGGAAATTCGCGGTGGCTTCCAGGCTTAAGCTCCAGAACTTTTGTCGCGAGTCCTTCAATAAAACCGCGGTCGTGGCTTACAAAAACCACAGTTCCGCCAAAATCTTTCAGCGCATTCATCAAAACGTCCTTTGAATGCATATCAAGATGGTTCGTCGGCTCGTCAAGAATCAGCAGATTGTTCGCCTTCAAAAGCAGCTGCAGAAGCGCGATACGGCTTTTTTCGCCGCCGGAAAGCACATCCAGCGACTTGAACACATCATCGCCGCGGAAAAGGAAACTTCCAAGCATATCGCGAACCTTTGGAATCAGCTCAGTCGGAGCCTGCGCCTCAACATAGTCAAGAATTGTCTCGCTCCCCTTTATTGTTTCCGCATTGTCCTGGCTGAAATAGCCGATTTTCACGCCGGAGCCGGGAATAATTTCGCCGCTGGAAACCGGATCAACGCCGGCAAGCATTCTGAGCAGCGTTGATTTTCCCGCGCCATTTCTTCCGGCAACAACAAGCATTTCGCCGTTTTCAACCGTCAAGTCAAGATTTTCTATAACGTTCGTTTTTCCATCGTAAGATTTTGAAAGCCCTTTTGTGCGCAGAACAAGATGCCCCGCATGAGGCGCTTCAGGAAATTTAAAGTGAATTTTCTTAAGGCTTTCCGGAATTTCTATTTTTTGCGCAAGGATTTTATCAAGCTGCTTCTGCCGCTCCTGAGCCTGAGCCGCTTTTGTGGCCTGAACGCCGAATCTGCGGATAAAATCCTCAAGCTTCGCAATTTCATCCTGCTGTTTTTCGTATTCTGAAATCAGTGTTTTCAGCTCAATTTCGCGGATCTGCTCGTAATGGCTGAAATTTCCCTTGTAACGCTTTAAATCGCCGCCGAAAAGCTCGTAAACTTCATTGACCGTAACATCCAGAAAATAGCGGTCATGGCTAACAAGAAGAAAAGCGCCTTTGTAGTTCGCAAGGAATTTTTCAAGCCAGGTTCGCGCCTCAATATCAAGATAGTTTGTAGGTTCGTCCAGAAGAAGAATATCCGGATTCTGCATAAGCGCCTTTGCAAGGGCGATTCTCATCTGCCATCCGCCGGAAAATTCTTCAGTCTGCTTCTGCAAATCCTCGTGCGAAAATCCAAGTCCAAGAAGAACGCTTTCCGCCGTAGCCTCGCGCCTGTGCCAGCCGGAATCTTCCAGCTTTGAAATAAGCTCCGACTGCGCCACAAGAAGATTTTCAGTGTTTCCCTCGCCTTTTTCCAGCTGGCCGCCAATCCGGTCAATTTCAGCCTGAATATCGTAGCCAAACTGAAAAGCCCTGTCCGCCTCTTCTTTCAGTGAACATCCGTGGTGGGTAAGCCCGCTCTGCGGAAGATATGCGATTCTTGTGTCTTTCTGGCAAATTCTGTTTCCGCTGTCAGGCTTTATCAGCCCGGCCATAACTTTTATCAGCGTTGATTTTCCAGCTCCATTCGCCCCGGTAAGAGCCGCTTTTGTGCCGGTCATAAGATTCACGCTGACATTCTTTAAAATATCCCTGTCGCCAAAAGCCAAAGAAACCTGTGAAAATTGTACAAATGCCATGAAACTATTCCGCTTTCTTAAAAAATATAATCAAAGGAGAAATTCCGCGCTCCCTGAAAAGACTATTGTCCAGAACCGCGCCAGTCGCATCTTCAAACCGGAGACCGTTTTCTTCAATCTTATAGAAGAAATTAACTTCCTTGCTCATTCCGTCAAATTTGAATGAAAGAACTCCGTCGTAAGCCTGAGCCAGCGAGCGCACAAGGAAATATTTTACCTGAACAGTTCCAGTATTTTTCGCAGAAGAAGAAATCACGCCAGGCACAAGAAGATTTTTGTTGCTCCAAGCGAAGGAATGATCCTCGTTCAAAGTCAGCTGGCCGTAGCTTGAAGAACGGAAATTCGGCCCGAACATATAAATCTGCTCGTATTCGCTTTCGCGGCGGTCTTTTTCATCCTGAACAAGCTGGTTTATGTCCGCATCAATTTTAACAAGGTTGAAATCCTCAGGCTTTCCGCTTTCGCCGGTGTATCTTACAACAATGTAAACAGAATTTTTTACTGAAACAATAATCGGAATTCCGTTCAGCTTGAAAGATTTCGCGTTCAAAATTGTGTTGTCCTCAGAAGCGCCCGTGTAGTCCCATTCCTTGTTCTTAACTTCAGGCATATTGAATGAAAGCCTGTTCGTTTCCTCGTCAAGGTGAAGATTGTAGTCAAGATTGATTCTTGCCGGATCAATTCTGCCGGAATCAATCATTTTTTTATACGATTCCGGATACCAAATTCCTTTCAGCATTTCTGTAAGCTCGGCGTCAACGTGATTTTCCTCTTCAACAACCTCGCCGCTAATCTGGTTTCCGTTTATGTCCATTTCAAAAGGCCGAAGATTGTAGCTGAAGCACCAGCCAGTCGTTCCATCAGAAGTAAGAACCCTGAGCCAGTCGCCTTCAAGAGGATTTTTTCCAGCATAAACCGCCTGTCCTTTTCCCTTGTAAAGAATTTTTATTGTCTCGGCTTTTTTCAGACGGTAAACCTGCTTTGCCGTGTTCACAGGCTCCGCGCGCATCGGAAGACCGTCCAGCGCAACCGAAGCATAAATGTGCCTGAAATCCTTGTAGCCTTCCGCTGTTTTTCTAGCCTTGAATTTCATTTCCGGAGAAGTTATCTGCCACAAAGGAATTTCAATTTTTCCCTGGGCAGTGCCAATTACATAAACCTGGGAAATATTTGAGCGGATATAAACCGGAACCAAATCACCGTCCTGCAGCTGATGCTCAGGCAAATTCCACAAAAGAACGCCGTATCCTTTTATGCGGCTTCCGCAAGAAATAAAAAGCCCCGCAAAAAGAGCCAGCAATGAAATCAAAGTAAGTTTACGCATAAAAACAATTTTAACAGAAAGATGAAATAATGAAAACAAGGCGCGCCGCCAAGGATGAAAAATATCCGCGCGGCAAAAAACTACTGCTCCTTGACCAGTTTTCCGGTGATATGCTCGATTGAAAATTCAAGGCACTGAACACGGCTGAAAGCCTGCGCCATCTCTTTTTTAAGATATTCCTCGTCATCAGTGAACTTTTTAACAAGCCGGGTGCAAATTTCCTCCGATTTTTTCAAATCAGTCACAAGCCGAATCTTTCCGAACGCCACAACGCTTTTTATATTCAAAGCCCATTCGCCTTCATTCACAAAACCTTTGTCACAAACACAAAAACTCGCCTTCTCATAATTTTTAATCGCATCAATTTTGTGCCCGACTTTCGCGCCGTGAAAATAAATCTTTCCATCCGATTCATCATAAAAATGGCTGAGCGGAATCCCATACGGATAGCCATCATCCCCCAGCAACGAAAGAATTCCACGCTTCTCATTTTTCAGAATCTCCACGCACTCCGCCTCCGAAATCTGCTGCCCGAACCGCCTCATCTGCCTGAACATAAAATTTCCTCCAAAAGAATATTAGGCAAAAAAAGGGGATTTTTCAATATAATCACCACTATTATAATACTATCTTTTTTTTAGAATAAGGTTTCCTTTATTTAACAAATCTTTACACTCTCTAATTTTACCAACAATCTTATCACTTTGAATTGTTTCTATATTCAAAGTGATATTGTCCAATATATTTATTATTTCATTTTCAATATCTTTAACGATTGCCGAACTTTTTACAGGCGAATATTTTACTTGGTCCTGAAATTCTATAATAATTTTTTTATCAACAATTTTTGTTTTTATAAATTCCGCTTTTATATAAATATTATTAAGAAGTTGCTTATCAGAAAGACTTTCTCTTTCATCTAGCGCTATTTTGTTATTTAAAAACAATGTAATAATTAAAATAATCAGATAAATTCCGACAGCAAACGACTCAACAGAGTATTGATATATAACAAGAAGCGGATTAAATAAAAAGAATAATCCAACTATCAAAGTAGAAAAAGCTAAAAAATTATGAATATTTAAAATAAAAAAGACTGAGATTTCCTCAACCTTTGCAGTTTAGCGGGGACAGGACTCGAACCTGCGGCCTCCGGGTAAAAAACTACACAAATAAATCATCCAAAATAACAACGGACTGTATACTTGAAGAATAACTGTTTTGAGCCAAACCGTACGTTGTAATCAAAGTCGGAAAGATTGAATGCTTTGTTTCTGTAACTGTTGCAAGGTCACTTATTCTGTTACGGATTTTTTCATCTTCTTCTTGTTTTAATGTATATGTTGTTCCTGAATATTTCATTTCGCACAAGTTAATAACTTGGTCATCACGTACAATAAGCAAATCAATCTGAGAACCATAAATTCCTTTTTCAGCATCGCTCTTGCAAGACCACGAATTAACTTCTGTATGAACTCCGGAAATTCCAAGTTTTACTTTAATTTGCTTTATATGTTCAAGGCAAACTCTTTCAAAAGCCAATCCTAGCCAGTTATTTAAAGCTGGATTATTAATTTGATTCGCCCAGTAATGCTCATCAGTCGGATAATTTTCTAAAAACTTATAATAGAATAAGGTGAAATTATCTATAAGTTGGAAAATTGAACCTTTAGCTTTCATTCCGAATGCATTATATTTTCTTATAAATCCGCAGCTTTCAAGCTCATCGAGTTTTACGGTTAAATCTCCAGAATTAGGAATGTCTGTATTTTCAATTATTTCTTCGCGTGTCATTCCGATTTTTTTAGTGCCAAGAGCATTTATTATTTTAAGATATACTTCCGGATTCTTAAAAATTGAAGCGTACAGGTATTCAAATTCTTTTTTAAGAGGTGCATTCTTTTCAAATAAAATAGCATCGATATTTTGAACTAAACTAAGACCCTTTTTCAAGAAACTCCAATAAAAAGGAACACCGCCAAAAATCATGTAATATTGAAGAATTTGAATTCTATTGAAAGCAAGTTCATTTGATTTAACAAAGTCTTCACATTCTTTTAGTGAAAAGACTTGAAGTTTTATCTGTTCTGTAAGTCTGTTATAAAGTCCGCCTTTATTATGCACAACTTTAGAAAGCATCCAGGAAGTGGCTGAAGCACACACAATAAGAATTACATCTTTTCTAGCGGAAGCAAATGCATTCCAGAAGTTTTCAATGGCAATCATTAAATCACACTTAGGTGTATCCATCCATGAAAGTTCATCTATAAAAATGATTTTCTTATCTTCTCTAGATTCACGGATTACATCTTTTAGACCGTCGAATGCTTCGAGCCAATTTTCGGGCTTTCTCTTAAACTTATATCCAGAATCTTTTAGTGATGAAGTAAATGCAAAGAGCTGATCTTTAAGTCCACCAGCTGACAAACCAGCATGCTGGAAAGTAAATTTATAATCATAAGATTCTCTGACAAGGAATGTTTTTCCTACACGTCTTCGCCCATAAACAGCTACAAAATGAGACCTGTCATCTTTTGCAATTTTTTGGAGGAGTTCAATTTCCTCTTTGCGTCCTATTATCATAAAAAACACCCTTATAATCTACTAAATCTATAATTTTTAACCACTTTAAGTAGATTATAGGGGTATATGCAAAGTTTTGCAAGCTTATATCACGACAAATGTAAATCGCTTGTGAGATATATTTGTTCAGGAGAATATCCTGAAAAGAATTCGTCTGATGCAATCTGTGCAATCATATAAATGTCTCCGAAAAAATGTCGGTAGAGGGCAGCACTTCTCTGTCGCAAAATTTCATTGATAACAATGAAAAAGCCGCAACGGCTATCTCTGACGTAACCGACTATTTAAATATATCATGGTAATATGTATGTTTCATTAAACTTAAAATTTAAAAATCATATAAGCTTTTCCAAAACATTCCTTACATACCAAATATCTTCTCTAATCAAGATTTCTTTTGGAACAAGACAGATTTCATCTTCGAATGGTGTAACATATTTTAGAAAGACATTTTCTGGAAGAAGTTTTTTTACTTCAACCGCAAATTCAATTCCTTGTCTATGAAACATCTTCCAGTCAAAAGTCTTATTAATTTGCTCGATTGTGATTTCTCCTGATTCGAAAGGAACCAATACATTCCACATATACTTATTAGTCCATTGCTGAATACCTTCAATATTCAATTTGATATCTTTGCCGTCTTCTAAAGTTAAAGTTTCTGCATTTCCTATACAGGTTCCTTCTTGATCCCAAAATAATCCGCCACCATCCAGTTCCATCTTCAAAAATAAAGTCTTATTATCTGCTGTTGCATTTATTTCTTCGAAATAAGCTGCATTGTATACCTGCGCCATAATCTTTTCATACTCAGCTTTATCAAAATAATAAACTTCTTTATCAGATTCAGAACAGTATTCAAAAATTTTCCACTCGATTATGTCATCAAAACCAATTACTTTTCCTACGAATGCAAAACATCCTGCAGATCCGCATTCACAATGCTGTAGGAAAATTTGATAACTATACGAGTTCAGAATATCCATAAAACTTGCAGGATTATATTCGTCTTTTCCAATTTGTTTTCCATCAACATAAAAGTAAAATGCAAGATACTTTCCAAGACCATCGCCCTGTTCTATATCAACCGGCTTTGTTTTAAATGTTAATTTATTAACTTTCATTATTTACTCCTGCTTGTTTTATTTGATAATTATAAGTTTATTCTATTTTTTATTCATTAAACTTGTACTTTAATGCTACGGTAAGCAGTAAAATATAATTCCCCATAAAAAAGGTTTCCAACCATCTGTTATAATGAAATTGCAACATACAAAAA
>CAKUZR010000004.1 GCA_934718065.1 uncultured Treponema sp.
AAACTCCCGCCATGATATATATAAACTGCTGTAATTTCTGACAGAAAACTGGGGAATTATTCTTTACAAGTTACGAGATTTTTTTGAGTAATGTTTTCTGCTTGACAAATTCTCTTATTCTGTTAGACTAAATAAAGATGACAAAAAGTAAAAAAATGTCATTTTAAAAAATTGATGAGGTAACTATGTCTAAGAAATTTGCATTTTTATTTCCTGGTCAGGGTGCGCAGGAACCTGGAATGTTGAAGGATATTTGCGAAGCTTTTCCTGAAGCACGCAAGGTTGTTGATGAGGTTTCAAAAATAACTGGTGTAGATATGCCGCACCTTATGTGGGAATCAGAAAAAGAAGTTCTTAGCCGTTCAGATAACAGCCAGCTTGCGATTACAACTGCTTCTCTGGCAACTATGAAAGTTCTTGAAGGCAAGGGAATTGTTCCTTCAGCTTCAATGGGATTTTCGCTCGGAGAATTTCCTGCGTTGTACGCTGCCGGCGTTTTTTCTTTTGAGGATGTTATAAAAGTTGTTCAGAAGCGCGGCCAGATTATGCAGAAGGTTTGCGATGAGATTGCCGCGGAAAACGCGGGCCATGCGCCTGGAATGACAGCGGTTATTGGTCTTTCTCCTGAAAAAGTTGAGGAAATCGCTTCAGGAATAAAAGATGCTTACGCTGCAAACTTGAACAGTTCCGTTCAGACTGTAGTTAGCGGAACTTTTGACGCTCTTACAGAAGTTGAGGCGAAGGCAAAAGAAGCTGGTGCCCGCCGCGCTCTTCGTCTTGCGGTTGCAGGTCCGTTCCATTCGCCGCTTATGCAGAAAGCCGCTGATGAATTTGAAAAGGCAATCGCGGATGTTTCATTCAATGACCCGAAAATTGAGCTTTTCAGCAATGTTACCGGAAAAAAAGTAACAAGCGGAGCGGAAATCAAGAAGAATGCTGTTCTTCATCTTACAAATCCTGTTCGCTGGACTTCTGAGGAAGCGGTTCTTGCTTCAATTTTGAATGATGACTGGCAGATTATGGAAGTTGGTCCTGGAAAAGTTCTTTCTGGACTTTGGGCAAAAACTGAATTTGGCGAAAAATTTAAAGTTCCTTCTATTAATACTGTTGATTCAATCAATGGATTGAGTCTGTAATTTTGGAGTTTTGCTGATGTTGAAAGGAAAAAAAGCTCTTGTTACAGGTTCCAGCCGTGGAATTGGCCGAAAAATTGTTGAAACTTTCCTGGCTAACGGCGCGGAAGTTTGGGGATTGTGCTCAAAGCCTTCTGCTGCGAAGCCTGAATTGGAAGCGTTTGCAAAGGAAAACGGAACTGTTTTTCATGAAATTTGCGCGAATGTCGGCGATGCCGCTGTTCTTTCAGAAGTGGTAAAGGCTGCTCTTGCGGAAGCTGGAAATTTTGATGTTCTTGTGAACAATGCGGGAATTACGCGCGACGGTCTTTCTTTCAGAATGAAGATGGAAGACTGGCAGAACGTTCTGAACGTAAATCTTACAGGAACTTTTGTTGTTACGCAGATTGTTTCAAACGCAATGCTCCGTGCCAGAGCCGGCTCAATTATCAATATGAGCTCGATTGTTGGAATCCACGGACAGGGCGGCCAGGTGAACTACGCGGCTTCAAAAGGCGGCTTGATTGCCTACAGCAAGTCTTTGGCGAAAGAAGTTGGCGCGCGCGGAATCCGTGTGAACTGCATTGCGCCGGGCTTTATTGAAACTGATATGACTGCCGTTTTGAACGAGGACTTGAAGAAATCAATGATTGACTCAGTCCCGTTGAAACGCGCCGGAAAACCGGAAGACATCGCGAACGCAGCCTTGTTCCTTGCCAGCGACCTTAGCACCTACATCACAGGCCAGGTTCTAGGCATAGACGGCGGAATGGGTTGTTAAAGAAGGAATGCAAACAGGATGTTTGCGAACCGCGTAGCAAGCAAACTTGTTTGCTTGGTAAATAAAAACAGCAGGACGCTGTTTTTATGACCGGAATGGGTTGTTAAGGAAGGAATGCAAACAGGATGTCTGTCGAGTTTTTTGTGAAAAAAATAGAAGCGCAGGCAGATTTGCAGTTTGTGAAGATTTTTGGCGATTGAATTAATAAAAGTGCGAAGCACCCGAATTAATACAAGCGCAGCGCGAGCCAAATCCATCTGAGCAAAGTGGAAATATGCCGAAAGCGTTCTTTCAGAATTTGCAAAGAAACTCGAGGTTAAGGCTAAATAAAAAAACAAAGAAAAAAGGAAATATTATGGAAAAAAGACGAGTTGTAATTACTGGTTTGGGAGCAATCACTCCTCTTGGAAACAGCGTTTCAGAATTTTGGAGCGGAATCAAGGCTGGAAAAAGCGGAATCGGTCCGATTACTCATTTTGACGCTTCAATAAATAAAGTTCACTATGCGGCTGAGGTAAAAAACTTCAACGTTGCTGATTATATGGATCCAAAAGAAGCTAGAAAAATGGCGCGCTTTTCGCAGTATGCGGTTGCGGCTGCAAAACAGGCTTTGGAAGATTCAAAACTTTTGGGAAATGCCGAAGTTCTTGACGAAACTGGATGTATTCTTGGTGTTGGAATCGGTGGATTTGAAGTTACAGAGGCTTCTGCAAAGGGTTATTTTAATTCTGGATGCACAAAAACTGCTCCGATGACAATTCCTGAGCTTATTCCTAATGAAGCTGGCGGAAACATTGCTATGCAGTTTGGCTGCCATGGTCCTGTTCAGGCTGTTTCTACGGCTTGTTCTTCTGGAACTGACGCGATGGGCGTTGCTTTTGATATGGTTCGTTCTGGCCGGCTTGATGTTTGTCTTACTGGCGGCGCGGAATCTACAATCAACGGATATGCGATTGTTGCGTTTGAAGTTCTTCACGCTCTTTCTACTGGTTTTGACGATGACCCTACTAAAGCGAGCCGTCCTTTTGACAAGAAAAGAAACGGATTTGTAATGGGCGAGGGCGCTGGCGTTCTTGTTTTTGAAGAATATGAGCATGCAAAGGCGCGCGGCGCAAAGATTTATGCTGAAGTTGCGGGCTACGGCTCTTCTTGCGACGGATATCATCTTACTTCACCAAATCCGGATGGAATTTGCGGTTCTAAATGTATGACCCGCGCGTTGAAAGACGCTGGAATGGATCCTTCTGAGATTCAGTATTACAATGCGCACGGAACTTCTACCCATATCAATGATCCTTCTGAAACAAATATGATTAAGATTGCGTTCGGCGAGGAAAATGCGCGCAAGCTCAAGATTTCTTCTACAAAATCTATGCACGGACATTGTCTTGGCGCAACTGGCGCAATTGAGGCGATTGCCTGCATCAATGCAATCAACGACAGTTTTGTTCCTCCTACAATCAACCTTGAGGAGCAGGATGTTGAAGGCGGATGCGATCTTGACTACGTTCCTAACAAAGGCATTGAAATGAATGTTGATGCGGCGATGAGCGCGACATTCGGTTTTGGCGGCCACAACGGCGCAATCATCTTGAAGAAGGTAAAATAATGGCTTTGACTACGGATATAAAATCTCTTTTGCCGCACCGCGAGCCGTTCCTTTTTGTTGACGCTATAATCAGCGCCGACGAGAAAGGCGCAGTTTGCGAGCATACTTTTACAGAGGATGAATTTTTCTTCAAGGGACATTTTCCGGATTATCCTGTTGTGCCTGGCGTTATTCTTTGCGAGACAATGGCTCAGGCGGGCGGCGCGGCGTTGCGCTACCAGGGAATTGTTCCGGGAAACAGCTTGTTCTTTTTTGCAACTTTGGACAAAGTTAAGTTCCGCAACCAGGTTCGTCCGGGCGACAAGGCTCGCATGGAAATAACTTATTTGCGCACAAGCCCAAAGATGATAAAGCAGGCCGGAAAACTATATGTTGGCGACACCCTCTGCTGCGAAGCTGAGTGGATGTGCCTCGTTGGCTCGGCTGCGAAGCCGGCCAACGAGTAAGAAAATTACCTTGCACACGAGCCCGGAAGGGCTTATGTGCCTCGTTGGCTCGGCTGCGAAGCCGGCCAACGCGTAGAAAATCTAGCCGGGCGTTGCGGGCTGGCGTTTGAAGCCCGCACGGTGGGTAGGCGAAAAGGCGGGACGCGGAGCGGACTGCCTTTGAGACGTAGGGCGGTTGTCCGCCCTTTTTGTTTTAACTTTCCAGATTTTTCAGGTCGTATGGTGTTTCCTGGTAGACGTAGTAGTTTATCCAGTTGCTGAAAAACAGATGCGCCGTGCTTCGCCAGGTTGAGCTTGGAAAGGCGGTTGTATCGTCGTTTTTGAAGTAGTGCCTTGGAAGTTCTATCGGCAGGTTTTTGTTTTTGTCGCGCCAGTATTCGTTTGCGAGCGTGTTCGTGTCGTATTCAAGGTGGCCGGTCATAAATATTTCGCGGTCGTTGTTCGATTTTATGAGCGTTACGCCGGCTTCCTGGGATTTTGCAAGGATTGTAAGTTCCGGGCGGGCGATTATGTCGTCTTCTTTTATGGTTGTGTGGCGGCTCTGCGGAATCGGGAAAAGGTCGTCCAGTCCGCGCAGAAGTGAATCATTCAGCGTTGTCCGTTCGTTCTGGAAGATGCCGAAAAGTTTTTTTTCAAGCGGAATTTTTTGTATTCCGTGAAGATGGTACAGCCCGGCGAACGCGCCCCAGCAAAGATAAAGCGTTGAGAATACGTGTTTTTTTGCGTAGTCCATTATTTTGCAAAGCTCGTCCCAGTAGTCAACTTGCTCAAACGGAAGCTGTTCAACCGGCGCGCCTGTGATAATCATTCCGTCGTATTCGTTCTTGAAAATTTCGCTTGATGGAATGTAGTATTTTTCAAGATATTCTTTTCCGGTGTGCTTGTACGTGTGGTGCTCCATTCTAATCAGGGAAATTTCAATCTGAAGCGGAGTGTTTCCCAGAAGGCGCAGAAGCTGGACTTCCGTTACTTCGCGGGTTGGCATAAGGTTTACGATTGCGACTTTCAGCGGTCGGATTTCCTGGGTTTCGGCGCGCTGCTCTGTCATTACGAATATATTTTCTTGTTCCAGCGTATTTACGGCTGGCAAATCAGCATTAATTTTAATTGGCATAACTAAAGAATAGCAAAAAAAATATTGATTTGCTATACTTTTATTTATGGCAGAAAGTGATAATAGAAAGGCGGCTTTGAAAAAACTCAGGCTTTTGGCGTACAGTTCAAAGTTGAATATTAATTCGTTCAGAAAAAAAATCGAGGATGCTTTTTACTGTCCGATTCTTCCGGGCCACGTTGAGCGGATGGAGCATAATTATGGCGGCGTGAACTGCGATGTTCTTTCGCCGGAGCTTTATTCTTCAAAAAGGGTTATGTTTTATATCCACGGCGGTTCGTTTGCGGGCGGTTCCAGGGCGAGCTACAGAGGATTCTGCTCGATTTTGGCGAACAGGACTTTCAGCCGCGTTGTTGTGCCGGAATATCGTCTTGCGCCGACTTATGCCTTTCCTGCTGCCATTGAGGATATTCAGGCGGTTTTCCGCGCGTTGTTCACTGAGGAGCAGATTGCGCGCTCTTTGGATTCTTCCGTGGATGAAAATGGAAAAGTCCAGGAATCTTTGCCGGAATTTATTGTTGCCGCGGACGGTGCGGGCGCTTCGATTGCGATGGCGTTGCTTTTGAATTTGCGCGAGCGTTACAGAAACTGCATAAAAAAGGTTGTTCTTCTTTCTCCGTGGCTTGATTTAAGTCCGAATTCCGCGTTGTTTGCCCAGAAAAAGGCGCAGGATGAAGTTATTTCAAAGGATGTGCTTAGGCAAAGCGCGGAAGTTTATACTTATGGCTCGAACCTTGAAAATCCGCTGGTTTCGCCGCTGCTTGCAAATCCTGAGCAGTTCGCGGGTTTTCCTTCAACTTATATTCAGGTTGGCGAAAAGGAAATTCTTGCGGAGGACGCGAAAAAGCTGGATTCAATTTTGAAAGGATGCGGTGTTGATTCTTCTGTGGAGATTTTCCCGGATATGATGCATTTGTTTCAGCTTGCGGAAGGATATCTTGAGGCGAGCCACATCGCGTTTGCAAAAATTGCGGATCAAGTTACAGGAGTTTCAGAAACTTCTGAACGTCAAACTTACGAAAACAAGCCTAGATTGGAACAGAGCTTGAAGGCGGAATAATGATAGAATTGCTTTCTCCGGCTGGAAATGTTGAAAAACTTTACTATGCGTATGCCTATGGCGCGGACGCGGCTTATATCGGGCTGAAAAAATTTTCTTTGCGCGTGAAGGCCGATAATTTTTACGAGGATGAGTACAAGAAAGTTATTGCGTTGAAGGAACAGTTTCCTGGGCGGCGGCTGCATTGTGCGCTGAATATTTCGTTCCACAACCGCGATATTGATAATTTTTTGCAGAACATTGATTATTTCAAGGCGTATCCGATTGACGCGTTTATTGTACAGGATATTGGAATTGTTCCGATTCTGCAGAAATATTTTCCGGAGGCGGAGCTTCATGTAAGCACGCAGGCTAGCTGTGTGAACCGGGAAGCCGTGAAAATGTATAAATCAATGGGTTTCAGCCGTGTTGTTCTTGGACGCGAAGTTACGCTGAAGGAAATCCGCGAGATAAAAGACGCTGTTCCAGACATGGAGCTTGAAGCGTTTGCCCACGGCGCGATGTGCATTGCCTACGCTGGACGCTGCCTGATGAGCGCGTATCTTACGGCTAGAAGCGCGCAGGCCGGGGCTTGCAGCCATACTTGCCGCTGGAATTTCAAGCTTCTTTCCGAGGCGGAAAAGGCGAAGCAGCTTGCGGAATCCGGAATGCTTGCGATTGAAGAGGAAAAACGGCCGGGCGAATATTTTCCGGTTTTTGAAGGCGATGATTTTACGGCGATTCTTTCAAGCAAAGATTTAAGAATGGTCGAGCATCTTGCGGACATGAAAAAAGCCGGCGTTGACTCAATAAAAATTGAAGGCCGCATGAAAAGCGTTTATTACGTTGCTTTGGTTACCCGGGCGTACAGAAAGGCGCTGGATGCGCTTGAAGGAAAAATTTCTTCCGCAGAGGCGCAGCCTTTTATTGATGAGCTTGAAAACGTGAGCCACCGCGAGAGCGGAACTGGTTTTTACTACAATCCGGCGGATGCGAATAAAACTGTGAGCGGCGCGACCGACAGCCGTTATATTCTTGCCGCAGAAATCGAGGAGGAGCTTTCCGAGCGGGCTGCTGAGCAGATTTTTGCCGCCGGAAGAAATTTTAAGGAACAGAAGCAGGCTGAGCTTGACGGAATGCATCCTAAAGCCCGCGAGGCTCGCCTGAAAGACTACGAGCTTCATCCGGAAAAAAATCCTGATGTTGCCTGTGAAAAAAGCGGATGGCATTTTTACAAGATGGTTCCGCTGAATATGATAAAAGCCGGCGAGGAAATTGAATTTGTTGCGCCGGATATTGTTGCCCGCAAAGCTGAGGCGGACGAATGGCGGCTGGTTGATCCGGAAAACGGAACTTTGCGGAGCTGGGTTTGCGACGGTCACGAATGTGTTCTTTTTACAAAAATTCCTCTTCAGGCGGGCGCGCTGATTAGAATTGAAGATCCGGATTATGTTCCGGGCAAAATCAGGGATACAGGCAGATAAACTTTGAAAAAAATAATTCATTCAGTTTTTGGTTTAATATTTTTCCTCTTTTTTCCGTCTTTTGCGGCTGCAAAAATTGTGAATTTTTTTACCCCGCAGCTGAACTGGAGCGTTACGAACGGCTTGGCTCTTGAAAACGGAGCGGATTTTGCGCCTATGACCACGGCGGTTGATATTTCCGCGGATTTGAATATGCGGGAAATTCAGGCGAACGCCGGATTTTTGCTTCAGCCGAGCCAGGTTGACTTTTCCACGGAAGTTGTTTACTGGCCGACTTTTTTCAATTGCTTAAACGCGGGCGTGGGAACGATTTTTCATTTTGTTTCCTGCCACGATATTTTTACGGAAGTTGATTTTTTGTCGGGCATTTATCTTTCTTATCATACGCCGAAAAAATTTGACTGCATGCTGAATTTTCTTTACCACGGAAAAAGCGCGCATATTTTCGCAATAGAAGACGATGTTCCGGAACTGAAAAACAGCTCGATTGCGCTTAGAACTGAATTCAATTTCAGGCCGATTAAGCCGCTGAATCTTTGCTTTTCGGTTTCGTCGTATTCAATGTACCGTTATATGCTTTGGTTTGCGCCGGATTTTTCACTTTCCGCGGATTATAAATTTCTTGATATGTTTGCTGTTGGCGGACAAATTGAAATTCAATATATCGATATGTTCACTTTGAGCTCGAATTTGAACAGCATCGGTATAAGGATTTATGGAAGGCTTGAATTCTGATGAAAAAAGATTTTTTGAAGGCTGTTTTGCCGGTTTTTCTTGCCGCTTTTGTTTTTCTTTTTAGTTCCTGCCAGTATTATTCCTACGGGCTGGATGAATTTTTGTACCGCGACGGCTCGATTCGCAACCGTTCTTCAAGATTGAAGGATTTAAAGGTTTGCGAGGAAGTTTCGGAGCTTGATTCGTATGAAATTCTTGTGATTACGGACGTTCATTTTGGCGGCGAAGGCATTGGCTACAACGGCGACCGTCGCGACGATGAATTTTTTGAGTGGATTTCGCAGCATTTTGACGGAACTGAAAAACCGTTCCCAAAATTTTGTGTTTGTCTTGGTGATGTTGCAGAGCATGGCCTTGAGTCGGAATTCAAAGATTTCAAGGAATTTTCTGAAAAACTTGAAGCAAGATTTGGAATGAAAACTTACAATGTTGTTGGAAACCACGATTTGTACAATGCCGGCTGGAAAAATTTTGAAAAATACAATTTTCCGTACTGTTCGTTCTATAAATTCAGGACAAAAAATTTCACTTATTATTTTCTGGATTCGGCGAGCGGCTCTTTGGGCGACGAGCAGCTTACGACTTTCAAGCGGGATATGGAATACAACGAAAACGGGCGGAATAAGCTTGTTTTTATGCACGTTCCGGCGTATGCGGGCGGACTTTTTTATTTTGTCATGCAGAATTCGATTGAGCGCAACAAATTTATTTCATATTGCGCGGACAACGGCGTTCTTGCGCTGATTGACGGTCATACGCACAAGGAAATCACGAGCAATCTTGGTTTTACGGAATACAATCTTCCTGGATATCTTGAAAAACGCGGCTGGGCGGTGGTTTCCGTTGATGAGGCGAAAAAAACTGTTTCTTCAAAATGCTACTATTTGGACTGAGTTTCGTCCCATTCAACTGGAACTGTCTTTTTTTCGTGGTTTGGAATCCGCAGGTAAGTAAGGCAGTCCGCGCGGTGAATCATTACGCCGTTTGACATTGAAACGTAGCCTACAATCGGGTTCGGGTAAACCGGCTTGCAGCATTGCGCAAAGTTGTATATAAAATTTGAAGAGCCGGCGACTTTTACCTTTGTTATATTTTTCGGAATCTCTGTAGGACCGTTTCCTTTTTTGTGGCCTTTCCGTTTTTCATCCTGAATTGCGTGGCTTTGCGCTTCGTGCTCGGCTTTTGCGGCTTCAATTTTTTCAACTGTGGTTTTGTCAACAAAAGTCGGGTCGTTTGCAACCAGCCAGGCATGAATTTTTTGCCGCGCCTTTGAAGTTTTTGCAAATTTCAACTGGTTTTCGGTTGGATGTGCCTGCGGATTTGTAAGAATTTCTATGATTTGAGTATTTTTCAGTTTCTGCGTAATCGGAATTATTTTTCCGTCCGCTTTTGCGCCGATTATTTTTTCGCCGATTCCGGAATGGATTGAATATGCAAAGTCAATCGCCGTTGAGCCTTCCGGAAGATGCTTTACGTCGCCGTTCGGTGTGAAAACATAAATTTCGTTTCCGAGCAAATCGTTTTTCAGGCTTGCGAAGAAATTTTCGTTTGTGACTTGTTTTTCGCGCAGTTCCTGAAGCTGGTTGAAAATCGTCAGCTGGCTGGAATCAACCAGATCGTGGCTTTTGCCTTTTTTGTAAAGCCAGTGGGAAGCAACACCGTTTTCCGCAATGTCGTGCATTTTCTGCGTTCGGATTTGAATTTCGAGCGGCCGGTCCTCGCACATAACGGTTGTGTGCAGCGACTGGTAGCCGTTCGATTTTGGCATGGCGATGTAATCCTTGAATCGGCCTTCCAGCGGTTTCCAAAGGCTGTGCACAATTCCAACGAGCGTGTAACATTCCTGTTTTTTCTGGCAGATTATCCGCAGCGCAAGCAAATCGTAAAGTTCGCCCGGCTCTTTGTTTCTTTTCCGCATTTTCTGGTAGATTGAATAGAAATGCTTTGCCCGGCTTGTGATTGTTACTTTTATTCCGAATTTGTCTGCCTCGGTCTGAATTTTTTTTACAGCGTTTTCCAGATATTCGGCGCGCTCGTCTTTTTTCAGGTTTATTACGGATTTTATCTGCTGGAACGCGTCAGGATTTGTGTATTTCAGGCTTAAGTCTTCAAATTCATTCTTCACATTTGACATACCCAGACGGTCGGCAAGAGGCGCCCAGATGTCCAGGGCTTCCGCCGCAATCTGGCGCTGCTTCGGTTTTTCAACGTTTCTTATGTTGCGGATTCTGTCCAGCCGGTCGGCGATTTTTACAAAAATAACGCGGACGTCGTCAACCATTGCGAAAAGCATTTTTCTGATTGCGTCCGCCTGCTGAAGTGTTTTTGATTTTATCTGAACGTTTGTGATTCGGCTGATTCCGTCGATTATGGTCGCCACATCTTTTCCGAAATTCTGCTCGATTTCATCGTGTGTAGCGCCTAAGGTCGGAGTGCTGTGAAGAATTCCCGCCGCGATGCAGTCGGAATCAAATTCTCCTTGCGCAAGAATGAACGCAATTCTCATTGGATGAAGATAGTAAGGCTTTCCGCATGAACGCAAAATTCCGTCGCTTTTTTTCAGAAGAAAATTCCACGCGCTGGAAATTTTGTTTTTTGCGTCTTCCGTGTTGTATTGCGGAAAAGTTGAGAAAAATTCTGCAAGTAAAGCCTCCGGATTGTCTTCCGGGGAACTGAAAACCACATTCTTGCTCACATTTAAAAAGATACCGAAAATACAAAAGCATGGCAAATATTTCTGCGCATTAACGGCGAGTTTTTTTGTAAATTCTGAAAGAACGCTTTCGGCATATTTCCAATTTGCTCCAGATGGATTTGGCTCGCGCTTCGCTTGTATTAATTCGGGTGCTCCGCACTTTAATTAATTTAATCGCCAAAAATCTTCACAAATTGTAAATCTGCCTACGCTTTTATTCCTTTTAGTAAAAAACTCGCCGTTCATGCTGATAAAATAAATTCCAAAAAAATAAAATTTCATTTATTTTTAAAGTAACTTTATTGCGGTTTTATTCGTTAATTATTTGTAATGGTTGAAAAATGGAGGATTCTGGCATGAATCTAAAAGGAATTTTGGCGCTTTTTGTGTCGTTCTTGCTTATGAACGGCTTGTTTGCGCAGGTGAAGGAGCTGACGGTTGAAGATGCGGTTCAGCTTGCAAAAGAAAATAACATTTCGGTGAAAATTGCGGAAAACACATTGGACGATTTGGAGCTGAAAAACAAGTATTCCTGGAACAGCGTAAGCCCTACGGCGAGCGTGAACGGAAATTTCAGCGATAATTTTGAAAACGATACAACAAATTTCAGTTTGTCCGGCTCGGTGAATCTTAGCCTGAAAACAAATCTTTATTCAGAAATAAAAGGCGCAAGCCTGAATTACCAGAAAGGGCTCCTGACCTACAACGAGGCTGTGCGAAACATCGAGCTTTCTGTGCGCAAGAGTTTTTACAATCTTATTTACCAGCAGGAAAATCTTGTGCTGCAGAAGCGGAGCCTTGAAACTAGCCGGACGCAGTATCTGAACAACGAGGAAAAATTCAGGAACGGAAAAATCAGCGAGCTGGATGCTTTTACAAGCCGCGTGAACTACGAGTCAAAAAAGCCGGTGGTTGATTCAGCGGAAATTAATTTTCAGAATGATTTGGCGAGTTTCAAGCAGATTCTGGGAATTTCGCAGAAAACTGAAATAACGCTCGCCGGAAGCCTGGATGAAATTATGAATTTGAAGGAAATCACTTTTGAATCTCTTCCGAAAGTTGACGAGCCTGCTCCGGATGTAAAAGCCGCGGAATACAACGTTGAAATTGCTAAGAATTCGCTGCTCGACACGCGTTTTTCAGCGTATGCGCCGACTGTTTCGGGAAGCTATTCTTACGGAAAATCAAAGAATTCTGCCTCGGACGACTGGAGCACAACAAACCAGATTTCAGTTGGAGTTTCTGTTCCGCTGGATGGAATTTTGCCTTGGTCTACGCGCGCTGTGAATATTAAAACTCAGAAGAATGCGCTTGATACGGCGGAAAAATCTTTGGAGGACGCGAAAACTTCTGTTGCGGTGCAGACGGAAAGCTGCATCAGAAAGATTAACCAGGCGGTGAAGCAGCTTGATTCCTTGAAGGCAACTGAAGAGCTTGCGAACCAGACTTACCAGATGACGCTTACCGCATACAACTATGGAAAAACGGATTTTCTTTCGCTTCAAAACGCGAATGATTCAGTTTTAAGCGCCGGCGTGAATTTGAAAAGCCAGGCCTACACATTGATCAGCGCAGTTCTTGACCTGGAAAGCGTTCTTGGAATTGATTTTGGAACTTTGGAAAAATCAAACTAAAAAAATAGGAAGAATATAAATATGGAAGACAAAAAAAAGAAATCACTTGTTATTATTTTAATAGCTGTTGCTGTTCTTGCGGCGGCTCTTGTTGCGATTGCTGTTTCTAAAAAAGCTGGTTCTGGCGGAGCTATGCCTGCCGGAATGCGCGGGAAAGGCAGCGGAAACACTGTTTTTACAGTTCGTTCTGTGGAAGCAAAAAATGCGGTTCTTGAAGACTACGTAATTACAAACGGTGAAGTTGAAAGCCAGAGCGCAGTTGAAGTTTTCCCTTCAATGGGCGGAAAAGTCGCGCAGATAAATGTAATGCTCGGCTCGCACGTGAACCGCGGCGATGTGATTGCAAAAGTTGATCCTAGCGAACCTGGCACAAAATACGCTTTGAGCCCGGTTGAAGCGCCAATCAGCGGAAGCATTGTTTCTTCACCGCTAAAGGTTGGAACTACAGTTACAACAAATTCCGCGGTTACAATGATTGGTGATATAGACAATCTTCAGATAACGTGCTCGATTCCGGAGCGATATGTTGCGGAGCTGAAAACTGGGTTGCAGGCGGAAGTTTTTCTAGAAGCGTATCCGGATGCTGTTTTCACCGCGACCGTAAGCCGCGTCAGCCCGGTTGTTGACTCTTCAACACGCACAAAGGAAATCATCCTGAATTTCAACAGAAAAGATTCGCGCGTAAATGCCGGAATGTTTGCAAAAGTAAAGCTGTACACATCAAAATATTCAGGGCAGCTTGTTGTTCCTTCTGATTCCGTTGTTCTGAACGATGACGGCTCTGCATATCTTTTTGTGGTGAACGACAACAGCACTGTAAGCCGCCGCGAAGTAAAAACCGGAAAATCTGTTGATTCAATGATTCAGGTTACGGACAATCTTATGCCTGGCGAAAAAGTTGTTTACGAAGGAATGTTAAGCCTGAGCGAAGGCGCGAAAGTCAATGATTTGAGCAATCCAAAGCCGGGCGAAGAAACTGAGCAAGGAGCTGACTGATGAGTGTTTCAAGACAGACTTTAAATCATCCTGTTCTGGCGTTGATTGTATTCACGCTTCTTGGTTTTGTTGGAATTTTCACCGTGAAAAACGTTGCAATCGGGCTTTTTCCGGAAGTGGATTCGCCGTACATTATGATTTCGACAACTTACACAAATGCAGGCCCGGAATCTGTTGAAAAAACTGTTACAAAAGTTCTGGAAAGTTCGCTTGTAAGCGTAAGCGGACTGAAAAATCTGACTTCAACTTCAAGCGAAGGTTCTTCAAGAATTTCCCTGGAGTTCAACTACGGCACAAATATTGATGAAGCCGTGAACGATGTCCGCGACAAGCTCGACCGCGTTTCAAGAAGTTTGCCGGACAATGCGGGTTCGCCAACGATTTTCAAGATGGACTCAAATTCAATGCCGATTTTAAGAATTGCGGTAAAAGGAAACCGTTCCGCAAGTGACCTGAAGCAGCTTGCGGAAGACAATATTGTTGATATTCTTGAGCAGGCGGACGGAGTTGCCCAGGCAAGCGTTTACGGCGGACGAACAAAAATTGTCCGCGTGGAGCTTGAGCAGAACCGCCTTGCGGCTTACGGGCTTACAGTCAGCGCAGTTTCTTCCGCGCTTGCAAAGCAGAACCTGGAGCTTGGCGGCGGCAAGATGAATGAAGGTCAGAAAGATTATGTTGTGCGCACGACCGGCGAATTCAGTTCAATTGATGAAATTAACAACACAGTAATCACTTCGATTAACGGATACGATGTAAAGCTCAGCGACCTTGGAACTGCGTTTTTCGGCTACGAGGATGTTTCCAGCGAAGTTTATATCAACGGCGAGCCGGGCGTTTATGTTTCGGTAACAAAGCAGTCAGGCTCGAATTCTGTAACGGTTGCGAACAACGTCTACGAAAAAATGTCGGAGCTGGAGTCGCTTCTTCCTTCTGATATTTCGATGACAATTCTTCAGGACGACACAGATTCAATCCGTGAGACAATAAATACTCTTGTTGAATCCGCCGTTGAAGGTCTGATTCTTGCCGTAATCGTTCTTTTTGTTTTCCTTCAGAATTTCAAGTCGACAATTATCATTGGAATTTCAATTCCTCTTTCAATTATAATCACTTTGCTTGCAATGAGCTTTGCCGGAATCACTTTGAATATGATGACGATGACAGGTCTTATTCTTGGTGTCGGAATGATTGTAGACGCTTCAATCGTTATGATTGACAATATTTACAGCTACCGAATGCGCGGCGCAAAGCCTAAAATTGCGGCGATTCTTGGCTCCCAGGAGATGATTTCTTCGGTAATTTCCGGAAACCTTACAACAATCTGTGTTTTCGTTCCGTTCCTTTTGTATATGAAAGAACTTGGAATGATGGGACAGATGTTCAAGGGAATCATTTTTACAATCGTAATCGCGCTTATTTCATCCTTGCTTGTTGCGATTTTCCTTGTTCCAGTTCTTGCCGGTGTATTTTTGCCGCTTACAAACAGAAATGAAAAGCCTGTGAAATCAAAATTCTTCAAAGTTCTTTACGGAGCATTTGAAAAAGCGATTCAGGCTGTGACAAATGTTTATCAAAAACTTCTGAAAGCCGCGCTGGAATACAGGGCAGTTACTCTTGTGATTGCCGTTGGATTCTTGATTGTTGCGGTTGCGCTTATTCCAACAATGCGCGTGAATATGATGCCGAACGGAAACGATGATTCTGTAACGTTGAATATTACAATGCCGATTGGAACTCCGCTGAAAGACACAAAAACAGTTGCGCTAGAATTTGAAAAAATCATAAAAGATGAAGTGAAAGGCTACAAATATCTTACAACAACAGTCGGCTCGAGCGGTCGTGGAGCTGGAAGTTCCGCTACGTACAAGGCGAATATTCAGATCCGGCTTCCAGAATCATCAGCGCAGATTGACGATGCGCAGACGATTCAGCAGAAGCTCCGCGCTCATTTCAATGATTTTGCAGGCGCTTCATTCAGTTTTAATGCCGGAATGCGCGGCCAGATGACAGGCGATGACCTTGACATTGCAATCCGTTCAGATGATTTGGACGCGGCTCTTGATGTTGCGGATAAAGTCAAGGCGGTTATGGAATCAATCCCGGATATCGGCGAGCCTTCAATTGACACAGAGCGTGGTCTTCCTCAGGTTGAAGTTGACATTGACCGCGACCGAGCCTACGCTTTCGGCGTTGACGTTACTTCAGTCGCACGTGAAATTAACTACGCGATAAACGGCGTTACAAGCACCGAATACCGCGAAAACGGAAAAGAATATGATGTCGTTGTTATGTACAAGCCGGAAGACCGCAAAAATGTTGTGGATTTGGAGTCAATGTATGTGAACGGAAGCAGCGGAAAAGTCGCGGTTTCAAATTTTGCAACGCTGAAGCGCGGACTAGGCCCGGTTTCAATCCGCCGTGAAAACCAGACAAGAATTGTTCACGTAACAGCTTCAATTGTTTCTGAAAAAAACGCGAACCTTGTTGAAGATTCTATCCGCGAAGGAATCGCAAATTCATTCATCATTCCAGAAGGCGTTACAGTAAGCTACGAAGGCTCGTGGGCGGACGTTTCAGACCAGATGAAAATGTACATGGCAATCATTGTGCTTGCGATTATCCTGGTTTTCGGAGTTATGGCGGCAACCTACGAATCTTTCAAAGCGCCGCTTATAAACCTTGCCACAATTCCGTTTATGATTATCGGCGTTGTGTTCTTCTACAAAATAATAAACCAGCCTCTTTCAATTATGTCCATGGTCGGACTGATTATGCTGGTCGGAATAGTTGTAAACAACGGAATTATTCTTGTTGACTACACAAACCTTTTGCGTGGCCGTGATATTCCGCTTATGGAAGCGTGCCTTCAGGCTGGAGTAAGCCGCTTGCGTCCGGTTTTAATGACGACTTTGACCACAATCCTTGGTATGCTTCCAATGTGCTTTGCAACAGAAGGAATGGCGGGAATGGTTCAGCCGATTGGAATCGCGGTTGTTGGCGGACTGACTTCTTCAACATTTGTAACGTTGCTTGTAATTCCAGTTTTGTATTCAATTGTAATGAAAAACCAGAAAAACACATCGCGCTCAAAAATAAAAATTGAATATACCGAGTAGGAGATTTTATGCCGGAAGAAATGAATTATCGAATTGAAATTATTGCGAACCAGTCAGTGCAGGAAGACATAACGGAGCTTCTTGAACAGGAACTGCCGGAAATTCAATATACTGTTATTCCAACGGTTCAGGGGCGTGGCGGACACACAAAAAAGCTGGGCACAACGACCTGGCCGGAACAGAATTTCGTGCTTTTTGCGTACCTTTCAAAAAGCGAGGCAAAAAAAGCGAAAGCCGTGATTTCCGCCGTTAAAGAAAAATTTTCCAGCGAAGGAATTACATTTTTCTGTGTTCAGGAAGCAGAATTGTAGCGTAAATTTTGAATTTTTATCTTCTGGGTGGCTTTTGGTTGGCTTGCCAACCAAAAACAGGCTTTCCAGGTTTCCGGCTTCCGCCTTCATTCCTGCGCTTGAAATTCGCTTTTCAAAATAATGGACTCAGCGGCAGATACAAGCGGCTTGCCGGCAAAAAAAAATCTTGCCGTGCGCACGAACTGGCTTCGCCAGACCTTCCAATCCTTGCCACATCCGGAAATTAAAGTTGAATCTTAAAAAAAATCGAGGCTCGGCTCTTTTTCGTGGCATTGCGCAGCGCGAGTTATTTTATTCCGTAAACATTGCGGTCCTGGCCTTCCAAATCCTGGAAGATTTTTGCACATCTGAAGCCATTTTGCTCAAAAAGAATTTTTGTTTCCTTTGCGTTGTATTCGCCGGTTTCCATAATAAGAACGCCGTTGTGCGCAAGATGCCCGTAGCTTTCAGGAACCAGCCGCCGGATTATTCCAAGCCCGTCGTTTTTGCCGGTCGGCTCGCCAAAAGAACCGATGTCGCCGTCAAGCGCAAGCCTGGGCTCGTTTCTTCCGTCCTTTAAAAGTTCCGCAACCATTTCGGCAGGAATATAAGGCGGATTTGAAAGAATCAAGTCGAAAGTGAACGGAATCTCCGAAAACAAGTCGGTCTGCACAAAACGCAGCTCTTCAAATTCAGTTTGAGGGAGAAGATTTTTTGCGTTCTGCCTGGCAATATTCAAAGCCTCGGCGCTTATATCTGCAAAAGTGAATTTCGGGAGTTTTTCAGAAGGAATTTTATATTCTTCAATCAGCGCCTTCAGAACCGAAAGCCCTACGCAGCCGCTCCCGGCGCACATATCGCATACAGAAAGAATAATTTCCGGTCGGAATTCAATTTTTGCAACAATTTCATCAATTGCTTTTTCCACAAGAATTTCCGTGTCCGGCTTTGGAATCAGAACATCCGGCGAAACAATAAAATCGTAGCCGTAAAATTCTTTCCGCCTGGTGATGTACGCAACCGGAAGCCCCGTTTTGCGCTTTTCAACCGTCTCTGAAAGCCAGAGAAGCTGTTCCGCGCTCAGGTTTTCTTCCGGATGAGTCAAAAGCCAGGTTTTGCTTTGTTTCAGGCAATGCTCCAGAAAAACATTCACATCAAGGCTTGCGCTCGGTGAATTTTTCAGTTCCCGGATGGAAGCTTTTTTAAATTCTTGAATTGTCAAAATCAGTCGTTTCCAAGCGTTGTAATGTCCGCCTTCAGCTGTTCTTCCTTGGCGTAAACGTTCAGTGCGTCAAGCATTGCATCCATATCGCCCATCATAAACGCCGGCAGATTGTGCTGGCTGTAGTTTATTCTGTGGTCAGTAACGCGGTCCTGCGGATAATTGTACGTTCGGATTTTTTCCGAGCGCGCTCCAGAGCCAACCATGCTTGAGCGGGCCGCCGCGCGTTCAGCCTGTTTTTTGCTTTCTTCAAGGTCAAAAAGTCTTGCCCGCAAAACGCGGAACGCCTTTTCCTTATTTTTTATCTGTGATTTTTCATCCTGCTGGATTACAACAATTCCAGTCGGAATATGAGTAAGCCGAACCGCCGAGTCCGTTGTGTTTACGCACTGACCTCCAGGGCCGCCCGCGCGCATAACATCAATGCGGACATCGCCCGGCTTTATTTCAATTTCAGTTTCTTCCGCTTCCGGCAAAACCGCCACGGTCGCAGTTGAAGTCTGAAGCCGCCCCTGCGATTCAGTTGCAGGAACGCGCTGAACCCGGTGAACGCCCGATTCCCAGCGCAAAGTTCCGTACACAAATTTTCCGCTTATTGAAGTTACAATCTTGTTGAAACCGCCAACTTCCGTTTCCTGCTGCTCCATGACTTCGTATTTCCAGCCCTTGCGGTCAGCCAGGTGGCAGTACATTTCCCACAAGTCGCGCACAAAAAGCGTAGCCTCGTCGCCGCCAGCCGCAGAACGGATTTCAAGAATAATATTTTTTTCATCAAGCGGATCCGGCGGAACAAGCTTCAGTTTTATTTCCTCTTCGAGTTTCGGCTGCTCTTCTTCAAGCGATTTCAGCTCCTCTCGCGCCATTTCCTTCATTTCAACATCGTCTTCCGCAGTAATCATTTCCTTTGCGTCTTTGATTCCCTGCAAAACTTTTCTGTATTGCGCATAAAGTTCGCTCAGCTCAGAAAGATAGCCGTTCTCGCGCATCGTGTCTTTGTATTTTTTCTGGTCTTTTACAAGGTTCGGATCCAAAACCATTTCCTGAACAACCTTGTATCGGTTTTCACATTCTTCAAGTTTCTTTAATAAATCCATAAAAAAAATATACTGAATTTGCGCCTGTTTTTCAATTGGAGCATAAAACGCGCCAGCCTGCAAAGTCCTTTCCAGATTTGCTTTTAAAGGGGAAAGCCTTCCCCTCGGCTCAACTGTTTCGTTCCTCAACATTTTCGCCTGCCCCTTCCTGCACGCGGGCAAAACCTAGGGAATCAGAAACCAGAAAAACATTCGCGTCTTGTGCAAAATTAAATCTTCCGCGCGGATAAATCTTGTAACTACAGCGTTTTTTGTTTATTTTAGAAGTATGAAAAAGATTATTGGACTATTTTTTGGTTTAACTTTTGTTGTTTTTGCCGGATGTTCAAAAAAATCGGCAATTTCCTATGATTTCGCGGCGGAAGAATCTGCCCCGATGTACGCTGATTCCATTGAAGCTCCGCGGCTTGCGATGTCTAAAAAAATGGCGTCGAACGGCGCTGTGGAAAGAAATTTCTCCGGAAATTCAAACAGCACCGGTTTCGCTGCTGAAACAGGCGTTGAACGCAAGCTTATTCGCAACGGCGATCTTTCACTTGAAGTTTCCGACCTTGAAAAAACTCGGGCCGCAGTTGAAAACTGGGTCAAGGAATTTGGCGGATACATTTCAAATTCAAATAACGGCGAGAAAAATTCCAGCTACACAGCGCGTATTCCTTCAGAAAAATTCGATGCCGCAATGGAAGCCGCCGGAACGCTTGGAACTGTAAAAAACAAAAATATTTCAGCGCAGGATGTTTCAGAGCAGTTTTACGATTTGCAGTCAAGGCTTGCCACAAAGAAAATTCTCCGCGACAAGCTCAACGGTTATCTGAAGCAGGCCAATTCAATGCAGGATATTTTAAAAGTCGAGTCGGAGCTGAATTCAGTTCAGTCTGAAATTGAATCAATGGAAGGAAGGTTCAAGCGGCTTTCCTCTCAGATTGATTTTTCAACAATCAGCATTTACGCAAGCCTTCCTTACAAGGCGACTCCGAGTGGCGGTTTTGAGCTTCCGGACTTAGGCAACGGATTCCGCCATTTTGTTTCAAATATTATTTCATATTTCGGCGGATTTGTTGCGGTTTGCTTCTATATAGTTATTTGCGGAATTCCGCTTGTTGCGGTTCTGGCATTTCTTTTCTGGCTTTTGTTCGGAAAAGTCGGATTGCTCATAAAACTTTATAACAAGCTGAAAAAATAAAATGGAGGAAAAAATGAAAGCGAATATTACTTTGTGTGTTGCGATTGTTCTTGCCGCCGGGATTATGGCTTCCGGAATGACAAAAATTGTGAAGCAGGACCGTTCTGTTACAGTCCGCGGACTTGCGGAGCGCGAAGTTGATGCGGATTTGGCGGTTTGGCCGATTACTTTTACGGTTGGAAGCAACAGCCTTCAGAATATTCAGTCGGAAATTGTGAAAAAATCTTCGATAGTTGCAAAATTCCTGGAAAGCCACGGATTGACCTCGGAAGATTACACAATTCAGGCTCCAAAAATTACTGACAACACTGTTAATCCTTATCTTGACCACGAAAAAATGATGTTCAATTATCTTGCGCAGGAAACAATTCTTGTGCGGACGGCAAAAGTTTCTGTTGTAAAGGAAGCGCAGGCTGATTCCCTTAAGCTGACAGGAGAAGGCGTTGCGATTCAGCAGGATTACGGTTCGAACGTTTCGTATGAATTCACCGGACTGAACAGCATAAAGCCTGAAATGATTGCCGAGGCCACTGAAAATGCGCGGCTCGCCGCAGAGCAGTTTGCGCACGATTCCAAAAGCAAAGTTGGAAAAATCAAGAAAGCCACGCAGGGCCTTTTTTCAATTGATGATGCGGCAGTCGGTCTTGAAGAAAAAAAGAATATCCGCGTTGTTACAACAGTTGAATATTCGTTGAAATAATTTTCCGGCCTTGCCTCTGTTTTCAGCGGCAGGGCTAAAACGTTGTTCTTCCGCGGAAACTTCGGGCAAGCGTAAGTTTGTCGGCGTATTCCAGGTCTCCGCCTACAGGAATTCCTGTGGCAAGCCTGGTGACTTTTACGTCTGAATGTTCGTTCAGAAGTTTCTGCAGATACATCGCAGTCGCGTCGCCTTCAAAAGTCGGGTTTGTTGCGATAATAATTTCTTTTGTGCCGCCGCTTTGGATTCTTCCCATAAGGCTTGCAATATTCAGCTGGTCCGGCCCGATTCCTTCCAGCGGCGCAATTACTCCGCCAAGAACGTGGTAAAGTCCTGAAAAATTTCCGGTTCCTTCAATTGTCTGCACATCCTGAGGCTGTTCCACAACGCAGATTATCGTTTTGTCGCGCAGCGGATTTGAGCAGATTGGGCATGGATCAGTTTCCGTCCAGAATCCGCAGACTGAGCAAGGCTTTATTTTTTGCTGAAGCTCGCCAATCTGCCTTGAAAAATTCTGGACGAAAATAGAGTCCGCTTTCAAAAGATGGTTCACGATTCTGGACGCGCTTTTTTTTCCGATTCCAGGAAGCCGTGAAAAACTTGCGGTAAGCTCGTCAATTACGCTCATTTTAAATTCCCATTCCAGGAATATTCAGTCCGCCGAGCATGGAACTTGATTTTTCCTTGATTTTTTCCTGAATGTTGGAAATTGCATCGCGGTGCGCCGCCAGAATAAGATCTTCCAGCATTTTTACGTCGCGGTTGTCAACGCAGAGCGGATCAAGATGGATTTCAAGCATTTCAAATTTTCCGTTGATTTTTACGGTGACCATTTTTCCGCCGGCCGAGCCTTCCGCAGTAAGAGCCGCCATTTCAGCCTGGATTTTTTCAGCCTGTTCTTTCAGCGCGGCAGAATTTTTCAATAAATCGAATGGATTTAACATTTTTCTTCCTTTTTATTTTTTCCCGCCAACAACGCTTCCTTTAAAAGCGTTCACAAGAATTTTCACTTGGTTTGGCAGTTCAATTTGTTCAGTTTTTTGCTCTTCCTTCTGTTTCAGGGAAATTTCAAAGTCAACATCGGCGTGGCAGAAAGTTTTCAGGGCTGATTTCAGCTGCGAAAGCCCGTTGACGATTGTATTTCTTTGAAATTCCGATTCAATTGTCGTGAAAATTTTATTTTCTTTCAATATCCATTCGCCGGTTTGCATCAATGCGGAGCTAAGCAGCGGATTTGTTGTTGAAAGTTCCGCGACAGTTGTGCTGTAAAGTTTTCCAACCGTGATTGAAAAACCGTCCGGCGCAGTGAAAAGCACGTCGCTCTGGTGAATTTTTTCCGAAGAAAACTGTTCCATCGGGCTGTTTTCCGCCGCATCCTGCTCGTCGTATGAAGCGGCGATAGTTTCTTCCCGGCTTGCGCCCGAAAAATATTGCTCCGGAGCGGAACTTCCGCTAAAATCCGGGGAATCGTCTGAGTAATCCGGTTCCGGGTATTCGCTGTTTTCAAAGTTTTCAAAATCATCCGGGCTGCCGCTGAAAGAATTTTGCGCCTGCTCTGTTTCTTTGGGCGGCAGAGCTCCGCCATTATAAAAAGGGCTTGCGTTTTGCTCCTTGTTCTGCGTCAGTTCTGAAAAAGTTCTCATTCCGGCTGGCGTTGTGCCTGAAGAAACTGCTGGGCTGGCAGAAGCTGGGGCGGATGGAAAAGTCTGGAAAGCTGGGGAAGCCGCTGGATTTTTTGAGCCGCTCGCGCCGTCAATATTTTGCCCAGACGAAATTGCATTTTCCGCTCTGCCGTTTGTTTGCATCGTTGATTCCAGCGTTTTGTTTTCAGGGGAAAAATTATGCGCGCTTTCCGCAGGTTTTGCTGCTCCGAAATTTTGGAACGAATTTGAACCCGCGTTTGAATTTGAAGACATAAGCAGATTTTTTGCCTGGTCGATTGCGGTTTTCACTTCGCTTGGAGAAACGTATTGCGCAAGCCAGCAAAGTCTTGAAAAAGCGAGCTCCAGCTCGTAGCGCGGTGAAATTGAATATCGTATGTCGCGGTAAAGCTGCAGGAAAATTGAAACGGCGCGCTCCGTCTGAATCGAATTCCACGAGCTCAGAACAGTCTGGCTGTACCGTTCAGGCGATTGCCCAAGAAGACTTTCCTTCTGGATTCCGTTTTTTAAAAGCAAAAGGCTTCTAAGATATTCGGTGCTGTTTGAAATCAGCTGCTCAATAGAAATTCCTGACTGAAGAAATTCGTCCAGCTGCGCAAGAACTTCTTCGGATTTTCCTTGAACGCAGGCTTCAAAAATTGAGTTCAGCCGGTCCACGCCCAAAAGTCCGAGCTTATCCCTGATTTTGTCATAAGTTATGTGTTCTTCGCTGAAAGCCGCAATCTGGTCAAAAAGCGTGTAGCAGTCGCGCACTGAGCCGCCGGATTCCTTTGCAATCCAGTAAAGCGCCTCGTCGTCGGCCTGAATGTTCATTTCCCGGCAAGCGTCGGCAAGCAGATTTTTCAGCCGTTCAGTGGAAACAAGCCTGAAATTGTACTGCTGGCATCTTGATTTTATAGTCGCTGGAACTTTCTGAAGCTCTGTTGTTGCAAAAATAAAAATCACGTGAGCCGGCGGCTCTTCAATTGTTTTTAGAAGAGCGTTGAATGCGCCTGTTGAAAGCATGTGGACTTCATCAATTATATAAATTTTGTAGCGCGAGCTTGAAGGCGGAAACATAAGCTCGTCCCGGATTTGGCGGATGTCGTTCACGGAGTTTGTGGAAGCACCGTCAATTTCGATTACGTCCATGCTTGAGCTGTTCGTTATCGCTTTGCAGGATTCGCAGGTTCCGCAAGGCGTGCAGGTCGGTCCGTCTGAATTCTGGCAGTTCAAGGATTTTGCAAGAATTCTCGCGGTGGAAGTTTTTCCGCATCCTCGTGGTCCGGTGAAAAGATATGCGTGGGCAATCTGTCCTGTTTTTATTGAATTTTTAAGTGTTTCCGCAACAAATTCCTGTCCGGCAAGATCTTCAAATTTCTGTGGCCGGCGGCGGGTTGCTGTTACTTCGTAAGCCATTGATTAACCTCTGGTTTGTGTTGAATTTCGTTTTTTTGCAATTAAAAATGTTGCAAGTCCGTATAAAATTCCGCCTAAAATCATAAGAAAGCAAAGAATTTGACCTGTTGAAAAATTTAAAAGCGATGTGTTTGTATAAATCGGAGCGGAAGCGTCTGCTGCAATTCTGTAGCCTAAGTCAGCGTCCGGCTCGCGGAAATATTCTATTATAAAGCGGAAAAATCCGTAGCCTGAAAGATAGACTGCGCCCATCATTCCGTCCCATTTTTTGTGTTTGCGCAAAAACCACAGAATCAGCCAGAGGACAATTCCTTCAAGAAAAGCTTCGTAAATCTGGCTTGGATGCCGCGGAAGATTCACCAGGGAACCGGTTATAGGAAGCCCGATTTTTTCCGCAAAATTTTGAACCCATTCAAGCGAGCCTGAAAAACGTTCTGCGTCTGGAAAAACCATTCCCCATGGCATAGTTGTAATGCGGCCGTAAAGCTCGCCGTTCAGGAAATTGCCAAGACGTCCGAAAGTGTAGCCAAGCGGAATTGCCGTGACCATTGCGTCGCTCCATTTTGGAAATGATTTTTTTGATTTTACGCACCATAAAACCATTCCGATAATTCCGCCGATTACGCCGCCGTGGTAGCTCATTCCGGCAAGCCCGGTGAACTGTCCGCTGGAATTGAACGGCCAGAAGATAAGCCACGGCTTTTGCCTGTAAATTCCGCTTGTGTCGTAAACAAACGCAGAAAAAACGCGCGCGCCAATCAGAAGAAAAATAATTCCGTAAGTAATAAAACTGAAAAGCTCATCTTCTGTCGCTTTGCAGCCCGGAGAATCGAGCAAACCTTCTTTCTGCTGTTTTTTCAGCACGGCGTAGGCTGTTGCAAACGCAAAAATATACATAAGCCCGTACCAGCGCAGAAGACCAAGAACAGGAACTCCAGGGAAAATTTCAGGATGAATCCACGAAGGATAATTGATAAATAGAAACATTTTTTCGTCCTTAAAGTTTAAAGCCTTGTTGAGCGGCTTTTACAATTTTTGATTTTAAAAGAATATTTTCTTTTTTCAGCTGAGTGATTTCATAGTTCTGGGTTTTTATCATTTCAATCAGTTCTCCGGTTGAAAGCTGGCCGCTTCCAATTAAATCGTCGATTCCCGAAAGTTTGAGCGCGAAATCTTCCGCCGCCTCATCGTTTATTTTGTCAAAAGAACCGGCCGTGTCAATTGCATTTGAGAACGCTTTGTCGAAAAATCTGGGCTCCGCGGAAATAATTTTTTCGGAAATTCTGTAGATTGCCTGCGAAAGAACGCTTTTCGGCTTGTAAATTATTACAGGAAGCCTTGAAGAAAGCGCTTTTTCCTGAAGCTGGTCGCGGAACATCAGCCCAAGATAGTCGATTTCCAGCCCAAGATACTGCTTGCATGAGTTGCGGATTCTGCTTGCGCTAGCTGCGTCTTTCGGGTCTTCAATCATATTCAGCACAAGCCTCGGACAGAACTGCTCCATTCGTGCCTTGAAAAGTTTGGTTCCGTCCGGATCAGTTTTTTCCAGAGCCTGGGTAATCTGCGGAATGTAAAGGCTTTTCATCTGCTGGGAATTTTTGCGGACCTGCTCAAGAAGCTCGTGTCCGGCAGTTCCTTTTTTGAAAGTCGTATACATAAGCCTGAAGACACAGTTTTTCAGGAAAAGATATCCGTCCAGCGTTGCCGTTACAGTCGGCGCGGTGATAAGAATTCCCTGCGGCGACTGAAGAAACATATCCAGAATGATTTGATGCGTTCCGGCTCCAAGGTCAAGAATCAGAAAATCAGCGTCGATGCTCCTGAAATTCCTAAGAAGCTTTGCTTTCTGCGCGGCTTTTAGGCTGGTAAGGCCTGGAATCTGGCTGTCTCCCGCGATGAAACTTACGTTTTCGTATTCAGTAGGCTCAATTATATCTTTGAATTCAGATTTTTCTGTAAGATAAGTCCCGATGCTTCTGTTTTTTACATTTTGTCCGATTGCAAGATGAAGATTCGAGGCTCCAAGGTCTAAATCGCACAAAACAACTTTTTTTCCGGCCTGGCCAAGCGCGATTGCCAGGTTTGCGGACAAAAGGCTTTTTCCAACTCCGCCTTTTCCACTTGCTATAGGAAGAATTTGCATAAATCTATTATAACACAGATGAGATGTGTTTTTAAACATTTTCATCGTCGTATGCAATATAAAAAGAAATAATTTTGTGATATAATATTTTTATGAAGTTAACAGTGCAAAATATTAAACGTAAGCTGAATTTGTTTGTTTCGTTTTTGGCGATATCTATTTGTTCTTCCCAGTGCTTCGCCCAGTCATCCGCAAATTCCAATGGCTCCAGAAAATTTACATATTTGAATAAATTCGACTCGATGTTCCAGTTTGTTCTGCAGAATTACGTTGACGAAGTTGACCCGCAGGTCCTTTACGAAGGCGCGATGAAGGGAATGATGGATTCTCTTGGCGACCCTTATACTTCCTACCTTGACGAGGAGACAATCCGCGACCTTTCCGACACAACGAACGGCTCTTTCGGCGGCGTGGGGCTTTCCATTTCCAAGCCGGTTGAGTCAAAGCCTGAAAAGCCGGCTTATGTTGAAGTCGCTTCCCCGATTGAAGATACTCCGGGCGCGAAGGCAGGAATTCTTTCCGGCGACTATATTATTGAAATTGACGGCGAGCCGACTCCTGAAATGACAATGCAGGAAGTTCTGGGGCATTTGCGCGGAAAAATCGGCGAGCCTGTTAAAGTTACTGTGCTGCGCGGTAAAAATTTGAAGTTTACGGTGGAGCTGGTGCGCGCGCTGATTGAAATTCCTACCGTGAAATATGGAATGATTGGAAACACAGGTTATATGCGCCTGATTCAGTTTACTCCAGAACTTCCGGAACGCGTTCAGGAAGCGCTTGATTTTTTCAAGAAAGATAAGAATTTCTCAAGTCTGATTATTGATTTGCGCGATAATCCGGGCGGACTGATTACAAGCGCGGTTGCCGTCGCGGACAAATTTATTGATGAAGGCCCGATTGTGACTACAAAAAGCCGCCTTGACTTTGAAAATGCGGTTTACAACGCAAGCAAAGGAAAAACCGAGCTTCGCGGAGTTCCAATTGTTGTTCTTATAAACCAGGGTTCTGCCAGCGCGTCTGAAATTGTTGCCGGCGCGCTGAAGGACAATCACCTTGCGTACCTGGTCGGCGCAAAAAGCTACGGAAAAGGCTCTGTTCAGCAGGTTATTCCGCTTGGCGCAAACGAAGAAGTGAAAATGACTGTGGCCCGCTATTACACTCCGAGCGACACAAATATTGACAAAGTGGGAATTCTGCCTGACAAGGAAGTTCTTTATCCAAAACTCACCGAGGAAGATGAGAAAAATTATTCAGCCTTGCTTGAAGCGGACGTGGTTGCGCCTTATGTTGAAGAGCATCCTGAAATGTCCGAAGAGGAAATCGCTTTGTATGCGGAGGAACTGAAAAAACAGTTCAACCTTGATTCCAGGCTTCTGCGCCGGATTGTGCGGATTCAAGTTAACCGTACAAAACCAGCCGCGCTTTACGACCTTGACTACGACATCCAGCTGAATGCGGCTCTTGAGCTTTTAAGCACCACGGAAGATTTTGAAAAACTGGTTCAGTCCACAAAAACGTTGAAGGAACTTCAGATTGAAGCTGAAGCGGCAAAATCCGCGGAAGAAACGGAAAATCCAGCAAAGGCTGAATAATGCGGCAGTTTATTTCTTCAGAATTTCCAGACAAAAAAGGATTGCTCCGCATTTGTGGAAAAGATTTCCGCTATTTAAGGCAAGTTCTCCGGGTGAAATCTGGAGATATGCTTTCAGTTCGTTTTGCGGACGGAACCTTGCGGAGCACAACAGTTTGCTCAGTTGATGAAAATTCAAGGGAAATCCTGGTTCAGGTCTGCGGAAATTCGTCTGCCGGTGAAAATTCCGGGGTTACGCGCGGCACAAAAGCTGAAGAAATTGAAATCTCCTGCCCGGATATTGAATATTTTCTTTTTCAGTATATTGCAAAGCCCGCAAAAATGGAGCAGATTATAAGACAGGCGACGGAATGCGGCGTGAAATATATTGTTCCTGTTTGCGGGGAATTTTCCCAGAAGCAGAATGTTCTTTCAATGCAACATTCAAAAAAAGAGCGGATTGACCGGATTGTGCGCGAGGCTCGTCAGCAAAGCGGCTCGCCCGTTGAAACGGAAATTCTGGAGCCGCTTTCCACAGAGGAGGCGGTTTCTTTCTGGCAGGAAAAAAAATCTTCGCTTTCATCTGATGAAGAATCTGCCGCGGTTGCGCTTTGGGAACGAAGTGAAAAATCTGTGCCGCTGAAAGAAGTTCTTCAGAATAAAAAAATCAAAAAAGCCGCTGTTGCTGTTGGCTGCGAAGGCGGAATTTCTCCGGGGGAAATAGATTTGCTTTCTGCCGGCGGATTCTGCGCAGTTCATTTTCCTGGCAACATTTTAAGATGTGAAACAGCCGCTTTGTATGGAATTGCCGCTGTTCAGTCTGCGTTAAATCAGTAGAATTGTAGGATAAAATAGAGGAAACTATGGGTGTGCAACGAATTAAGATTTTAGATGTGCCGGTTGATATTCTTCGCCCCGAAGATTTGGAAATCGAAATTCTTGAGCTTCTGGCAAAACCAGGAACAAAGCAGATTGTTTTTCTTTCAATCTGGGATTTGCTCAAGGCTCGCCGCCGCGGGGAATTTCAGGATTGCGTGAACAACGCGGATCTGGTGATTCCTATTTCAAAAAGCATTATTTTCGGCGCAAATTTCCTGAAAAAAGAAATTCCGGTAAGGTACAATCCGTTTTCGGCGGTCATAAATATTCTTTCAGTTCTTGATTCGCATTTCAAAAGCCTTTATCTTCTTGGTTCGCGCGGCCAGACCTTGCATTCTGCGGAAAAAAATCTCCGCGCGACTTATCCAAGCCTTCGGATTGTCGGGCGTTATGTTGGCTATTATCCTAAAAGTATGGAAAACGATATTGTCCAGTCAATTTACAAATCTTCACCTTCGCTTGTGCTTGTGAGCGAAGGAATCAAGGAAAAAAACTGCTGGTCGTACAAGCGCAGAAATCAGTTTTCATCAAGCATTTTTATTTATTACCGTGACGCGTTTGGAATTTTTTCAAAACGCATAAAAAGGGTGGACGAAAAAACTTTTGAGCGCGGCCATGAGATTTTCCACGAAATTATCAGAAATCCCTTCAAAATTTTTCTTGTTCTCCCATTTATTAAATATGTGCTCACATTGTTGTTCTATAAAATTTTAAAAAAGTAGAGGTGATTATCTTGTCTGGGGAAAAGAGGTTGCCTAGGGAGGGGCAATTTGATTTCGGTCAGTTTGTCGCAAATCTCTTTGATTTCAAAGAGGGCGGAAGTTGTTGTTTTTTTTGAAAAAATAATCAACAGAAAATGTCCGCTGAAAGTTTATTCAAGCGCAGGTTTGTTCATAGAATGCATCCAGCAAAGTGAACAAAATCAAGTTTCATTGGCAATTATTGATTTTTCGTCGTTTTCTTCGTCCAGTGAAATTGATTTTTTTATTAGCGAGAAATATATTTCATTACAAAAAGTTTTTTTTATTGAATCCGCTCAGTCTAATTTTAAATTCTTGTGCAATTTTGGAAATTTAAAGCTCAAAGTTTTGCCGTTTCCGTGTGATTCTGATGTTGTTTTAAATCATTTGAAGGAATTTTTCTTAAGTTCGAATTCTGTCGCCGCGGAAAGAAAATCTGAGGTTCTTCCGCCTACTTTGCGCCGTTTCGCCGGCTCTTCGTTTTCTGCAAAATCTTTAAGAAGCAATTTTTACGCTTTTGGGAAAACTGATTTGCCTTTGATTCTGGAGGGCGAGTCTGGAACTGGAAAAACTCTTGCGGCGGAACTGATTCATTCAATTTCCATGCGGAAAGGAAAATGCTTCAGAAGAATAAATATGCCTTGCATTCAGCCAGAAATTGCCGAGGCTGAGCTGTTCGGCTCGGTTTCCGGGGCTTTTACCGGCGCAAAAGATAAAAAAGGCATTCTGCAGGAGCTGGATGGAGGAACTGTGCTTTTTGACGAAGTTTCAGAAATTCCGCTGCCGGTTCAGGCGAAACTTTTGAAATTCCTTGATTCCGGATGTTTCTGCAGGGTTGGCTCAACAAAGGAAACTTATTCCGATGTGCGGATTATAAGCGCAACGAACGTGAATCTGGAGGACCTGATAAAACGCGGGCTTTTCCGCAGGGATTTTTACGAGCGGCTGAAAGGAAAAATTCTTTCGATTCCGCCGTTGAATTCCAGAAAAGAGGATATTGACGCGATTGTTTCAAATTTTCTGCTGGAAAACGGTTTTGAATCAATTGTTTTTACAAAAGAAGCAATTGACGCGCTGAAGGAAAAGCAGTGGACAGGAAACGTCCGGGAACTTGAATATTGCCTGGCCTTGACGTGTTCTGTCCGCGGAGAGCATAAGAAAATCATCGGACCGGATGATTTAATTTTTGCCTGAAAGTCCTGCCGCTTTGTTGAAAATCTTTTCAATATACTGGGCTTCGCTTTCTGAAAGAGCTGCGCGGGAAAGCACGCTTCTCCAGAAAGTTTCCATGTCCTGGCGCCCGGCAATTTTGAAAAAACCGATTTTCTGCAGATTGTCAGCGATTACCGCGACGGTTTTGTCGAGCCTTTCCAGCGAAAGCGGAGTGTAGCCGGTTAAATTTGCGTTCTTTGCCCTGAAAAGGTGATACGCGATAATCTGCACTGCGTGCGAAAGGTTCAGCGAGCCGAAATCGTTGCTTGAAGGAATTGTAACCCCCAGAGTGCATTCCTTCAGCTGCGGATCGGTAAGCCCGGTGCGTTCATTTCCGAAAACAACTGCGATGTTCGCGCCGTTTTCATTGCTGCTTCCGGTGTGTTTTTTTGCGATTTCAGCAAATTCCTCCGGCAGCAGCAGTTTTCCTTTTCTATTTTGTCCTCGTCTTCGTGTTGTTCCGGCTGCGATTGAGCAGTCTTTTGTTGCTTCCGTAATTGAATCGAAAAATTCCGCGTTGTCGTAAATGTATGCGGCATGAATCGCAAGGACGTGGACTTTCTCGGTGTCGTAATTTTCTTTTTTTCCAACAATTCTAAGGTGAGTTATGTCATTGTTTGCCATTGCGCGGCAAGCTGAGCCGATGTTTCTGCATTCGTCTGGATGATCCAGAACAATATAAACTTTGTCTAAATTCATAATTGCTAGTATATTGATTGAATCAAATTAATTCCACATTCTTAATTTGACCTAATATATAAATTGGTGTAAACTGATAAACAGATTGAATGCAATGAACGGAGTCTGCAAGGTATGAGCGATAATAATAGTATTGTTCCTGGTTTTGATAACGAAAAAGATGACAGCTTGAAGATTTCTCTGGAAAAAATTGATTCTGTTCCAAATGGTCTTCGGGTTTATTTGAATGGTTATATTGATACTTATAATTCAAGTTTTTTTCAGAAGAAAATAACAAAAGTTGTTGAGGCGGGCTTTATCAATTTGATTTTTAACTGCTCGGCTTTGAATTATGTTTCTTCAACAGGAATTGGATCTTTCACTTCTTTTTTGAAAATGCTCAAGCCGAAGGGCGGCGATATCGTTCTTCTTGAAATTCAGCCGAAAGTTTATGAAGTTTTCCAGCTTTTGGGATTTGCGCAGTTTTTCAACATTAAAGACACAACAGAAGACGCTGTGAATTATTTTCATCAGGGCGCGCAGCCAACGGAAAGCGTTTTTCCAAAAGTTTTTGCCTGCCCGATGTGCAACAAGCATTTGCGTGCGACCCGCGCCGGCCGTTTCCGCTGCTCTGAGTGCAAGTCAATTCTGGCAATCAATGAGCAGGGCGCAGTTTCTTTAGGTTAGAAATTTGTTTTCAACTGGTCAAACACACATTGTGCACAAGTTATCCACCGCAATGTGTGTTATTTTTTTGTTGTTTTCTAATTCCTTGTGTTGTAAAAGATTAAATAAAAAATAGAAAATTATAGTTAATTATTTATAATATAAGAAAATAGAAAATTTTGTAAAAATCGGTTTTATAAAAAAAAGCTCTTTTTTGGTGAAAACTATATTGACAAAAAGTTATCCACATTTTTTCCACAAAATAGAAACAAATCGATGCTTGCAAATGTGCATAAAAAATTTATAAAATAGCGTCATGCCTGCGGTTCAAGTGAACAATTTATATTTCTCTTATGAAAATGCTGAAAAACCGGCTGTGGACAACGTTAGCTTTGAGCTTAAGCACGGCTCTTACACGGTTCTGGCGGGAAAAAACGGCAGCGGCAAGAGCACTGTAGCCAAAATTATTGCGGGGCTTTTCAAACCGCAGCGCGGCTCGGTAAAAATCGAGGAAAATCTCCGGGTTGGAATTGTTTTTCAGTCCCCGAAAGATCAGATTATTTGCGGAATTGTTTTTCAGGACACGGAATTCGGACCGGAAAATCTGGGCTTTTCAAAATCCGAGGTTGAACTGAACGCAATTGAAAGTCTTGGCGCAACCGGAATGCTGGATTTTGCAAACCACAAGACAATGAACCTATCTCTGGGGCAGACGCAGAAAGTCGCGCTGAGCGGAATTCTTGCGATGGATCCGGATATTCTTGTGCTGGACGAAGCTTTTTCAATGCTTGACCCGAAATCTCGCGATGAAATGTACAGTTTTATTGATTCCGCGAACAGCAAGGGTGTTGCGGTTCTTCACATAAGCCACGATTTGGAGGCGGTTCGCCACGCCAGAGATGTGATTTTTATGCGCGGTGGAAAAATTTTCTGGTCTGGAACTGCTGAGGAATTTCTTTCCGATGAAAAGCTGGTCGAAAAACTTGCCGGCAAAAAACTTCCTGTGAATTCCGGCAAAAAACTTCCGGCTGAAAGAGAAATTGTTCTTTCGGCCCGGAATATAAATTTTTCCTATAAAAAAAATGTTCCGCTTTTGAAAAATATTTCATTTGATTTGCGGAAAGGCTCGCTGGTTGCGCTGGTCGGACCTTCCGGATGTGGAAAATCAACGCTGCTGGAAATTCTTTCAGGCTTGAAAAACGCGGATTCCGGGAAAATTTATTGCACTGAACGCCCGGTAATTGCCCAGCAGAACAGCGATGCGGCTCTTTTTGAAAATTTTGCGGCGGACGATGTTGCTTTTGGACCGAGGAACAAGGGAATCCGTGGAAAAAAACTGAAGGAAACTGTCAGGAATTCAATGAACCGCTGCAATCTTGACTTTGAAAAATATGCTGACCGCCAGACTTTCTGTCTTTCCGGCGGAGAAAAAAAACGCCTTGCGGTTGCGGGCATTGTTGCGCTGGATGCCGAAATTATTTTGTTCGATGAACCTACGGCTGCGCTCGACGGCGAATCCCGCGGAAAAGTTATGAATTTGATGAAGGAACTGGCTTCGGAAGGAAAAACGGTGCTTTTCAGCACACACCAGCGCGATGAAGCGGCATTTTCGGACTGCGTGATAAATCTTTCTGCGGAAAATATTTCTGTCGCGGATGAAAAAGTTCCTTTAGGTTTGCCGGAAATGAACCAGATTTCCGCGTTGTCTGTTCTGGAGCGGATTCAAAAATTCAGCTTTTCCGGGGAAACAAAAAAAACAGGGATTGTCGGAAAGCTTCCGCCAGTTTTGAAATATCTTCTGTTTCTTGGAATTTTTTGTGCCGCGCTTGTGGTTCGGCCGCTTGTGGCTTGCGGAATTTTTTTCGCCGCGGGACTTTGCTATGCTTTGTGCGCAAAATATCCGTTGAAAAAACTTGTTCTTTCAATGCTGAAAATAATTCCGCTTCTTTTGTTTTTTTGCCTGTTTCAAATGGTTTTTGCGCCGGCCTTGCCGGATGAAATTCGTTACTGCGGATTCCGTTTTTTTACGGTTACGCCTTCAAAACTTGTGAATTGCCTGAAAGTTCTGCTCCGGACTGAATCTGCGCTGTGCCTGATTTGCGGTTTTGTCCATTCAACTGATGAAATTCAGCTGGTGAAAGGTTTTTCAGACTTGCTTGCGCCTTTGCGTTTTCTGCGTATTCCTACAAAATATATTCTTGTTACAATGGAAATAATTTTTCGTTTTCTTCCGTTGCTGCTTGACGAGTCTGCCTGCATTGTAAAAACTCAGCTTGTCCGCGGCGGGCTTGGAAAATCGAAAGGATTTTTTGGAAAAATCAAGGCAATTGTTCCGCTTGTCGCTCCGCTTATTGTTCAGGCTTTGAAACGGGCGGAATCTTTGTCGTATGCGCTTACGGCGCGGGGTTTTAAATGATTGGAAATGAATTTAATTTCTGCCCTGAATGCGGCGGAAAAAATATCCGCTATTTGGATAATAAAAAATGGTTCTGCGCGGACTGCGGATTCGACTTGTACAACAATGTTGCAAGCGCTGTTGGAGCAATAATTGCGGACGCTGAAAACAATGTGCTTTTTGAAATTCGGGCAAAAGAGCCGCGGAAAGGTTTCCTTGCGTTGCCGGGCGGATTTGTTGACCAGGATGAAACGGCGGAATTTGCGGTTTCGCGGGAATGTCTGGAAGAAACTGGAGTTCAGCCTGAAAGCGTGAAATATCTTTGCAGTTTTCCGAATGATTATTTTTACAAAAATATTGCGTACAAAACCTGCGATTTGTTTTTTGTTGCGTCAATTCCGGCTGGCGCGGGAAATATTTCTGAGCTGCTGAAAAAGCTTCACGGTCAGGATTCTGAAGTTTCGGGGTTTTCCGCAAGAAAAATCAGCACAAAAGAAGACGTTGAAAATCTTCCGCTTGCCTTTGAATCTGCGAAAAAAGCCTTGAATTTCTGGCTTCAAAACCGTTGAGAAGGAGAAATTTATGAATTCTTATGAACTTCGCGTGATTTTTGTTGTTTCCGCGGCTGTTTTGTGTTTGCTTGCTTTTTTTCTTGTGCCGCTGAAAATAAAATTCCTGCTGAAAAAAACTGGAAATCTTGTTGTTCCGGCTAAGAAGAAAACTATTTTTCTGAATATTCTGATACTGATTTTTTCCGCGCTTCTTGTTTTTTTTGTCTGGCTCAGGGATTTGGGGCTTTTTACAGATGCGGTTGTCTGTCTTGTTGCGGTTCTGGGCTGTGTAATGAGCCTGAATGAAATTTTCTTGAACAAATTTTGCGGCTTGTATGAAAAAGGTCTTGTTGGAAACGGCCGTTTTCTTCCGCTTGAAAAAATTACGGCTCTTCCGCTTTTAAAATGCTCAGAAGATGACCTGAAAAATATTGATTCTAGAATTCTTGTTGTTTCAACTGAAAAAAATCCTTCCGAGCAGTTTGTTTTTTCAACAGAAGAAGAGAAAAATTTGGTTCAGAGTGAAATTTTAAAGTTAAAACCTGAACTTTCGTGATTTCGCTGGACAAAGTTTTTTTTTTGTGATATAGTGCAAAAACATTTGGTGTGGTACCCAAGCGGTAAGGGATCGGTCTGCAAAACCGTCATTGGTTGGTTCAACTCCAATCCACACCTTTAAAGGATTGCTTAACGGCAATCCTTTTTTTTCGGGCTGGTCATGGCAAAGCCGCAGCCTGTTTACATATATCAAGGCTGTCCTGGAAATTTTTTAATTTTGCAAAGGGCAGCCTTTTTTATTTTACTCGGAGGAGTCAAAATCTCCGATTATCCGCAGAAGCTGGCTTCCGATTTTTTCAGCTTTTACAGTTCCGATTCCGAACACGGTAAGAAGTTCCGCCTCGTTTTTCGGCTTCTTTTCAACAAGTTCCTCGATTGTTTTGTCTCCAAAAATAATGTACGGCGGAATGTTTTCTTTTTCCGCGCTGGAATTTCTCCAGTTTTTTATTGTGTTGTAAAGTTCCGCGTCTTTTTCTGAAAGATTCCTAAGAAATTCATTCTTTTTGTGAAGGACAAATGCCGGTTTTGGCTTCGGCGCGTTTATCAGGTGCTTGAAATTCAGCTGCACAGGAAGTTTTATCTGCGTTCGGTTTGTAAGAGCCAGTGCGCCCATTTTTGAAACGGCAAGAACGTTGTATTCTCCGATTTTTAAAATGTAGCCGCTTTCAATCAGCAGGTCGGTAAGCTCGAACCAGTCGGATTTTTCCAGTTCTTTTCCGATTCCCCAGGTTGAAAGCTCGTTGTGGTGGTTTTCCATTATTCTCTTTTGCCGGGAGCCGAGCAGCACGTCGATTACGTAGGATGAGCCGTATCGTTGTTTCAGCCGGAAAATGCAGCTCATCAGTTTTTGGGCTGGAATTGTCACGTCGGTGAAGTCAATTGGTCCGGCGGCACAAATATCGCAACATTCTTCTGGAGGAACGGTTTGAGAGCTGAATTCTTCGCCGAAATAGGAAAGCAAATTCTGTCTCCGGCAAATTCTTGATTTTGCGTAATTTATCATTCCCTGAAGAAGATGCTCTGATTTTTCCGGATCAGCGGCATCGCTAAAGAAAAATCTGATTTTGTGAATGTCTGCCGGACTGTACAGAAGAAGCGCGTGGGATTCAAGTCCGTCCCGGCCGGCGCGCCCGATTTCCTGGTAATATTCTTCAAGGGATTTTGCCATATCGTAATGGATTACAAAACGGACGTTCGGCTTGTTGATTCCCATTCCAAATGCAACCGTTGCGACAATAATTCGGACTTTGTCTTTTATGAAAAGATTCTGGTTTTCGGTGCGCTGCTTGTCTGAAAGGCCTGCGTGATAATTCAGGACGGAATAGCCCTCTTCTTTCAGTTTCTGTGAAAGTTCATCAACGGATTTCCGCGAAAGGCAGTAGATAATTCCGCTTTCATCCTTGTGTTTTTCAATACATTCAATGACTTGTGCCAGCGCGTTTCTTTTTGGCTTCACTTCAAGAAAAATATTTTTCCGGTTGAAGCTCGCTGTAAAAACCGTCGGATTGAAAAGCTGAAGATTTTTTATGATATCCTGCTGGACAGATGCGGTTGCTGTTGCTGTGAGCGCAAGGCATACAGCGTTTGGAAAATGTTTTCTGGCATTTGAAATTGAAAGATAATCCGGGCGGAAATCGTGGCCCCATTCGCTTACGCAATGCGCTTCATCGATTGTTATGCAGCTGATTGGCATTGAACATTCGTGGAGAATATTCATCATTTTTTCAGAGGCAAGTCCTTCCGGCGAAACGTAGACAAGTTTTATTTCTCCGTTTTTAAGTTTTTTCACAGTTTCTATGTATTCGTTGAATTCCAGGGAGCTGTTCAGATATTCCGCGGGAACACCGTTTTCTTTTAGTGAAGAAACCTGGTCCTGCATCAAGGAAATAAGCGGCGAGACAACAATTGTAATTCCCTTGAAAATAAGCGCCGGAATTTGATAGCACAAGGATTTTCCGCCTCCGGTCGGCATAATTGCGAGGGTATCTTTCCCGGAAAGCAAATTTCGTATTATTTCAAGCTGAAGCGGTCTGAAAGAATCGTAGCCGAAGATTTTTTTCAATATTTCTTTTGCGCACTTTGTAATGTCGTCCATAAATTTTCCTAAAAAAAATTATATCAAAGCGTTTGCACTTGAAAAAGAGTTATAATTCTGATAATATAAATCTCACGTGCCGGAGTGGTGGAATGGTAGACACGAAAGACTCAAAATCTTTTGTCAGCGATGGCGTAAGAGTTCAAGTCTCTTCTCCGGTAAAAAGGTCTTGTTTTGTGCAAGACCTTTTCTTTTTAACCTGGATTGATTTTCTGGCAGAATTTATTCATTTTCAAGATTTATGGAATTTCTGTTTCCATAAAATTGGTGAAGGATTTTCTTAGCTCAACTGCTTCTTTTATGTGGGGAGCCCCGATTTTTTCGGAGCCGCTCATATCCGCGATTGTCCGGGCGAGCTTCAGGCAGCTTGCCGTTGCCCGTGGTGAAAAACCGAACTTTTCCGCGGAATTTGTTAAAATCGCCTGGGTTTCCGGCTCTGTTCCGCAGAATTTTGCGATTTCTTCCGGCGTTAGATGCGCATTTTTTTTGCCCTGGCGTTTCCGCTGCGTAAGAACGGCTTTTGCGATTTCAATTCTAAGTTCGCGCGTTGAAATTCGTTCCTGGTTTTCAGGATTTTCCAGGCCGCTTTCAATTTCGTTTTTCACAGGAATTCTTATGTCAATCCGGTCAAGCAAAGGCGCGGAAAGTTTTTTCCAGTACATTTCAATTGAACGCGCGCTGCACAGGCAAAGTTTTGTTTCCGAGCCGAAATTTCCGCATGGGCATGGATTTGTTGCCATAAGAAGCTGGAATGCGGCTGGAAAAACTGTGGAGCGGCCCGCCCTGGAAATTGTGATTTTTCCTGATTCGAGCGGGACTCTTAGCATTTGCAGGACGCTCGTTCGGAATTCTGCCGCTTCGTCTAGGAATAAAACGCCGTTGTGCGCTAAAGAAATTTCTCCTGGCCGGCATAATGTTCCGCCGCCGCAAATTCCTTCAATTGTTGCTGTCTGGTGAGGAATTCTGAATGGCGGAACGCGCACGAGCGGCTGTTTTGCGGGAAGAAGTCCTGCAAGCGACATAATTCTTGTGACAGGCTGCGATTCTTCAATTGTCAATGCTGGAAGAAGCCCCGGAAATTTCTGAATGCAGAGAGTTTTTCCGCAGCCTGGAGCGCCCACCGCGATTAAATCGTGTCCTCCGGCGGCGGCTATTTGCAGCGCGCGGATTAATTTTTTCTGTCCTTTTATGGTTGAAAATTCCAGCTCAGGCGTTATTTTTTGAAAAAGAACGCCGTTCACTAGCTCAAAATTTTCAGGAATTTCGTCTTCTTTGTTTGGCGCAGTGGATTTTCGTTCTGTAAAAACTTCCGGATTTGAAAGCGCGGCGAACGCTTCCTCAAGGGATTCTGTTCCAAAAACTTTCATTCCGGGAACTTCGCGGGCTTCATCGGCGTTTGCGGCAGGAACGATGCATCTCATTATTCCGGCGGTTGCGGCTGTTGCTGCTGCGGCGTGCACTCCGCGGACTGGACGGACTTTTCCGCTTAGTTCAAGTTCTCCCATTATTAAAACGGGCGTGTTGTCTTTTATTGGATTTTCTTCTTCGGAATTGTCTTGCTTTGCGCATAAAACTGCCAGGGCAATCGGCAGGTCAAATCCGGCTCCTTCTTTTTTCAAGTCTGCCGGTGAAAGGCTGATAAGAATTCTTTCTGGCGGAAAATCGAATCCTGAATTTCTTATTGCCGCCTGCATTCTTTCGCGGGCTTCCTTTACCGCGCCGTCCGCGAGTCCAACAAGATCAATCGCTGGAATTCCGCGCCTTAAGTCAACTTCAACTGTAACAAGCGAGCCTTCATAGCCAAACGGGGAAAATGAGTAAATCTGCATAAAAACCTTCTGAAAATAATTTCAGGTTGAAATTCAACCTTTAGTTATATAGAAAATTTTTTTCAAATTCTGAAATGAATCACAGAATTTTCAGCAGATTTTTTGCCGGAAAGAAAATTTATTCGTGCGGCGAGATTGTTGATTTTTCTTCGTGCAGTTTTTCCAGAAAAGGCTTTAATTCTTCAAAATAATATTTGTCCTCGATGATTTTTCCTCCGCAAGTGTGTCCCGGCCGCCTGTCCGCGCGGACTTTCTCACCATGAAAATCACTTCCGGCTGTAACGAAAAAACCGATTTTTCTTGCGATTTCCTGAAGCCTAAGACATTCTGTAACTCTTGCGCCCGGATGAAAACATTCCATTCCTTTTACGCCACGCTCAAAAAAATCCGCCAGCACAGGCTCAATTTTTGACCACGAAAGATAAAGCGAAAGCGGATGCGCAATGACCGGCACTCCGCCTGACTCGTAAATTGCCTTTACCGATTCGTCAAGATCCGCGCCGGTTCTTTCAACGTACCAAGGTCTGTCCCGCGCCAGAAATTTGTCGAACGCAGCCTGCCGGTTTTTTACGTAATGATGATTTGCCAGCCAGCTTGCGAAATGCGGTCTTCCCAGAATTTGGTTCGGAAATTCCGCCTGGATTGAATCGACTGTTGCTTCAATTCCGAAAGAATTCATTTTTGAAACGATAAATTCGTTGCGCTCGCGGCGTGTTTTTACCAGATTTTCTAGAACTTTGTTCAGGCTTTCTGAAATTCCGTTCAAATTCAGTCCGAGCCCTAAAAGATGAAATTCGCAGTTCGGACGCTGGATATTTATTTCAATTCCAGGAACAAAAATTATTTCTTTTTCCTTGCAGGCTTCCGCGCCTTCCTTCAGTCCGGAAATTGTGTCGTGGTCAGTAATCGCAAGGACTTTCATATCTTTTTCCGCGGCTTTGCAGACGAGTTCCCTTGGCGAGTATTGTCCGTCTGAAGCAGTTGTGTGCATGTGCAAATCAATCATAAATTCAGCATAGCACAAAATGCTTTGTTATGGTACAATTTGAGAAATTATCTGATTTGGAGAGTAAAATGCCAAAATTAGTAAGTTTTTCAAAAGGCTCGATTATTTATTTTGAAGATGACAAGGATGACAAAATTTATATTCTTCAAAGCGGCACGATAATTCTTACTTCAATTGATCCGGAAACAAAGGCGACTGTTACAAATCAGGTGAAGCCTGGTGAATTTTTTGGCGTGAAATCCGCGCTTGGACGTTTTCCGCGTGAAGAAACTGCGACGGTTCTTTTGGACAGCCAGGTTATTGCGCTTTCAGTTGCGGAATTTGAAACGAATTTCAGCGGAAACAAGCAGATTATGATGAAAATGCTGAGGGTTTTTTCAGCCCAGTTAAGGCAGATTCACAAGAAAATTGAGCGGATTCTTAATTCAGTTCCGGAAAGCCCGCAGACGGGAATGCTTGCCGTTGCAAAAAGTTTTTATGAAGACGAGGAATTTGTTTCCTGCTACGATGTCTGTGCGAAATACCTGAAGCGTTTTCCGCAGTCGCCGTATATTGAACAGGTGAAAAAACTGTTTTCGGCCTGCAGGATTTGGATTGAAAAGCGCGGAATGCCGGAATATGTTTCGCCGGCGGATGACGGACTTGGCGCGTTGCGGCAGTTTGAACTTGCGGCGTTCGAGCGTTTTGCAAAAAAGTATGCTCCGGGGCAGGTTATTATTTCTGAATTTGAGCCGGGCGACACTTTTTATCTGATTCAGCGCGGTTCTGTTCAGCTTATGAAATATGTGCGCGGAACTGAAAAAAATCTTGATATTTTAAAGCCTGGTGAATTTTTTGGTGAAATGGCGATTCTTGACAATTCTCCGCGTTCTGCAACCTGCATGGCGAAAACGTCGGTGAAATGCCTTGAATTCAGCAAGGAAAATTTTGAGTCGATTGTTACGGGAAATTCGGCTCTTGCGATAAATCTTTTGAAGTTGTTCTGCAAACGCATTTATGACCAGCGCAGAAGATTTAAAATTCTTGTGATAAAAGATTTGCAGGCGCGGATTGCGGACGTTTTCATTCTGCTTGATGAAATGAATCCTCCGAACAACCCGAACGAGCGTTCAAGGAAATTTTACGTTAATGTGGGCGACATTGCGCACTGGGCAGGGCTTTCTTTGGAAGAAACTCGCGAAGAAATCAACAGATTTGTTGAAAAACGTAAGATAGATGTGTATAATGATTGTATTGTTGTTGCAAATCTTACAGATATGAAAAGAATTGTTGACACTCGCAGCGCAATAAGCGAGCGGACGCTCAGCAGCAACATAAAATAACTGCCAACTTAGCTCACCTGGTAGAGCAACGCACTCGTAACGCGTAGGTACTCGGTTCAAGTCCGGGAGTTGGCTTTGTTTTTGGGACACGCTCGTTTTTTGGGCGTGTCTTTTTTTTGCGGAAAGAACTGAACCGAGTAGCGGAGCAAGCGCCGAGCTGGCGAGGAAAAGCCGGCAGGAAGCCGGCGGCAGCGAGCGCAGATGCCTGGAGCGAGCAAACAGGAAGTTTGCGAGAGAAAGGCCGGTTCAAGTCCGGGAGTTGGCTTTGTTTTTAGGGCACGCTCGTTTTTGGGGCGTGTCTTTTTTTTGCGGAAAGAACTGAACCGAGTAGCGGACCAAGCGCGGAGGCTGGAATGGCGGAACAACCGGCCGGAGCGGAATGAACGGACTGAATGAAGCTGCGGAACCGCCCGGAAACTCCAGCAAGTTGTTTGTAATTAACTGAGTTTTTTTTGTATAATTTTGGAATGAAAGAGATTTTTCTGTTGTTTTTTACGGTTGCAGTCACGGATTTTTTTGCGGAGATGGGCGACAAGACTCAGTTTATGCTGATAGGAATGTCTTCAAAATACAAGCTGCGGGACATTGTTTTTGGAACGCTGGCGGCGATTATTGTTTTGAACGGAATTGCGGTTTTTGCGGGCGGAATTGTGAGCGTTTTTGTTCCGGACTGGCTGATAAAATTTATTGCGGCGGCGGCGTTTTTTTATTTTGGGATTTCGGCGGTTTTTCAGCAGGAAGAGGACGAGGAAGAATCTGGCGGCGGAAAATTCAAGCTTGCGGTTGCTGCGGTTTTCTGCAGCTTTTTTATTGCGGAGCTTGGGGACAAGACTCAGCTTACGGCGATTACTTTCGGGGCGAACGGCGGAATTAAAAAGGCGTTCGTTATCTGGGCGGCCTGCGTTGTGGGATTTTTTGCGGCTGATATGATTGGAATGTTGATCGGGCTTTTTTTGAAGAAGAAAATGCCGGCTGGTTTTCTGAATATTGTTTCGTTCGTTTTGTTCAGTTTTTTCGGGTTTTTAACTTTGAATGAAGGGCTTGGAATTCTGCAGAATTCCCTGGCGGAAACTGCTGTTTCAGCTTCTTCTGCTGTGGGCGCGGCTGCCGGGGAGGTTGCTGAATCTGGAGCTGCTGCTGTTTCTGCTGTGGGCGCGGATTTGGCTCAGGGAAATGCGGCTCTGGCTGTTCCAAAGGTTCTTGTGAATGTGATTGTCGCGGTCGTTTTTGCGGCGTTGAGCATTTTTGCGTTCGCGAAAAAAATCAGGCGTTCAAAAATTTCTAAAGACGCTTAGGCTTGGAAGCGCGTTTCCTGAAAAATCGAAAAGCGCCTGGTTTTCCCAGTTGTTCTGAATATTTTTTGCGGGAATCCAGGCGCCGCCCCAGTAAAAAATTCCTTTTCCGCCGGATTCTGAAACTGCTTCGGCGATTTTTTGAATTACTGCGGCCTGGTTTTCGGTTGTCGCGCTGATTCCGATTCCGGCTGGTTCTGCGCTTTTATCCGATTTTCTGCTTGCTTTGTTTTGAGTTTTGCCGGTTTTCGGGAAAGTTTCAGTTTCAAAGTCTGAAATGCAGCTTTTCAAATTTTCCGCGCCCTTGAGTTTTTGCGCGTCTCCGAAAAGATTCTGTGTCTGGTCGCTCCAGCCGTCGGTCCAGGCCCATGCGGTTTCTGCCACGATGATTTCCTTTTTGAATTTCGACTTCAAATTTTTTATGTTCGATTTCAGTTCGTCCAGCGTTCCGTGGTCGTAGTACGGATAGTAGCTGAGTCCGATGCAGTCGAAGGCGAGCCCCGGAAATTTGGAGAGCCACCATTCAAGGTTGTCATTTTTCTGGCTTGAAAGGTGAATCATAATTTTTATTTCCGGGTTGAAATTCCGTATTGTTTTAGCGGCTGCGTCCAGAATTTTTCCAAGATTTTCCGCGCTTTCCGCTGATTTCCAGGAAGAACAGGCCGGTTCTGCAAATTCGTTGATTGAGCTTGCTGTGCTGGATGTCACAAGCATTCCGGGATTTATTTCATTTCCGATTTGAATCATGTCCGGCTGAAAATCTTTGAGCGTTTTCAGAATTTCCGCTGTATATTCTGAAACTTTTTCAGAAAGCTCTTCGATTGTTCTGCACGAATCCCAGGCGGCCGGGCGTTTTTGATTCGCCGGATCTGCCCATGTGTCGCTGTAGTGGATGTCCAGAAGAAATTTTAGGTTTTGCGCTTTTATTCGTTTTGCGGTTTCCAGCGTTCTTTGAAGCGTGTTGTCTCCGGGCGAAACGCTTGCGTCCGGCGTGTGCCAAAGTCTTAGGCGAATCCAGTTGATGCCGTTTTCGCTTAGGATTTCAAAAATGTCTTTAGGGGAGCCGCTTGCTGTGCGGTAAATTCCGCCGTTTTCTTCAATCTGGGAAACTGTGGAGGCGTCGAAGCCTTTCATAAATTCATTTGCCGGATTTGATCCCGGATTTTTTGGAGCGCCGGGCGTTTTTTGGGCTTCTGCGTCCGAGCATGATGCGAAAGTTGAAAGAATAATTGAAATCAATATAAGCTTGGTTCTGCGCATTTTTTGTTCCGTCGTTTTATTTTGACTTAATTTTAATTCAGATTCATGAAATTTCCACAAAATTTTACATTGCATAATTTGAATATAAATTGCAAACCGTGAAATTTGATTTTATAATTTTCTATATAAAATGAAAAAATTATTGTTTTTTATCGGATTAAGTTTTTTGTGGGCGGCTGGCCTGTTTTCCCAGATTTCCAGCATAAATAATTATGTTACGCGTTCGTGGTCTTCAGCGGACGGGCTTCCTGGAAATTCCGTGCTGGATATTTTGCAGTCAAAAGATGGCTATCTTTATTTTGGAACTTATGAATGTCTTGTTAAGTTTGACGGATTTGAATTTCAAAATTTGAATAAATATTCAAACCCGGAGCTGAATTTTATTTCCGCGCGCTCGATTTTTGAGGATTCCAAGGGATTTATGTGGGTCGGCTCGAACGACGAAGGAATCCAGAAATTTTCCAGAAATTCCGCTGAGCATATTTCCACGGAAAACGGGCTTCCGAACAATTCAGTGCGCAGTTTTATTGAAGACCGTTTCGGAAATGTCTGGGTTGGAACTGCTTCCGGCGTTGTCTATATAACTCCGGAAGGCTCGATTGTGAAGCCGCAGGCGGCAAAAAATATTGATATTTCACACGTTATTGTAAGCCAGCTTTACTGCGACACGGCGGGAAGAGTCTGGATGCTCACAACGGAAGAAAACGGAATTTATCTTTATTCGGGAAATTCTTTTCAAAGGTTTGAAAATTTGAATTATCTTGGAAATTTTATTCCTTCCTCAATTTCCCAGGACCGAAAAGGAAATTTCTGGTTCGGGCTTGGCGCGTTCGGCGTGGCGAAAGTTTCCAACGGAACTGTTGACAAGATAAAATCCGGGACAATAATCGACTACGAGCCTTCAAAGTGCATTTACTCCGACTCAATGGGTTCACTGTGGTTCGGCACGGAGCGCGGGCTTGTGCTTTATTCAGACGGCGTTTACACAACTTACGATGACAACACAAGAATTCAGAACGCTTCAATCAACAAAATTCTTGAGGACCGCGAGCATAATATCTGGGTTGCGACCGACAACGGCGGAATCGGAAAGATAAGCCTTGGAAAATTCAGGATGAACAAGCTTTCATCTTCGGTGAACGCAATATGCGAGGATAAAAACAACCGTGTGTGGCTCGGCACAGACGAGGGGCTTCTGTGCTACGAAAACGATGTTGAAATCCACAACGAGCTTACGGATTTCTGCAGAAATGTAAGAATCCGGCACATTGCGCTGGCGAAAAACGGCGATATTCTGGTCAACTGCTATTCAAAACCGGCTCAAGTCCGATGGACGAAAAACGGAATTCGCAGCTGGTCAACGGACGAAAATCTTGCCGGAAACAAAACCCGCGTTTCAATTGAAACTGATGGCGGCGAAATTTACTGCGGAACAACGACCGGGCTTTCTGTGATTCAAAAAGACGGCTCGGTGAAAAATTTTTCAGACAAAGACGGTTTTGACAACAACTACATAATGTGCATTTACCAGGACAATGACGGTTTTGTCTGGGTTGGAACTGACGGCGGCGGAATTTATCTTATGAAGGACGGCGCGGTTGTGCGGAAAATCACAACGGATTCCGGGCTTGCTGGAAATGTTGTCTTTAAAATTTCCCAGGATATTGATTCGCGCTACTGGATATGCACCGGAACAGGAATTTCCTGCTTCAAGGGAAAAGTCCAGGAGCTTGCGGAAAAAAAAGGCTCGCTTGAATTTTCAAATTTGACTTCGGCGAACGGGCTTGGCTCTGATTCAATTTTTCAGCTGCTTGTTGACGAGAACGATTACGTCTGGATGATTAGCAACCGCGGAATTTCTTCAGTTGATTTCAATGATTTGATAAAAGTCGTGGACGGAAAGCTTCATCACGTTGACTGCAAATTTTACAACCAGAACGACGGACTGAAGTCTTCGGGAACAAATTCAACGGCTCTCAGCATGAAAGATAAATACGGCAGAATCTGGTTCACTATGGCGGATGGTTTTGCGGTTTACGATCCGGTAAGAATAAATGTTTCTTCAATTTTGCCAATAATTCAGATTGTTGAAATTTCAGTTGATGACAAAATTTTCAAGGATTTTGAAAAGCCGATTGAAATTCCAGCCGGCGCGAAGCACATTGACATAAAATTTACGGGGCTCAGCTTTACGGCGAGCGACCGGAACCGTTTTTCTTATATGCTTGAAGGATATGATTCGGGATTTTCTGATTTGACGGCGGCGCGGACTGTTTCGTTCACAAATCTGAAGCCGGGAAAATATACTTTCAAGGTGAATGTTATAAACGGCGACGGCGTTAAGTCTGAAACTCCGGCTTCCGTGGCTCTGGTTCAGAATGCGTTTTTTTACCAGAAAGCGTGGTTCTGGCTTTGCGTTGCGGCTTTTGTTTTTGGAGTGATTATCTTCAGCTTTTTGCTGCTTTCCTATAACAACAAAAAACGGCGGCTTGTGCTTGAAACTGAAATTCAGAAGGCGACCGTTGAGCTTGAAATGGCGAAGGATGATTCTGACCGCCTGCTGAAAAATATTCTTCCGGTTTCGATTGCGGAGCGGATGAAAGGGCTTGCCGGCGAAAAAACGATAGCCGACGCATTTGACGATGTTACAATTCTTTTTTCTGATATTGTCGGATTCACAAAGAAGACGAGCAACGAGTCGGCGGAAGATATTGTAAAATCCCTGAACGATTTGTTTTCCCGCTTCGATGAGCGCGCTGAAAAGATGGGCGTTGAAAAAATCAAGACAATCGGGGATTCCTACATGGCGGCGTGCGGAGTTCCTTCAAAAAACGAAAACCATGCGCTTGTGATGTTCAATTTTGCGGTTGGAATGTACGAGGATTTGCAGGAATACAACAAGACTGCAAAAATCAAGTTCGATATGAGAATCGGGCTGAATTCCGGGCGGGTTGTTGCCGGTGTTATCGGACTGAACAAATTTATTTACGACATCTGGGGCGACACAGTTAATGTTGCCAGCCGGATGGAATCTTGCTGCACTCCGGGACACATAAGGTTTACGGATTCCGTCAGAAAAAATCTGGAAAAGCATCATATTTCATTTGACTACAAAAAAGAAGAATGCGACGTTAAAGGCAAAGGTCTTATGATGACATACGAAATTGAATGAAAAATTTCCGCAAGCCGCATGACGTTGATTTCCTGGCAAGAATAACCGCCGCCAGAACAGTTGAACTCAGGTCATCAGATTGTTAAATCTTGTGAAATTCGTTAAACTTTTTCTGTTATGGTAATCAGTTCTATCGACCTAAAAGGCGGTCATGTTGTTCAGTTGAAAAATGGAAAAGAGCTTGTTCTGCAGCGCGATGATGCGGACGCTCTTATCAAGGAATTTGATAAATATGGTGAAGTCGCTGTAATCGACCTTGATGCGGCGATGGGAAACACAAATCCGAAAGGCGACACGGTTAATACTCCGCTGTTAAAAAGCCTTTTGCGCAAGGGAAATGTCCGCACCGGCGGCGGTGTTCGTTCAGTAAAGCGGGCGCGCGAATTGATTTCTCTTGGGGCTGAAAAAGTTATAATCGGCTCCAGCGCATGGAAAAAGAATCCTGAAAACAATTCCGATGTCTTGAACACTGAATTTTTGGACGAGCTTGTTGCGGCAATTGGAAAGCAGCGTGTTATCATCGGTGTTGATGCCTTGAACGGAAAAATCGCTGTAAAAGGCTGGACAGAAACAATCGACGTTCCTTTGATTGAAGGCGCGAAACTTGCGGAAAAATATTGCTCCGAGCTTCTTTTTACTTGTGTTGAAAAAGAAGGCTGCATGCAGGGTACAAACCTTGAAATGGCGAAGGAGCTTCGTTCCGCGGTGGACTGCCGTGTTGTTGTTGCAGGCGGCGTTTCTTCGGAGGATGAAATTGAAACCCTTGAGCGGATGCACTGTGATGTTCAGCTTGGAATGGCGTTGTACACAAATAAAGTAAGCTTGAAAAACGCTTTTGTGCGTTGCCTGGACTGGGAAAAAACTTCCGGAATGATTCCTGTTATTGCGCAGGATGAAAGGAGCCGGGAAGTTCTGATGATGGGCTATTCAAACCGGGAGGCTTTGGAAAAAACTTTTGAAACAGGAAAGCTCACATTTTTCAGCCGGACAAGGAATGCTTTGTGGACAAAAGGCGAAACTTCCGGACATTTTCTTGATGTTGTGAAGCTCCGCGCGGACTGCGACCGTGATGCAATTCTTGCTTTTGTAAAACCGAACGGCGGCGCGTGCCATACAGGAAGCTGGACTTGCTTTTCTTCTGAGCCGGATGAAAAATCAACGCTGGAACGCTTGTACGGAACAATTGCCGAGCGTTTTGCGAATCCAAAGCCGGGCTCGTACACTGCAACTCTTGACAGTAAGCGTGTCCGGGAAAAAGTTGAGGAAGAAGCTGAGGAAATTTGCGAGGCCGACGGAAAAGATGAAGTTATCTGGGAAGCCGCGGATCTTCTGTATTTTGTAAGCGTTCTTATGTACAAGGAAGGAGTTGACTGGCAGGACGTTTGCAATGAGCTGGACAGACGGCACAAGGAAAAGTAAGAGGATTTTTTATGATAAAAATAATCAGGGCGGACGAGCTTGAAGGAGAATGGCTTGAAGGACGTTCCTTTGGCTCAACGAACGAAACCGTTCATCAAATTATAGAAGATGTTGCTGCAAATGGCGATGCGGCTTTAAAAACTTACGGACAGAAATTTGACGTTTCCGCGCCGGAAACATTTCTTATAGAAGAAAAAGAGCTCAAAGCGGCTGCTGAAAAACTTGAAAAAGAAAATCCGGATATTTTCAACGCAATCTGCTATTCCCACGAGCTTGCGCTGAAATTTGCGTTGCGCCAGAAATCTTCTTTCGATGATTTTGAAGTTGAGCTTGCTCCGGGAATGTTTACGGGTCAGAAGACAATTCCAGTTGAGCGGGCCGGCGTTTATGTTCCGGCTGGAAGATTTCCGCTTGTTTCAACCGTTGTTATGACGGTTACTCCTGCTGTTGCGGCGGGAGTAAAAGAAATCGTTTTATGCACGCCGCCGCGCGTTCATCCGGATGACAGGGCTGCGGCTCAAAAACTGGGGCTCGGCGTTCCTGGAAAGCCTTTTGTTGGCGGAAAACCTTATGCCGATGAAGGAATTATGGCGGCCGCGTATATTTGCGGTGTGAAAAAATGCTATGCGTGCGGCGGGGCGCAGGCGGTTGCGGCGATGGCTTACGGAACAGAATCAATTCCGGGCGTTGATGTTATTGTCGGTCCTGGAAATAAATTTGTTGCCGCTGCAAAAAAAGAAGTCTACGGAAAAGTTGGAATCGACATGGTTGCCGGCCCGACCGAAGTTTTTATAATTGCTGAAAAATCCGCAAATCCTGAATGGGTTGCGGCGGATCTTTTGGCTCAGGCTGAACACGATGTTGTGGCTCAGCCGGTTCTTGCGACCGACAGCGAGGAATTCGCCGCGAAAGTCAGTGAGGAAATTGAAAGGCAGCTGGAAAAACTTTCAACAAAGGAAACTGCCCGCCAAAGCATTGACAACTGCGGACGGATTATAATTTGCGATGATTTGGAGCAGGCCGCTGAAATTGCCAATCTGAAAGCGCCGGAACACCTTGAACTTGCGATGAATCCAGGTGCCTTGCGCGATAAAATTCAGTCTCTTGTGCATAATTTCGGCTCTTTGTTCATTGGCGGTTATGCAGCTGAAGTTTTTGGCGATTATTCCGCCGGCTTGAACCATACTCTGCCAACAAGCGGTTCAGCGCGTTTTACAGGCGGTTTGAGCGTACGTGTTTTCCTGAAAACCGTTACAACTTTGCGTGCGGAAAAAGGCAGCGAAGGAATGAAAAAAAACGCAGTGGCGGCTGGATTCCTTGGCGATGCGGAAGGGCTTGCGGCTCATGCTCATGCGGCTAGAATCAGAATTGGAGAAGAATAAGATGAGAATTACAAAGTTAGGCGAAGAAATTTTGCGGAAAGTTGCGGAGCCTGTAAAACCTGAAGAAATAAATGATGAATTCCGGGCATTTATAAACGAAATGTTCGAGGCGATGATTAGTGCTGATGGAGTTGGTCTTGCCGCTCCGCAGGCTGGAATCAGCAAGCGCGTTTTTGTTGTGATTGCAGACGACGACGTTCGCCGCGTTTTTATAAATCCGCAGATTATAAGCACAAGCGCGGAGCTTTGCGACTACGAGGAAGGCTGCCTTAGCATTCCGGGAGTTTACGAAAATATTCAGCGTCCGGCGAAAGTTACGGTTCAGGCTTTCAATGAAAAAGGAAAACCGTTCACGCTTGAAGCGGAAGGGCTTCTGGCAAGAGTTATTCAGCACGAAAACGACCATCTTGACGGATATTTGTTCATTGACCGCGGCGACCCGGAATTTGCGGAAAAAACTGTGAATCAGTTTAAAAAACGGGCCGAACGCGCAGAAAAAAAACGCCTTGAACGCGAGGCTAAGGCTAGAAAAATCGCGGCTAAAATGGCGGCAAAAAATAAATAGCCTGAATGCCGAGCTTTTTGTGAAAAAAACAAAAGCGCAGGCAGATTTACAGTTTGTGAAGATTTTTGGCGATTTAAGAAATTAAAGTGCGAAGCACCCGAATTAATTCAAGCGAAGCGCGAGCCAAATCCATCTGAGCAAACTGGAAATCTGCCGAAAGCGTTCTTTCAGAATTCGCAAAAAAAATCGACATTCGCGCGAAAAAATATTTTGAGGAAAAAATGCTAAAAGTTTTGTACGCAGGAAGTCCGGAGGCTTCAGCAAAAACGCTGCGGCTCCTGAAAGAAAAAGAAAATTTGTATGGCTATGAAATTGCCGGCGTTCTTACAAATCCTCCTAGTTCAAAGGGGCGGCACAAGGCTTTGGTTCCGACTTTTGTTGCGCAGGCGGCGGATGAGCTGAAAATTCCGGTTTTTGCGCCTGAGCATCTTGATTCTTCTGCGCGGGACGATGTTTCAAAACTTGGAGCGGATATTTTAGTCAGTTTTGCGTACGGACACATTTTTGGCCCGAAGTTCCTTGGACTTTTTAAATTTGGCGGAATAAATCTTCACCCTTCGGCATTGCCGGAATACCGTGGCTGCGCTCCAATCAACGCGGCGATTTTGAACGGCGACAAGGAAACTGCTTTTTCTGTGCAGAAACTTGACTTGAAAATGGATGAAGGAAATCTTCTTGCGCAGGAAAAAATTCTGCTGGATGGAACGGAAACCGCCGGCTCTTTGCTGGAAAACGCCGCTGTTCGCGGTGCGGAAATGATTGCGGAAATTCTTCGCGGCGTTGCGGAAAATTCTGCTGTTCCGGAAGGAATTCCTCAGTCTGGCGAGCCGAGCTACACAACTTTTATAAAGAAAGAAGATGCGAAAATTGACTGGAACGATTCGGCGGAAAAAATTGACTGCAAGGTCAGGGCTTACAATCCGGAGCCAGTTGCCTGGACAACTGAAGACAATCTGCCGCTGAAAATAATTTCCGGAAGCCCGCTTTCCGTGGAAGAGGAAAAACTGCTGCCCGCGGATGAATCGTTTCCGGCTGGAAAAATTCTTTGCGTTCTGAAAAACAAGGGAATAATTGTAAAGTGCGGAAAAGGTTTTTTTGCGGTTGAAAAGCTTCAGCGGCAGGGAAAAAACGCGATGGATTACAAGTCGTTTTTGAACGGCGCGAAAGATTTTATCGGGAAAATTCTTGTGTAAAACTGCGTAGGCGAAGCCGGACACGCAGGTTAAGAAAGGGGAGGACGCAACGAAGTGCGGCCGCGGGGAAAGGCTTTTCCCTCATGCTTTTAAAATTCTGGCTTTAAAATAATAAGCGAAAATGGTAATATAAAAAAATGGATAAAGATAAAATTTTTGACAAAATTAAGAATGCTGGAAAATCTGCCGGCGGAAAGCTTGTGGAAGGCGGAAAAAAGGTGAAGAATTTCAGGCCTTCAAGAGTTGGCTTGAATGAGTATTTCGCGAGTCTTCAGGCGAACGGAAAAACTTTGATTTTTACGGTGGTTGCCGCTGTTCTTGTCCTGGCTTTTTTTTCGTGCGTTGTTTTCTTTGTTCATGTAAAAGGGCCGGAAGAAGTTATGGTTCCTGATGTTTGCGGAAAGGAGCTTGTGGACGCTCTGATTGAAATGCAGAAAAAGGAGCTTTATCCAAAAATTACGGTGCGTTATTCGGAATCTGCGGGCGAAAAGGGAAAAATTCTTGAGCAGAATCCTTCCGCCGGTTCGATTGTGAAGGGCTACAGCCGGGTTTCGCTTGTTGTGAGCCGCGGTGTAATTGTTGATCACGTTGGAAATTATGTCGGGCAGAATTTTGACCAGCTGAAAATGGATCTTCAGACTTTGTTTGCCGGTCATGCGCAGCCTTTGATTGTTCTGGCCGAGCCTGAGTACAAGCCGGACTTGTCGGATGCGGGAACGATTCTTGCGCAGGATGTTGCCGAGGGAACTGATATTGCCGAGCCGGTTACAATTCATTTGACTGTAAGCCGCGGTCCGAGCTATGAAAATACCCGCGTGCCGAAGCTTGTAGGGCTTTCTGTGAACGATATTCTTGCTGTTATTGCGAGAAGCCGTCTTGTGTTTGATTTTACTTCTCATCATGTGAAAAATAATGAAAAACCTGGCTATGTTGTTTCTCAGCAGGAATTTGAGGATGAATTTATTCCGAATTATTCAAGGATGTCTGTTGAAATGGCTTTGCCGGCCGGTGAATATGAAGGCAACTTGTACGGCATTTTCCAGGCTGAGCTGACGGATTATCCTTATCCGGTTTCTATGCGTCTTGATGCGACTACAGAGGACGGAAACACTTATACTTTGGTGAATTTCCTGCATACCGGCGCGAATCTTACGATTCCTTACGCTGTTCCGCGGAATACTGTTCTGAGTTTGTATGTTGTTGACAAGATTCAGAAAAAAATAACAGTTCGATAGATGGATTTTGATTATGAATAAACCGCTGATTTGCCTGACTCTTACCGGAAAAACGCTTCTTGAGGATGCGGAGCTTGTGAAAAAATATTCGCAGCACATTGATGTTGCGGAGCTTCGGGTTGATTATCTTGCCGAGGACGAGCGGCTGAATGTAAGGGCGTTCCCTTCTATGGTAAGCGTTCCCTGCATTCTTACAATCCGCCGTGTTGAGGATGGCGGTTTGTATGACAGCGGTGAATTTTCAAGGACGGCGTTGTTTGGAAGGGCTTTGGCGTATGCTGACCAGAATCCTACCAAAAATTTTGCCTATGTTGATTTTGAGGAAGATTTCAATGTTCCTGGCCTGATTGATTCAGCGCAGGCGTTCGGAATAAAAATTATCCGCAGTTATCATAAATTTGACGGTCCGGTGAAAAATCTTCGGGAGCGTTGCCTTGAAATGCGCAGGACTCAGTTTGAAATTCCGAAAATTGCGTTTATGCCTAAAACATTGAGCGACGTTACGCAGCTTTTCAACGAAGCCGCAGGAATTACTGATTTTCCGCATATTTTTGTTGCAATGGGAAATCTTGGCGTTCCTAGCCGGATTCTTGCTTCCAAATTGAATTCTTATCTTACTTACACTTCTCCGCTTGAAACTAGTGGAAACACCGCTGAAATCGGGCATATTGATCCGATTGCCTTGAATGAAATGTACAGATTCCGGGAAATTGACGAGCATACCCGTTTTTTTGCGGTTACGGGCTATCCTTTGAAAGTGACTTCGAGCCCTTTGATTCACAATCAGGGTTATCAGGCGCATAAAATGAATAACGTTTTTATTCCGATGGCTTCAACTTCCATGGCGGAATCGCTTGAATTTGCGGAGGAGCTTGGAATAAAAGGAATGGCGGTTACCGTGCCGTACAAGTGCGACGCGATGGAAATTGCCGATGAGATTGGAATTGAAGTCAGCGAAATTGGTGCTTGCAATACTTTGGTGAAGGATTTCAGCCAGTGGGTCGGGCATAATACTGATGCGGCGGGTTTTCAGCGCGCGCTCGAGGAATTTCTTGGCGTAAAAAAACTTCACCGCAGAAAAGTTGCAATCATCGGGGCGGGCGGTGCAAGCAGAGCGGTTGCGTTTGCAATAAAGCAGATGGGCGGAAAAGCGTGCATTTTCAACCGGACTCTTTCTCATGCAAAGGCTTTGGCGGAAGATTTTGGCTTTGAATACGCTTCTTTGGACGCAGAAAGTCTTTCTGTTCTTGACCGATATTCCGACATAATAATTCAGACTACAAAAGTTGGAATGAATTCATCCGATGAACCGAACAAAGAAAACAATCCAATCTGGTTTTATCAGTTCAAGGGCTCTGAAAATTTATTCGACATTGTTTACGATCCGAGCGTGACTCCAATAATGAAAGTTGCCACGGAGGCTGGCTGCAAAGTTTGCAATGGTTATTCAATGTTGAAATATCAGGGCTACAGGCAGTTTAAATATTTTACAGGAGTTGATTATGAGTCTAAATCAGAGTGAACAGAAAATTCTTGCGGCAAGAACAGCAGTTGAAACGCTTGTGGAAAAAGGTCTTGTTTTCAGCGGAATGAAAATCGGCCTTGGAACTGGTTCAACGGCGCTTCCGGCGGTAAAACGTCTTGCGGAATACATTGCGGATGGCACTTTGAAAAATATAAAGGCGGTTGCCACTTCATTCCAGACTGAAAATGCCTGCATTGACTGGAATGTTCCTGTTTATTCTTTTAAGGACCGGCTGATTGACGGCGAGCTTGACCTTGCGATTGACGGCGCGGACGAAATCGATTCTGAAAACAACTGCATAAAAGGCGGCGGCGCGGCTCTTCTTCGTGAAAAAATTGTCGCCTATAATGCTAAAAAATTCGTTATTGTGGCGGATTCTTCAAAAGCGGTAAAAACTCTTGGCACAAAATTCGCGCTTCCGGTGGAATTTATTCCGGAGGCTTATGTTCCTGTAAAAAAAGCGCTGGAGAAACTCGGCGCAAAAGTTGTTCTTCGTGAAGGCGTAAGAAAATGCGGTCCGGTTATAACTGACAACGGAAACCAGATTGTTGACTGCCTTTGGGAAAATCCGGTTGACGCGGCAAAAATGGAAGATATTATTGATGACATCACTGGCGTTGTTGAAGTTGGATTTTTCACCAAAAACAAGCCGGTTGCCTTCATTGGAAAAGAAGACGGAACTGTAGAAGTCCGCGGCCTGTAGAATGTTTCCGCCGTTTCCGCAGAAAGAAGCTTTTTCAGTTTGCTGCAAAATTGTAAGCGCGCTTGAGCAGGGAATTTTGCAGCTTGAACAGATTGGAAAAATCAGCAGCGAACGGAGCACCCAGGGAATTATGGTCGGCGTTGCTTTATGCCAAAATTCCAACGGCGATTCTGTTGTGCTGAACACGGTGAGCGGAATTTCAAAGCGGATAAATGGCACTGAAGCCGCAGGACTTGGAATTTTTGTTGAGCCGGTTGTTTCTTCCGGGGAAATTGAAGAGGCTCTTGAAAAAAACGACTTGCTGATTCACCAGCTTACTGAAAAAATTAATTTTCTTAAGGAAAAACGCCGCCGCCCGGACGGAAAATTTGAAAATCAGGATGAAGAGGAAATTTCCCTTGTAAAAAAACGTTCGGCTTTGTGCGAAGAATCCTTGAAAAATGTGTTCGGGCTTTATTCGTTTCATTGTGCGGATGGAAAAATCCGGCCGCTTCTTGAAATTTGCGGAAAAAAACTGCCTCCCACCGGAACGGGCGACTGCTGCGCTCCGAAACTTCTGGATTTTGCGTTCAAAAACCAGCTGAAAATAAAAAGCCTGGCGGAAATTTATTTTGGAAAAAGCAATAAATTCAGAACCAGCGGAAAATCATATCCTCCGTGCGACGAGCGTTGCGGCTTGATTTTGCCGGCAATTCTTGGACTTGAAATTTTGTACCAGGACAGCGACATTGTTGTTGTGAACAAGCAGAGCGGACTTCTGAGCGTTCCAGGACGCGGCCCGGAAAAACAGGATTGCATTGTGAACCGGCTGAAAAAACTTTTCCCTGACTGCATCCAGCAGCCTAGCGTTCACCGGCTTGACATGGAAACCAGCGGAATTCTTGTGCTCGCATTGAACGAGGATTCCCACCGGAATTTGTGCAGGCAGTTTGAAGAAAAAAAAGTTCAGAAACGCTATGTTGCGCTGATTGACGGAAAATTGCCGGAAAAATTCCCGAAAAACGGAAAAATGGAGCTTTTTTTCCGAGTTGATATTGAAAATCGCCCGCACCAAATCTGGGACGAAATTTACGGAAAAAACGCAGTCACTGAATGGAACTGGCTTGGCGAGGAATTTTATTCTTCCCCGGAAGGCAAAAAACGCTTGTGCACAAGAATTGAATTCATTCCGCGCACCGGCAGAACCCACCAGTTAAGGCTTGCCGCCGCGGATTCGCACGGTTTTGGAGTTCCGATAATTGGCGACACGCTTTACGGCCATTGTGAAAAAGGCGAGCGGCTTATGCTCCATGCGGAATTCCTGAGTTTCATTCATCCTTTGAGCGGGGAAAAAATGGATTTTTATTGTCCTGCGCCGTTCTAGTTCTTTTGGCCGGAAAAATCAATCATTAAAATGTTCGCGACAATTGTTCCGTCCGCATGATTTAAAATTTCGCCGAAAAATTTCACATTTTTCAAATTTCCGTCTTTGCAGAAAACCGCGGCGTCCTTTTCAAAATTCTTTTTTTCGTTCGCCTTGATATTTCGTATCATCTGCATTATGGAATCTTTTTCGCCCTGCAGGAAAGATTCGAACGGATTCGCTTTCAGAAGTTTTTCAAAGTCTTTTTGTGAATATCCAAGAATTTTCGCAACGTTTTTGTTTGAATATGAAAGCTCAATTTTTTCATCAAATGAAATTGAAAAAATTCCGCACGGAAGGCTTTCAATAATTGAAGCAAGCTGCTCAGAAAGATTCGTTTTAAGCTGAAGAAGCTTCATCCTGAAGTCAATGTTTTCGACCGTCAGATAATAAATATTGCTTGTCACCGTTTTTCCGATGTGCCGAAGGTGAATTCGCACCCAGAACGGCTGTGTGTTTTTGTAGAAAGGCTTCAGCTGGATTTCGCAGAAACAGCTTTTTTTGGAATTCATTGCCTCGTAAAGAGTTGAAAAGAACGTTTCCTGGCAATGTTTTTCGATTCCGGAAACAATATCCTTCTGAATGGTCATAAAATCGTGGCGGGTTGTTCCGATTTCCTCAAAAAACTGGTCGTTCATTCGGAGCGCTTCAACAGTTGCGCCGGTCCATTCAATTATTGCGGCTCCTCCAATAAAATTATTGAAAAACAGCGTTGAATTTTTTGTTGCGTCAAGGAATTTTGCGGCTTCAATTTCCGCATCTTCCTTGCCTTTGTCAAAGTTTACAGGAGAAAGATTTGTTAAAAGCTCCTCGTATTTTTCAATTGGCAGCGGGCGCGCAAAATAATAGCCCTGCATATAAAAACAGCCGATGCTTTTCAGATAATCCGCCTGCTCTTTTGATTCAATTCCTTCCGCGATTACAGGCAGGTGCAGCCAGTTTGCCATTCTTATGACGGAACTCAAAATGCTTCCGCCCTTTGAATTGTTCTCGCCGTTCTTTAAATCCTTTGTGTCGGAGGCGATGAATTTCATGTCGAGCTTCAGGACGTTTACAGGAACTTCCTTTAAAGTGTTCAGAGAAGAATAGCCGCTTCCAAAATCGTCCATTTCAAGGCAGAAACCATTGTCGCGGAGTTCTTCTACAACTTTGATAAGCTGGGTAGGATTTTCCATGTAGGCAGATTCTGTGATTTCAAGGCGCAGAAGCTCAGGCGTAAGATTGTATTTTTTCAGAAGCCCGTTGAAAATTTCAACCAAATTCTGATTGTAAATATCGCGGCGGGAAATATTAACCGAAACTGGAATTGGATTCAGCCCCATGTCTTTCCATTTGCTCAGAAGCTGGCAGGTTTTTTCCCAGATGAATAAATCCAGCTGGGTGATAAATCCGTTGCGTTCAAAAACCGGAACGAAAATCGCCGGCGAAATCAGTCCTTTTACCGGGTGGTTCCAGCGAACAAGAGCCTCCGCTCCCACCAAAGATTCTGTTGTGTAGTCGTATTGCGGCTGCAGGTATACTGTAAATTCATTTCTTTGCAGCCCGACAACCATATCCGTTATAAGTTCCTGCTCATCCTTCAGATTTTCAATCATTGATTCGTTGTAAAACGCGAATCTTTCAGTGAAATTCTGTTTTATTGAAGCCAGCGCAAGTTCCGCGCGGTCAATTGCCAGTGAAACATCCGTTTTTGGATTTGTAATTACGTAAATTCCGTAGCGGCAGATAAAATCGAATTTCGGGTGAAGTGATTTTACATAGGAATCGACTTTCCCCAGAATCATAAAAAGAATTTCGTTTGAAACCGTCGGCGTGCAGACAACAAAATGGTCGGCGTAAATATGTCCGTAAGTTGAAAATTCGGAAATTGTGCTGTTTAGATGCTCACCGATTTTTTCAAGAATTTTGTCCCCGGCTGAAAAACCGAAAAGATCGTTGAAAACTTTAAAACGGTCCAGATTCACAAGAACAAGGTAATACTGCTTGTCTGGATTTGCGGCGAGCATTTCCTGGGTTTTGCTCAGAAATGCCTGTTTGTTGTAAACTCCGGTTTTGTCCAGGCGCGCAAGCTGCTTGATTGTGTTTTTCTGCTGTTCGTGCAGGCTGGAAATATGGTTTTCTTCTTCGGAAACGTGCTGAACCGTGTGCGTTAAAATTTCAAAAAGATTTTCAGGCGGAGTGCTTTCCGGAAAACATTCAAAAACTCCAAGCTGGTAGAATTTTTTCTGCACTTCAAGATTGATTTCCTTCATTATTCCGATTACTGGAATTCTTAAAGAAACTTTGTCATTCAGCGAATTAAGAAAAAGCATTTTTTCTTGAATTTTTTTCGTTAAATCCGGATATTTAAAAAGAAAATCTTCGTCTAAAACAATAATTGACGGAATGACTGATTCCATTTTTTTCAGGAATTCATCCTCGTTTTCTATATAAAAAATATCAAAAACAGAATTAAACTTTTCTGTTGAAAGAATTGGCTCGAGAACTTTTTGGGTTGCTGCGAAGATTGAAAATTTTTCCATGCTACCTCTAGTTGATTCTACCACAGTTTTTTGTAAAATCAACTAAAGATTTTCTCATTTTGTAAACGTTTTCAGCAGCACAGTTCCCGGGCTTTTTCCTTGATTTTTTTCTGGATTGCAAGCCTTGATTCTTCAAGTGAATTTGGATTGTAATTTTCCCGGATGATGTTCACAAAAACTGAGCCTGCGACGATTGCGTAAACGTGCGGTGCAATCAGTTTTGCCTGTTCTCCGCTGGTGATTCCGAATCCGCCAAGAATTTTTGCGCCGCCGGCAGAAGTTTTGTCAATAAAATCAAGCATTTCCTGAGTTACAACAGTTTTGCTTCCGGTGATTCCAGCCCGGAGCGCGGTGTAAATGTATTCAAAATTCTGGCTGGTCATTTTTTTCAGGCGTTCATCGGTCATTGAAGGCGCGGCTACAGGAATATTGTGAAGTCCGTATTTTTTGCAGGCCGCGGTGAGTCCTTCGTCGCAGTCAAACGGAAGGTCCGGCACGATAAGTCCCGAAACTCCAGCGTCTGCCGCCATTTTTACAAAATTTTCTACGCCAGGGCGGTAAACAAGCGAGGCGTAAGTCATGATGAAAATTTGAATTTCCGGATGTCGGCGGTGCATTTCCGCCATGTAAGCCATTCCCTGTTTTACAGTATATTTTCTTGCAAGAACAGAAGAGCAGGCTGTCTGGATTGCAACTCCGTCTGCGCTTGGATCGCTGAATGCAAGCTGAACTTCAAGAATTTTTGCGCCGCCGGCAATAAGCGCTTCTCCGGCTGCCAGGCAGGTTTCGTCGTCTGGATAACCTGCAACTTGATGTGACATTAGAATATTGCTCATAAATATGTGCTCCTGTGAAGTGTTAGTTTTCTTTTTTTGACATTGAATCCGCGAAATGAATGTCTTTTCCGGTGTTCAAACGCTCCAGCTCTGCCTGAAGGAACTGTTTCCATTCTTCCGGGCGGAAAACCGGGCAGGTGATAAAAATATCTTTGTCGCCGCGTCCGGACATATTCGCCACAATATTCTGGTCTTTCCGCATTTTTGGAGCGAGCTTTAACGCCAGCGCGCCAGCATGAGCGCTTTCCATTGCGAAAAGAATTCCTTCTGTTTTTGCAAAAACTGAAACGGCGTTCAGGGCTTCATCATCTTTTATGGCTTCAAATTTTACACGGCCTGTTTCCCCAAGATAGGCGAGCTGCGGCCCGATTCCAACGTAATCAAGTCCGGCTGAAATTGAGCGTGTCTGGCCGGCTTGTCCGTCTTCATCCTGAAGAAAGCGCGTTTTGAATCCTTGCATAATTCCGTCAACAGCATCGTTTCCAACCATTCGGCTTGCGTTGTTTCCTTTTCCAGGTCCGATTCCGCCGGCTTCCGCGCCGAAAAGCAAAGGCTCTTTTTCATTTATGAAAGGCTCGAAAAATCCGATTGAGTTTGAGCCGCCGCCAACGCAGGCAACCATCGCGTCAATTTTTTGTCCGCGTTCTGACATTTGTTTTTTTGTTTCTCGGCCGATTACAGCCTGGAATTCCCGGACCATATCTGGAAACGGTGAAGGGCCGAGCGCAGAACCAATAAGATAGTGCGTGTCGCTGAAATTTGAAGCCCAGTCGCGCATTGCTTCATTGATTGCGTCTTTTAAAATCCGCGAGCCTGTTGTAACAGGAACAACTTCCGCGCCGTACATTTCCATTGTTGAAACATTCGGCTGCTGGCGGCGGACATCAACTTCGCCCATGTAGACACGGCATTTCAACCCGAGTTTTGCGCATGCGGCGGCGGTTGCGACTCCGTGCTGGCCGGCTCCGGTTTCTGCGATTATCCTGGTTTTGCCCATTCGTTTTGCCACCAAAGCCTGTCCGATTGCGTTGTTGATTTTGTGCGCGCCTGTATTTGCAAGCCCTTCAAGTTTTACATAAATCTGCGCGCCGCCAAGCTGCTCTGAAAGTCTTTTTGCATAATAAAGCGGTGTAGGGCGGCCAATAAAATCCGTGCGGATTTCTTCAAGTTCCTTTAAAAATTCCGGGTCGCGGATGCACTTGAGGAATGCTTCTTCAAGCTCTTCAATTGGACGGCGAAGAATTTCCGCAACGTAGCGTCCGCCGAATCTTCCGAAAAAACCTTTATCTGATTCTGTCATTTTTGCTCCTGTGAAGCAGCTTTTTCAACTGCTGAAAAAAATTGTTCAAGTTTGGAAAAATCTTTCTTGCCTGGCATTGATTCAACGCCGCTGTTCACGTCAATCAGCTCAGGATGGAAATTTTTTATCAAACCGCTTATATTTTGCGGATTCAGCCCGCCGCTAAGCCACAACGGACCAAGTTTTTTTGATTTTTCGATAATTTCTGAAGGAATCGTTTTTCCGGTTCCGCCGTAACGCTCGTCGCCTTCCGCATTTGAATTTTCAAGGTTTTTCGCGTCGGCAAGAATTCTTGGAAATCCAGCTGAATAAAGTTCCTTCAACGCCGCAACATCTTCTTCGCCGGCCAGCGGAACCGCCGCATAGCCAAGTTCGCCCTGGGAAAGTTTTCCGCAGCCATGGAACTGAATTCCGTCAAGAATTCCTTCGTAGCACATCTGGTAAACGGAATTTCCTTCTTCTGAAAACGGATCGACAATTACACCGGCAAGCAAAGGCATTTTTTTGATTTTTTTTGCCTGGAAAAGCCGCTGAAGTTCTTCCCGGATTTCCTTGATTTTCAAGAAATCTTCAGGTTTGTTCGTTCGTGGAGATTTTTCCGCAAAAATAAAGCCCAGAATGTCTGCGCCAAGCTCCGCGGATTTTACTGCGTCTTCTTTTGCTGTGATTCCGCAGACTTTTACAAGCGGTTTTTCGCCTTTTTCTTCAAGAAGCGCGGAAATTTTCTTCCAGAATGAATACTGATATTCAAGTTTTTCTGAATTTGCCGCTTTTGAAAATGATTTTACAAGTTTTTTTGCGTTTTTTGGATTTTTTGCGGCGGCTTCGCCAATCAGAACCGAATGAAAGCCCAAATTTCCAACAAAATTCGCGGCCGCTGGCGTTGTTACTCCAGATTCAGAAATTATTCTTGGAAACGGAAAATCCGCCTGCTTTTTTGCGTAGAGTTTTGCGATTTTTTCCTTGAGCTTCAGCGGAATCAGCAAATCGATTGTAAAAGTTGCCAGATCGCGGGAATTTATTCCCAGCACGATTTTTTCATTGCAGCCTTTTGAATTTGCGAGCGAAAGAACAGCGAATGCTTTTTCAATGTCGGATTCCTCGCGGATTTCCAGAAGAACCGAAAGCCCGATCTGAAACGCTTTTTCCGCCATCTGAAGAAGTTTTTCCTGGGAAAGAATTCTTCCAATCAGAAGAACTGCATCCGCTCCGCAAAGATATGAAATTTCAATTTCTTCCGGTTCGAGCAGAAAATCCTTGCGCAGAACGGCGGCTTTTTTTCCGGCTTTTTTCGCCGCTTTTTTCAAATCTTCAAGTGAGCCGTGGAAATAATTTTCTTCCGTAAGGCAGCTGATTGCTTTTGTGCCGGCTTTTATGTATTTTCCGCAGGTTTTCGAAGCGTCAAGGTCGGGCGCAATCATTCCTTTTGAAGGAGAAGCCCGTTTTATTTCAAGAATTGTTCCTGGCTTTTTTAGAAAAGGCACAACCGGACGGAATCTTTTTTGGGGAATTTCGTGTCCGAATGAAAAACCTTTGTTTTTTATGTCAGCTAGGCGTTTTTCGCAAATTTCTGAAAGAATGTCCATTTAACTGTTGCTTTCCTTTTTGATTTCTTCAAGTTTTGCTTTTACTGCGCCGGAATCAATCGCTCTGATGATTTTTATGCAGCCTTCCCGGATTGATTTTGCTTTTCCGCCGATGTAAAGGGCAGCGCCTCCGTTCAAGGCGATTGCGGCTTTCAAAGTTCTTCTGCCTTTTCTTTCAAGCAAATCGAGCGCAAGCCGGGCGTTTTCCGCGCCGGTTCCGCCGGAAAGTTCTTCATCCTTGCAGCCTGAAAGCCCGAAATCTGCCGGCTGGATTGTATATTCTTTTTCTTTGTTGTCCTCGTCGATTTCAAAAACTTTTGTTCCAACAACTGGTGAAATTTCATCAAATCCGTCTTCTGAAACAACAACCATGACTCTTTTTGCGCCAAGAAGCTTTGCGGCGCGGGCAACTGGCGCAAGTAGCTCAGGTGAATAAACTCCGAGCATCTGGTATTTTGCGCCGGCAGGATTTGAAAGCGGCCCGATTAGATTCATTATGGTTTTTACGCCAAGGGCTTTTCGTACCGGACCTGCAAAACGCATTGCAGAATGATAAACCGGAGCGAACAAAAATCCGAAATTTGTTTTTTTGATGATTTCCGCGGTTTTTGCCGGAGCATTGTCAATTTTGATTCCAAGGGCTTCAAAAAAATCCGCGGCTCCCGATTTTGAAGAAACTGCCCGGTTTCCGTGCTTTGCCACAGGAAGTCCGCAGGCAGCCGCGCACAATGCGCTCATTGAGCTTATGTTGAAAGAACCTTTGCTGTCTCCGCCCGTTCCAACAATATCGGTAAGTTCCGTGGTTTCAAGCGGAAGCGGCGTTCGTTTTGCAACAAGAACGCTTGCGCAGCCGGCAATTTCTTCCGGAGTGGCTTTTTTTGCGGCAAGAGCAGTAAGAATTGCGGCGGTCATTCGTTCGTCCATGCAGCCGTCTGTTAAGTCTTCCATGAACATTTCCGCGGTTTTGCGCTCCATGTCTTTTCCTTCAATTAAAGATGAAAGAACTTGAGTCGCAGGGAAAGGCTCTCTTCTGTAGTTCAAAAAAGCGGTGAAAAATTCTTTTGTTTTTGGTGATGCGATTGATTCCGGATGAAACTGAACGCCTTCAATCGGCATTGTTTTGTGCCGGATTCCCATGATATCGCCGTCGTCGGCGCGCGCTGAAATTTCAAAATCTGCCGGAAGAGTCGATTCATCAATAACAAGCGAATGGTAGCGCGTGAAAGTTTCTCGTTTTCCCATAAGACGGAACATTCCTTTTCCATCAAGGTTGATTTGCTCCGCGATTCCATGCTTTATGAATTTTGCGTTCACAATTTTCGCGCCGAACGCGTAGCCAATCGCCTGATGTCCAAGGCAAATTCCAAGAATCGGGATTTTTCCGGCGAAATATTTAATTGCTTCAACAGAAATTCCTGCGTCTTCCGGGCGGCCAGGGCCAGGAGAAACAATAAGTTTTTCAGGATTCATTTCAATCACTTCCTGAAGCGAGATTTCTTTGCTGCGCACAACTTTTATTTCTGTTTTTGTAAGTTTTGCAAGCGACTGATAAACGTTGTATGTGAAACTGTCGTAATTATCCAATAATAAAATCATATTTTTCTCCACTGAATCAGATTATTTTTTCGTGTTTTCTATAACAGCGCGCATTGCTCCAAGTTTTTCGCAAGTTTCGGTAAATTCACGTTCCGCGTTGCTTGCGTAGACAATTCCGCCGCCAGCCTGAAGCGTCCAGACATCCTGCTGCTTCAGCGCACAGCGAATTGCAATGCAGAAATCCAGGTTGTTCTTGTTTCCAATGTAGCCAACTGCTCCTGCATAAAAATTGCGCTTGAATTTTTCAAGTGAAGAAAGAATTTCGATTGCGCTTATTTTTGGCGCGCCTGAAACTGTTCCTGCCGGGAAAGCCGCTCTCAGAACTTCAATCGCCGGAGTTTTGTCATCGACTTTTCCGATTACTTCTGAAACCAGATGAATTACGTGGCTGTAAAGCTCGGTGAACATATATCTTGTTACTTCAACGCTTCCGGTCTTGCAGACGCGGCCAAGGTCGTTGCGCGCAAGGTCAACAAGCATAAGATGCTCGGCGCGTTCTTTCGGGTCGTTCAGAAGCTCTTCCATGAGCTGCTTGTCTTCAATAGGATTTTTTCCGCGGTGTCTTGTTCCTGCAATCGGATGAATCATTGCTTCACCGTTGCGTACGCGCACAAGGCTTTCTGGAGAAGCGCCCGTGAACTGGAAATCTTCAAAATCAAGGTAGAACATATACGGCGAAGGATTTACGGAACGGAGCCGGCGGTAAATTTCCAGAGCGGGAACTTCGCTTTTTATCTGAACACGGCGGCTTGGAACGGCCTGAACAATGTTTCCGGCGTAAATTTCTTTTTTCAAGGCTTCGACTTTTTCGCAGTATTCTTTTTTGCTTTGCTCTTCGTCTGTAAGAACTGTGGTTTCGTAGTTTGTTTCTGGCTCTGCAAGATAAGAAAAATCCAGGTCCGAAAGGCGTTTCTTTATATTTTCAATAGCGGCTTTCAAGTCAATTTCGTGTTCCTTGTAGTTCTGCGCGCAAATATAAATTTTTTCACAGAAATGGTCAAAAATGATAAAAGTGTGTCCGACAACAAACGCGCTTTCCGGGATTTTCAGCTGGTCATCCTGCTTCTGAAGATGAATCGTGTCGCAGCGCGCGCAGAATTCGTAGCTAAGGTAACCCATTCCCGCGGCAGGAAGCGGCAGGTCAAAACCTTCTTCCGCCGGATTTTCGGCCGCGATTTCCGCAAGCACATCAAGAATGTCGCCTTTCATTGCGTAGACAGGCCGGCGCTCTCCGTTTATTACAATTGCAATTCCGTCTTCATCCTGAATAACGCGGAACGCTTCGTCAAGCATAATCATTGAGTAGCGGTCTTTTCCCGAAGAAAAATTCGCTGATTCAAGAACCGCTTTCGCATTGAATTTTTTTGCCAAAGAAAAAGGAGTGAATCGGTCTCCTGGAAGAACTTCATATAACATATAAATCTCCAAAAAAATCCAGAAAATATTGCCGCCTGAATTTTTGTTTCTACTTATAGAAACATTATAGGAATACTTTGTGTTACTGTCAATAGAAACGTTGAAAAATTCCAGAAGTTTTCAACGCGAATTTTCAAAAACTCCTTGAATCAAACCAGCGAAGTTGTTTCGTCAATTCCCATCCGGATGTTCAGGCACTGCACAGCCGCGCCGCTTGCGCCTTTTCCAAGATTGTCAAAACGGCTTGTAAGCATAATCCGCTCGTCGTTTCCGTATACAAAAATTTGCATGTTGTTCGTTCCTGCCAGAGTGTTTGCCGCGATAAACTGCTCGTTCAGCGTTCCTTCGCCCATAAAACCAGCCACTTTCACAAAATTGCAGTTCTTGTAATGCTCGCACATCATTTCCCATACGTCGCGCGCGGAAACTTTTTTAGCCAGAAGCCGCGAATGCAGCCCGACCGTAACAGTCATTCCCTGAAAATAGTCGCAGACATACGGATTGAAAACCGGCTCAAACTCAAGCCCGGCGATTTTTTTCATTTCCGGAAGATGTTTGTGTGCCTGAGTCAAAGCGTAAAGCCGCGGCGAATCCAGCTCCGGATTCCGGTCAGCCGCCTCGTACTGCGCAATCGCCTTTTTTCCCGCGCCGGAATAGCCCGAAACCGCGTGAATCACCACCGGATAGTCAGCCGGCATAATTCCAGATTTTACAAGCGGATATCCCAAAGCCACAAATCCCGAAGCGTAGCAGCCAGGAACCGCAATTCTGTTTGAAGCCATGATTTTTTCGCGGAAAGATTTATCCAGCTCCGGAAAACCGTAAGCCCAATCCGGATTCGTTCTGTGCGCCGTTGAAGCGTCAATAATCACCGTTTTAGGATTTGTGCAAAGTTCCGCCGATTCAACCGCGGCAGCGTCCGGCAGACACAAAAAAGTAAAATCGCTCGCGTTTATCATTTTCGCGCGCTCCGAGGCATCCTTGCGTTTTTCCTCGTCAATCTGCAGGATTTCAATGTCGTTCCGCTTTGCAAAACGCTCAAAAATCTTCAGGCCAGTCGTTCCCTCTTTTCCGTCTATAAAAATTTTCACGCTCATAAAAACCTCTGTTTTCGCCGGGATTTTTTAATTCAAAGGGGAAAGTCTTCCCCTCGGCCGCACTTCGTTGCGTCCTGCCCCTTCCAGCGGGGACACCCCGCAACGCCCCGCAAAGTCAGCTCAATATTATAGAAGTTTTTAGATTAAAAAAAAATCAGTTCAGAACAGAAAATCAAAAATTTGGACAAAAAATATTCATTTTCATCAGAAAATGTTCAAAAATGCGCAAAAAATACTCAGAATTTTCAGTCTTTCTGCCGGAAAAAATTTCTTCAGCGGCAAATTTTTTCAAAAAAAACGCAAAAGCAACGCTTTTCAACGCATTTCAACGCCTGGTTTTTTGGAAATTCAAGTTTTTTCAGCATAAAAAAAAGTTGGCACGGAATTTGCATAATATATTAGTGAAGGCTGGAAATAAAAAATCCGGCTGGAAATTAAAATAATTCGCGTAGGAGGCATTATATGAACGAATTAGCTTTATTCAATGACTTGTTTGGTGATTTTGCAGATGATGGATACATGATGCCGTCTATCAACTTGAAAAAGGTTTTTCAGGCGCCAAAAGTAGATATAAAAGAGGATTCCGGCGCTTACACATTGCAGATGGATCTTCCGGGCAAAACTGACAAAGATGTAAAAATCGAGCTGAACCATAATGTTCTTACAATTTCTTCAGAAAAAGCTGAAGACAAAAAAGAAGAGAAATCTGAAAAGAAAGAAGATGGCAAATGGCTTGTAAAAGAACGCTCTTATCAGAAATTCAGCCGAAGCTTTACTCTTCCAGATGATGTGGAAGCTGAAAAAGTTGCCGCTGAAGTAAAAAACGGCGTTCTTACAGTAACCATGCCGCGAAAAGCTCTGCCGGCGCCGAAACGCATTGCAATAAAAAGCGCATAACTGCAATAACCAAATCTAAAGCTTAATAACTGAAAACGGGATGCGAACCTTGAAACGATTTGCATCCCGTTTTTTTGTGCGTAAATTTTGATTAATGGTGGAACAGTCTTATTCCTGTGAACGCCATTGCCATTTCGTAGTTGTCTGCGGTTTCAATTACCTGGTCGTCGCGGACAGAACCGCCCGGCTGGGCAACCACTGTAACTCCGGATTTTCTTGCGCGCTCAATGTTGTCTCCGAACGGGAAGAACGCATCCGAGCCGATTGCAACATCTGTGTTTTTGTCGAGCCACGCCCGCTTTTCTTCGCGTGTGAAAACCGCCGGCTTTGTCTTGAAGAATTTCTGCCATTTTCCTTCTGCAAGAACATCCTCGTATTCTTCGCCGATATAAACGTCGATTGTGTTGTCGCGGTCGGCGCGCTTGATTCCGTCAACAAATTCAAGTCCAAGAACCTGCGGGCTTTGGCGGAGCCACCAGTTGTCAGCTTTCTGACCTGCAAGGCGTGTGCAGTGAACGCGGCTCTGCTGCCCCGCACCGATTCCAATTGCCTGGCCGTCTTTTACGTAGCATACCGAGTTTGACTGTGTGTATTTCAAAATTATAAGTGAAATCACAAGATTCATTTTGTCTTCGTCGCTCATTTTCTTGTTTTTTGTAACAATATTTGAAAGGCAGCTTTCGTCGATTTTAAGGAAATTGTGTCCCTGCTCAAAAGTAACGCCGAAAACCTGCTTTTTTTCCAGGGCGGCAGGAACGTATTTTGAATCAATCTGGATTATGCAGTAATTTCCGTTTTTCTTTGCCTTTAGAATTTCCAGAGCTTTCGCTGAATATCCAGGGGCGATGATTCCGTCTGAAACTTCTTTCTTTATAAGAAGGGCTGTCGCCTCGTCACATTCGTCTGAAAGAGAAATAAAATCCCCGAAGCTGGACATTCTGTCTGCGCCGCGCGCACGCGCATAAGCTGAAGCCAGCGGAGTAAGCTCAACGCCGTCGGTGAAATAAATTTTCTTCAAAGTGTCGGAAAGCGGCTTTCCAACTGCGGCTCCAGCCGGGGAAACGTGCTTGAAAGATGTCGCCGCCGGAAGTCCTGTTGCTTCCTTCAATTCTTTTACAAGCTGCCAGCCGTTCAAGGCATCCAGCAAGTTGATATATCCAGGTTTTCCGTTTAAAACTGTGATTGGCAAATCAGATCCGTCTTCCATAAAAACCCTCGCCGGCTTCTGGTTCGGGTTGCATCCGTATTTAAGTTGTAGTTCGTTCATAAGTGTAGAATACTTTAATATGGAAAAATAATAAATAGCGAGAATTTGGAGTTTTTTGAAAAATAATCTGAAAGAACGCTCCCGGCATAGTTCAATTTGCTCCAGACGGATTTGGCTCGCGCTTCGCTTGTAAAGGTTCGGGCGCTTTGCGCTTTAATTGGTTCAATCGCCAAAAGTCTTCACAAATTGCCCTCTGCCTTGCGCTTTTATTTTTTTATAAAAAACTTCAGGTTCTTGCGCTATCATGCGCAAAGCTTCTAGTAGCTGGAGTCGGTTAAAAAATCTTTTATGTGCATTATTTTTATTCCTTCGTCGTTTCCGCACACTGAAGAATCCATTGTGACCACATATTTTGGGTAGTTGTCCTTTATTGCTTTAAGATTTGCGGTTTCTCTTTCTGAATCTTCCGGCAATGTTCTGCAGACCTGAACATAAAGTTTTGAATCCCGCTTTACGGCGACAAAATCAATTTCCTTGTCATCTGATTTTCCAATGTAGACAGAATATCTTCTGCGGCAAAGTTCAAGATAGACAATATTTTCCAGAACAGAAGCCACTGCCTTTGGAGAGTATCCTAGCTGGCTGTATTTGAATCCAATGTCTGAAAGATAATATTTTTCCTGGGTTTTTAATATTTCTTTTCCCTGAATGTCATAACGGTTGCAACGGTAAATAATAAAGGCTTCTTCCAGCCACGCGATGTAGTTGTAAATTGTTTCGATTGCAATTGAGCGGTGCTGGCTTTTGAAAAAATCAAAAATAGTTTTCGCGCTGAAATTTTTCCCCAGATTTTCAAGAATAAAACGCACGACTCTGTTGAACATTTCAAGGTTGGAAATATTATGCCGCCTTGAAATATCTCTTGTGACTACAGTTGAATAAATTCCGTCGATAATCTGATAGTTTTCTTCCTGGGTGTGGTTTGTTTTCGCAATGAATGGAAATCCGCCGGATTTTAAATACAAGTCAAAATATTCATCCAGAGAATTGATTTTGGAGCCAGGAACGTAATTCTTTTTAAATTCTATGAATTCGCTGAAGGACAAAGTATATACAGGAATTAAAACAAATCGCCCCGTTAAATAAGTTGAAATTTCAGAAGAAAGCAGCTTTGAATTTGAGCCGGTTATGTAAATGTCAACATTTTGGGTTTCAAAAATTGAATTGACGCATTTTTCCCAGTTTTCTATTTCCTGAACTTCATCTAAAAGAAGATAAATTTTTTGATTTTGTCCGGCATTTTTGATTGAGGCGAGCAAATCCTCGTTCATCTGGCTTGCGCTGAAATTTTCTTCGTAATCCATGGATGAATAAAGCCGCTGGATTATATTCTGAGAGTTTACTCCGCTGCTCAAAAGCCGTTCTTTGTACATTTCAAGAATTGTTGACTTTCCGGAACGACGGACGCCGCAGAGAATTTTAATTATTTTTTCATCTTTGAATTTCCACAGAGAATTTACAAAAGACGACCTGAAAATATTTAATTCCTCTATCATATTTTATATAATAACTGAAAAACTTTGTTAAAACAAGAAGTTTTTCAGTTATAGACTGAAAAACTTTTATACAGCGAGAATTTGGAGTTTTTTGAAAAAGAAATAAAAGCGCAAGGCGGAGGACAATTTGTGAAGACTTTTGGCGATTGAACCGATTGAAGTGCGAAGCACCCGAACCTTTACAAGCGAAGCGCGAGCCAAATCCGTCTGGAGCAAATTGGAATCCGCCGGGAGCGTTCTTTCAGAATATTTTATAAAAAACTCCAGGTTCATGCAGAAATGAAATAAATATTTTTTTAAATAAAACCTATTGACTTAGTGGGAAATTAAATTTATTATCTGAACATCAGATGAATATTTTTTTGAGGAGGAACGCAATGAAAGTTTATTTTGAAAAACTTGTAAGAGAAAATTTTAGAAACGGAGTCATGTGTTCCTTCTGTTTTTGTTAGTTTTAGGCACAGGAATTTAAAGCGTGGTTTTAGGAGCGCGGCTCCTAGGAAAGGGGGCAGGCGAAAACTGGCGGTTTGAGAGTGTTGTACGCTTTGCGGACAACTTGCGAAAACCAGAGGGTTGAGCCGAGGGGGACTTTTCCCCCTTTGAATAAAAATCAAAAATAAAAGAGGAATTAAATTATGGCAATTTTCGATAATACACATTTTGAGACAAAACAGCTTCACGTAGGACAGGAAACTCCGGATCCGGCTTCGGATGCGCGCGCAGTTCCGATTTATCAGACAACTTCGTATGTTTTCCGCAATTCTCAGCATGCGGCGGATCGTTTCGGGCTTGCGGATGCAGGAAATATTTACGGACGGCTTACAAATTCAACTCAGGATGTTTTTGAAAAAAGAATCGCGGCTCTTGAGGGAGGCTCGGCTGCCCTTGCTGTGGCTTCCGGCGCGGCTGCAATAACTTACGCGATTGAAGCTCTTGCCCAGGCTGGCGACCACGTTGTTGCGCAGAAAACAATTTACGGCGGAACTTACAATCTTCTGAAGCACACTCTTACGCCTTTTGGAGTTCAGACAACTTTTGTTGACGCTCATAATCTGAAGGAAGTTGAAGGCGCAATAAAGGAAAACACAAAAGTTTTGTATCTTGAAACTTTGGGAAATCCGAACGCTGACATTCCGGATCTTGACGCTCTTATTGAACTGGGCCATAAGCACGGGCTTGCGGTTATTGTTGACAATACTTTTGGAACTCCGTATCTGATTCGTCCGCTTGAACACGGGGCTGATGTGGTTGTTCATTCGGCTACAAAATTTATTGGCGGACACGGAACAACTTTGGGCGGAATTATCATTGAGTCTGGAAAAACCAACTGGAAATCTGGAAAATTCCCGGCGATTTCAACACCGAACGAAAGCTACCACGGAGTTTCTTTTGCGGATGCAGTTCCGGGCGCGGCTTTTGTAACTTACATCCGTGCGATTCTTCTGCGCGACCAGGGCGCGGCGATTTCTCCGTTCAACGCGTGGGCTCTTATCCAGGGAACAGAAACTTTGTCGCTTAGAATTGAACGTCATGTTGAAAACACAAAGAAGGTCGTTGAATATCTTGCGAAGAACCCGAAAGTTGCAAAAGTGAACCATCCGTCGCTTGCGAGCCATCCTGACCATGCGCTTTACGAAAAATATTTTCCGAACGGCGGCGCGTCGATTTTCACATTTGAAATAAAAGGCGGTCGTGAGGCGGCTTGGAAATTCATCGACAATCTGAAGATTTTCAGTCTGCTTGCGAATGTTGCGGATGTAAAGTCGCTTGTTATTCATCCGGCTTCAACAACTCATTCCGAGCTGAACGAAACTGAGCTTGCCGAGCAGGGAATTACGCAGAGCACAATCCGTCTTTCAATTGGAACTGAGCACATCGACGATATAATCGCGGATTTGGATCAGGCTTTCGCAAAAATTTAATTTCTGAACAAAATCTTGCCGGGCGGAAGTTTTGTTTCGTCTGGCGCAGAAATTTTTCAAGGTTGGGTAGCGCGGCTGGAGGCATTTTAGAGGCTCGCTGGATTTTCTGGCGGGGGAAAGCCTTCCCCTCGTCTCAAACTTTCATTTTTCGCAAGTTGTCCGCAAAGCGTCCAACAATCTCAAACTTTCATTTTTCGCAAGTTGTCCGCGGAGCGTTCAACAATCTCAAACTTTCAGTTTTCGACTACCCCTTCTTTCTGCAATATTGAATAGCCTTAATGTTGAGTCTTTTGTGAAGAAACAAAAGCGCAGGCAGATTTACAGATTGTGAAGATTTTTGGCGATTGAATTAATAAAAGTGCGGAGCACCCGAATTAACACAAGCGAAGCGTGCGCCAAATCCATCTGGAGCAAACTGGAAAGTTGCCGCAAGCGTTCTTTCAGAAGTTGTAAAAAACTTGACATCAAGGCTGAATATTATTTAAAAAACTGTAGTATAATTTCCGATATTTAAATTGATTTTATTCGCGAGGAGAGTTTGTTGATTTGAATTTCCGGGGATTTCGTTGAAAAATCTTTCTGTTTTTTTTAATCGTTTTCATAAATTTCTGCAGTTTCCGCTGTTTTTTGCGGCTTTTCTTTTTTCTGCAAATTTTGCTTTTGCGGAAGATGTTTATTATCGCTGGACTTATTTCAATGATGGTTCCGGGGCGGATGTCTGGGATGGAATTTGGAGCGAAACTGTAACGTCTACGGAAACCTCTGCCGATGGCTCAACAAGTCCCCTCTCGAAAGGGAAATTCTGGTCGTTTTACAACAACACTTCTGGAGTCGAGTGGGTAAAAACGTACAATAATAGTGGCGGAACTGCGGATTTTCCAGGGTCGGCTTCTTCAAAAACGGCTTTTGTGTATTTTACGGGCGAGCACGCGACAACTGCGACTTTGGCTTCTTCACCTGCGAACGAGCTGAAACAACTTTTAGTGGGCGACTGCTATCAAAGCACAACATCTGCCGGCGGCGAAAAAATAACAATAAATATTGCCGGGTTCGACCTGAAAACAAAGGAAATGATTTTCGGAAATTCAAGTTTTCATTCAGATTCGGCTGTGAATTTTGAAATTTCTGGCGGCGGAACGCTGAAAATTTCTACTGAAATGAAATTTCTGGCCGGATGCACGTACAATATCGAAATTGGCGAAGGCACCGTTCTTGATGCGGCTTCCGTTTCTGTGGACGCGGCTGCGGCTGGCGCAACAATTAATTTTACCGGCGGCGGAACGCTGAAACTGGCCGTCGCAAATTTTTCCGGATGCACTGTGAATTTCAAACTGAAAAATCTGGAATCTTCCGGAACTTTTACAAATTCCGGGACGCTTAATTTTTCTGGAAATATTGAAGCGAATTTTTTAGGGAGTGTTGAAAATTCAGGAACGGTTTCATTCTTGCAGAATTCCACGGCAATTTTTTCCGAGCTGCTTTCAAACAGTGAAGAAATTTCGTTTGCAGAAAATTCCGCGGCGACTTTTTCAGCCGAAGTAAAAAATTCCGGAACGCTCAAGTTTTCGGGAGCTGCTGAATCGACTTTCTCCGGCGGCGTTGAAAATCTTTCTGGCGGTGTTATTTCCGCGGAAGGTTCGGCGGTGCTTGGATTTGATGGAAAGTTCGTCAATTCAGATTCTGGAGTTGCGCGTTTTTTGGGCGGAAGCGCGTCCAGCGTTTCGTTCAGGGAATTTTCAAATTTCGGGGAAATTTATTCTTCCGGCGAAGGCTTGAAATTCAACGTGGCGGCTGAGGATTCGGGAACTTGGATTTATTCGGGCGGAACGGTTGTTTCGGAAAATATTTCGTACAATGTTTTGACATTGAATGCCGGTGTTTTTATTCAGGGAAAAATTTCCGCGGAAACGCTTTATATAAACACGTCGCAGAATATTTCCTTGAAAAACAATACGATTCTGAATGTGGCTTCTGTGATTCTTGAGGCGAACGCAACTATTAAAAATGAAGGTTTCGATCTTTATTTTGGAACGGATGAAAAAGAATGTTCCATGAAGAGCGTCGGCGTAAAAAGCCTTAGTTTTGCGACTTCTGAAAGCGGAACAACGTATTTTTATTCATGTAAAATTGGTGATGAAAATAATTTTAATATCAAGCTGGCTGTGAATGTTGCGGTTGTTTTTTGCCGCGAAGTTTATGCGGCTTCGCTTTCGGCCTCTAAAAAAGTAACAATTAAATCTGCAAAAATTCAAACTTCCGAGGATCAGACTTATTCTTCAGAAGTTGCTGTTTCCGGCGCTGGAAAAACGGAAATCATTTCACAAAACGGAAAAATTCAGTTTGGAGGAAAAGTTTCCGGCTCAGAAAATGCTGAAATTTCAGTTCTTGCAGATGTTATTTTTGACGGTCCGGTGAATGTTTCAGTTCCGTCAGGAATTTTTTCAGTTGGAAGCGCATCCGCCGCAAAAAAAACAACTTTGAACGCAACCGCCGACGTTTCGTTTGATGTCGCGTCCGCCGTTTTTTCCGGAAATTTCAATAATTCCGGAAATGCAAAATTTTTAGAAAATTCAAAGGCGGCTTTTTCGGGTGAAATTGAAAATTCGGGAACGCTTTCGTTCTTGCAGGATTCAACAGCGGATTTTTCAGCGCAATTTTCAAACAGCGGAGAAATTTCGTTTGCAGAAAATTCCACGGCAACTTTTTCAGCCGAAGTAAAAAATTCCGGAACGCTCAAGTTTTCGGAAAATGCTGAATCAACTTTTTCCGGCGGCGTTGAAAATCTTTCTGGCGGAGTTATTTCTGCGGAAGGTTCGGCGGTGCTTGGATTTGATGGAAAAGTTTCAAATGTGGGAGAAATCGCGTTTTCAGGAAATTCTTCGGCGACTTTTGCAGATGAAATTGAAAACTCTGGAACGGTTTCGTTTTTAGCGGATTCCGTGGCGACTTTTTCAGCTCTATTTTCAAACAGCGGAGAAATTTCGTTTGCAGAAAATTCTACGGCGATTTTTTCCGGTGAAGCAAAAAATTCCGGAACGCTCAAGTTTTCGGGAAATGCTGGATCAACTTTTTCCGGCGGTTTTGAAAATTCCGGCCAGTTTTCTGCGTCTGATTCAGCAAAACTGGATTTTTCAGGAAAGTTCGTCAATTCTGCTTCGGGAGTTGCGCGTTTTTTGGGCGGAAGTTCGTCCAGCGTTTTGTTCAGGGAATTTTCAAATTCCGGGGAAATTTCTTCTTCCGGCGAAGGCTTGAAATTCAACGTGGCGGCTGAGGATTCGGGAACTTGGATTTATTCGGGCGGAACGGTTGTTTCGGAAAATATTTTGTATAAGGTTCTGAATCTTTCCGGCACTGTAAAAATTGACGGCTCGGCCAACGAGCTTTTTGCGAAAGAAATTTCGGTTCAGATGGAAAATCTTGAAATCCAGGGAAAAATTTCCGCGGATTCAGTAAAAATAAATGCCTCAAAAATTAATTTTGTTTCGGATTCGGTTTTGAGCGCGGATTCAATTTTTCTTCAAAATCAAAAGGATTTTGCGCTAGAAAACAATGGCTATTCAATTTCTGTTGGAAAAACTGGCGGCGCAATTGAAACGGATTTTATAGAAGAAAATGTGAATTTTTCAATTTGTGACGAAGCGGCGCAAAAAGGAAAAGTGGAATTTTATTCTTCGCTTGGAAAACCGGAAAAGCCGCTGAAAGATTTTTCTTCTGAAAGCGCGCTGGTTTTCAACGCTGATGTTTATGCGGCTTCGCTTTCGGCGGCTGAAAAAGCTGAAATTCATTCCGCAAAAATTCAAACTTCCGGGAATCAAAATTATTCTTCTGAAGTTGCTGTTTCCGGCGCGGAAAAAACGGAAATCATTTCAAAAAACGGTTTGATTCATTTTCGCGGCTCTGTGAAAAATTCCGGCGGCGCGCCGCTTTCGCTAGATGCCCAAAATGTTCAGTTTGATTCGGATTTTGAATGTGATTCTGAGGCGGCGGTTCTGGCGGATGTTTATTTTTCTGGCTTGGCGAAGGATGAAATAAAAATCGCGGCTGAAAAAATTGAAATCGGCTCTGAAAATTCTTCAAAAAATCTTTACATTTCTGCGGCGGACGGAAATTCTCCAAAAAAAGTTGAACTTGAATCTCCTTTGAAAATTTCCGGCAGTTTTGTGCTTTTGAACGGCGGCTTGCAGCTTGGAAAAAATTCTTCCGGCAAATCTCCGGATATTTTTGCGGAAAAAGAAATTGTCCTGATGAACGGAAGTATTTCTTCAATGTACGACGATGTGATTTCTGCGGACTTCAGCTGGCGGAGCGGCGCGAAAAATATTTTTAAATACCAGGGCGACGAAAAATTTCCTGGTGAATTTCCTGATGGAACGCAAATTTTTTCTGAAAATTTTTATTCTTCGCTCGAAGGACTTGGCGGAACCACAATTTCCGCGGGGAAAAATTTTTACTGCAATAATTTTGCGCTTGAAGGCGGCTCTGAATGGTTTTTGAAGGCTGGCGACAACGAAAAATCTGAAAATTTTGCCGTTGCGTACAATTCCTCGCTGAAAAACTGCGTTTATTCTTCGTCCGGAGCAGGAATTTCATATCTTGCGGCGGCGGAATCTGTTGACAATGGCGGAAACAATGAAAAAGTCTGCTTCGGCCATCCGGAAATTTCTTTTGCGCGGACAGTTTACGATGATGTGATTGAAGTTTCTTTCAAGGATTCAGTTTCTGAAAATCCGGTGAAAATTGAAAATTCCAACAATGAAATTTGGAAAAATATTGCGGGCAGCTCAAAGTTTTTGACTTACGGAAAATCCGGCTCGGACTTGAAAATTGTTTTTTCCGGAACTTATATTGACGCTGAATGTACAGAATCCACGGAAAACCAGGGCGATATTGAAAAATTTTATTTGAAGGCGGCAGAATCTTGGAATACGGATGCCACTGGGGAAAAATCCGGGGCGGCGGAAAGCACTGATTCGCAGGGCGTTCACAAGGATTTAATTCCGTATTTGAATATTGTCCGGGCTGTTTCAGACGATTTTTCCGGAATTTTTGATGAGCACAAAAACCGTGTTGCAAGCTATGACGGTGAAAAACGTTTCCTGAGCGTAAAAGATTCGTGTCCGCCTGCGCTGATTGCTGTTCGAACCGGGCAGGAGCAGCATGAGGAGCTTCCTGAAAACCAGCTTCCTTACGATTCCCATAATTTTCTGGAATTCCAGTTTTCTGAGGAAATTTTTGTGAATGGAAGCGATTCTTCCGTTGTAAATGTAAAAACTTCCGCGGATTTTGGCGGAATCCAAAACAATTCTTCTGGAAGCGGATTTTCTGCGGCTGGAATTGCAGCTTTTGAAAAAGGAAAACTTCAGCTGGTTTCTGAATCGCAAATTCCTTCCGTGGAACTGAATTCTGTTTACAGGAATTTTGCGGTTTCTGTTGAAAAAGGAAAAAATCCACAGACGCACCGCTTTAGAATTTCAATTACCGGCTACCAAAGCCAGTCTGCCGCGGAAAATCCTTCCGGCTTTCCTTACTGGCCGGGCTGCATCGACTCTGAAAATTCTGAAATTCCATCTGGAAAAGTAACGTTGCTTTCTTCCGGCGCGGAAAATAATTTCAACGAGCTGATAAAAGATTCTGAAGGAAATTCGTTGCTTGCGAAATCCGTTGAAAATCATCCTTTGAAAAATCTTTCCGTGATTTCAGATTCTTCCGCCGATTCGTTGTGTCCAGACTGGAGCGATTCTTTGTACGGCTCGTGGGATCTTTCCGCGCCGGTTTTTGCAAGCTACCGTTCCTGGAGCGCAAAAGAAATTTCCAGTTTCTGCGAAATTCTTGGCGCATGCAAAGCGGCTGACACAGTTTTGGACCGCGTTGAATTTCACGTTTTTGACAATTCCGAGGCGGATTTTGGCGGTGCTAAATGGTTTTCTCAGTTTGGCTGGGGAAAAGACAATTCATCGCTTTTTTCAGAAAATTCCTATGCTTCGGATATTTTTGGCGGCTCTCGTCCGTTTGGAAATTCTTCCGGAAACGAATCTGCAAAAACTTCTGGAGGAATCAGATATTCAACGCTTTACAACAAATCTTCTTATTTCAAATATGGCGTTGATTCCGCGGAGCCTGCTTCTTCGTTCAAAAATTCCCGGATTCAGTCTGGGGCTTCAAGCTCTCTGTTTGTGGCTCAGAACGGCGCAAAACGTGAAATTTCAACGAATGATTCGCTTTATTTTTCAATTTTTCTTGAAAACGGCACGAATTTACCGCTGAAAACGAATTTTTCAATAAAATATGACGAGCGCGGATTTGTAACTGACCTTGCCGGAAATCTTATGAAATCCGCTGAAGTTTTTTCCGTTGACCGCGTTTCTCCGCGTTTTAATATGACTTCGGCGAAAATTTCGGGGAACAAGCTTTACGTTCTTTTCAATAAAAAAATAAATCTTGATGAAGTCGAGCTTATGACTTCTGAAGGAGAGAAAAAATCGTTCGGGATTGCGGATTCCCTGCGTTTTATAAAAATTCCTGAGGATTCGCATAAATTTTCTGATGAGGACGTGGTTTCTGACCTTTACATTGAAAAATCTGTTCCGCCGCAGAAAACTTTTTCGTCTGAAACGTTCACCGGCGTGATTTTTACGTTGAACCGAAAAGTAACTTTGGAAGATGTGAAAAATTATTACATTCAGTGTTATTCTCCGGATTCCGGAAAATTTATTGATCCGTTTACAGGCATAAAAGATGTGAAAGTTACTGCCGTAGCGGAGCTTAACATCGGAAATTATATGCCGCACGGCGAGGCGCACGCTTTGAGCGATTTTGCCGTGAACGCCGTGAATCCTGTTTACGCTTACGACGACCGTTTTCTGGACGAGAATTTTGGTTTTTCCGCTTCTGATGCTTCTCAGAGCAACCTTGCGGTTCATGACTGGAGCAGCGAGCAGCAGAATGACGGAACTTTGCTCACCGAGCATGATATTTTTGTTGTAACTTCTCAAGATTCGGGCGATTCCGAGCCGGAAGAAACTTTGCCGCAAAATATTACTATGTATTTTGACAATTCTCCAGAGCCGGATTCGGTTTCGTCTGAATACAATAAAAATCTTGAAAAAAATCTAAGAATTTGGATTCCGTCGCTTGTTGAAAACGGCGTTTCCGCGGAACAGGTTTCTCCGGTTTTGGCTCTTGCGCCTTCCACAAATTCAAAAAATCTTTCAGTTTCCGGTGAAATTGAAAAAAACACCGCAAAATTTCTGATTGACTGGGAAACTCTGTCAAAAAACGCTTATTCAGCAGGAAATCAAGTTTCTTTTCTTTTTGGACTCGCGGATTCAGACGGTTCGCCGGTAAAAATTTCCCATGCTCCGGTTTTTGATGAAATTTCAGGCGTTTACAAACTGGAGCCTCAGCCGTTGTTTGCGCTGCGCCTTAAAAATTCAAATGATCCGACTTCGCTTGACTTGTGGTCTTTCAGGCTGAAAAATATAACTTTGCAGCGCGGAAATGTTACGGTTCTTAACAATGTGATTGACGCAAACAAGGGTGAAATGTCCGTCATCCAGGTGAATATGCCTTCTTCCGGAAACCTTGATGTTGTTGTGATGACTCTGGATGGAAACGTAATCCGCTATCTTCAGCATGGAACTGCTTCCGCCGGCGAGCACAGTTATTCCTGGAACGGAACAACAAAATCCGGAAAAAAAGTTGCCCGCGGACTTTATTTTGTGCGTGTTTTTGGAAACGGCATCGATGAAACTCGAAAAATAATGGTTGTAAAGAACTGACCAATTCTCTATACTCATATCGTTATGAATTCAGAAGAAAGGCTTTCCCATCGTTTTGAAGATATTGGAAGATTTTTGTCGCCGGAACTGTGCGCTCTTCCAGGAACTCTTGAAAATATAAGCCGGGAAGGCTGCAAAATTCATTATTCATTTCCCGTCAACGTGGATTTGAACAATGATTATGATGTGAAAATTACTTTTTCGCGTGCGGCTAATGACAGTTTTTCGCTGGTTTGCCATCCTTGCTGGGTAAAAACTGACGGAAACGATACGAATATTGGATTTCAGATTCTTCCTTCAACTGATTTTGCGCGTCTTGCGAAATATATTGAAAAACTTAACAGCGAGACTGATGACAGCCTTTCTGATGAAATAAGTGGTTCCACATGCCAGATAATTTGATAAAAACACAGAAACTGCCGGGCGTGGCGTTTTTAGCGTATCCGGAAATGGTCGGAATGCTTCAGACGGAGCTTTCCGGCCGTTTGCATTTTGAGCAGTCTCCGGATGCTGTTTACGGCGAGCTTCTTTACTACAAAAATTTTCCAGTTGAAAGCCTGAAAAATCCAGGTGGTTTGCCTTACTGGTCGCGCTCTGCAATGCTGAATCCGCAGATTTTGGATTTCAATTCAATCGGCGAGGCGGCAAACGCGTTGAAAAATATTCAGCGGAGCTGGGCGCCTTATCAGTATCAGTTTTTTCGCCGCGCAAATTTGATTCAGGAAAAACTTCCGTACGTAAATTTGAAGCCTAGAACTTTTCCGGTGAAAATTCCGAGCAAGCCAATCGGGCTGTACACTCTGATTTCTGAAAAACAGATGATTTTCAGCGCTGAAACTTCAAGCTTTCTTCCAGCCGGAAAACTGGTTTTTCAGGAAGACCATGAAAATCCTCCGAGCCGGGCATATTTGAAAATTCAGGAAAGCCTTGCGATGGCGAATCTTTTGAACGGCACAGAATTTCCAAAGTCTGGCGAGCGTTGTTTCGAGGCGGGGGCTTGTCCTGGCGGCTGGACGTGGGTTCTTGTGGGGCTGGGCGCTTCTGTTTATGCGGTTGACCGTGCGGAGCTTGCCCCTGAACTGATGAAAAATCCTCTGGTGAAATTCCAGGCGCACGACGCATTTACGTTGAAGCCGCAGGACATCGGCTTTTGCGACTGGGTTTTCAGCGATGTAATCTGCTATCCGGAGCGGCTTTTAAAATGGGTTCACGAATGGCTTGAAAGCGGACTTTGCCGGAATATGATTTGCACGATAAAAATGCAGGGCGAGCCGGACTGGAGCATAATAAACCAGTTTGCGGAAATTCCTGGAAGCCGCGTTGTTCATTTGAATTATAACAAGCACGAGCTTACCTGGATTCACACTTGCTAAAATATTTTTTTGATAAGACTTGCAATATCTTTCACAACTTCAACGTTTTCAGCTTTTTCCGCAGCGAAAATATTTTTGAAACCAAGTCCTTCCGCCGTTTTCGCTCGTTGCCTGATTTTTGAAACCGGACGAATTTCTCCTGCAAGGCTAAGTTCCCCGAAAATTGCAGTTCCCGCCGCAACAGGCTTGTCCGTGCGCGCTGAATATATTGCGACCGCCAGAGCCGCGTCGACCGCGCTTTCGCTCAGTCTTATTCCTCCAGCAACATTTATGTAGATATCCTGCCCAAGAAATTTTATTCCAACGCGTTTTTCCAGAATAGCAGCGATTCGTGAAACTCTTGCCGATTCAATTTTGTCAGTAAAAACTCTTGAAATTGCGGCTTTTGCCGGAGCTACTAGCGCCTGAATTTCAACAAGAAAAACTCTGTTTCCTTCAAATACCGCGCAGCAGGCGACTCCGGCCGGCTGATTTTCCCTGGCTTCAGAAAGAAACATTGTCGCAGGATTCAAAACCGGAGAAAGCCCTTTTTCCGTCATATTGAAAATGCCAAGCTCATCAACAGAACCGAACCGGTTTTTTTGCGCATGAAGAAACCTCACGTCATCGCTGTTCCGTTCAAAGGAAATCACAGTGTCAACCATGTGCTCCAAAGTTTTCGGCCCGGCGATTGTCCCTTCCTTTGTTACGTGCGCCGTCATCAGAAGGACTGAATCCCGCTCTTTCACCCAGCTGATAAGTTCGTTCGAGCAGTATTTAAGCTGGTTGATAGTTCCCGGAATAATCCCGGCCTCTGCTGAATAAACCGTCTGGATTGAGTCGATTATTGCGATTGCCGGATTGATTTTGTCCAGCGCATCAAGAATATCCTCAAGGCGCATTGTGCAGAGAATTTCAATTCCTCCGCACGCAAGCGAAAGCCTTTCCGCCCGCTCCTTGATTTGCGCTCCGGATTCCTCGCCGGAAACGTAGAGAATTCTTCCGCAGCCAGTTTGAGCCGCCGCAGCCGCAGTTTGGATTAGCAGCGTTGATTTTCCAATTCCAGGCTCGCCGCCCAAAAGAATCGCGGAACGTTTTGTCGCTCCACCGCCCAGCACGCGGTCAAATTCGCTTATTCCCGTAATAAAACGCGAGTTGTCTTTTGCTTTGATGGATTCCAGCGGCACAGGTTTTGCTTTTTCGCTGACCGCCGAGCTTTTTCTTGCGGAATTTTGAGCGTTTGAGTCAATTATGCATTCTTCAAGCGAATTCCATTCTCCGCATTCGGGGCAGCGGCCGAGCCACTTTGGCTGGCTGTAGCCGCATTTTGAGCATTTGTAAACAATCGAACCGTTCTTTTTTGCCATAAAAATCCTTCCGCAATATTATAAGGTCAAAATTTTTTATATTCTGGGTGGCTTTTGATTGGTTCGTCAAGCTCACCAATCAAAACCAGGCTTTTCAGGTTTCCGGCTTTCGCCTCCATTCCTGCGCCTGCAAGCTGATTTTTCAAAAATAAAAACCGGCGGCAAGTTCAAGCATCTTTCAGCAAAATTAATTTTTAACCTGCTCCGGAACTGGCTTCGCCAGACCTTACAATCCTTGCCACGTCAGAAACTCTGCCTTAAAAATCCTTTCCGCCAAATCACAAATTTCTCTCCGGCATCGGCCTCGCCGAAAAATTTATTTTCGCTTTTTTCAGCTTTAAAAGTTCCGCCCTGTTCTTTGCAATCGGATTAGAATCCAGGCTAACTTTTGAATATTGTTTCAGCAGTTTTATCTCTTCTTTTGAGATTTTTTCTATCCTGTTATTGTCAATCATAAGTTCCGGCTTGTTCTGAACATTTACAAACTTCGGAATAAAGTCCATTCTTTGCGCAACCGAAGATTCCCAAGGCTTTTTCTCATAAATCTCGCAAAAATCGGAGCCTTCAACATAGATTTTTTTAAGTTTTGTCAATTTTCTTAAATCAACTTTTTGCTCTTTTATTTCATCGTATTTGCTTGTGTCGGCTGTAAAATGAATTTCCGCATCTTCAAGGTTGTAAAGATTTTCAAGAAAATCCAAAGATGAAATCCAGCAGTTCATCAATCCCAATGATTTTAAATTTGGAAGCATTTTAAGAAAATTATAATTTCCTGTGTACCTTAAAGAATAAAAGCAGACATTTTCAGTTTCAGAAAAATTTTCAACCCCTTCGATTTTTGCTATTTTCTTCGTGGAAAATTTCTTTGCGTTCACAACCAAGTATTTGTCAGAATTATCAAAAATCTGCTTGAACGAAGTTCCATCTTCCGCCACAAAAACAATCTCATGTTTTTCCGCAAAACCCGCCCCGATACATAAAAACGCCGCAAGAAATAGTATGTGTTTTTTCACAGTCATTTATTGTCTCTCCGGCATCGGCCTCGCCGAAAAATTTATTTTTGCTTTTTTCAGCTTTAAAAGTTCCGCCCTGTTCTTTGCAATCGGATTAGAATCCAGGCTAACTTTTGAATATTGTTTCAGCAGTTTTATCTCTTCTTTTGAAATTTTTTCTATCCAGTTGTCGTAAATCTTAAGTTCTGGCTTGTTCCGAACATTCACAAAAGGCGGAATGAAATCCATTCTTTTTTGCGTTTTGGTTCCATTTGTGAAAAAAATCCACATACGCATTTCTTTTAGATTTTTCAGCTTTTTTAAATCAATTTTTGTTTCTTTCAACGATTCGTAATAAGTTTTTTCAACAGTAATGTCTAGCTCAAAACTTTCTAAATTTTCCAAATTTTCAATAAATTTTAAAGAAGGCGTATTGGAGTCGATTCCAAAGTGTTTAAGGTTTGGAATGTTACTAAGAAAATTCCAGTCGCCGTAATAATTTGGGTGGTAAAAAATTGCATTTTTCAAGTTTGTGCATTTTTCAAATCCCGACATTTCAATTATTTTTTTGTTAATCGGAAAATCAGTCCATACAAAAGTATATATTTCGTCGGAACTGTCAATAATTTGCTTTTCAAAAGTTCCGTCTTCCATTTTAAACAGCAGCTCCACAGGTTCCGCAAAAACCGCCCCAATGCATAAAAACGCCGCAAGAAATAGTATTCTTTTATTCATAATTCTACCTCTCCATAATTTTCCGCCGGCAAAAATTTTTCCTGACAAAAATTTATAGAAAAAAAAGTTCAGGAACTGAAATGAATCACAAATTTTTTGGAAAAAAAATGAATTTCGCCTTAATTTTTGTTTGTAAGCGTTGTTCCAGGCGCGATTGATTCCGTTACCCAGGTGTTTCCGCCGATTACGCTGCCTTTTCCGATTACGGTGTTTCCGCCAAGAATTGTCGCGTTTGCATAAATTGTCACATCATCTTCTATAGTAGGGTGACGTTTTTTGTTCATCAGCTCTTTTTTTACGCTCAGCGCGCCCAAAGTTACGCCTTGATAAAGTTTCACGTTGTTTCCGATTATCGTTGACTCGCCGATTACAACGCCTGTTCCGTGGTCAATAAAAAATGATTCGCCTATTGTTGCGCCAGGATTGATGTCGATTCCCGTCCGTCCGTGGATGTGCTCGCTCATAATCCTCGGAATGATTGGAATTCCGTTCTTGCAGAGAAAATGCGCGATTCTGTAAACTGTTATCGCCTGAAGCCCCGGATATGAAATTATTACATCCTCATTGCTCTTTGCCGCCGGATCACCTTTGAAAGCGGCTTCAACATCCAGCATGAGCATCCGCCTTATTTCAGGAATTTCTTCTATTAAAGCGAATGTTGTCTCTTCCGCAAGCTTGAAGCAGTGCGACTCCCTGAATTTCTTGTCGTCCTCAAGGTTTTTGCAGACGGTATAGGCAAGCGCCTTTTGAATTTCTTTTGTAAGCACCGTGATGATGTGGTTTACTTTCTGTCCGGTTATGTAGCGGATGTTTGACGGCGTGATATTTTCCGCGTTTTTGAAGCCTGGAAACACAAGAGTCTGAAGCTCGTTCAGCACAGTGATTACATTTTCCCGGTTCGGAAAATTTTCTGAGCCAGTCCTGTTGATTCCGCCGAACCTGTCGTATGAATCAAGAATTCCGTCTATAAGCATATCTATGTTCATCAGCAAACCTCTTCTAGATTTTTGAATATTAGCATAATTCTGTTTAAAAAACTAGAATAAATGAACGAATTCAAAGAAATTCTAATTGACATAAAAATTACTCTTCTTTATAGTAATAAAACGCATATTTTGAAGACTAAAAAGGTGCGGCTGAACGCCCTTGTAGCTCAGCCGGTAGAGCGCAGCCATGGTAAGGCTGAGGTCTGCGGTTCGAATCCGCACGGGGGCTGAAGTTCTTCAAGGTTGATTCAAACGAATTAAAAATTTATTTAGGAGTATAGATATGGGTAGCAAGAAGAAGGGTGCAGTTGAGATCATCGCTTTGCAGTGTTCAGAATGTAAACGAAAGAACTATACAACTTACAAGAACCGTAAGAATATTACTGGCAAGCTCGAATTGAAAAAGTATTGTCCATTTGATCGCAAGCACACTTTGCACAAAGAAACAAAGGCAAAATAAGCTTTTGCAAATTAATTTTGTATATTGACTGTCTGTGGTTTCGGACAGTTTTTATATAGGGCAGTAGTTCAGCTGGTAGAGCAGCGGTCTCCAAAACCGCCTGTCGTGGGTTCAAATCCTGCCTGCCCTGTCTTTTTTACTATTATTGATGGAGGAATTATGTCTAAAATCGGTCAGTTTTTCCGTGAAAGCAAAGCAGAATTGAAAAAAGTTGTATGGCCATCACGTGATGATGTTGTTTCATCAATCAAGGTTGTAATTATCTCCACGATTGTTGTCGCTATTGTTCTTGGACTGTTGGATTTTGCTTTTACTGAAGCATTCCGCGCAATAATGAAATAGGATAAACTGGAATGTCTAGAAGTTGGTACATGCTTCAGGTTTTTGTTGGACATGAGGCAAAAATTGAAAGAGTTGTAAGAACTCTTCTTGATAAAAAAGAACTTGATTCAGCAGTTGTAACAGATGTAAAAGTTCCAGTTGAAGAAGTTGTTGAAATAAAAGACGGAAAGAAAAAGGCTAAGCATGTTAATTTTATGCCTGGCTATCTTATGATTGAACTGGATCTTCCTGAAATCGGCTGGAAAGATACTTGCTCAAAGCTCCGCAAGGTTCAGGGAATCATGGGTTTTGTTGGAACTGACCCGAATGTTCGTCCGCGTCCGATTTCTACTGCCGAGGCGAAAAATCTTCTTCAGAAGATTGGTGTAATAAAATCTGAAAAAAGCGTTCGTATTCAGCAGAATTTTGCTATTGGCGACATTGTCAAGATTACAGACGGACCTTTCGCTTCATTTCAAGGTAATATTGAAGAAGTTAGCGACGAAAAAGAAAAACTGCGCGTAAATGTCCAGATATTTGGCCGCGCAACTCCAGTTGAAGTAAATATGCTTCAGGTGGAACGAGTAAACTAGAACAAAATTTCAGGTGTCTGTATGCCAATGCAGACATTACCTGTTTTTGGGAGAAATGCACGTCCGTTGGACAAAGGCATTTCGTTAGAGCCAGCTGTATGGCGGCTCACACCAATTTAGGAGAATCAAAATGGCAACAAAGAAGGTAACAGCCGTAATCAAATTGCAGTGCCCAGCTGGCGCAGCTACTCCGGCTCCTCCGATTGGTCCGGCTCTTGGACCTCATGGTGTTTCTGCACCGAAGTTTGTCCAGGAATTCAACGACAGAACTAAGACTATGGAAAAAGGACTTATTATTCCGGTAGTTCTTACTGTTTATGCGGACAAATCTTATACTTTCATTCTTAAGACTCCTCCAGCAGCAGTTCTTATTAAGAAAGCTTTAAAAATTCAGAAAGGTTCTGGAAATCCACTTCTTAACAAAGTTGGAACTCTTTCAAAAAAAGACCTTGAAGAAATTGCAAAGACAAAGCTTCCAGATGTAAATGCAAATGATCTTGAAGCAGCTAAAAAAATCATCGCTGGTACTGCTCGCAGTATGGGCGTAGAGGTGGAGCAGTAATATGAAACACGGAAAGAAATATCGCGCATCTGCCGCAAAATATGATCTTACAAAAAAATACGATGTTGCTGCTGCTTGTCAGATGGTAAAAGACATGAAGGTTGCAAACTTTGATGAAACTGTTGAAGTTCATGTAAACCTTAAGATGGATAAATCTACATCAGTACGTGATACACTTGTATTCCCTAATCAGTTCAAAGGTGAAAAGCGCGTTCTTGTTTTCTGTAAGGGAGACAAAGTTGACGAGGCTTTGAAAGCCGGAGCTGCTTATGCAGGTTCAGACGAATACATTGAAAAAGTAAAGGGTGGCTGGCTTGACTTTGATGTTGCTGTTGCTACTCCTGACATGATGAAAGATGTAGGTCGTCTTGGTATGGTTTTGGGACGCAAAGGTCTTATGCCTAACCCGAAAACTGGCACTGTAACAAACGATGTAGTTGCTGCAATCAGCGAACTTAAAAAGGGTCGTACAGAGTACCGCGCAGACAAAGGTGGAGTTATTCACATTGCTGTAGGAAAACTTTCTATGGAACCGGCTAAAGTTGCAGAAAATGTTAATGTACTTTTGTCTGAAGTTGCTAAAAAAGCTCCGAACGGAGTTGTTCAGAACTTCATTACATCTGTATCCCTCAGTTCAACTATGGGCCCAGGCGTTTGGGTTGATATGAAGGTAGGTGAGTAATTATGGCAATGTTGGCACATAAAGTTCAGTCTGCTAAAACAGCAGCTATTGAAGAAGCAAAAAAGACATTTGCTGACTATAACAGCTTTATTTTTGCGGACTACCGCGGAATGACTGTTGAGCAGATTACAAATCTTCGCAAAAAGCTTCGTGAGCAGAATGCGGTTCTTAAAGTTGTAAAGAACAACTTTGCACGAATTGCGTTTGAAGAAATGGATATCAACAATGTTGCAGATCTTTTGAAAGGTCCTACAGTTGTTGCAATGGCTAACGCAGACGCAAACGTTGTTGCAAAAACTCTTTTTGACTTTGCGAAAGACGCTCCAGTTCTTACTGTAAAAGGCGCTTGCGTAGAAAAAGAAGTTTATGACGCTGAGAAAATCGAGGCGTTCTCAAAAGTTCCTGGAAAGAAGGAGCTTATCGCTATGCTTATGTCTGCAATCAACGGCCCTGCTCGTCAGCTGGCTGCTACAATCAAGGCATACGCAGAAAAGAAAGAAGCGGAAGGTTCAAACTAACTGCTTGATTTCTTTGAAGATAGATTCTTGTGAATCTATGCACGGTCAGGCTTCATAGCTGTCGACTGTCCGTGATTAAGATGCAGAGTCATTCGCATGGATGTCTACTGCGCAACCTTCGGGTTGAATATATTAAAAACATATTTGTGAGGAAGACAATATGGCAGCATTAACAACAGATCAGATTCTTGATGCAATCTCTGAAATGACAGTTCTTGAATGTTCAGAACTCGTAAAAGCAATGGAAGAAAAATTCGGTGTAACAGCAGCAGTTGCAGTTGCGGCGGCTCCTGGAGCAGCAGCTGGCGCAGCAGCAGAAGAGCAGACTGAATTCACTGTATCTTTGGATTCATTCGATGCAGCTAAAAAGATTCCAGTTATCAAGGTTGTTCGCGAAATCACTGGTCTTGGACTTGGCGAAGCTAAAGCTCTTGTTGAAGGCGCACCAAAAACTCTTAAAGAGGGCGTAAGCAAGGCTGATGCTGATGAAATCATCAAGAAGATTGAAGAAGCTGGTGGTAAGGCTTCTAAAAAATAAGTTATTTGAAAAAATAGCTTGATACATCAAAAGGGGTGTCTAAAATTTCTAGGCATCCCTTTTTGCGCATTTAAAAATACTACTTAGATCTTTAAAAATTTAAAATAATTGCCTTTTCCCAAGGCGAAATCAGCTGTTTCTGTGCTGTGCAGAGTTTCTAGCATGTAGCAGTTTCTTGCTGAACTTAAAATTATGGGGGCAATGATGTTCGCAAAGACACGAACAATCAATCGGCAGTATATTGGTAAGGATATTAAAAGTTTTATCGATATTCCTAATCTTATTGCCATTCAGACTTCTTCTTATGAAAGTTTTCTTCAGGCAGAACGGCTGAAGAAAGGTGAGCCATTGCTGAATCAGGGACTGCAGGAAGCATTCAATACTACTTTCCCTATTGAAAGTCCAAATGGCGATATGTCTCTTGAGTTTGAATACTATGAACTCGATTACGCAAACATTAAATTTTCTGAACTCGAATGCAAGCAGAAGGGTGTTACATATTCTGTTCCGCTGAAAGCTAGAATCGATCTTGTTTTCTTGAATGACGGTCATATTATCCAGAAAGATATTTATATGGGCGACATTCCGCTTATGACGGATCGAGGCACATTCATTATAAACGGTGCGGAACGCGTTGTTGTTTCTCAGATTCATCGTTCGCCTGGAGTTATTTTTACACACGACAAGGATGTTTACGGAAGCCGCATTATTCCTTACCGTGGTTCTTGGCTTGAATTTGAAATTGACCAGAAAAAAGAATTGATTTATGCGAAAATCGACCGCAAAAAGAAAATTCTTGGAACTATTTTCCTGCGCGCGCTTGGCTATTCAACACGTGAGGAAATAATCCGTTGTTTCTATAAAACTGAATCTGTGGATGTAATTGATTCAACAGAAGCTAGAGAAGCTTTGGTTGACAAGGTTCTTGCGGACGCAGTTATTGTGAAAGATGAAAACGGTGAGGAAAAGCGCTTGTTCAACGCGGGCGTAAGACTTCATCCGCATGATGTTGACACTTTGGTTTCAAATAAAATTTCAAAAATCAATGTTATAAAGTTCAACACAAAGAAAGATCCTAATAACAAGGATGAAAAAAACGATTCTCTTGACTCGGAAATCATAATCAACTGTTTTGAAAAAGAGGAAGTTCGCTTTGTAAAGGAAGGCTCTGTCGACATGGAAGTGTCTAAGGAAGATGCTTTGAATGCCGTTTACGCAATCCTTCAGCCTGGCGAGCCGATGACAGTTGATGCCGCTGAAAAAGATCTTAACTCAATGTTCTTCTCTGACAGAAGATATGATCTTAACCGGGTTGGACGCTATAAGCTGAACAAGAAATTCGACTATTCAGACGATGTAAAAGAAACGACTTTGATTAAAGATGATATTATCAACACAATGAAAACTCTTATCAATGTTTATATTGGTGAGGATGTTATTGATGATATTGACCATCTTGGAAACCGTCGTATCCGCTGCGTAGGAGAACTTCTTACAAACCAGCTGAAGACTGCGTTCAGCCGAATGGAACGAATTGTAAAAGAGCGAATGGGACTTAAGGAAACTGAGACAATGAAACCTCAGGATCTTGTTTCTATTAAACCGATTGTTGCGGCAATCCGTGAATTCTTCGGTTCGTCACAGCTTTCTCAGTTCATGGATCAGATTAATCCGCTTTCAGAGCTTACTCACAAGCGTCGTCTTTCTGCTTTGGGTTCTGGAGGTCTTTCAAGAGACCGCGCCGGATTCGAGGTTCGAGACGTTCATTATTCTCATTATGGCCGAATGTGCCCGATTGAAACTCCTGAAGGACCGAACATCGGTTTGATTGTTTCTTTGGCCATGTTTACTAGAATCAATGAGTACGGATTCCTTGAAGCGCCTTTCCGCAAGGTTGAAAACGGCAAGGCTACTGATAAAGTTGAATATCTTTCTGCAATGGATGAAGATAAATACTATATTGGTCAGCTTGTTCCAGGAATGAAGGAAGACGGTTCTTTCCCGACGGATATGATTTCTGTTCGCCGCCGAGGAGATTACACTCAGCGTTCTGTAAAAGATGTTCAGTACATCGACGTTTCTCCGCGTGAAGTAATTTCTGTTTCTGCTTCGTTGATTCCGTTCCTTGAGCACGATGACGCCAACCGTGCGCTCATGGGCTGTAACATGCAGCGTCAGGGCGTGCCTTTGCTGTTCCCGGAGCCGCCTCATGTTGGAACTGGAATGGAGCGCAAGACTGCTTATGATTCAGGCGTTCTTGTCAAGGCAAAATATGAAGGCGATGTAACTTACGTTTCTTCTGATCTTATTAAGATTAAGCCGACAGATTCTTCTGCGGGCGATGTTAACGAATATCATCTTATTAAATACCAGAGAACAAACAATGACACATGGAACCACCAGCGTCCTATTGTTGAAGTTGGCGAGCATGTAAAACAGAACCAGGTTATTGCTGACGGTCCTGCGACATTCAACGGCGAGCTTGCGCTTGGAAGAAACCTTCTGGTTGGATTCGTTCCGTGGAACGGCTACAACTATGAGGATGCTGTTTTGATTTCTCAGCGCGTTGTCCGTGAAGATATGTACACAACAATTCATATCAAGGAATTTGAAACAGAAATCCGTGAGACAAAACTTGGTCCGGAAAAAATAACACGTGATATTCCGAATACTTCTGAAAAAGCGCTGGATAATCTTGACGCTGAAGGTATTGTTCGCATTGGAGCAAAAGTTCGCTCTGGCGACATTCTTGTTGGAAAAGTAACTCCGAAGAGCGAAACTGAGACAACTCCGGAATTCAAGCTTTTGAACTCAATCTTTGGTGAAAAGGCTAAGGAAGTCCGGGATTCTTCTTTGAAACTGCCGCACGGTGTTGAAGGTGTTGTAATTGATGTTCAGCGAATGAAACGAATGGAGGGCGACGAGCTTTCTCCAGGAGTTGATGAAGTTGTAAAAGTTATTATCGCCAACAAGAGAAAACTCCGCGAAGGTGATAAAATGGCCGGACGCCACGGAAACAAAGGTGTTGTCGCAAGAATTCTTCCTCCTGAGGATATGCCGTATCTTGAAGACGGAACACCGCTTGACGTTTGCTTGAACCCGCTTGGTGTGCCTTCCCGAATGAATATTGGTCAGATTATGGAGTCTGAGCTTGGAATTGCTGGAAAATACTTGAACCAGTTCTTTGAAGCCCCGGTATTCCAGTCGCCGAGCCAGGAGCAGATTGCGGATAAATTGCGTGAGGCTGGACTTTCTCCTGACTGCAAGCAGATTGTTCGTTCAGGTCAGACTGGCGAGCCTTTTGTAAATCCGATTTTTGTTGGTGTAATTTACTTTATGAAGCTGCACCACTTGGTTGATGACAAGATGCACGCCCGTTCAACAGGTCCTTACTCGCTTGTAACACAGCAGCCGCTTGGTGGTAAGGCTCAGTTCGGTGGTCAGCGTCTTGGAGAAATGGAAGTTTGGGCGCTTGAAGCTTATGGTGCCGCGAACTGTCTTCAGGAAATGATGACAATCAAGTCTGATGATATGACTGGCCGTTCAAAGATTTATGAGTCAATTGTGAAGGGTGATCCTTCTTCTCCGGCTGGTGTTCCAGAGGCATTCAACGTAATGGTTCAGGAACTTCGTGGTCTGGCTCTTGATTTCACGATTTATGATGAAAAGGGCAAGCAGATTGCTCTTACAGAACGTGATCAGGAATTGATTGATAAAGCCGCATCTGGTTTTGAAAAGGAGAATGCTAATGCGTGATATTCAGGATTTCGCAAGCCTAAAAATTAAACTGGCTTCCCCGGATACTATCCGTGCATGGTCGTATGGAGAAGTAAAAAAGCCGGAAACTATAAATTATCGTACGCTTCGTCCGGAGAAAGACGGTCTTTTCTGCGAACGCATTTTCGGAACTACAAAGGAATGGGAATGTTACTGCGGAAAATTCAAGTCAATCCGTTACAAGGGTGTTATCTGTGACCGCTGCGGTGTTGAAGTTACTCATTTCAAGGTTAGACGAGAGCGAACCGGCCATATTGAGCTGGCGGCTCCGGTAAGCCATATTTGGTATTACCGTTCAGTTCCTAGCCGAATGGGTCTTCTTCTTGATATGCAGGTTGCCCAGCTTAAAGCTGTTCTTTACTATGAAAAATATATTGTAATTGATGCCGGCGACACTGACTTGAAGAAAATGCAGCTTCTTACAGAGGATGAATACATCGAGGCGCGCGAACGCTATGGTGAAACTTTCACGGCTGACATGGGCGCGGAAGCTATAAAAACTCTTCTTGATTCAATCGACCTTGACGCTCTTGCTGTTGAGCTTCGTGCCAAGATGATTGAAAAAGGCGCTAAGTCAGACAAACGCCTGCTGAAAAGAATCGAAATCGTTGAAAATTTCCTTTCTTCAGGAAACAAGGCGTCCTGGATGATTCTGGATGTTGTTCCGGTAATTCCGCCGGATCTTCGCCCTATGGTTCAGCTTGACGGCGGACGATTCGCGACATCTGATTTGAATGATCTTTACCGCCGCGTAATCAACCGCAACAACCGTCTGAAGAGATTGCTTCAGCTTTCTGCGCCGGATATCATTATCCGAAACGAAAAACGTATGCTTCAGGAAGCTGTTGACGCTTTGTTCGATAACTCTAAACGAAAACGTTCTGTAAAAGGCGCTTCTAACCGTCCTTTGAAGTCAATTTCTGATATGATCAAAGGTAAGCAGGGACGATTCCGCCAGAATCTTCTTGGTAAGCGCGTTGACTATTCAGGTCGTTCTGTAATCGTTGTAGGTCCGGAGCTGAAACTTTGGCAGTGCGGTCTTCCTACAAAAATGGCTCTGGAGCTTTTCAAGCCATTTATAATGAAGAAACTTGTTGACAAGCAGGTTGTATTCAATATTAAAAAGGCGAAAATGCTTGTTGAACAGGAAGCGCCTGAGGTATTCAGCATTCTTGACGAAGTTGTAAGCGAACATCCGGTTATGCTGAACCGAGCGCCTACACTTCATAGGCTTGGTATTCTTGCATTTGAACCGGTTCTTGTTGAAGGAAAAGCTCTTAAGCTTCATCCGCTTGCTTGTAAGTCATTCAACGCCGACTTTGACGGTGACCAGATGGCTATTCACGTGCCGCTTACTCAGGCTGCCCAGATGGAATGCTGGACATTGATGCTTTCTGCAAGAAACTTGCTTGATCCGGCGAACGGAAACACAATTGTAGCTCCTTCCCAGGACATGGTTCTTGGTATTTACTATATGACTTCAATCAAACCGAACGCAAAGGGAACTGGCAAGCGTTTTGCTTCTCCTGATGAGGCTCGTCTTGCGGCGGAGTCTGGAGCGATTGAATGGCAGGCGAAAATTTCTGTTCCTGCGCCGAAAGACTGTTTTGACGGCGCGAAATATTGCTGGGATGGAAAGTCGTTCAAGGCTGGCGAGCTGATTGAAACAACTGCCGGAACTTTGGCGTTCAATGAAGCTATGCCGGAAGATGTTCGTTATATCAACAAGCAGATGGGCGACAAGGCTTTGAAATCTATGATTGAGCATGTTTACCATACTCAGGGACCTTGGCTCACAGTTCAGATGCTTGACGCAATCAAGTCAGTCGGCTACAAGAACGCTACGTTCTACGGAGCAACTCTTTCTATGGATGATATTATCATTCCTGAAGAAAAGAAGGAGATGATTTCCAAGGCGGATGCTGAAGTTGCAAAAATTGTTAACGACAACGCGCACGGTATTATTACTGATGAGGAGCGATTCTCTAAAGTTACTGATATTTGGGCCCGAACGAACGAAAAGCTTACTGAAATCATGTACAACAAGATGGCTAAAGACAAAGATGGTTTCAATACTATCTATATGATGGCCACATCTGGTGCCCGAGGTTCTCGAAAGCAGATTTCACAGCTTGCCGCTATGCGTGGCTTGATGGCTAAACCGGGTGGAGATATTATTGAGCTTCCTGTAAAGTCAAACTTCAAGGAAGGTCTTTCCGTAATTGAATACTTTATTTCTTCAAACGGTGCCCGAAAAGGTCTTTCTGATACTGCGTTGAAGACTGCCGATGCCGGTTACATGACACGTCGACTTGTTGATGTTTCTCAGGATGTTGTTGTAAATGAAGAAGACTGCGGAACAATCAACGGAATTGACTACGAGGCGATAAAAGAAGGCGATGAAATTACTGTTCACCTGAAGGATCGTATTGTCGGCCATTACACAATTGAGCGTGTTGTTCATCCGATTACAGGCGAGCTGATTTGCGATGTGAACCAGTATATCGATGACGCTCTTGCTGCAAAAATCGAGGAAGCCGGCGTTGAAAAAGTTAAGCTCCGCACAGTTCTTACTTGCGAGGCTCAGCACGGAATTTGTGTAAAGTGTTACGGCCAGAACCTTGCCCGCAACAAAATTGTTGAAATCGGCGAGGCTGTCGGAATTGTGGCGGCTCAGTCAATCGGTCAGCCTGGTACACAGCTTACACTTCGAACATTCCACTCCGGTGGTACAGCTGATAAAGCAGTTGAAGACAACAGAATTGTTCTTAAATACAATGCGATTATCAATGACATTCAGGGAACCCACGTTGAAAAAGCTGACGGAAGCTGGCTTTTCACCCGAAAGGGCTTTATGAAGGTTCTTAGAATTCTTGATACAGTAAAAATCGAGGAAGGCGACAAGCTGAACGTTCAGGACGGCGTAAGTCTTCTGAAGGATTCTGTTCTCCTTACTCGCGGCGGAAATGAAATTACTTCTTCTGTTTCTGGTAAAATCATGATTCGTGGTGATGAAATTTATATCACAAACAAAGAAGTGAAAGTTGAAATAAGCAACGGTTCAAATATTCATGTGAAGGTCGGCGATATTGTCAAGGCTGGTTCATCGCTCGGAACATTTGAGCAGTATTCAGATCCGATTATTGCGGAAAACGACGGATACGTTCATTTTGAAGACATTATTCCTGGCTCAACTTTGATTGAAAAGGTTGACAATGCGAACGGAACAGTTGAAAGAACAATCAGCGGACTTCACCTTGATATAAAGCAGCCGAGAATTCTTATCACTGATGAAGCTGGAAACGAGCTCGGAAGCTATTATCTTCCTGCTGACGCTGTTTTGTCAGTTGAGGACAACCAGCAGATAAAAGCCGGCGATACTCTTGCAAAGATGACAAAAGAAGCTACCAAGTCTCAGGATATTACTGGTGGTATTCCGCGAGTTACAGAATTGTTCGAGGCCCGCAGACCGAAAGTTCCTGCTGTTCTTGCGCAGATTTCCGGCGTTGTTAAGTTCAAGGGAATTCAGAAGGCAAAACGAATTGTTACTGTTGAGGATGAATTCGGCAAGGTTTTTGAGCATCTTGTTCCAACAAACAAGCACATGATTGTCCGCGATGGCGACCATGTTGAGGCAGGCGAGCCGTTGTGCGATGGAGCTCCGAATCCAGCGGATATTCTTGCAATTCTTGGTGAAAACGCTCTTCAGAATTTCTTGATGAAGGAAATTGATGCGGTTTACCGTGCTCAGGGCGTAAGCATCAACGACAAGCATATCGGTGTAATTATCCGCCAGATGTTAAGAAAGGTTGAAATTGTTGCCGTAGGTGATACAAAATTCATTTTCGGCCAGCAGATTGACAAATACAAATTCCATGAGGAAAACCGCCGCGTAATTGCGAACGGTGGTCAGCCTGCTATTGCACGTCCTATGTACCAGGGTATTACAAAAGCCGCTTTGAATGTTGACTCATTTATTTCGGCTGCGTCATTCCAGGAGACAACACGTGTTCTTACAAATGCGGCTATTTCCGGCGCTACAGACGGACTTCACGGTATCAAGGAAAATGTTGCGATTGGTCATATGATTCCTGCCGGAACAGGAATCCGAAATTACAAGAATGTAAAATTGTTTGACGGAAGCGACAGAGATCTTGATGTCCAGATGGAAGAAATTCTTGAACGCAGAAAGCTGGAAAAAGAGATGGAAGAAAACAGCGCCATCGAGCCAGTTTTTGAAAATGAAGAATCAGATTAATGCCTGAAAAACATTGATTTTGAAAAAGCCGGCGGAATTTATAAAATTTCGCCGGCTTTCTTTTGCAAATTTAAGAATTTTAATAAAATTCTATTGAATTCATTTTCTGAATTTTATAAAATTGAAAAACCTGTCAAGGTGGTTTTTATCTGCAAATCTTCCGGAGTGCTGGCCGGAATAAATATAGGAGAATAGGCGATGCCTACAATCAATCAATTAATTCGTCAGGGACGTCAGTCAGTGGCTAACAGAACTAAGTCTCCCGCACTTGAGTCTTGTCCACAGAAACGCGGTGTTTGCACACGTGTTATGACTGTAACTCCAAAAAAACCGAACTCGGCTCTTAGAAAGGTTGCCCGTGTTCGCTTGTCAAATGGTATTGAAGTAACTGCATACATTCCTGGTATTGGTCATAACCTTCAGGAACACTCAGTAGTTCTTATCCGTGGTGGTCGTGTAAAGGATCTTCCTGGTGTACGCTATCATATTATCCGCGGTACAAAAGATACTCTTGGTGTTGAAGACAGAAAGCGCGGCCGTTCTAAGTACGGTGCAAAAAGACCAAAGGCTTAATGGAGGACTAAGATGGGAAGACATAAGAAATCGATCGAACGTCCATGTATGCCAGACGTTAAATATAACAGCACGGTTGTTACAAAATTTATCAGCCGCATGATGCTTGATGGAAAAAAATCTGTTTGCACAAAGATTATTTATGAAGCTTTGGACAAACTGAAGTCAAAAACAGACAAGGATCCACTTGAAGTGTTCCTTAAGGCTGTTGAAAATGTAAAGCCTATGGTTGAGGTAAAATCTCGCCGAGTTGGCGGTGCTACATATCAGGTTCCGATGGAAATCCGTGATTCTCGCCGCGAAGCTTTGGCTATGCGCTGGATTATCGGTGCTGCTCGTGCCCGCTCAGGACATGGAATGGCTGACACATTGGCTTCAGAGCTGATGGATGCTTTCAATAATACCGGAACAGCTTTCAAGAAGAAGGAAGATGTTCACAAGATGGCTGAAGCTAACAAAGCTTTTGCTCACTTCAGATGGTAGAATAGATTTTTCTGAAAAGATGTTTCTTAGGAAACATCTTTTTTTTATGTATAATCTAATTTTAGGTATTGAAACAATTTGAAAAAAAATGTATAAATTAAGAACTGCACTATAATTAGTGTGAAACTAGGGTTCTTTGAAAGTTGGCAGGTTGCTTTATTGCAGCTTTGGTGTTTCTGTAAAGCTAACTGTAAATTGCAGTTTCCAAGAAATGCGACCCTAGGATGTGTTCCGCATCGTTGGTGTGGAAATGGATAACTTTGCGTTTTGGGGTTCCAACTGATCTGAGGTACAGATTAGGCTCTGAATTCCATACCAGTTGTCAAAATTGAACGTTTGATGGTGTTTGGTGGTAACAGACCAGGATATTTCGAAAAAGCGATGGAATATCATGAAAAGTAAAAGCTTTTTTAGTCCGTTAAATCATAAACTGAATATTTTCATCATAACGCAAATAAAGTGTGTCTGCGAACATATTTGATAACTGTTGTTGTTGAATGTGTTCTGGCTTAAAGTGCAACACATAAAAAATAAAGATGTCGGCCTGTGAAAAATGCAGGAGCCGACAAGGAGACAAACATGGCAAAGGAGAAGTTCGTTAGAACTAAACCTCACATGAACGTTGGTACTATTGGTCACGTTGACCATGGTAAGACTACTCTTTCTGCAGCTATCACACAGTACTGTGCAAAAAAGTATGGTGACCATGCTCTTAAGTATGACGAAATTGATAACGCTCCAGAGGAAAAGGAACGTGGTATTACAATCAATACTCGTCACTTGGAATATCAGTCAGACAAACGTCACTATGCACATATTGACTGTCCAGGACACGCTGACTACATCAAGAACATGATTACTGGTGCTGCTCAGATGGACGGTGCTATTCTTGTAATCGCTGCTTCTGACGGTGTTATGGCTCAGACACGTGAACACCTTTTGCTTGCTCGCCAGGTAGGTGTACCAAAGATTATCGTTTTCTTGAACAAAGTTGACCAGCTTGACGGCGATGAAGAAATGCTGATGCTCGTTGAAGAGGAAGTAAAAGATACAATTCAGCAGTACGGCTTCTCTGCAGATACACCAATCATCAAGGGTTCTGCATTCAAGGCTTTGAACGAACCAGAAAATCCAGAGAACACAAAATGTATCGAAGAATTGCTTACAGCAATGGATACATGGTTCGATGATCCAGTTCGCGATGAAGATAAGCCATTCTTGATGCCAATTGAAGACATCTTCACAATCTCTGGACGTGGTACTGTAGTAACAGGACGTGTTGAGCGCGGTGTTATTAACATGAACGATCCTGCTGAAATCGTAGGTATCCACCCAACAGCTTCAACAACTGTAACTGGTATTGAAATGTTCCAGAAGACACTTGACCAGGCTATTCCAGGCGACAACGTTGGTATTCTTCTCCGCGGTATTGAAAAGAAAGATGTTGTTCGTGGTCAGGTTCTTGCAAAGCCAGGTTCAATCCACCCGCACACAAAATTTGAAGCTCAGCTTTACGTTTTGACAAAAGAAGAAGGTGGACGCCACTCTTCATTCCGCAACGGTTATCGTCCGCAGTTCTATTTCCGCACAACTGATATTACAGGTACTGTAACTCTTGGTGCTGGCGTAGAAATGGTAAACCCAGGCGACAACGTTAAGATTATTGGTGAACTTATCCATCCAGTTGCTATGGACGAAGGTCTTAAGCTTGCTATCCGTGAAGGCGGTCACACAATCGCTTCTGGACAGGTTACAAAGATTATCGAATAGTTAAAGGAAAAAGGTGCTTGATAAAAGTTTTCTAATTGAAAATTTTTTCAGGCATCTGTTTATCCTTGGAGGATTAAATTCATGGCTAATGGAAAGATTCGAGTTCGACTTCGCGCATTTGATGTTGAACTGATCGATCAGAGTGCTAAAGCTATCGTGCAGGCTGTTCAGAAGGCAGGAGCAAAGGTTTCTGGCCCTATCCCGCTTCCGACAAGAATCAATAAGGTTACAGTTCTTCGCTCGCCACATGTAAACAAAAAGTCACGTGAGCAGTTTGAGATGAGAACTCACAAGCGTCTTATTGACATATTGAATCCATCAACAGATGTTATGGAATCATTGATGAAGCTTGAGCTTCCTGCAGGCGTTGCTGTAGAAATTAAACAGTAGTTTATACTGTTTCATTAAGGTACGGACCCTCCGGATCTGGGTTGGCGGCCAATAAATAAAAGGACGAAAGTCCAATTAGGAGTTATCAGAATGAAAGGTCTGATTGCAAAAAAAGTAGGAATGACACAGGTTTTCGACGAAGCCGGTAACTTAACACCTGTTACTGTGATCCGCGTTGAGCCAAACACTGTTGTTGCTACAAAAACAAAGGAAACATGCGGATACGATGCTGTTGTTCTTGGTGTAGACGATATTAAGGCTAGCAAGACAAATAAGGCATACGCAGGCATTTTCCCAGAAAACGTTTCTCCGAAACGTACATTGAAAGAATTCCGCGACTTTGAATCAGAAGTAAAAGTTGGCGATTCTGTTGGTTTGGAATTGTTCGAAGGAACACGTTTCTTGGATGTAACTGCCACATCAAAAGGTAAGGGATTTCAGGGCGTTATGAAGAGATGGGGCTTCCATGGCGGACGCGCTACTCACGGTTCTAAATTCCATCGAGAAGCTGGTGGTACAGGTGCTTGTACAACTCCTGGTCACTGTTTTAAGAATATCAAGATGCCAGGACACATGGGATTCAAGAAGATTACTGTACAGAATCTCAAGATTGTTAAGGTTGACCCGGAACTGAATATTATTTTGGTTCGTGGTGCTGTACCTGGTGTAAAAGACTGCACACTCATCGTGAAGTCCGCAGTAAAAAAGAACTAGGAGAATTAGAATATGGAAAAGAAAGTATATTCAACTTCTGGAAAAGAACTGCGTACAATCACACTTGATGATAAAGTATTCGGTCTTCCAGTAAATGATGATGTTATTTACTATGCTATTACCAATGAACTTGCAAATATGCGTGTAGGCACTGCTTGCACAAAAACACGTGCGGAAGTTCATGGCAGCAATGCTAAGCCTTACAAACAGAAGGGAACTGGTAATGCTCGACGTGGTGATAAAAAGTCTCCGCTTATGGTTGGCGGTGGTACAATTTTTGGACCAAAACCACGCGATTATAGCTATTCAATGCCTAAAAAAGCAAAACGTCTTGCAATTAAGTCAATTCTTAGTATGCAGGCTCAGAGCGATAGATTTACAGTAGTTGAAGATTTTACTGTTGAAAGCGGTAAAACTAAGGATCTTGCAAAGATTCTTGCTAACTTTATAAAAGATGAAAGAACTGTGATTGTGCTGAAAGATGATGATGCAATGATTAAACGTTCTGGAAAAAATCTTCCGAATGTTTCTTTCCTGGCTTTCAATCGTCTTAGAGCTCATGACTTGTTCTATGCACGAAAAGTTGTAGTTCTTGAATCTGCTGTTAAAAATCTTTCAGATTTTTATGCTGAAGATAAGGAGGCTAAATAATGAATTATTCTGATATTCTTATTGAGCCTGTTGTTTCAGAAAAGGCAAATGATCTTCGCGGACAGAATAAATATGTCTTCAAAGTATCGCCATCTGCAACAAAAACAGAAATCAAAAATGCTGTAGCCAAACTTTTCAACGTAAAAGTTGTTGACTGCACAACTATTAATGTTATGGGCAAGATGAAAAGACTTCGTGGCCGACCAGGTCGCACAAGCTCATACAAGAAAGCAATTGTACGCGTAGCTGCCGGTGAATCAATCGCAGTTTTTGAAGGCGTGTAATTACAATAACTAAGGGGAACTAAAATGGCTCTTAAGGTATTTAAGCCAATGACTCCAGGTACACGCGGACGCGTAGACCTGATTAGAGAAGAACTGACAACCAATAGACCCGAAAAAACTTTGGTGTCAGGAAAAAAGTCTAATGGCGGTCGTGGACAGGGTGGTCGTATTTCTGTACGTCATCAGGGCGGCGGTCATAAAAGACGCTATCGCGAGATTGATTTCAAACGAGAAAAGCACGGAATTCCTGGAACTGTAAAAACTATTGAGTATGATCCAAACAGAAGTGCTAACATTGCTTTGATTTATTATGCTGACGGTGATAAGCGATATATTATTGCGCCTAAAGGATTGCAGGTTGAACAGAAGATTATGTCTGGTGAAAATGCAACTCCAACAGTAGGAAACGCACTTCCACTTGATAACATTCCGGTCGGATTTACAATTCATAACATTGAATTGACTCTTGGTCAGGGTGGTCAGTTGGTTCGTTCTGCTGGTGCAAGCGCAATGATTGCTGGTCGTGAAGGCGCATACGTAATTGTTCGTCTTCCTTCTGGAGAAATGCGCAAAATTAACGGACGCTGTTACGCTACAATTGGTGTTGTAGGAAATGAAGAGCATATGAATGTTCAGCTTGGAAAAGCTGGTCACAAACGTTGGCTTGGTATTCGTCCTACAGTTCGTGGTATGGCTATGAACCCAGTAGATCACCCGCTTGGTGGTGGTGAAGGCGCTGGTAAAGGTCGTAACCCTGTTACTCCTTGGGGACAGCCTTGTAAGGGTTACAAAACTCGCAACAAGAGAAAGCCGTCTAACAATTTTATTGTTTCACGTCGCAAAAAGTAGTCGCATAGGAGATAACGGTGTCAAGATCTGTTAAAAAAGGACCTTTTGTAGAAAAATCACTTTACAAAAAGGTTTCAGCAATGAACAAAGAAGCAGATAAGAAGATGATAAAAACATATTCTCGCTGCTCTACAATCATACCTGAAATGGTAGGTAATACTATTTCTGTTTATAATGGTAAATCATGGATTCCTGTTTACGTTACAGAAAACCTCGTTGGTCATAAGCTCGGCGAGTTTGCTCCTACACGTACTTTCAAAGGCCATGGTGGTACAGATAAAACTGCTTCGGCAAAATAAAGGTGGATATTATGGCTGAAAAGAAAGGTTATGTAGCCACTTCAAAGTTCCTTATTGCTTCTCCAACTAAGGTTCGTCCTGTTGCAAAGCTTGTTAACCAGAAACCTGTAACAAAGGCGTTGGCAATTCTTGAGAATATGCCACAGAAAGGTGCAGGTCTTATTAATGCAACTTTGAAATCAGCAATTGCAAATGCGCTGAATTTGAACAATAAGCTTGATGAAGATATGCTATACGTAAAAGAAATAAGAATTGATGAAGGTCCAAGACTAAAAAGAGTTTGGTTCCGTGCGCGTGGTCGTGCAGATCAGCTTTTGAAACGTATGTGTCATATTACCGTCATCGTTGACGAGAAGGCGGGGGAATAAAGTGGGTCAGAAAGTTAGTCCAATCGGTTTGCGCTTAGGCGTAAACAAAACATGGCAGTCACGTTGGTATGCAGATTTCCGTGATTATGCAGACCTGGTTCTTGAAGATGTAAAACTCAGAAAAATGGTTATGGATCTTCCTGAATGTAAAAACGCAGACATTGCTGAAATTGAAATTATCCGTCACCCACAGCGTGTTACAATTGTAATTCACACTGCTCGACCTGGTGTTATCATCGGTGTTAAGGGTGCAACAATCGAAAAGATCAGCGCTGATATTCAGGCGCAGCTTACTAAAAAGGTTCAGATCAAGATCAAGGAAGTAAAACGTGCAGATGTAAATGCAAGTTTGATTGCCCAGAATGTTGGTCGCCAGCTTGCAGGCCACGGTTCATTCCGCAAGGCTTTGAAACAGGCTGTAAGCAGTGCTATGAGAGCAGGCGCTCAGGGAATTAAGATCCGTCTTTCAGGTCGTCTTGGCGGTGCTGAAATGACAAGAACTGAAGAGCATAAAGAAGGACGTGTTCCGCTTCACACTCTTCGTGCTGATATCGACTATAGTACATACGAAGCTCATACTGCATACGGAAAAATCGGTGTAAAAGTATGGGTTTACAACGGAATGAACTATGGTATTGAGCAGAATGAAGATGCAGGCCAGCTTGTTCGCAAGCCACGCCGTGAGCGATCTCAGCGTCCAGCAGCAGATAAGGCTGAAAAATCAGAACCTTCTGCTAAGGAAAGGAGCTAGGTTATGCCATTAAGTCCTAAAAGAGTTATACACCGAAAGGTGCAGCGTGGTAGAGAAAAAGGAAATGCTACACGCGACAATTTTATTGACTTCGGTAACATTGCTCTTGTTGCAATGGAACCTACTTGGTTGAGTGCCCGTGTAATTGAAGCAGCTCGTGTTGCTATCAACCGAACACTTGACCGTAAGGGACAGGTTTGGATTCGTGTTTTCCCAGATAAACCGATTTCTAAAAAACCTGCTGAAGTTCGAATGGGTAAGGGTAAGGGCGCTCCAGAATCATGGGCTGCTGTTATCAAGCCTGGAATGATTTTGTTTGAAGTTGGCGGTGTTGACCAGAAGCTCGCTCAGAAAGCGCTTGAGCTTGCTGGTGATAAGCTTCCAATTACTACAAGAATCGCATTTAAGCCTACACAGGACTAAGGAGGAATAAGATGGCTGAATCAAAGAAAAAAACAGATAAAGAGTTGTCTTATTCTGAACTTGTTGCAAAACGTGATGAGCTTAAGAAGAAGTACATGGATCTCCGTTTCAAAATGGTTGTTTCTCATGTAGATAATCCAATGCAGAAACGTACAATGCGTCGAGAAATTGCACGTTTGAATACTTTCATTCAGCAGAAAAAAAATGCTGAAGAAAATAAGTAGGAGCTGAACCGTGGCAGAAAATACTGTTCAGACTGTAGAGACAGCAAAAAAACGTGAATTTGTTGGTCTTGTTACAAGTGATAAGATGGAAAAAACTATCGTAGTAACAGTAACAACAAAGAAGATGGATCGTCTTTACAAGAAATATGTTACTCGCTCAAAGAAGTATATGGCCCATGATGAAAAGAACGAGGCTCACATTGGTGATACAGTTCGAATCGTGGAATGCAGACCGCTTAGCAAAGATAAAGCTTGGCGTCTTGTAGAAATTGTAGAACGTGCTAAATAAGGTGTAAGGAGTAAAAAGTTATGATTCAGATGCAGTCATGTATGACAGTTGCTGATAACTCCGGCGCTAAGATTGCTCAGTGTATCAAGGTGCTTGGCGGTACTCACCGTCGTTATGCCGGAATTGGCGATATCGTTGTTGTTGCAATTAAAGATGCTATCCCAACATCCACAATCAAAAAGGGTGCTGTGCAGAAGGCTGTAATTGTGCGACAAGCAAAGGAATACCGTCGTCCTGATGGAACTTATATTCGTTTTGATGACAATGCTTGTGTAATTGTTGACGAAAACAAGAATCCAAAGGGAAAGCGCATCTTTGGACCTGTAGCTCGTGAGCTTCGTGATATGGATTTTATGAAAATCGTGTCTTTGGCTCCAGAGGTACTTTAAGGGGTTATGGTTATGGAAAAGAAATTTAAGATCCGTAAAGATGACACTGTAGAAGTTATTGCAGGTAAAGACAAGGGAAAGCGTGGAACTGTTGTTCGCGTTATTTCTAAGAAAGATGCAGTAATCGTATCTGGTGTTAATATTGTAAAAAAGGCAATGAAAAAGCGTAGTCAGCAGGATCAGGGTGGAATCGTAGAAATTGAAGCTCCGCTCAACATTTCAAATGTTGGTGTTGTTTGCAAAAAATGCGGTCGTCCTGTAAGAGTTGGCTATAAATTGGACGGGGACAAAAAAGTCCGCGTTTGCCGTAAATGTGGAGAAACACTGTAATGGCTAATTACGTACCTCGGCTTAAGAAAGTCTATAAAGACGAAATCGCTCCAGCACTTGTAAAAGAATTTAATTACACAACTCCAATGCAGATTCCTGTATTGAAGAAAATCGTTGTAAGCATGGGTGTTGGTGAGGCTCTCACAAATAAGAAACTCCTTGATGCCGCAGTTACTGACTTGACACAGATTACAGGTCAGAAAGCTGTTAAGACTAGAGCAAAAAAGAGTATCGCTAACTTTAAATTGCGTGAGGGTAATGAAGTTGGAGCAATGGTAACATTGCGCGGCACAATTATGTATGAATTCTTGGACCGCCTTATTAACGTTGCATTCCCGCGAATTAAGGATTTCCGTGGTATCAAGGCTACTGGCTTTGATGGACGTGGAAATTTCTCAGTTGGTATTACTGAACAGTTGATTTTCCCGGAAATCGATTTTGATAAAATCACAAAGGTTGCCGGTATGAATATCACATTCGTAACAAGTGCAAAGACTGATGCAGAAGCAAAAGCTTTGCTTGCCAAATTCAATATGCCATTCCGTAAGTAGAGTGAGGGATACATGGCTAAGAAATCATTGATTATAAAAGCCGCTCGCAAACAGAAGTATGAAACTAGACAGTACAATCGCTGTCAGATTTGCGGACGTCCACGTGGATATTTGCGAAAGTACAAGATGTGTCGTCTTTGTTTCCGCAAATTAGCAAGTGAAGGCCTTCTTCCAGGCGTCACAAAATCATCTTGGTAGAGTGGTAGGAGAATAGAAATGAGTGCATCAGATCCAGTAGCAGACATGCTCACTAAGGTTCGCAATGCGGCTAATGCCCGCCACGAAAAAGTAGATATTCCTGCTTCAAAGCTTAAGCTTGAAATCGTAAAGATTATGAAGACTGAAGGATATATCAAGAATTTTAAGAAGGTTCAGGAAGACGGACATTCTGTTATCCGTATTATCTTGAAATATGATGACAGCAATAATCCTGTAATCCATGGTGCTAAGAAAATCTCAACACCTGGACGCCGTGTTTATTCTGGTTATAAAGATTTGCCGCGCGTATTCAATGGATACGGCACAATCATTGTTTCAACTTCTGCTGGTATTACAACTGGAAAGAAGGCAACTGAAAAGCAGGTTGGCGGCGAATTGATCTGCTCTATCTGGTAATAGGAGGAAGAAATGTCAAAGATTGGTAAACTTCCTGTAGCTATTCCAGCTGGAGTTACAGTTACTGTGGCTGACGGCGTTGTAACTGTAAAAGGTCCTAAGGGTGAACTTAAACAGGAATTCGGCAACAATGTTAAAATTGAAGTAAAAGACGGAAATGTTGATGTTCTTCAGGCAGCTGATACAAAACAGGGCAACGCATTCCACGGTCTTTACAGAAATCTTATTCATAATATGGTTACCGGCGTAACAACAGGTTTTACAAAGAAACTGGTTATTACTGGTGTTGGTTATCGTGCTGAAGTTCAGGGTAAAATTCTTATGTTGAACCTTGGATATTCAAATGATTTCTTTGTAACAATTCCAGAAGGTCTTACTGTAACAGCTGATGCGAACGGAAACCTTTCTATTGCTGGTATCGACAAGCAGCAGGTTGGTGAATTCAGTGCTCAGATTCGTAAGCTCAGAATGCCTGAGCCTTACAAAGGCAAGGGAATTCGCTACGACAATGAAGTTATCCGACGCAAAGTTGGTAAGACTGGTGTAAAATAAGGTAGGCCGCTATGTTTAAGAAACTTAATGATAAAGACAGAAAGCGCCTTCACAGAAAGGTACACATTCGCAAGACTGTGTACGGAACTGCAGATCGTCCGCGTATGACTGTAACTCGTTCTAACAAAAACCTTTCTGTTCAGGTTATTAATGATGACGAGGGAAAGACGCTCGCTTCAATTTCTACACTAGAAAAAGAATTCGAGGCTCTTAAACCGAATATTGAGGGAGCCAAGAAACTTGGTGAAGCTTTTGGTGCGCGCCTTAAGGAAAAGGAAATTACAAAAGTAGTTTTCGACCGAAACGGTTATCTTTACCATGGCGTTGTAAAAGCCCTTGCAGACGGCACTCGAAGTGCTGGAATTGAGTTCTAGGAGTTAAAATGGAACGCAAGAATTTTGATAAAGAACCAAAAGAGTTTGTTGAAAAACTTGTAACTCTTAACAGAACTGCAAAGACTGTAAAAGGTGGACGCCGAATGTCTTTCTCTGCACTTACTGTTGTTGGTGATCAGAAAGGTCGCGTAGGATACGGATTTGGCAAAGCTAATGATGTGTCTGAAGCTATTAAAAAGAGCATTGAACATGCCAAGAGAAATCTTGTTACAATGTCAATGAAAAATGGTACTTTACCACATGAAATTATTGGAAAATACAAGAGTTCTTCTGTTCTCCTTAAGCCTGCTTGTGCCGGTACAGGTATCAAGGCTGGCGGTGCTGTTCGTTCAGTAATGGATGCAGTTGGAATTACAGATGTTATTTCAAAATCATTGGGTTCAAGTTCTTCTGTCAACGTAGTTCGCGCAACATTCAACGCTATTGAAAATCTTATGGATGCAAAAGCGGTTGCTGCTGCTCGTGGCAAGACTCTTGACGAGTTGTGGGGTTAATTATGGCAAAGGCTAAACAGTTAAAGATTACACTTGTAAGAAGTACAATCGGACAGAAACCTGCCAAAGTTGCCACAGTTCGCAGCCTTGGATTGAAGAAGATTAACTCTTCTGTAGTACAGGACGATAACGATGCAATTCGTGGAATGATCGCTTCTGTTGCTCATCTTGTAAAAGTAGAGGAGGCAGAATAATGTCTGAATACAATCCAGTACTTAGCGCGCCAAAAGGTGCAAATAAAAAGCCGAAGCGTGTTGGACGCGGTTCTTCTTCTGGACTTGGTACAACAGCTGGTAAAGGTAATAAAGGTCAGCAGTCTCGCTCTGGTTCTTCAACTCCTTACGTAGGATTTGAAGGTGGTCAGATGCCTCTTTACAGACGAGTTGCTAGACGTGGGTTCTCAAATTATCCTTTTAAGAAGGAATTTGTTTGTATTAATGTTGGTGTTCTTGATGCAAAATTTGCTGATGGAGAAACAGTAAGCAAAGAAACTCTTGCGGCAAAAGGATTCATTTCGGCAAAGGCAGCTCCGCTTGTTAAGATTCTTGGCAATGGAGATATTACAAAGAAGCTTACTATTGATGTAGACAAAGTTTCTGAATCTGCAAAAGCTAAAATTGAAAAGGCTGGCGGCAGCGTAAAAGTTGCTGCGGCTGAAGAATCTAAATAAGCGTCGGGGTAGAACATGGCAAGCAATCCAGTAGTAAATATGTTTAGAGTGAAGGAAATTCGTGTACGTTTGCTCTTTACATTTTTGATTTTGGCAATATTCCGTTTGGGAAGCGTTCTTACAATTCCTGGTATTGACGCGACAGTTTTGTTTGATTATTTCAACAATCTTGCTGCTCAGAACAAGAATGCTTTTGCAAGTTATATGGACTTCTTTGTAGGCGGTGCTTTCTCGAACTTCTCAATTTTCATGTTGGGAGTAATGCCATATATTTCTACACAGATTATTTTGCAGCTTGCTGTGATTATTTTCCCAAGTTTGAAACGAGCCGTTCAGGAAGACGGCGGTCAGCGTAAAATGGCTGCATGGACTAGAATCGGAACAGTATTTGTATGTCTGCTCCAGGCCTATGCAGTTACAGTTTATGCGCGCTCAATTCCTGGATGCATTGTGTTCAGTTCTATTTTGAAGTTCAATCTTCTGGCTGTGCTTACAGTAACCACAGGATCTATGGTTACTGTATGGCTCGGCGATCAGATTACGGCTAACGGTATCGGCAACGGCATTTCCATGATGATTTTTGCCGGTATTGTTGCCCGTCTTCCAAATGCGGTGGCTGAACTGGTGAGAAAAGTTTCTGCAGGCGAAATCCAGCTGGTTTTCGTTATTGTAGTGCTTGTTATGTTTGTTGCTATAATCGCGTTGGTAATATTTGAAGAGTCTGGAGAAAGAAAAATTCCGGTTCATTATGCAAAACGGGTTGTTGGAAGAAAAATGTATGGTGGTCAGAACACTTATATTCCTTTCAAAGTAAATCCTTCTAATGTAATTCCGTTGATTTTCGCTTCTTCTCTTCTTACATTGCCGTTGCAGATTGTTTCTACTTTGGGAAGTAACCAGGAATCTGCTAGGTGGATAAGCCGCCTTTCTAATATCTTGGCGCCAAATGGACTTTGGTACAATGTTTTGTTGGTCATTCTTATTGTTTTCTTTGCGTATTTCTATACCCAGGTAACTTTGAATCCTGTTGAAATCGCTAAAAATATCCGTGAGAATGGCGGTTCTATTCCGGGTGTAAGCACTGATAAAACAGAGGAATACCTTAATAAAATATTGAACCGGCTTATTTTACCGGGCTCTTTGTTCTTGGCATTTATTGCTATTGTTCCATCTGTGATTCAGAGGCTGTTCAATTTCCCGCAGTCAGTTGCTATGCTGATGGGCGGAACATCGCTTATCATTATGGTTGGCGTAGATTTGGATACCATGAGTCAGGTAGAAGCTCTTTTGAAAATGCATCATCAGGATGGATTGACAAAGAAAGGTAAGATTAGATCACGAAATCTTTAGAAAAGTTTAGAAAATCGTGCTCTAAGTAGTAGAAAAAGATTGGGAATATATGATATATTAGTTTTCACCGAATTGTCTCTCATTGCGAGGTGCTAAGATTCGGTGAGAATGTTTATTCTCAGGGGGTCTTTATGAAAGTACGAACCAGTGTAAAACCTATCTGTGATAAGTGTAAGGTAATCAAACGAAACGGAATTATCCGTATCATTTGTTCAAATCCAAAACACAAGCAGAGACAGGGCTAAGGAGTAACAGATGGCTCGAATATCGGGAGTTGATATCCCAAATAAACACATAAGTATTGCTTTAACTTATATTTATGGTATCGGAAATTCTTTGGCGAAAAAAATCCTTGAAGAAGCTAAGATTGATCCAGCTAAAATGGCTAACGATCTTACTCAGGATGAAATTGCAAAGATTCGTGATATTCTGGATAAGAACTACAAGGTTGAAGGTCGTCTTCGCTCAGAAATCGGTCTTAACCTTAAACGCCTTATTGATATTGGCTGTTACCGCGGTCTTAGACACAAGAGAAGTCTTCCAGTTCGTGGTCAGAGAACACGCACAAATTCTCGTACCCGCAAAGGTAAGAAGAAGACTGTTGCTAACAAGAAGAAGTAGGGCGGAGGAAACTAATGGCTACAGCTAAAAAACGAAAGGAAAAGAAAAGCGTTTACGAAGGTAATGTTTACATTCAGGCAACGTTTAATAATACTATCGTTACAATCACAGACTTGAATGGTAATGCACTTTCTTGGGCATCATCAGGCGGTCTTGGTTTCCGTGGAGCAAAGAAATCTACTCCATTTGCTGCTCAGTCAGTTGCAGAAACAGCTGTTCAGAAGGCAGTAAGCTACGGTTTGCGGGAAGTTCACGTTTATGTAAAAGGACCTGGAATGGGACGCGAAAATGCTATCCGTTCTTTGGGTGCTATGGGATTAAGAGTAAAATCAATCCATGATATTACTCCAATTCCGCATAACGGATGCCGACCTCGCAAGACTCGCCGTATGTAACGGAACTGAAAAGATAGTAATCCCGTCTGCCGGATGTCAGTGGCAGACTGTTTTGACAGGAATGTCTAAACGAAGTTATAAGCCAGCATAAAAACTGGTTTGTCTGATGTAAAGTGAGGGGTTGAGTTTTTCAACCTCAAGAGGAGTTCTGATGGCTCGCAAAAATCTGCTTAAAGGTTTTAAGAAACCAAAAGGTATTACTTTTGAGCATCTTGAGACTAATCCGAATTATGGTAAGTTCACAGCTTATCCTTTTGAAACAGGGTTCGGTACAACTGTAGGAAATACTTTGCGCCGCGTTTTGCTTTCATCAATTCAGGGTTACGCCATCACATCTATTCGCATCACATCTTATGATGCTGATGGTGTGCCGCACGTAATTTCAAGTGAATTTGAGGCAATTCCGAATGTTTCTGAAGATACATTGGAAATCATTAACAGTCTTAAACAGATTCGATTGCGTCTTCCTAACGATGTTGAACAGGACACTATCCTTTATGAATTCAAAGGCTCTGGTGTTGTAAAGAGCGATGATCTTGCAAAAGAAAATCAGCTTGAAGTTATGACTAAAGATATGCTTGTCTTTACAATGATGGAAGGCTGTCATCTTGATATTGAAATGCAGGTTGATCTTGGTCGCGGTTATGTTCCTGCTGAAGTGAACGAACACTACATTGAAGTTGTTGGTACACTTCCTATGGATGCAATCTTTACTCCTGTGCCAAAGGTGAAGTATTCTATTGAACCTTGCCGTGTAGGACAGCGAAATGATTACGATAAGCTTGTTCTTGAAATTTGGACAGATGGAACAATTGCACCTGAAGATGCATTGGCAGAAGCTGCAAAGATTGCGAAAGATCATTTCTCAATTTTTGTAAACTTTAATGACAGTGATGTCGCTAGTAGTGAAGAAGACAGCGAGGATGATGCAAGAATTAAAGAGATTCTTAATACTCCTGTTGAAGAGCTGGAACTTTCTGTTCGTTCTTCAAATTGTCTCAAAAACGCAAATATTCGCACTATTGGTGAATTAACAAAAAAGACAGAAGATGATATTGCAAAGACTCGAAACTTTGGAAAGAAGAGTCTTACAGAAATCAAAGAAAAACTTCAGGAATGGGGCTTGACTCTTGGAATGACTGACTATAGTCATCTGAAGAATGCTGCAAACTTAACAAAGCAGAAGGAAGAAACAGATGAATCATAGAAATGGTTTTAATCCGCTTTCGCGCACAACAGCACACCGTCGTGCAATGTCACGCAACATGGTGACTTCACTCTTTAGATTTGAACGTATTACTACAACAAAGGCTAAAGCTCTTGAAGTTCGCAAGGCTGCTGAAAAATTAATTACTAGAAGTAAGGTTGATTCAGTTCACAATCGTCGTGAAGCTGCAAAATTTATTGCAGATGAAAAGATTTTGAACAAACTTTTTACTGAAATCGGTCCTAGAATGAAAGACCGCAATGGTGGTTATACTCGTGTTCTTAAAATTGGTTTCCGACAGGGTGATGCCGCTGATATGGTTATTCTTGAACTTGTGGATTACAAGCTTGATACTGAAGCAAAAGATGAAAAATCTGAAGCTAAAGCAAAGAAGCCTGCAAAGTCTGCTGAAGAAAAGAAAGAACCGGCTAAAAAAGCTGCTGCTGAAAAGAAGCCTGCTGCGAAGAAAACTTCTGCGGCTAAGAAAACAACTGCTAAAAAAACTGCTGAACCTAAGGCAGAAACTGCGGATAAGGAGTAGGAAATGTCTAAGAACCATCGTGGAACTGGTATCCGTTCACTTCCAGCGCACGGAAGAGCTACTTGCCCTATCTGCAAGAAGACTGATGTAAAATGTCTTTATGAAAAAGAAGTTGACGGTCAGACTTTAAATATCTGCAAAGTATGCAATGCTACTTTGAAGAATAAAGAAAGAGCTGCTGCTAAGGCTGCGGCAAAAGCGGCGCCTGCTGCTGAAGAATCTGCACCAGCTGCAGAGTAAAAAAACAAATAGGAGCATAAAATGGCTACTAGAAGAAGTCCTCGTTTTAAAGAATGTAGAAGACTTGGTGTAAACGTATGTGGACACCCTAAAGCACTGGAAAGAGCAAATTCCCCTGCTTTTGCTAAAAAAAAGAAGGTTTCAGAATATGGTCTTCAGTTGATTGAAAAACAGAAGGTTAAGGCATATTACGGAATCCTTGAAAAACAGATGAGAAGATATTTTGAGGCGGCAGCTCGTGCAACTGGTAATACAGGTGATGAATTGCTTATCCTTTTGGAACGTCGTCTTGATAATCTTGTATACCGTGCTGGTTTTGCTAAGTCTATTCGTCAGGCTCGCCAGATGGTAAGTCATGGACACTTTACTGTTGATGGAAAGAAAGTTAATATTCCTTCTTTCTCTGTAAAAGTTGGACAGACAATCGCTTTGAGTGAAAAAGCTCAGAAGTCAGGTGCTTTAAAGGCAATCTTCCTTGAAGATAAGGCTGGAAAACTTGAATATATTGAAAAGAACGTTGATGGTTTTAGCGCTAAGTTCAGCCGCTTGCCGCTTCGTGCTGAAATTCCAGTTGATGTAAAGGAAAATCTTGTAATCGAATACTATTCTAAATAGTGCTCGGGCGATAAACAAACGGCAGTCCAATGCGGCTGTCGTTTTTTTTTGTTTAACGAAACTCTTCCATAAGAAATTAAAATAAATTATATTTATGGAAATTATTTTTTATTTTCGGAGGAAAATATGAAAAAATCACTTGGAGTTCTTGCTTTTGCTTCTGCAGTTTTTGCATTGGCTGGCTGTTCTAAAAAATCTAGTGATACTGTGAAAATTGGCGGAGTTGCACCTCTTTCTGGAAGTGTTGCTGTATACGGTGTTGAATGTAAAAACGGCATTGACCTTGCTGTAGAGGAAATCAATGCTGCGGGTGGAATTGCAGGAAAGAAGATTGAATTCATCTGCGAGGATGATGAAGGATCTCCGGATAAAACTGTAAACGCGTTCAAAAAACTTATCACAAAAGACGGCGTAAAATATGTTATCGGTTCGTTGACAAGCGGCTGTACTCAGGCGATTACTACTTTGGCTCAGGCTAGCAAGGTAATTCAGATTGCGCCTGCTGCTACTTCACCTGCAATTACTGACGCTGGAAATTATATTTTCCGCGCATGCTTTATAGATCCTTTCCAGGGAACTGTGGGCGGCAAATTTGCTGCTGAAAATTTGAAGGCGAAGCGCGCTGCGATTCTTTATGACAGCGGAAATGACTATTCAGTTGGTCTTTCTGAAAATTTCCAGACTTCTTTTAAGGCGAACGGCGGCGCAGTTGTTGCCCTTGAATCTTATTCTACTGGCGACAAGGATTTTAATGCTCAGCTTACAAAAATCAAGAATGCGAAGCCGGATGTGGTTTATCTGCCGGATTACTATGGAACTGTTGCTTTGATTGCAAAACAGCTCCGCGCGCAGGGAATTAATACTCCAATTGTTGGCGCTGACGGCTGGGATGGTCTTACAGCGAATGCTGGTGACGAGGTTTTGAACGGTTTCTATTCAAACCACTACGCAGAAGATTCTACTGAACCGGCTGTGCAGAATCTTGTAAAGGCTTTCAAGGCAAAATACAACAAGGCTCCGAATTCTTTTGCGGTTCTTGGATATGATTCTGTTTATATGCTGAAGGATGCGATTGAGGCTGCTGGAACTTTGGATGTTGAAAAGGTTCGCGATGCTCTTGAAAAAACTGACGGAAACTACGTTACAGGTCATATTACTTTTGATGAAAAGCGAAATCCTGTAAAATCTGCGGTTATGATTGAATTTGTAAAGGGCGCGGATGGAAAAATCACAACAGCGTATAAGACTACTGTAAACCCGTAAGGAAATACTTCCTGTATTTCCTTACTTACAACCAAATCCTTTTGGGATTTGGTTGCTTCGCTAGGCGCGGACATCGTGTCCGCGGGTGGTTGAGAGGACGGCGTTTTTCTGCTGGATTAGGCGGGATGCCGTCTTTTTTTTTTGTTTTACGGGAGTTTTGGGCGGTGTGGGGGGGGGCTGGATTTTTTTTTGGTTTTGAGCTGTGTTTTTTTTTGAGAAGGCGTTGCTGGAATGGCGGCGTTTTTTTTTGTTTTAAAGCGGGATTTTTTTTTCGTTTTTGCGGTGTGGCTGAATTGATTAGACTGGACTGGTTTTAAAGTTTTTTTGAAAGATTTGGGATTTTTTTTGCGTTTTTACGCCGTGGATGAACGATTGTCGTGGAAATGTTTTTAAAGTTTTTGAAAAAATAGGATTTTTTTTGTAGAAAGATTGCGGCTTTTGTTATGGTTGTGCGGAAAAAGTTTTTGTTTTGGCGGCTGGCTGCAATTTGAAAATTTTTTATTTTGAAGTGGAATTTGTTGAATGCTGATTTTGCGCAAGGCTGGACGGCGGTTGAATGCTGGAGCAACTGGTTGGCGGAGGAACTTGCGCGGGATTGGAAGGGGCGCGCAGCGCGCCGGCGCGGAGCGGCGGCCGGCCGGGAGGCGAGCGGAGCGAGAGCCCTGGAAAGCCCGTTGCGGTGGTAGTTTGCGCCCAAATAAAGAAAAAAGTTGTTTGAAATGTGCGTTGAAAGGGCGTTGTATTATCTTTATAATGTAAGTTATGTTTCGTTTATATGTAGAAAGAAAGCCTGGTTTTGCTAACGAGGCTGAAAGTTATTTGTCGCAGATTAATAATTTTTTGGGAATTTCTGGTGTGACTGGAGTTCGTTATCTTAACCGCTATGATGTTGAAAATATTGGCGAGGCTGTTGCGAAGGCGGCTGCTACTAGAATTTTTAGCGAGCCGCAGAGTGATTTTGTTTATTACGATAAGGTTGATGTTGCGGATGGCGATACTGTTATTGTCTGGGAATATTTGCCTGGGCAGTATGATCAGCGGGCGGACAGCGCGGAGCAGTGTCTGAGCCTTTTGCGGGCGGGGCTGGCTTCTTCGGCTGCGGTTTTGTCGGAGCCTCCTCGGGTTCGTTGCGCGAAAATGGTTATTCTGAGCGGAAAGGTTTCTGCTGATGATGTGAAGAAGATTGAGGGTTACTTGATTAATCCGGTTGACAGCCGTTTGACTGACGATGTGAAAATTCCTGAGACTTTGGAGATTAAGTCTGAAGTTCCGGGCGATATTCCGGTTGTGGATGGTTTTATTGGCTGGAATGACAAGAATTTGGAAGACTACCGCAAGAAAATGGGGCTTGCGATGGATTTTGCGGATATTAAGTTCTTGCAGAGTTATTTTGCCGGTGAAAAACGGGATCCGACTGAAACTGAAATTCGTGTTCTGGATACTTACTGGTCTGACCACTGCCGCCACACGACTTTTTTGACTGAGCTGAAGGATATTAAGATTGAAGATGGTCCGTATGCTGATTTGTTTAGAAAATCTTTGCAGAACTACACTGATATGCGCACCGAGATGTATGCCGGCCGTTCTGACAAGCCTGTGTGCCTGATGGATATGGCGGTTATCGGGATAAAGTATCTTAGAAAGCATGGAAAGCTTGAAAATCTTGAGGTGAGCGAGGAAAACAACGCCTGCTCAATTTATATTGATGTTCATTATACTCATGACGGTGATGGAAAACCTTGCGACAAGAAAGAAACTTGGCTTTTGATGTTCAAGAACGAAACTCACAACCATCCGACTGAGATTGAGCCTTTTGGCGGCGCTGCCACTTGTATCGGCGGTGCAATCCGCGATCCGCTTTCCGGGCGTTCGTGGGTTTACCAGTCTATGCGCGTTACTGGGGCGGCGGATCCGACTGTTCCTTTGAGCGCAACAAGAAAGGGAAAGCTTCCGCAGGTTAAGATTTGCCGCGAAGCTGCGCAGGGGTTCAGCTCGTATGGAAATCAGATTGGTTTGACTACTGGCCAGGTTACGGAGCTTTATCATCCTGGTTATATGGCAAAAAGAATGGAGCTTGGCGCGGTTGTTGCGGCGGCTCCTGTTGATACTGTTATGCGCGAGCGTCCTGAGCCGGGCGATGTTGTTATTCTTGTTGGCGGCGGAACTGGCCGCGATGGAATTGGCGGTGCTACTGGTTCGTCTAAGGTTCACACTGAAAAATCTGTTTCTACGGCTGCTGCTGAAGTTCAGAAGGGAAATGCTGTTGAGGAAAGAAAAATTCAGCGTTTGTTCAGGAACAAGGAAGTTAGCCTTATGATTCGCCGCTGCAATGATTTTGGAGCGGGCGGTGTTTCTGTTGCGATTGGCGAGCTTGCGCCTGGCCTTGATATTGATTTGGACAAAGTTCCAAAAAAGTATGAAGGTTTGAACGGAACGGAGCTTGCGATTTCTGAGTCGCAGGAGCGTATGGCGGTTGTTGTTCGCGCAAAGGATGCTGAAAAATTTATCGATGCGGCGGCTAAGGAAAATTTGCAGGCGGTGAAAGTTGCTGATGTTACTGATACAGACCGTCTTGTTATTAACTGGCGCGGCAAGAAAATTGTTGATTTGGGCAGGGAATTCCTGGACGCGGCTGGAGCGCACCACGAGGCTGTGGCTCTTATTGAAAGCCCGGCGAAGCAGGAAAATTCTCCGCTTGTAAACGCGCTGGATTCTGTAAAGGCGGAGCTTGCCAAGCGTGATTCTGCTGGCGGTGAAACTTCTTTGAAAAATGCCTGGATGAAAAATATCAGCGATTTGGCTTGCTGTTCTCAGCGTGGTCTGGGGGAACGTTTTGACGGCTCGATTGGCTCTTCAACGGTTTTGTTCCCTTATGGCGGAAAATATCAGAATACTCCGGAAGCGGGAATGGTTGCGAAAATTCCTGTGGTGAGCCCGCTTGAAACTTCAACTGTGAGCATGATGGCGTTCGGCTATGACCCGAGAGTTGGCGAATGGTCGCCTTGGCATGGCGCTCAGACTGCGGTTCTTTCGTCTTTGGCAAAAATTGCTTGTGTCGGCGGAAAACCTGCTGACTGCCGGCTTTCGTTCCAGGAATTTTTTGGACGTGCAGTAAGCGAAAAAACTTGGGGCTATCCGGCGGCGGCTCTTCTTGGTTCAATTGATGCGCAGAATGCAATGGGAACTGCGTCTATCGGCGGAAAGGATTCTATGTCCGGAACTTTTGAGGAATTGAACGTTCCGCATACACTGGTTTCTTTTGCGGTTACAAGCGATGATGTGAAAAATGTTGTGAGCGGATCATTCAAGAAATCTGGCGACAATGTTTATATTGTTACTGTTCCGTATTCGGCTGAACTTGCGCCTGATTTTGAGACATTCACGAAGAATTCAAATAATCTTTACGAGCTGAACAAACAGGACAAAATTTCTGCAATGTATCCAGTTTGCGCCGGCGGAATTGCTGAGGCTGTTACAAAAATGGCTTTGGGAAATAAAATTGGCGTTAAAATTGACAATCTTCCGTTCAGCGCGACTGCTGCTGGTTTTGACAAGGCTGGAAAAGTTACTCCGAAAGATTTGTTCACTCCGCTTTACGGTTCGATTATTGTTGAAGCGGACGGCGAGCTTGAGCTTGGCGGTTTTGCTGAAGGAACTGTATTCAAGCTGGGCGCGACAACAGAAGAGCAGAGAATTGAAGTTTCAGTTGACAATATTCCTGGCGTTAAAATTGAGCTGGCCGACGCGGAGACTGCATGGGAATCAAAACTTTATGAAGTGTTCCCTCCGGTAAGCGGCGCGGAAGTTCAGAAGCCGCTTCCTGAATTTGCGGTTAATATCCACAAGTCTTTGTCTGACATAAGAAAAAATCCGGTTTTTGCGGCTCCAAAATCAAAGCCGCGTGTTCTTATTCCTGTGTTCCCTGGAACAAACTGTGAATTTGACATGGCTCGCGCTTTCAATCTTGCGGGCGCGGAGACAAAAATAATTGTTCTGGCGAATAAAACTCCGGCGTTGCTGGAAGAATCGCTTGCAAATTTTGAAAAGGAACTGAAGGAAGCGCAGATTCTTGCGTTGAGCGGTGGCTTCAGCGCAGGCGACGAGCCTGACGGTTCAGCGAAATTTATTGCGAACTGTCTGCGTGAAGGCCGCGTTTCCGAGCAGGTTATGAATTTGCTTAAGAAGCGTGACGGACTTGTTCTTGGAATTTGCAATGGTTTCCAGGCTTTGGTAAAAACTGGTCTTGCCATGTACGGTGAATTCCGCGACATGGAGCCGAATATGCCGACTTTGACATACAATAAAATTGGCCGCCACATAAGCCGAATTGTTCGTACAAGGCTGGTTAGCGCGGCAAGTCCGTGGGCGCAGGATCCTAGCGTTATTGACTCAAGAATTCATCTTGTTCCGATAAGCCATGGAGAAGGCCGTTTTGTTTGCGACGAGGCGACTGCAAGGAAATTCTTTGAGAATGGCCAGGTTTTCACTCAGTATGTGGATGAATACGGAAATCCTGCGATTACAGAGCCGGACAACCCGAACGGTTCGTTGTTCGCAATTGAAGGAATAACAAGCCCGGACGGAAGAGTTCTTGGAAAAATGGGACACAGCGAGCGCACAATCGGAACTGACGCAAATGGCGCAAGCCGTGACTTGATTATGAACGTTGCGGGAGATCCTCTTGCAAACGAATACGAAAACAGCTGCGAGAATGTTTTTGCGGCTGGCGTTCGTTACTTTAAATAAAGGAAATAAAAATGAAAAAAGTTTTTACTGCAATTTTCGCTTTTTCCGCGCTGATTTTGGCTTCTTGCGGAAAAAATCAGGATTCCAGCGGCTGGTATTCTGATTTTGAAACTGCGAAAAAAGTTGCCCAGTCAAAAAACAAGGAAATTCTGTTTTTTGTAAATTCGGATTCGGATGTAGCCGGAAGTGAAAAAGGTGTTCAGGCGGTTCTTTCAAAAGAATTTGTTGATTCTGTAAAGGATGATTTTGTCTGCGTTCATTTTGATTTTACAGATTTGCAGTCTGTTTTCGGCATTGCTGAAAATGAAATTTCAAGCCGCGACCAGAAAGCCCTGGAAAAACGCCGCGCGCTTTTGAACAAGCAGTTCAAGGTTGCGGATTTTTATGGAATCCGCGAAACTCCAGTAATCAATATTCTTTCAAAGGAAGGATATTTTATTTCTGAAGTGAACTGTGAATTCAATTCTGATTCAATTGAAGGTTTTGCCGGTCTTCTGGAGCTTGAAGCTGATGAAATTGAGGAATTCAACAAAAAAATCGCTCTTACAAAAAAAGGCTCAAATCTTGACCGGATTGAAGCGATTGACGCTGTTTTTGAGGATGCGGCGGATGTTCACAAGCTGGCTTTGTACGATTTGCTGAAAAAAGCTGTTTCGATTGATTCAAAAAATTCTTCCGGAAAAATCGGGAAATATGTTTTTCAGATTGCGCATACCGAGGCTTACGACAAGCTTCTTGAGCAGGATATTGCCGGCGCGCTGAAAATTTATGAAAAATGCGCTGAAAACAAATTTATGTCGCCTGAAAATATTCAGTCGCTGTATTTTATGTGCGCTGAACTTGCCTCAAAACTTCCGGATGCAAATGTTGAGGATATTCTTTCGTATATGAAACAGTCTGTTGCGGCCGCCCCTGAAAGCGAGCTGGTGCCGCAGATTCAGCAGTATGTTGAATATCTGGAAAATTCAATGGCGGCGCAAAATGATTCTGCTTCGGAAGGAAATTCCGGGGAATCTGCCGAGTAGAAAAAATTGAGTAACCTTGTTCTTGCCGGGCTGCTGCTGGCTTCAGTGGTTCTAGTAACTTTATCAATGCTCTTTAGTGTTTCTGAAAGCGCGTTTCTTTCAATGAATAAACTGCGCCTAAGGATTCTGCGGAAGGAAAAAAACAAAAAAGCGCTCCGGGCGAGCCGCCTTCTTGAAAACAAGGAGCTTCTGATAAATACGCTGCTCGTGGCAAACGACTTGGTGAATATTCTTTTAAGTTCTATTATAACCGCGGTTGCAATGCGCATTTTTGGAAGCAAGGGTGTTGGAATTGCAACTTTTGCGGTTACTCTTGTTCTTTTGATTTTTGGGGAAATCACACCGAAGGCAATTTCCACCAGGAAACCTGACGGAATTGCGTACGCGCTTTCGCTGTTCGTGGACGTTGTTGTGCATATTTTGCGGCCGGTTGTTGTTCTTTTTACTGCGTTCAGCCGGCTTGTGCTGAAAATCCGCGGAATCAGCGTTGAAAAGCCGGAGCACACTTATTCAGAGGAAGACATAAAATCATTTATTGAAGTTGGCGAAGAAACCGGAGTTCTTGAAGACGGCGAAAAAAACATGATGAATTCTGTCTTCAAATTTACGGATATTACCGCCGCGGAAATAATGGTTCCGCGCACATCGATTGTAAGGCTGAAGGAAACTGCGTCTTATTCGGATGTGATTGAAAAAGCCCAGAAAACTAATTTTTCAACTTTTCCTGTTTATAAAAAAAATATTGATGACATTGTGGGAATTCTTTATCTTAAGGATTTGCTGAAAACTAATCCTGCTGAATTTCAGATGTCGAAACTTATGCGGCCGCCGCTTTTTATTCCCGGAACAAGAAAAATCACTTCCGTGGTTCAGGTTATGCAGGAAAACCGTCAGACAATGGCGATAATTATTGATGAATATTCCGGGACGGACGGTTTGATTACGCAGTCGGATATTCACCGTGAAATTTTTGGAACTACAGGAAATAAAAATTCTTTGCAGGATGATAAAAATCTTGAGTCGCTGAAAAACCAGAATTCTTTTACGGTTGAAGGATCGACTTTGCTTGTTGACTTGAAAATTTATTTTGGAATCAAGCTTGAGTCGAATATAAATGACACGCTTGGCGGCTGGATTACTGAAAAACTTGATAGAATTCCGGTTGTCGGCGATTCTGTTGAGGATTCTGGCTTTGTTTATTCGGTTGCCGCGATGGAAAAGCGCAGGGTTACGCAGGTCCGGATTTTAAAGAAAGAAACGGAAGGAATTCAGGATGATTAAAAATATTTTTTTAATTTTCGTTCTTTTTGTTATTGTAAATCTGATTGCATTTTTCGCTGGCTCGGAAACGGCTTTTCTTTCGATAAATAAAATCAAGCTCAGAAAAATGATTGGGGAAGGCAGGCGGAACGCGAAAACGGCGGCGAAACTTCGCGAGCATATCGACGAGCTTCTGACAATAATCCTGATTGGAATAAATTTTATGAACACGCTTGGCTCGGCGATTGCAACGGCGCTTGCGGTTTCATTGATTGGAAATTCCGGCGTTGGAATTGCAACGGTCTGCTTTACGTTTTTTTCTGTAATTTTTGGTGAAATAATTCCGAAAACTGTTGCCGGCCGTTACACTGAAGAAACTGTCTGCAAAAATTCAGTGCCTCTTCTTGTGCTGGAAAAAGTTTTTTTTCCTGTTGTATGGATTTTCAGCGCGATTTCAAAGGGAACTGCAAGCCTGGCGAAAAATATTTTGAAGGATGATTCGCCGCTTGTTACCGAGGAGGAGCTGAAAACGCTGATTGATGTAGGCGCTCAGGAAGGAACTCTTGAGGCTTCTGAAAAAACGATGCTCGACAAAATTTTCCGTTTCAACGACCTGACTGTTCATGACATAATGAAGCACCGTTCCCTGGTAAAATCGGTTTCAATAGCTGACAGCCGCGAAAAAATTGTGAAGGCGTTTGTTTCGTCCGGGCTTTCAATGCTTCCTGTTTATGAAGGCTCAAAGGAATCAATTGTCGGGGTGATTAACTACAAGTCGGTGATTTTTAATTCTGAAAAAAATCTTCAGAAAAATTATGCGGCCGCGGTGATGAAAAATGTTTTGTTTGTGCCGGAAACTTTTACCGCGCTGGAGCTGCTTGCGAAATTCAAAAAGGAGCATACTGAATTTGCGGTTGCCTTGAATGAGCAGGGCTTTCTGGCTGGCGTTGCCACAATCGACGACATTCAGCGCGTGATTTTTGGAAGAATGACGGATGATGACAAGTCTAAAATTCCGGCGGAGGAAAGAATAAAGCTCGTTTCGGCGAATGAATTTATTGTTCCGGGCGACCTGCAGCTCGACGATTTGAATTCAATTCTTAAGCTGAACCTTGAGTCTGATGAATATATGACGCTCGGAGGATGGCTTTTGGAAAAAATCGGTTATCTGCCTTCAACCGGGGAAATTTTCAACTGGAAAAACTGCCTGTTTTTTATAGAGGACCAGTCGCAGCGGCGGATTCAGCAGGTCAGAATTAAATTTCTAAAAGCGAATCCGGCTGCAAAAAAATAATTCTTTATGACTGCGCGTTTTTATTCGGGCGGAATGTAGCCCCGCTGTTTTGAGGCGAGGCTCGCTCATTTTTCAGCGGTTTTGTTAGAATTCGCTGGAATTTTCTGATTCTGCCAGTGGATCTGCGCCAAAGATTTTCGACATCTGCTTTCGGGTTGCTTCCATATCTTTTGGGTACGGCGCAGAAAATGAAATCTGCTCGCCGGTTTTTGGGTGCGCGAACGTTATTTTGTATGCGTGAAGCGCAAGCCGGCTTAGCAATGGTTGTTCTTCAAGCTCGTCGCCACGCCACGAACGTTTGATTTCGCTGAGCCGGACGGGTTTCTGGTTTCCGCTGTACAAAGGATCGCATACAATGCTGAATCCGTTTTCCGCCAGATGAACGCGGATTTGGTGCGTTCTGCCGGTTTTTGGGCGTGCTTCAATCCAAGTGTATGGACCGCATTCCGCAATCACCTTGAAGTCAGTTGTTGAAGGCTTTCCGAATCTTTTGTTTACAACAGTTCTATGCCGCGCGTCGCCGTCCGGCATCAAAGGCAGTTCAACGTGCAAAGTGTTCCACATCGGCCGGCCGTGAACCAGGCAATGATAAATTTTCTGAACTTTTCGTTCTTGAAACTGCTCTGAAATATTTTTGTGCGCTTCGGGATTTCTTGCGTAAATTATAATTCCTGAAGTGTCTTTATCTATGCGGTGAACTGCATAAAGCTTTCCGAATTCTTTTTCTGCAAGAAGGTCAAGGCGCGGCGCGTCCAAATCGTATCTGTCGGCGGCAATAAGAAGTCCGCTTTTTTTGTTGAGAATTACAATGTCTTCGTCTGAATAAATAGTTGTGTAGTCAGGAATTTTCTTCATAATCGGATTATACTAGTTGCCGTGATAATGTTCAACTTTCAAAATGTGTGATAAAATATTTGAAACTTTTTGAAGGTTTGTTTGTCTTATTTATAAATACTGATTTAATAGGAGTAAAAATGTCTGCTTTATATCATGATTTTCTTGTTGAAGACCGGGATTTTAAGGATTACGATGATTTTAAGAAGAATTGTAAGTTGAAAACTAAAGAAGATTTTAATTTTGCTTACGATATTGTTGATCGATATGCCACAGAATTTCCGGGAAAACGGGCGTTGGTTTGGGTTGATGATAATGGAGAAGAGAAGAATTTTACTTTTGACGATATTTCCAGGGAATCAAAGCGGGCTGCTTACTGGCTTGTTTCAAAAGGAATAAAGAAAGGCGATACAGTTATGCTGGTTTTGCGCCGCCGCTACGAATGGTGGATTTTGATGCCTGCGCTTCACCGCATTGGCGCGATTGTAATTCCTGCAACAGACCAGCTTCTTCAGTCTGATATTGAATACCGTGCAAACGCCGCTGATGTAAAAATGATTATTTCCTACGACAATCCAAACATTCAGGGTGAAATTGACAAGGCTATGCCGAAATCAAATACGGTGAAATATCTTGTTACTGTAGGAAAGGAAAAGCGTCCTGGATGGATTAGCTTCCATGAGGAATATGAAAATCTTCCGGCTGAATTCCCGCGTCCTGTTGGAGAGGCTGCGACCCACAACAAAGATCCGATGCTTCTTTATTTTACTTCGGGAACTTCTGGATATCCTAAAATGGTTCTTCAGGATTATGACTACCCGATTGGACATATTATTACAGCGAAATACTGGCATGGCGTTGTTGAGGACGGACTTCATCTTACAATTGCGGAAACCGGATGGGCTAAGTCTACATGGGGAAAACTTTACGGCCAGTGGATTGCCGGAACTGCGTTGTTTGTGTACGACATGAACAGCTTTAAGCCTACAAAAATGCTGGAAATGATTTCAAAGTACGGGCTTACAACTTTCTGCGCGCCGCCGACAGTTTACCGCTATCTTGTCCGCCAGAATCTGAGCAAGTATGATTTGAGCAAATGCACTCGGTTCAGCACGGCTGGTGAAGCTTTGAACGGTGAAGTTTACAACAAGTGGCTTGAGCAGACTGGCAAAAAAATCTATGAAGGCTACGGACAGACTGAATCCACAATTATCTGCGGAAACTTCCTTGACTACTCGGAAATTCGTCCGGGATCAATGGGGCGCCCGAATCCGCTTTACGATGTTGAAATTTTGAACGCAAACAATAATCCTGTTCCGGTTGGAGAAACTGGCGAGCTTTGCATTCACGTTGAGCATGGCCGTCCGTTCGGACTTTTGATGGGCTACCACAAGGATGTTGTTCTTACAGCGAACGCATTTGACGGCGGTGTTTATCATACTGGCGACAATGTTTATATGGATAAGGATGGCTATGTCTGGTTTGTAGGCCGAAAAGACGATATTATAAAAACTGCTGGTTACCGCGTAAGTCCTTTTGAAGTTGAGTCAATTCTTCAGCAGCATCCGGCTGTTATGGAATGTGCTGTTACAGGCGTTGAGGATCCGAAGCGAGGAATGGCTGTAAAGGCGACAATCGTTCTTTCACCTGGATATGATACAAAAGATCCGAAAGAAATGGAAACAGAGCTTTCTACATTTGCAAAGGAAAACACTGCGATGTACAAATGTCCGCGAATCTTTGAATTTGTAAAGGAACTGCCGAAAACAATTTCCGGAAAAATCCGCCGCGTTGAAATCCGCGAGAAAGACAAGGGCAAGGCTCAGGAAAATATAAAACAGGATTTCTAATTTTCCGAGCTGAAGAAAAATAAAAACGCCGGGATTTGCTGTTTCTGCGAAGCCCGGCGTTTTTTTTTAAGGTTTATTCTTCGGCAAGCTTTTGAATCAGGGAAACAAGCTCTTCAAGTTTTTCGTGCGTCATAAGCGGATTCAGCAAAGTGAATTTCAGGCAGACTTTTCCGTCTGAAACGGTCTGGCCGATTACAATTCCATGCTTGTGCAGAAGTTTCCGCCGGATTTTTCTGTTGATTTCGTCGCCTTTTACGTGCCTGAACACAACCGACGTTATTTCCGGCTCGGCAACTACTTCAAAATTCTTGTTGTTTTTTATGATTGAATAAAGTGCCTGCGCGTTTTCCATGCTTTTTGTGATAATGTCGCTCCAGCCGTCTTTTCCGCGCATCTGGAAGCTCATCCAGACTTTCAGCGCGTCGAATCTTCTTGTTGTCTGAAGTGATTTGTCAACAAGATTTGTGTAGCCATCCTCTTCGTCTTCCGTTCTGTTCAGATAATCCGCGTGGATTGTGAGCGCGTCAAAATCCTCGGATTTTTTCACAAGAAGGGCGGAGCAGCTTATTGGCTGAAGAAACATTTTGTGAAAATCAACAGTTATGGAGTCGCAAAGGTAAAGATTTTTCACTTTCTGCGAGTATTTTTCGCTCAGAATTACTCCGGAGCCGTAGGCTGCGTCCGCGTGAAGCCACATATTGTGATGGCTGCAGAGCGCTGAAATCTGCTCGACCGGATCAATTGAGCCAAAATCCGTTGTTCCGACTGTTGCCACAACAAGAAACGGAATGTTTCCGGCGGCAATATCTTTTTGGACAAGGTAATTCAGCGCGCCGAAATTCATCCGCTTAGAGGCGTCAACTGGAACTTTCACAACGCTTTCGTAGCCAAGCCCCAGAATGTGCGCGGTTTTTTCCATTGAAAAGTGGCTTATTTCGCTTGTGTACATCCGGAGCTTTCTGAAATTTTCCGGAAGGCCGTGCTTTTTTACATCGTAATTCATGATTTTTGAAATAAACCAGTCGCGCGCAAGAATTATCGCCGTTTCGTTCGACTGGCTTCCCCCGGAAGTAAAAACTCCATCGGAGCCGCGCCGGAATCCAAAAAGCCTGCACAAATGTCCGATTACTTCTGTTTCAATTTCGGTTGCCGCCGGTCCCTGGTCCCAGCTGTCCATCGACTGGTTGAAGGTTGAAATTATCAGCTCGCTTGCAATGCTTTCCAGAACCGCCGGAGAATGCAGATGCGGCATATAGTCTGTTGAGGACGTTCTTAAAAGGTTTGGAAGAATTTTGTCTTTGGCAAGTTCAAGCGTTTTCTGCCAGCCCAGGCCTTTTTCCGGAAGAATTGAATCCTGGCGGATGATTTTCTGAAGTTCCTGCGGCGTAGGGCCGGAATAGGCCGTGTCTGTTGAAAAAGTTTCCAGAATCGCCTGCACGGTTTCTTCAATTATTTTTTTATATTCATTTTTTGAATTTTGCTCGTTTGTAAGGAAAATATTTTTCATATCAACATTATACAAGGAAAACTGAAAAAAAATACATTTTGTGAAAATTAAATTTTGTTTTTTTTTAAAAGCGGAGTAAAATAGTTCAAGCGTATGTTTGAAACTCAGTGGGAAATTGTTCAGAAATTTGTTTTTGCGTGTGAAAGCTCGGTTTGTATTCTTCGTGTTCCGGATTCTGTGATTACGGATGAATTTAAAAAAGATTTTTGCGTTATTGACGCGTGCGCGGATTTTTCGCCGTTCAAGCCGTTTCTTTCTATTATTTCACAGAATTTTGAAAAGAATCTGCTTGATTACGTTGAAAAAAATGGCTATTCGGTGCAGAAAGATTCTTTTATTTCGTTCTTGAAAACCGGGCTTGCGGATTTGCGTTATGACATTCCTCTTGCGAACGAGCTTGTGTACGAGCAGAACCGTTTTATCCGGACAATTGTTGAGCTTTTAAAGCTTCTTCCGGAAAAAAAATATCTGATTCTGAACAGCCAGTGCCTTTCAAAGGAATCCGTTCAGCTTATAAAAGCAGTTGAAAAATCGGATGTGAAAAGCAAATTCGCGTTCTGCTTCACTTCGGAAAAAAATGATTTTGAGCAGACTGAATCTGAAAAATTCCTGGAGGAATACAGTTCAAAGCCGAATTACCTTCACTTGATGACAAAAGTTGTTTCAATTGCAAAAGACAAAACTGAATACAAGCTGATTTTTGACCTTCCGCCTGAAAAACAGTACGAGACAGTCTTTAAAACTTTGCGGAACAACCGGATTTTTATGGTTTTGGAGCAGCTGAAGGATTTTGCGCTCTGGGTTTCCGCAAATTTCGGGAAATTTGATTTTGAGGAAAATGAAAAGCGCGAGCTGAGCCTTGAGCTTGCCAGGGCGTTGTATTCCTGTTCGCTTGTTGACGAGGCGATTCTTTACCTGAACGACATTGTTGACACTCAGGAAGAAGATGAAACCGCGGGCGTTGCGTTCTATTATCTTGCGATGGCGTTTGCTTTTAAAAAATCAATTTCACTTTCGCAGAAATATTATGTTCTTGCGGAAAAAATCTTTCAGAAGGAAAATAATCTGAATTATCTTGCGCTGGACGCAATGCTTGACTTTCATATTGCAAAAAGAATTTCCGCGGAAGACACAATGGCGAAATATCAGCGCGCGCTGGATCTTTTGCGCAAGCAGGGTTTCTGGAATAATTTTATAAGCGTCTGCATTTCTGTTCCGTGGAAGCTTGTGAATGACGAAACTTTAAGAAACAGCGTTGACGAGGAAGTTGAAATGTGCCTTGAGCTTGCTGAAACAATCGACAACCAGCATCTTGTTTCAACGGCCTGCCATTGGAAGGGAATTGTCTGCTCGCATTTTGGTGAAATTGACAAGGCGATTGTCTGGTATGACAAGTGCAATGAAATCCGCACAAAAATCGGCGAGCTTGGCCCGATTCTGAATATCCGCAACGGATTGTGCTATGATGCAACTTGCCGCGCTATGTACAAGCGTGCTTTTGACCTTGAGAACGGAATTATAGACCGGCTTCTGGAAATCGGTGATTTTGCCTCGGTTACAGACACTTTGAAAAACGTGGCGTATGCGCTTTTTTATTCGCGGCATTTTACGGAAGCCTACGAGCTTTTCAATGTGATTGCGCGTTTTCTGGATATTTTCAATATGTCGGAGCTTGCGAACAGTTCCTTTTTGCCGTCTCTGAACGACATTCTGATTTTCAAGTCGATTATAAGTTTTGCGCAGGGCGATTTTATCCGCGGAAGAATAAACCATTCAAATATTATGCAGGACGTTGATTCTGTTACAAAAGAAGATTATCCGTTTATTTACTACATTGAAGCGGTTCTTAGCGCGGATGAAAAGCAGATTGAGGCGTCCGAAGCGTTCTTTGAAAAATGCCTGAAGGAATTTGAGGACATAAAAAGCAAGCTGACTCACAAGGTTGTTTTTGCGTGCTACGAATATGCGGTTGTGCTGGAGCGGCTCGGCTACAAAAACGAGGCCGAGAAATATCTTAAAAAAGGCTTTGAAATCGCAAAGGCCGAAGGCTACAAATATTACACAAAAGATTCGGACGGCGTTGAAAAAAAGTCAATTTCAGTGGAAGAATATGTTTCCGGCGTTGAAAAATTTGACAAGCTCAATCTGAATATTGAGCTTCTGAACGAAAAAGCCGAAAAAGAGCAGCTTTTGACTTTGCTCCACAAGCGGATTCACGATTATCAGTTCATAAACAAAGTGAAAACCGGCTACATAAAAGACATGAACCTTAAAAAATATGTTCAGTCGGTTCTGCTGGATATTGAAAAATATACTTTGGCGGAAGAAGTTTATTTCTGCTGCATTGAAAATGAAAACCCGAAAATTTATGAGTCGATTTTTCACGGGGAAAAGCCTTCTGTTGATGAAGAGGATGTGAAAATTCTTTTCGCAAAAAGCAAGAAAGGTGATGCCGCCCAGATGGTTTACAATGAAAAGAAGAGCCTTTATTTCGGCGATGCATCCTACGCGGAATATAAATTTGGAGTAATCATTGTTCCTTCAAAAGTGAATCCAATCAATGTTGAAGTTTTGAACACGCTGAACATTGCGCTGGCGAGCATTCAGTCGCAGGTTGTTATTTACAAGCAGGAAGAGCATCTGATGGTGATGTCGTCAACGGATCAGCTTTCAAGGTTGAAAAACAGGCACGCTTTCCAGGAATGTATTGCCCTTGAAAGCGAGCGAGTCCGGCGTTATCAGCAGCGCAGGGAAACTGTCATTCAGATTGCAGTCGCTTTTATTGATTTGGATAATTTCAAGTATTACAACGATACTTTTGGCCATGCGGTCGGCGACTTGCTTATAAAAAGTTTCGCCAGCCTTTTAAGGGAAACTTGCCGCAAAATTGATTTTATTTCTCGTTACGGCGGCGATGAATTTGTAATTATCATGATTGACACGAACGCGGATGAAGGAAAACGCGTCTACAAACGGCTTTATGAATGTCTTCAGAGCCACGAGTATTTTTTGCCTCAGATAAAAGCCTTGCTTAAACGCCCGGAAATAGAAGTTCCTGAAAACCGCCGTCTTGGATTCAGCATGGGAATAAGCACAAACCAGGATGTTGAAAAATGCGACAACATTGACTTGGTTGTTCAGAACGCCGACAAAGCCTTGTACTACGCAAAAAAAACAAACAAAGGCTCGGTTTCTGTCTGGTCGGAAATAAAGGATATGATAAAGTAGTCCAGATTTCGTCTTTTTTATTGATAAAAAAAACGGGCTTTCATAAGAAAGTCCGTTTTTTGTCTGACAAATATTTTTTATTCGTAGTCTTTGTTCACTTCAAGAACTGCCGATTCAAAAATATCCATCGCTTTTTTTATTTCATCATCTGTAACGGTAAGGGCGCAAAGGCAGCGCATTACAGAGCCGTTTCTTCCGCCTTTTTCCATTACGAGCTTGTTTTTGAAGCAGATATTCTGAACTTTCGCGGCGGCTTCGCCGTTCGGCGGGAACAGTCCGCAGCAGTCTTTTTCAGCTTTTGGATTTACGAATTCGCAGCCAATCATAAGGCCTTTTCCGCGCACATCGCCGATTATGCTGACTTTATCTTTTAGCGCGTTCATCCGCGACATTATCAGGTTGCCTTTTCTTACAACTTCCGCAAGAAATTCTGGCTTTGAAACTCTGTTTAAAACAATCGTTCCAGCCTTCATCGCAAGCTGGTTGCCTCTGAAAGTTCCTGTGTGCGCGCCCGGTCCCCATACATCGAGTTTTTTGTTGTAGATTACGATTGAAAGGGGCTGCGAGCCGCCGATTGCTTTTGAAACAAGAATCACATCCGGAACGATGTCTGCGTATTCAAACGCAAAAAGTTTTCCGCTTCGTCCAAGTCCGCACTGAATTTCGTCCACAATCATAGGAATTCCGAGTTCTTTTGTAACTCTTCGTACCGTCTGAAGAAATTTTACCGGCGCAGGATTAACTCCGCCTTCGCCTTGGATTGCTTCAAGAATGACCGCCGCCGGCTTTGTGATTCCGCTTTCCGGATCTTTTAAAGTTGTTTCAAAATAATTGCAGACCGCGTCTGTTGCAGCGTCGCCTTTTAGTCCGAAATGATTTCTGTATGTGTCTGGATAAGGAAAATGGTGAACTTCCGGCATAAGTCCGTTGACTTTGCTTTTTGCGCCAAGATTTCCTGTGCAGGAAAGCGCTCCGTGTCCCATTCCATGGAATCCGCCCTGAAAAGCTACAACGCTTGTGCGTCCAGTCGCCGTCTTGCAAAGTTTCAGCGCAGCGTCTGTGGCGTCGGTTCCGCTTGGCGAGCAGAACTGAATTTTGCAGTTTTCAGCAAGTTCCTTTGGAAGATGAGAAATTACAGTTTGAATAAATTCATCTTTTACCGGTGTGGTTAAATCAAGCGTGTGCAACGGAAAATCGCTCTGAAGCATTTCAATCATTGCCTGGTTGATTTCGTCATCATTGTGACCAAGTGCAAGAGTCCCTGCTCCGCACAAAAAATCCAGATATTTGTTTCCCTCAATGTCCTCAACCCAAGATCCTTTGGCTTTTGCCAGTGCAAACGGAAATTTGCGCGGATAACTTCGGGCATTAGATTCTGTGGAATCCTGTCTGGTAATGTAATACTGATTGGTGTCTTTTTCTGACATCGACGTTCTCCATTACTTAGGATTATGATTCCCGGCCGCTGACAACGGCAGTGTTTTTGTGTCGGGAGAGAATAGCATACCCCAAAAACAAGATAATGTCATTGAATTTTCGGTGATAATTCAAAAAGATTTGTAAAATGAACAGAAAATTCGGTTTTTTGAATTCTTTAAAATTTTCTGCCGCTGTTTTGCCGGGCGTCGCGCTGGAATGCCTGGATTTGTTTTGTATTTTGACATATTGACTAAAAATGTCAAAATAATTTATTCTTGAAAGATAATATATTTGGGATATAATTCTTTTAACACGAAAAAAATGGGAGCAAAAATGGAACGACGTCGGGTTGTGGTTACAGGTTTAGGTGCTGTAAGTCCCGTTGGAAATAATGTGAATGAAAGCTGGGAATCGATAAAGGCGGGAAAGTGCGGAGCTGATAAAATCACTCTTTTTGATGCGTCTGATTATCCAGTTCAAATTGATGCGGAAGTAAAGAATTTCAATATAGAGCAGTACGGACTTGAAAAGAAAATTCTTAGAAAAATAAACCGTCAGACAAGATTTTTGCTTGGCGCGAGCATTGAAGCGGTTTCGGATGCCGGATATACAAAAGAAACAATTGGAAATGAAAACGTTGGAATTGTGAACGGCGTTGGAATCGGGCTTAATGAAGCGGTTGAGTCTGGCTACAAAAAATATGATGACCCGAATGCGGGCGTGAACCGCTTGCCGCCTTTGACAGCTCCGCTTGCGTTGAACAACGAGGCTTCCGCGAATGTCAGCATGTATTTTAATATTCAGGGGCCGGCGTGGACTCTGTCTACAGCTTGTTCTTCTGGAACTGATTCTATAGGGCTCGCGCTGGATATGATAAGGCTCGGCCGCGTTGATATGGCTCTAGCCTGCGGCTCTGACGCGAATATTACAGGATTCAACGTTGGGTGCTACCAGGTTCTGCAGGCGCTTACGCAGGCTTTCAATGATAATCCTAAGGCAGCGAGCCGCCCGTTTGACAAAAATCGTTCTGGTTTTGTAATGGGTGAAGGCGCGGCTGTTTTGGTTCTTGAGGAGCTTGAGCACGCAAAAGCCCGCGGCGCGAAAATTTATGCGGAAGTCGCTGGCTTCGGGGCTTCAAGCGATGCTTACCATATTACAGCACCGCGCGAAGATGGTTCTGGCGGCGCGAAAGCCATGCAGATTGCGTTGGAAGATGCCGGACTGAAGCCGGAGCAGATTCAGTATTACAATGCGCATGGAACTTCCACAAGCGCAAACGATTCCGCTGAAACAAAAATGCTGAAAAATGTTTTTGGCGATTATGCGTACAAGCTGCATATTTCTTCAACAAAATCTGAAACTGGCCACATGATTGGCGCGGCCGGAACAATGGAAGCGATTGTCTGCGTAAAGGCAATTGAGGAAGGTTTTGTGCCTCCGACAGCGAATCTTGACGAGCCGGATTTGGAACACGGCTGCGATTTGGATTATACTCCAAAAACAGGCGTGAAATGCGATATTGATGTTGCCGCAAGCTGTTCGCTTGGTTTTGGCGGACACAACGGATGCATTATATTGAAGAAATACAAGGCGTAGAATAATTTCGGGGCGTTGCGGGGTGTCCCCGCTAGAGGGGGCAGGCGGCAACGAAGTGCCGCCGAGGGGCAGACGCCCCTTTTGAATATAAAATATAGAAGAATTTTAAGGAGTTAAAAATGCCAGTTATTAAACCAATGGTAAGAAGCAGTATGTGTATTAATTCGCATCCTGTTGGATGTGCCAAAGATACAGAGCGTCAGATTGCTTATGTAAAGGCACAGAAAGCTAAGCGCGGAACAAAAAGTGTAAAGGAAGGCGGAAAGGGACCTGAGCTGGTTTTGGTTCTTGGATGTTCAACAGGTTATGGTCTTGCGAGCCGCATTGCCGCTGCTTTTGAATATGGAGCTGACACAATTGGTGTTTCTTTTGAAAAGGCTGCTACAGACAAAAAAGGCGGAACTCCGGGCTGGTACAATAATGCCGCGTTCGACCGTGCCGCCGCAAAGAACGGGCTTTTTGCAAAGACTTTCAGCGCGGATGCGTACTCAAATGAAACTCGCACGATGATTATTGATGAAATCAAGAAGACTGGAAAAAAAGTTGACCTGATTGTTTATTCTCTTGCGTCGCCGGTTCGTTCTGACCCTGAAAAAATTGACCCGGCAACTGGCCAGCACGTTCTTTACAAGTCGGTTATCAAGCCGATTGGAAAAACTTATGCCGGAAAAGCGATAGACATTATGTCTGAAACTTTGAAGGATGCCGCTGCCGAGCCTGCCACAGAAGAAGAAATTGCAAATACTGTAAAAGTTATGGGCGGCGAAGACTGGCAGCTTTGGATTGACGCTTTGCAGAATGCCGGCGTTTTAAACAATGGATGCAGAACTGTTGCGTATTCTTATATTGGGCCGAAGCTGAGTCACGCGATTTACCGCGACGGAACTATCGGCCAGGCGAAAAAAGATTTGGAGGCGACTGCGTACCGTTTGAACGAGCAGCTCCAGAAATCTGTTGGAGGCGCGGCTTACGTTTCTGTTAATAAGGGGCTTGTTACACGTTCTTCTGCGGTAATTCCGATTATTTCGCTTTATCTTTCGGTTTTGTTCAAGGTTATGAAGGCTAAGGGAACTCACGAAGGGTGCATTGAGCAGATGGAGCGTCTGTTCGCTGAACGGCTGTTCACTGGCGCAGACGGCGCGGCTGGAAAAGTTCCGGTTGATTCAGAAAATAGAATCCGCGTTGATGACTGGGAAATGGCAGACGATGTTCAGGCGGAAGTTGCTAAGCTTATGGACGGCGTTACCCAGGAAAATCTTGCGGAACGCTGCGACCTTGAAGGCTACAAGCATGACTTCCTTAATATCAACGGCTTTGATGTTGAAGGCGTTGACTACGACAAGGAAATTACAGATATGTCCGCATTGGACTAATGTGATTTGCTGAATTATGCCGAGGAATTGCGTGTTCCCCGGCATTTTTTTTATGTCTGTTGCAGTTCCCGCAGCCGTTTACAATTACGTGCGGCGTTCCGCTTTTTGTTTTGTTGAACCGCCTTGCCAAAAGGTACTGCTGCTGTCCAACGTCTTTTTTGCATACCGGGCAGGTTCGTCTTGTGCCGGGCTCGCAGCGCGGAAAACAGTGCGGGCAGCCGTAGATGTAGCAAATCTGGTCGTTCATCTGGCCGTTTGTTGTAAAAACTTTTGAAACAATGTTTTCGCCCGGAAGCAGCGGAGTTCCGCATACCGGGCAGTTTACCAAACTGACTGAGCCTTTGCTGCGCTTTTTGTTTTTTGCCGCGGCTTTTGATTTTGGGAAATATATTTTTCCAAAATACATCAATGCCGCAATGAGCGCTACTGCGGCAATTCCCATAAAAAGAAAATCCATTATTTTTTAGGCAAAGTGATTAGGCTGCTCTGCGGAAGCGATTCTATCCAGCGGCAGAATTCGTGCCATTCATCAAGCCGGTGGTTTTTGCGGGTCTCGTAAATCCCCTGAAGAACCTGGTAGTTCAGCTGAACAGTTGCCTTCTGGTTCAGCGAAGCCGGCAGAAGCTGAATCATCTGCCACCAGTCGTCCTTGTTTTTTGAATCATTGAAACGGTCGCGCGCGGCATTTATTGTTGCAATCAAAATATCGAGCGTCTTTAAAGATTCCTCGCTCAGGTGTTCGCAGGAAAAATCTTCCCGCGTAAATTCTTTCGCCTGAACTTTGTGCATTGTGGAGCAGCTGTTTCTTACAGTTCCCACTTTGTAGGTGTCCATTTCCGCCCACCAGTATCTTGGAGCCGTTATGTCAAACTGAACAGTTATGTATCTAAGGAATTTCGCGTGGCTCGGCCCGGAACGGCTAAGGCGGTCCATCAGCTCAATGTCCGCAGGACCAGCAATATATTTTCCGGTTGAAGAGTCGTAGCGGCTGTCGCTTTTGTCCCAGCTGTTAAAAGAATTTCTCATTCCGCGGATAGCGGCTTCCCATCCGAAAATCTCTGTTTTTTCAATTTTAATCATTTTTCGTCCTGCTTTGATGTAGTTTTTGAATTTTATGAATTTGTTAAGTCGCCTGAAATATCGTCCATAACTTGAACCGGCTCCTGAACGAGCGGCTTGTTCTTGATATAGAAAACAACGAATGCAGCTCCTACGATAATCAGGGCAATCCCCGCAATCCGCACAAGAGCTGTTCCGATGTTCACCGGAATCAGAATCATTACCAAGGCAAGAAGAATTGAAATAACAGCCTCGGTTATAAACTGCCTTCTGTCAATATTCGTGTTCTGAAGCTTCCCGCAGGAAAACAAAAGGAGCGCCGAGCCAACCAGAAGATAAACCGCCAGAACATAAAGCATTACCGTCCAGAGCATTTCAGCGAACCGCAACGGAAGAAAAAACGCCAGAAGCCCCACAACAATGCTGAGCATTCCGCGGATAATCACCGAATATTGAAAAGCCGCGTCTGGAAAAAGCTTACGAGTGTAGACAAGCTGGTAAATTCCGTTTGCAACAGCTTCAATTCCAAGAATTATTACAACCGCCTTTATGCAACCAGCCGGAGTAATAGTCATTATCAAACCAACAACTGCAAGAATAATTCCAAGCAGCAAACTATTTTTCTTCATAGCTCCTCCACACCTATAAATATAACATAAATTCCGAAGATTTGTATATCAGCACAAATACGAGTTTTAAATTTTTGCATCCGGGTGGCTTTTGGCCGGCTCGCGAAGCTCGCCAGCCAAAACCAGGCTTTCCAGGGTTGCGGCTTCCGCCTCCATTGCTCCGCAAAAACTTCGTTTTTGTTCCGCAACGCGCTCCGCGCGCCCTTTCAATCCTTGCCACGTCCGCGGTTTTGCGCTGAATCTGTAAAAAAAAATAAAAATTTTTGCTTTTTTTTGATTTTCCTGTTGACATCAAATGTTATTTCTTATATCTTATGTATACATCTTTTTTGGAGCGATACCAAAGCGGTCGTACTGGGGCGGTCTTGAAAACCGTTGATCTTCACGGGTCCGGGGGTTCGAATCCCTCTCGCTCCGATAGCTGGAGGTGTGGTAGAGCGGTAATACAACGGATTGCTAATCCGTCAGTTCCTTAAAAGGGCTGGGCAGGTTCAACTCCTGTCGCCTCCGAAATCACACAGCTTTAGCTGGCATATTTGAATGAGATTGTAGCTCAGCTGGATTAGAGCACCACCCTGCGGAGGTGGGGGTCGCACGTTCGAATCGTGTCAGTCTCAAGGCTAGTGAAAACCTGTCTGTTTTTGACAGGTTTTTTTATTTATACTATAATTGCTTTAAAAAATTGAACCCTTTGATGAGTCCAGATGCCTTTCAAAGCAACCTTCAAAACTCCGCCAGGACGGGAACGTAGCAACGGTATGAAGTTTTTGCTTGTGCTTAGGATTATCTGGGCTCTTCAAAGGGTTTTGTTTTGTTTTTTTTTGCTGCTATTTTTCAAAAACTTTTTTTCCGCTGATGAAAACAGCTTTTACAGTTCCGGACAAAACTTTTCCTTCAAAAGGAGTCGCTTTTCCTTTGCTGCAGAAATGCTGCGGCTCAACTTTCCATTCTTCGTCCGGGTTTACAAGCGTTAAATCCGCGTCGAAACCGGTTTTCAGCAAGCCTTTGTTCAACTTTAAAATTCTTGCCGGGTTTGCGGACATAAGCTGGGAAAGTTTTTTTGCGGAAATCTGGCCTTCTTTTACAAGCTTTGTGTTGCACACGCCGAAGCTTGTTTCAAGCCCTGTGAATCCCGGCGCTCCTGCAGCCTTGTCTTCCGCGGTGTGCGGCGCGTGGTCTGTTGAAATGCAGTCCACAGTTCCGTCGCGGATTGCTTCAATCAGCGCGAGCCGGTCGGTTTCCGGGCGAAGCGGCGGATTTACCAGCGCGCGGATGTAAGGCTCGCCTGTTCCGCAAAGCCCCAGATGGTGCGGAGTTACTTCGCAAGTTACAGAAAAAGCAGCGGCGCAGGGCTCGGCATACATTCGCGGCTCCGCATTTTCAGCCTTTTCATTTTCGTTGTGGCTGCAAGCTGATTTCGCCAGCTGCCTGAAAAATTCCGCATTTTTTACGGCAATCTTTTGCTTTGCGAGGCGGATTGCTTCAATTGACTTTTCCGTGCTGACATGGCACAGATGGATGTGGCAGCCTGCGTTTTCCGCAAGCTCCAGATTCCGTTCTGTGGAAATATCTTCTGCAAGCGCAAGAAGTTCGTTCGCCTTGGAAAGCTCGTCCTGAATTTCTTCCATTGCCTGTTCCGGCGCTTCTTTTTGATTTTTTGAAATTCCCCAGGCTGAAAGATTGTATTCCTTCATTATATCCAGGGCTTTTTTTCTTAAAGGCCGGGCGGCTGCGGCAAGCTCAGGATCTTCGCAGTGGCAGGCGACAATCATTCCTTTTTTTGCGGCGGTTTTCATTCCTTCAAGCATAATTGCGCTGGAAGCAACTTCCTTTCCGTCTTCTGAAATTACAGGAACTTCCGCGGAATTTATTTCTTCAAGATGGGAAACGTCCTTTCCTTCAAAATTTCTTGTTATGGAGCAGACTTGGAACATATTCGCGAGGTTCAGCGCTTTTGCCCTTTCCCGGATTTCTTTTGCCTGCGCCGCGGTTGAAGTTACAGGATTTGTGTTCGGCATTGCTACAACAGTTCCGTAGCCGCCTGCAGCCGCTGCGTTAAGCCCGGAATTCAAGTCTTCTTTCTGGGTGAGTCCAGGATCGCGCAGATGAACGTGCAAGTCAATGAAACTCGGCGTTACGGTAAGTCCGTTCGCGTTGAAAAATTCGACCGCGGAATTTTCGCTGAATCCGTTTTCCTTTAGGATTGCCCTGGCCGGCGCGGAAACAGATTCCTCCGTGCTGAAGCAGCCCTGGAAAACGGCACAGATTTTTCCTTTAATTGAAAGAACTGCTCCCGGCGCGTCAGTTTCTTCATCAAGCAGCCGCGCATTGTAGATAAGCAGAATTTCTGGCTCTTGGGTTTTCATTACGCTTTCTCCACAACAGTTCCGTCTTCGCCGGCTTTGTACATTGTGTCGCAGTATTCGCAGCGGTAAAGACCTTTCGCTTTGTCAACAAGAAGGAATGTCGGCTTTACATAAGTTTCTGTCGCCGTTATGCAGCGCGGATTTTTGCATTTGAAAACATTCTGGATTCTGGAAGGAAGCTCCATTTTTATTTTTCTGACAATTTTTTCATTCTGGATTACGTTCACGCTGATGTTCGGGTCGATGAACCCAAGCACTGAAAAGTCGATGTCCATTACGTTTTCAATTTTGATGATGTCTTTTTTTCCTGTTTTTTTTGAAGGCGCGTTCATTATCAGCGCGGAGCAGAACGATGATTTGTCAAGTCCGAGCCACTGGAAAATTCTCCAGCCGGAGCCAGCCCTGATGTGGTCAATTACAAGACCGTTTTTTATAGAATCGATATTTAACATAATTTCCTCTTTTTACACTTCTGGTTAAAGTGCGCCGGTCAGCTTTGCAATCAGCGCCATTCTTGCGTACATTCCGAATTTCACCTGCTTGAAGTAAGCGGCGCGCGGGTCATCGTCTATTTCCGGGGAAATTTCGTTTACGCGCGGAAGCGGATGAAGCACAAACATTCTTTCCTTTGCAAGCTTCATTTTTTCCTTGTCCAGAATGTAGCTGTCCTTCAGGCGAAGATAGTCCTGCTCGTTGAAAAAACGCTCTTTCTGCACGCGGGTCATGTAAAGAACGTCAAGGCTGCCAATCACATCTTCAAGGCGTTCCGCAACCGTGTAAGGAATACCTTTTTCGTCAAGCTGCTCAATCATATATTCAGGAAGGCAAAGCTCCTTAGGGCTTATGAAAACGAATTTGTTTCCCTTGTACCTGCTGAGCGCCTGTGTAAGGCTGTGGACGGTTCGTCCGAATTTCAGGTCGCCGCAGAAACCGACTGTAAGGCCCTGGTAGTCGCCGAGGAGCCTCCTGATTGTCACAAGGTCGGTCAGTGTCTGCGTAGGATGGCTGTGGCCGCCGTCGCCGGCGTTTATAACTGGAACCGGCGAGTATTTGCTTGCGAGCAGAGCCGCCCCCTCTTTTGGAGTTCGCATCGCGATAACATCAACATACGAGGAAACAACGCGGATTGTGTCCGCAAGAGTTTCGCCCTTTGTGGACGATGTATATGAAGCATCCGCAAAACCTTCAACCGTTCCGCCAAGATGAAGCATCGCCGCCTCAAAAGAAAGACGTGTTCTTGTGCTTGGCTCAAAAAAAAGTGTCGCAAGAATTTTCCCGCGACACACATCTTGAAAAGAAATAGGATCAACTGTCATCTGTTCCGCCAATGAAATAATTTCATCAATTTCAGAAACAGACAAATCACCAGGTTCGATTAAATGACGCCCTTTTAACATATTAAGAACTCCGTTAAAAATTTTTTAGATTATATCGCATGGCGTGCAGTTGTGCAAATGAAAATAAAAGGCGGAATTCGGGCGTTCCCGCGGAGCGGTCGCTATGTCCGCGCTTCGCCGCCGGGCGGCTCATTCCTCGCTGCGCTCGGAACTACGGCGCTACCAGCGCTAACGCGGAATATGGAAGAAATTTTTCGCGGCGCAGGGAATTCCGGTGAAAAAGGGGCTTGCGCAGGATTGCAGGGGCGCGCGGAGCGCGTTGCGGAGAGAAGCGCTGCTGAACGGAGCAATGAGCGGCCAGCGGAACCCCGGAAAGCCTGTTCCGGGATTTTTGTTTGCGCCCGGAAAAAAAGAAAAAAGCGGAAAATTTTTATTTTTTTCCTAAAGTCGGTTTGCCATAGTCCGATAGTAAAGTAAAGGGTGGTGAGACCCTTGCAATAAGTTTTGGAAACTTACCAAGGAGATAAACTATGGTTATTAATCACAATATGAGCGCAATGTTCGCTCAGAGAGCTCAGGGAATTCAGGATTTGGCTCAGCAGAAGAGCATGGAGAAGCTTTCTTCTGGCATGAAAATTAACCGCGCCGGCGATGATGCGTCTGGACTTGCTGTTTCAGAAAAAATGCGTTCACAGATCAGAGGCTTGAAGCAGGCTTCTACAAACGCTCAGAACGGTATTTCTTTTATTCAGACTACAGAAGGTTATCTTCAGGAAACTACTGACATTGTTCAGAGAATACGCGAGCTTGCTGTTCAGTCTTCGAACGGTATTTATTCTGCTGAGGACCGAATGCAGATTCAGGTTGAGGTTTCTTCTTTGATTGCTGAAGTTGACCGCGTTGCTTCTGCTGCTCAGTTCAACGGAATGAATATGCTTACCGGCCGTTTTGCGCGCCCGACTGGCGAAAATGTTGTTACTGGCTCAATGTGGCTTCATATTGGCGCAAACATGGACCAGAGAACTCAGGTTTATATTGGAACAATGTCTTCTATGGCTCTTGGTCTTCGCAATGTTGGCGACGAGACAATTATGTCTTTGGAAACTCCGGATGAAGCTAACCGCGCGATTGGAACTTTGGATGAAGCGTTGAAAAAGATTAACAAGCAGCGCGCTGACCTTGGCGCTTACCAGAACCGCCTTGACATGACTGTAAAAGGCTTGAACATCGGCGCAGAAAACCTTCAGGCTTCTGAGTCAAGAATCCGCGACACAGACATGGCCAACGAAATGGTTGAGTTCACAAAAGACCAGGTGCTTTCCCAGGCCGGAACTGCAATGCTCGCTCAGGCGAACCAGAGCTCACAGAATGTGCTTAGCTTGTTGAGATAGTTTTTAGTTTTGCAAAGAGATAAAAAGCGCCCTGCGGGGCGCTTTTTTTTATGTCTGGAGGAACCTGATTTGCCTGAGCCTGTGAGGAAGAAATAGAAGCGAGTTTTTGACCTGTCAAAAACTCGAAAGCGGGCTGAAGGAACTTGCGGGCGAAGAAATTTTCAGCCCGCGGCAAACCAGAGTTCGCAGAATGTTCTTTCGCTCTTGCGCTAGAAATAAGGTTTCGTGAAAAGATGAAAAAATGCGCCCCGCGGGGTGCATTTTTTTTTTCGAGCAAGCTGGTTTGTCTGAGCCTGTGAGGAAGAGATAGAAGCGAGTTTTTGGCAGGCCAAAAACTCGAAAGCGGGCTGGAGGAACTTGCGGGCGAAGAGATTTTCAGCCCGCGGCGTGCTATATTGATTTTTATAGATTTGACGAAAAAGCGTGTTGGTGCTAATATGCAAATAAAGGAAATGCCCGACTTCGTCGGTCGTCTCCACATTTTAGCGATAAAGCCGTCAAGTGTAGTCAGACAGGGCGGCTTTACTTTTTACTCGTCTTTATCTTTTAGATAAGAGAGCGCTGCTATTTTTCATCAAGTTTCTTCTCGTTTTTCTCGACCGCGCGTTTCCACACAAATGTGTATTTGTTTGCCGCGCTTTCGATTTTGGTTCCGTCCACGAAATACTTTTCAAGGCTTACATAGCCTTTTTTATTCAGAAGCTTTACTGTGGATATAAAGATTTCCTCGATTGAGTCCTTTAGTTTTTCACTCCGGAATTTATTGATTGTCCTGAAGTCCGGCTTCTGGAATCCCGCAAGCCATATTGCATTTATGTTTTCGCGGCACTGTCTTGCTATCATTCTCGATGAGTAGATTCCTGTCATATAGCAATAGATTAAAACCTTCAGCAGCATTACTGGATTGTAGCGGCTTACGCCTCTGCTCATATTTAAATTTTACCACAGATGCTTTTCTTTGTCTTTAAAAATAATTAGGACTGCCCGTTCTTTTTGGACAGCCCCTTTTACATATCAGCAAAAGCTTTTAGTCTTTATAGACATGAAATACAATTGTCATACCTTCTATAGACATAGTTATTTCATACTCAGTTTTATCTTTAATTGTTTTGATTTCAGCGTTGGATGGAATTGATGATAATTGATAGTTCTCCTGCATTTCTGTAAGCTCTGCAGCAGAAAGAGTTGATTTTACAATCACATTATTGTCAGCAAAGGAGATTTCTGCATCATCAGGAAGATTCATTTTATCTTTAGCCTCTTTCCTTTTTTCATCTTCGCTCTTTTTATTAAAAGCTACAAGATCGTCTTTGGTCATTTTTTTTGTAAGATCAAGAGTCTTCGTTTTTGAACCAGACTTAAAAGTCCAACTTTCATTGCTTGCAGTTGCTTTGATATCATATTTTTCGACCATTTCATCAGAAGTTTGCGTTATTGCTAATGTATAGCTTCCGTCAGAAAGAGTTATTGATTGGTCGTCATCATCAGATGAATTTCCGTTTGAGCATCCAAAGAATGCACAGGCTAATACAAGTGCTGCAAGAATAGCGGCGAGTTTAGATAAGCGTTTCATAAAATCCTCCTAGATTTTATCTTTTGTTTTTGGGCGAAGTCGAGTGTAACAAGACTTCGCCCAAAGGGATTTTTCAATCCCTTTGGGTAGTGTACACTACCCAAATTTTTAAAGAGAAAAATGCTGGAGATTTTACTTTCACCGAAAATTTCAAGAAAACTTAAAATTGTTAGTTTTTTATAAACAGGAATACACAATGAAAAAGTTTGTTTTTTTTGGGTAAGAAAACTTGCATTCGCAAGTTTCCTATATAGACACGAATAAATTGCTGCGCACTGCTCGCAGTTTATTTTTTTTGGTAAGAAAACTTGCGTTCGCAAGTTTCCTATATAGACACGAATAAATTGCTGCGCATTGCTCGCAGTTTATTTTTTTTTGGTAAGGAAACTTGCGTTCGCAAGTTTCCTATATAGGCACGAATAAATTGCTGCGCACTGCTCGCAGTTTATTTTTTTTGGTAAGGAAACTTGCGTTCGCAAGTTTCCTATATAGGCACGAATAAATTGCTGCGCCACTGCTCGCAGTTTATTTTTTTTTGGTAAGAAAACTTGCGTTCGCAAGTTTCCTATATAGACACGAATAAATTGCTGCGCACTGCTCGCAATTTATTCGTTCTTATTCAAAATTCTTGTTTCGTATTTGCCGGTTTTTATGTCGATGTGGCGGACGAAGAGGGAGACTTTGTTCTGGGGGTTCAGCCATGTCCACAGGTTGTTTGTGAATGTGTCGATGTCGCCGTCGATTTCTATTGGGGTTGGCTCGCCTTCGTAGCTTGGCAGGGGATTTCCGTCGCCCATGTATGTGTGTATGTAGTGGCCTTTTCCTGGCTGAGGATTGTCGTATGTGAATGTGAACCGCAGGCAGTTGTCCGGGTTTCCGTTGTCGCTTTTAAGGATTGAAATTGCGTAGCTGTATTTTCCGCCTTCAATGTCCAGAACGCTTGAAATTCTCGGCGTGAAATTCGGGGCGTCGTGTTCGTACTTGCGGCTTCTGAGCGATTCTTCAAATGTTTTTCCAGCTTTCAGTCCGTCGTAGATTGTGTCAGTCTGGTCGCCGTTTGTTACAATTGTTTTTGCGCCAAGCACCCGAACGGCTCTGTAGATAATCAGGCTTGGGTCTCCGGCGATAAGTGTCGGGTCAAAAGCCTGGGTTCGGATTCCTTCTTCGTCAGTTACAAAAACTCGGTTCCGGCTGCCTGCGCTGCGTCCCATTGTCCAGTATGCGCTGACCGCTGTTTTTCCGTCTTTTGAAAGTCCGGCTATGATTCCCCGTCCTGGATATGCGTTTTCTGTAAGTTCATGTTTTATTGATGCGGTTTTCATTTTGATTCCTTGTGCATTGGCAATTCCAAGCATGATTTTTTTTTAGTTTGAATGACGAGTTTTTGTTAATTAACCTTGATTTCGAGTTTTTTTTGCAAAAGACTCGACGTTCAGGCTGATTATTACGCATTGAAAGGCTTGCGTCTCCGAATCCCGCTTGGAAGTCAAGGGTTGAACTTTTTTTTTGAAAAATCTTTCGCTCCGATTTGCTTCGCATCTCTTCGCTTTAAGATTTTTTTATGGCATGCGCCAAAAAAGTCCAAATTGAGTTCAGCGGGCCTTCTCCGCCTTCAGCCTTTCAATTCTAGTGTTGTTGTCAAAACTCGAAATTCAACCTGCAAAAGATTATAATGAAAAACCGCGCCTGATTCTATGCGTTTTGCAAAAGTTCAAGGACTGATTCCTTTGGAATTGCGCCGGTCTGCATTGCTTTCTGCTCGCCGCCCTTGAATACAATCAGGGTTGGAATGCTCAGTATTCCGAAATTTTTTGCAAGAGATTCTTCTTCATCCACGTTTACTTTGCAGAATTTGTACTCGTTGTGCTCTTCTGACAGCTCGTCAACCAGCGGAGAAAGCATCCTGCATGGTCCGCACCATGGCGCCCAGAAATCAATAAGAACTGGTTTTTCGCTTTTCAGGACTTCTTCGTTGAAATTTGCCTCTGTTAAAGTGGTTACGCTCATAAAATTCCTCGCTTTTTTTGTTTTGGTTTTCTTCTATAAATATATTGAAAAAACTTTCAGAATCAAATAAAAAAAATATTTGCTATTAGGACTTATTACTATTTACAAAAAGAAATTTTTGCTTATAATATAAACTGTCAGACGTAGGAAAAAAGGAAATTTTATGCAGAGCAGAAATACAAATCAGCGCAAATTGATTCTTGAGCTTATGACAGAAAATTATTCCCATCCGACTGCTGATGAAATTTATGAGCTTGCAAGAAAGTCGGATTCCCACATAAGCCGCGGAACGGTTTATAGAAATTTGAATTTTCTTGCGGAAAACGGGAACATTCTGAAAATCAGCGTTCCAGACGGCGCGGATCATTTTGACAGCACAACAAAAGAGCATTACCATTTTCACTGCCTTGAATGCGGAAAAATGTATGATGTTCCGGACAGTGTTTCTGTTGAAATGAAAGAGGCCGCCAGGGAAATGGAGCTTGAAGGTTTTTTGGTTGAAGGGCATAACCTGATTTTTACAGGAATTTGTCCTTCGTGCAAAAATATCAAAAATAAATAGAAAATCTAAACGTAAGGAGAACGACGATGGATTTGAAGGGAACAAAAACAGAGAAGAATTTGCAGACAGCATTTGCCGGCGAGTCACAGGCGCGCAACAAGTATACTTATTTTGCTAGCGTTGCAAAAAAGGAAGGCTACGAGCAGATTGCCGCGATTTTTGAAGAAACTGCGAACAATGAAAAAGAACACGCGAAAATGTGGTTCAAGCTTCTGGGCGGAATCGGAAACACAGCCGCAAACCTGAAGGCTGCCGCAGACGGCGAAAACTATGAATGGACTGATATGTATGATGAATTTGCAAAAACTGCCCGCGAGGAAGGTTTTGAGCAGATTGCAAAGATGTTTGAAGGCGTAGGCAAGATTGAAAAGCACCACGAGGAACGCTACAGAAAGCTTCTTAAAAACGTTGAGGACAAGCTTGTTTTTAGCAGCGAAGGCGATGCAATCTGGATCTGCAGAAACTGCGGCCACGTATGCGTTGGAAAAGAAGCTCCGAAAGTTTGTCCGGTTTGCGCTCATCCGCAGAGCTACTTTGAAAAGCTGAATGAAAATTTCTAGTTTCTGACGTGGCAAGGATTGGAAGGGCGCGCGGAGCGCGTTGCGGAACAAAAACGAAGTTTTTGTGGAGCAATGGAGGCGGAGGCCGCAACCCTGGAAAGCCTGGTTTTGATTGGCGAGCCTGCCGAGCCAAGCAAAAGCCACCCGGATTATTAATTGAAATAATTTTGAAAAAGCCGTGGATTCGTTTCGTTTGGGGATGTGTCCGCGGTTTTTGTCTTTATTCAAGTTGAATATTCTGATACTATGTTTTTTATGGACAAAAATCAGATTGAAAAAGAAAATGACGCTGGAATCGGGGAAAAAACAGCTCTTGTGGCGATTCTGGGCCGGCCTTCAGCAGGAAAATCGACTTTTATAAATACTGCCTGCCAGGAGCCGGTTTCGATTGTTTCTCCGGTTCCGCAGACAACAAGAAATGCAATCCGCGGAATTGTGAACACTTCGCTTGGCCAGCTGGTTTTTGTTGACACGCCGGGCTACCATGATTCGGAGAAAAAGCTTAATCTGCGCCTAAAATCTGTTACCGAGGAAACTTTGGAAGGGGCGGACTGCATTCTTTACGTTATTGACACAACCCGCGTTCCCGGTGAAGAAGAGAAAATGAATGTGGCGCTTGCCGCGAAATATCTTGAGCATCTTGTTGTGGCTCTTAACAAAATAGATGCGAACGACTCGAAAGTGAAAAAATCAAGGGAATTTATTGAAGAATATCTTCCGGGGCTTCCGGCTGGCCGGGTTCTGGAAATGTCTGCTAAAAATGACACTGGGATAAACGATGTTCTTCGCGCGCTTTACGGTGTTGCTCCGGTTGCTCCGGCGCTTTATACGGAGGATGTCTACACCGACCAGGATATTGCTTTCAGAATCAGCGAGATTGTCCGCGGCGAGGCAATAAACCGGCTGACTCAGGAGCTTCCGCATTGCCTTTACGTTGATGTTGCGGACTTGGAAAAACGCGGAAACAACGGAAAAATCTGGGTGCGCGCGTTTATCTGCGTGGAGCGCGACAGCCAGAAGGGAATGGTTATCGGCAAGGGCGCAAGCATGATAAAACAGATTCGTCTGGCTTCCCTGAAGAAAATTCAGGAAGTTTTTCCGTTCAAAGTTGATTTGGATCTTCAGGTTAAAGTTGACAAGAACTGGCGGCAACACGACAATACGATTACAAAGCTGATTCCAGAGTGATTTTTTTTGTGGAAATCGGCTTGCATTTGTGTTAAACTAGGCGAATATGAACGTAAGTCAGATTTCTGAAGGCCGTCCTGAAATACTTGGTGCAACTCCATCAGGAAACGGTGTTAATTTTGCTGTGTATAGCAAAAACGCAGAGAAAGTTGTTCTTGATTTGTTCGATGCGCCTGACGCAAAACAACCTTCTTTTTCGATTGAATTTGATCCTGTGAAAAATAGAACAGGAAGCATTTGGCATATTTTTGTTGAAGGTCTTTCAGCGGGCGCGCTTTATCTTTTCAGGGTTGACGGTCCGTACAATCCTCCGCTGGGACACAGGTTTAACTTTAACAAATATCTTTTTGACCCGTACGCAAAGGCTTTTACGCAAGGCTCGGTTTTTCAGTCTTATAACCGGCAGCGTGAGCTTGGGCTTGCGGGCGTTGAAAACGGAAAGCTTTCGGACTTGTCGAATTTTCCGAAATGCGTTGTTGTTGATGATTCGGATTTTGACTGGCAGGGCGACAAGCCTCTGAACTATCCGATGAGCGAAACTGTTGTCTACGAGGCGCATCTTAAAGGTTTCACGGCTTCCCAGACTTCGGGCGTAAGCGCGCCGGGAACGTACAAGGGTTTTGTGGAAAAAATTCCTTACCTGAAGGAACTTGGCGTCACTTCCGTTGAGCTTATGCCGGTTTTTGAATTTGACGAGCATGAAACTGGAACTATAAACCCGAAGACCGGAGAGGCTCTTTCAAACTACTGGGGCTACAGCACAATCGGATTTTTTGCGCCGAAAACAACTTATTCTTTTGACAGAACTCCTGGCGGCTCGGTGCGCGAGTTCAAGACTCTTGTGCGCGAGCTGCATAAAGCCGGCATTGAGGTGATTCTGGATGTCGTGTTCAACCACACGGCGGAAGGAAACGAGCATGGCTATACGTTCTGCTTCCGGGGCTTTGAAAATTCAACTTATTATATGCTGCCTGAAAACGAAAAGCAGTATTACCACAATTTTTCCGGCTGCGGAAACACTGTGAACGCGGCTCATCCGGTTGTTACAAAATTCATTCTGGACAGCCTGCGCTACTGGGTAAGCGAAATGCACGTTGATGGATTCCGTTTTGACCTGGCGGCGGCTTTGTGCCGTGATCAGAAATCGTATATGCAGAGTTTTCCGTTCCTTACGAATGCGATTTCAGAAGATTCAATTCTTTGCCGTTCAAAAATAATCGCTGAGCCGTGGGATTGTGGCGGCGGTTATCTTGTCGGCGGTTTTCCAGGCGGAAGATGGAGCGAATGGAACGACCGTTACCGCAACGACATAAGACGATTTATCCGCGGAGATGAAGGTGTTGCCACAGCGGCGGCTACCCGGCTTGCCGGCAGCTCTGATTTGTATAACCATTCGGGAAGAAATCCTGACGCTTCTGTTAATTTTGTCAGCTGCCACGACGGTTTTCCTATGAACGACATTGTAAGCTACAATGGAAAGCACAATGACGAGAACGGCGAAAACAACCGTGACGGTTCGGACGACAACAACTGCTATAACCACGGATATGAAGGCGTTACAGTGAATCCGAAGATTGAGTCCCTGCGCCTGAAAAAACTGAAGAATTTCATGGTCTGCCTTATGGTTTCCCAGGGCGTTCCGATGTTTGCCGCGGGCGATGAGTTCCGCCGCACCCAGATGGGAAACAACAACGCTTACTGCCAGGACAACGAAATTTCCTGGGTGAACTGGAATCTTGAGAAGAAAAACCAGGAGCTTCTGAATTTCACAAGAAAGGCGATTCAGCTCAGAAAACTTCATCCGGTTTTCCGCAGGGAAAAATTCTTTTCCGGCTCAAAAGTTGAAATTGAATGGTACGACGTTGATGGAAAAAATCCTGACTGGACAAAAATGAAGCGTTTCCTTGGATTCAAGCTGGTTGGCTCTTCTGTTCCCGGCTTGAATGGAACTCCTGACAACGATTTTTACATCGCCGGAAACACAGATATTTATGACGTTACAATGACTTTGCCGACTCTTCCAAAGGGAAAGAAATGGTATTACGTGGCGGACACTTCTGTTGTTGGAAACGAAGGATTTGCGGAGCCTGGAAAGGAAACGTTGCTTCAGGAGCAGCAGCGTTACGTCCTTCCTGCCGCAAGTTTTGCGATATTGATTGCTAAATAATCTGATATTTTGGGAATTCCAATTGAAAAATCTTGCAATTCTGTGTACTCTTTTTACACAGTGAAAAATACCGTGGAGGTTATTTTAAATGAAATTTGATGCCGCAAAATTTAAGGAAAATCTTGAAGGTCGACTTAAGAGACAATACGGTAAAGATATTTCGCAGGCAAACAAACATGATCTTTTTGACGCAGTTTCAGCTTCTGCGCTTGAAGTAATCATGGATAACTGGATGGCTACTCGCCAGGAATATGAAAAGAAACCTACAAAGCAGTTGTATTATTTATCAGCAGAATTCTTGATGGGCCGCGCTTTGAGCAACAACCTTATCAACGCAGGAATTCTGGATGATGTAAAGAAAGTTCTTAAGGGAATGAACATTGACTACAACATGGTTGAAGATCAGGAGCCGGACGCAGGTCTTGGAAACGGTGGTCTTGGCCGTCTTGCAGCTTGTTTCCTGGATTCTCTGGCTACTTTGGATTATCCTGGACACGGATACGGAATCCGCTACCGCTATGGAATGTTCGAGCAGAGAATTGAAAACGGCTATCAGGTTGAATACCCTGACAACTGGCTTGCTCACCGCGATCCATGGGAAATCAAGCGTTCAGACCTGGCTGTTACAGTAAAATTCGGCGGAAACATCGCTTATGGAAAAACTCCTGATGGCCGCGACAGATATTATGTTGAAAACGCAGAGGAAGTTACAGCAACTCCTTATGATATGCCGATTGTTGGCTATGAAACTGGAACTGTAAATACTCTCCGCTTGTGGCAGGCTTCTTCTCCGAACGGATTTGACCTTCAGCTTTTCAACAATATGGAATACAACCGTGCGGTAGAACGCCAGAACAGCGCGGAAAATGTTTCTGCGGTTCTTTATCCAAATGATTCTGGTCCGTCTGGAAAAACTCTCCGCCTGAAGCAGCAGTATTTCTTCAGCTCTGCCTCTTTGCAGGATTTGGTTCGCCATTACGTTTCAGATTATGGAACAGATTTCAGCAAATTCGCATCTCTTCATGTTATTCAGCTGAACGATACTCATCCGGTTGTTGCAATTCCTGAGCTTATGCGCATTTTGATGGATGAATACAATGTTGGCTGGGATGACGCATGGGATGTTGTTACACATACTTTTGCATACACAAACCACACAATTCTTGCAGAAGCGCTTGAAAAGTGGCCGATTGAAATCTTCCGCGGACTTCTTCCACGAATCTACCAGATTGTTGAGGAAATCAACCGCCGCTTCATGATTGAGCTTTGCGCAAAATATCCGAATGATTATGCCCGACATGGAAGAATGTCTATTATCAACAACGGCAAAGTTTATATGGCTTGGCTTGCAATCCATGCCTGCTTCAGCGTAAACGGCGTTGCTGAGCTTCATACACGCCTTTTGAAGGAAAAAGAGCTTCATGACTGGTTTGAACTTTATCCTGAAAAATTCAACAACAAGACAAACGGAATCACACAGCGACGCTGGCTCTGCAGCGCGAACCCTGAGTTGTCTGCGTTTATCACAGCGCGTGTTGGTCATGGCTGGGAAAAAGATCTTACAAAGCTCAAGGGACTTGAAAAATATCTTGATGATGACAAGTCTTTGAAAGAGCTTATGACTATCAAGGAAGAAAACAAGCGTCGTCTTGCTGAATATCTTAAGAACACACAGAACGAGCTTATCGATCCTGAGTCAATCTTTGATGTTCAGGTAAAGCGTCTGCATGAATACAAACGCCAGCTGATGAACATTCTGCACATCATGTACGTTTACAACAAAATGCTTGACGATCCGAACTACAAGCCGGCTAAGAAAACTTATATTTTCGGCGCGAAATCGGCTTCCGGCTACCGCCGTGCAAAGGCAATCATCAAGCTTATCAATACTGTTGCTGAAAGAATCAACAACGACCGCCGCGTAAACGACAGGCTTCACGTTGTGTTTGTAGAAAACTACAGAGTTTCTGTTGCGGAAAAGATTTTCCCTGCTGCAGACCTTTCTGAGCAGATTTCTACAGCCGGACTTGAAGCTTCTGGAACTTCAAACATGAAGTTTATGTGCAACGGCGCTTTGACAATGGGAACAATGGACGGCGCGAACATTGAGATTGTTGAGGAAGCTGGAAAAGAAAACGCGTTCATCTTTGGTCTTCTTACTGATGAAATCAAGAAGATTGAGGAAGCGCACAGCTATAATCCGCAGGAATATATCGAAAGAAATCCTGGACTTGCTAAGGTTCTTAACCAGCTTGTTGACGGAACTTACGATCCAACACATCAGCTGTTCAAGGAACTTTATGATTCTTTGGTATACGGAATTGAAGGAAACCGCGCGGATGTTTATTACGTTCTTGCTGATTTTGATGATTACTGCCGCGCTCAGAACGATGCGGAAAAACTTTATTCAGACAAGAAGGCCTGGGCTAAGGCTTGCTTGAAGAATATTGCGAACGCCGGAAAGTTCTCTTCTGACCGAACAATTGAAGATTACGTGCGTGATATTTGGCACTTGAAGAAAGTTTTGCGTCCTTTGGATGGCGGAGCAAAATCTTCTGCTAAAAAATCATCGTCAAAAAAAGCTTAGGCTTTAAGTCGTGAAATAAAACGATTTTGAAAAGGCTGTTCTTTGTGAAGTTTTTCAAGCTTCCGGAGGCAGCCTTTTTTTTCGAGGAAATAAAATGGTTCAGATTTTAGCCGCGCTGGGGCTGGTTTTTACTGCCGCAATCTGGGGATTTTCGTTTGTTGTTGTAAAAGACAGCCTGAATGACATTAGCGCAGTTTATATGATTGCAATCCGTTTTGCGATTGCGGCGCTTTCTGTTGGAATTGTGTTTTTCAAACGCCTGAAAAAAATCAACGCGCAGTATTTGAAAAAAGCCGGGCTTATCGGAGTGTTTCTGTTTCTTGCGTATTTTGCGCAGACTGTTGGATGCAAATATACAACTCCGGGAAGAAATGCGTTTTTGACAACGTTTTATGTTGTTCTGATTCCGTTCTGTTCGTGGATTGCGTACAAAAAACGGCCGGCCTGGACTGTTTTTGCGGCTGTTCTGCTGCAGGTTGCGGGAATCGGATTTTTGTCTTTGGGAGGAAAGTCTGAGGCTGGAGCCGGATTTAATTTCGGGGATTTTCTTACGCTGGTTTGCGCGGTTTTCTTTTGCCTTCAGATTTTTTTCCAGTCATATTTTTCAAAGGAATCCGAGGAAAGCGATCCGGTTGTGTATGCGTTTGTTCAGTTTGCGGTTGGTGCGGTTCTTGCCTGGTGCGTTGCGCCGTTTTATGATGCTGAAAAAAATATGCTTACGGCGGTTTTTCAGCCGCTTTCCGCGATTGATTTTGGAAGCCGCGGATTTATTATGTCCGCGCTGTACCTTGGAATTGCATGCACTGCGGTTGCGTTCGTGCTTCAGAATATCGGGCTGAAATATTTGAGCCCTTCGCTTTCTACGATTCTTCTTAGCTTTGAAAGTGTTTTTGGAATGCTTTTCAGCGTTTTGATTCCGGTGAACGGCGTGCGGGAAAAACTTTCTGTTTACGGCGTTGTTGGATGCGTCCTGATTTTTGCGGCTGTGATTATCGCGCAGAGGCAGAAAAGCTGAATTTGCTGATTCAATTTTGATTTTCAGATGTGGCAAGGATTGGAAGGGCGCGCGGAGCGCGTTGCGGAATAAAAACGAAGTTTTTGTGAAGCAATGGAGGCGGAAGCCGCAACCCTGGAAAGCCTGGTTTTGGCTGGTGAGCTTGCCGAACCTGCCAAAAGCCACCCAAAAGATGAAAATTTAAAATATTTTTGGGCGGTGCGGCGTTTATTTTTCGCTGGAGTCTTTTTTGATTCCTGGAATTTTTTCAAGAATTACGTTTTTTACGGAGCTGAGTTCCTTCAGGTTGCCGGCGATGTTTCCGGTTATGCTGCTGAGGCCGGAAAGGCTTTGCGCGATTACCGAGTCGCTGAACATTGAGGCGATTTGCCATTTGTAAAGCTCGTTCACTTTGCTGCGGATTACGGTTCCTTTTGCGGTTAGCTCTGTGCCGATTTCAAACTGGCGGTCGAGGAAGCAGAATGAGCCGACTTTTTCAAACGGCTTGAATCCATTTTTTGGGGTTATCAGGCGTTCCAGCTCGGAATTTATGAGCGTTTTGATTTCGTTGCTTTTAAGGAGCGCGGAAATGTTTTCGCTTTCGAGGTTGTTTGATTTTGCGTAGCTCAGGATGTTTTCTTTTTTTGGAATCAGGAGCGCGCCAAGATAGTTTTTGTCCTGGCCGACGATTACTGCCTGCGCGATGTACGGCGATTCAACGAGCTTGTTTTCAATTGGGAGCGGCTCGACGTTTTCGCCGGAACGCAGAACGATTGTGTCTTTTGCGCGGCCTTTTACCATGATGTCGCCTTTTCTGGAAAGCACAACCAGGTCGCCGGTGTTGAACCAGCCTTCCTTTAAGACTGACTCTGTTAGGTCGGGCTGCTTGTAGTAGCCTTTCATCACGTTGTCGCCGCGCACGTAGAGAACACCCATCTGGCCGGGCGCACATTCCACGCCGAATTTGTCAACGACTTTGATTTCGTTGTACGGCATTGCCCTTCCGATTGTTCCCATGACTGGACGGCGGGGATTTCTTATGCAGATTATAGGCGCTGTTTCTGTGAGGCCGAATCCTTCAACAATTCTGATTCCTACAGAATTGAAGAAACGGTCGAGCCGCGGTGCAAGCGCGCCGCCTCCGCTCATTCCCAGCTTGAAGTTCGCTCCGAAAACCGCGCGCGCCTTTGAAAAGAATATTACTTCGCCCAGAGCTCTTAGCGGCAGAAGGAAGAAGCATGGAACGTAGAGCCATTTGTTCAGGACTGAAAGAATCCAGAGCGGCTTTTTGAACTGCAAATTTCTTCCCATTATTATGTCGAGCATCCAGCGGCGGGTTGTTATTGCGCCGATGCAGATTTTGTACAGGACTTTTCTGAGCGACGATTTTTCCACGGCGTTTTTTTCAATCTGCTTGTAGATTGCGTCCCAGATTCGCGGAACGCAGGCGATGAATGATATGCTGATTTTTTTGAAGTCGGAAAGAATCATGCTTGGAACCGGTTTTGAGTAGCACATGGAAATTCCTTTCGCCATGTAGTAGTATTCCATTTCGCGCTCGTAAACGTGCCAGACAGGAAGAACGCAGAGCGTCTTGTCGCCTTCCTTAAGGTTCAGGGTTTCGGAAATTCCTTCAATCTGGCACAGGAAATTTCTGTGCAGAAGCTCTACGCCTTTCGGAGTTCCTGTTGTTCCGGAGGTGAATATGATTGTGGCTGTGTCCTCGCTTTTTCCGTTTTCCACGATTTCTTCAATTTTTCCGGGATTCGATGCTCTGAATTCTTTTCCAAGGCTTATTGTTTCCGCGTAGGAAAGAACTTTTGCGCCGGCGTTTTCAGACTCAACGTTTTTTTCGTCGATTACGATTATTGTCTGCAAGTCCTTTAGCTCCGGGCGACATTCAACGATTTTCTTGTAGCTTGAATTGTTTTCCGCCACGATGATTTTGCACCCGGCAAAGCTTAAAATGTATGACAAATCTTTAACGGTCGCCTCGCTTCCGCGCGGAATGTCGCAGCATCCGGCGGACATTATTCCCGCGGAGGAAACGAGCCATTCCTTTCTGTTGTCGGCAATCAGCCCGATGTGGTCGCCCGGTTTTGCTCCAAGTGAAAGAAGTCCGGCTCCGAAATTCAGCGCGGAGTCCAGGAATTCCGCATAAGTTACAGGCTGAAAAATTCCTTTCGCGTCTTTTGCGTACTGAATTACAGCGTCTGGAGAAGATTTTGTTTTTTCACATAACATCTGCGGAATTGTTGAATACATAGTTGTCCTTCTTTTTTTTTGTTTGCCAAATTGACATTTTTTGTATTTTTGTCAGTATACTTGAATTTCGGTAAAATTTCTATAGAAAAATATATTTAGACACAATTTTTTTTCATTGGTTGCAGAAAAAATTTTATTTTTTGCAGGTTTATTTTTAAAAATCCGGTTGACGCAAATATTTTCTTAGTGCTAATGTATTGTATCGCCAGCAGCGTTACTGTTTCGGCGATTCTCTGGAGAGTTCCCATTTTCAGATGGGACGCCGAAGGGTTAAGGTTATTAAAACCGATATCTCAGGCATAAGGGACAGGGCTAAAAGAATCTTGTCATACTCTTTGGAGAGCGAAATACAGTTATGTATCTTCGCTCTTATTTTTTTTAAAGGACAAGCAAAATGTTCGACACAATTATCAACAAGATTGATGACATTGTATGGGGACTTCCTACAATCATCCTTATTCTTGTGACAGGATTGCTTTTGACAATCCGTCTTCACGGAATGCAGTTCCGCAAGCTGGGACGCGCATTGAAATCAATTTTCCGCAAATCAGACGGAGAAAAAGGTGAAGTTTCTAGTTTTGGCGCGCTCTGCACCGCGCTTTCAGCAACAATCGGAACAGGAAATATCGTCGGAGTCGCGACTGCGATTGCCGCCGGCGGACCGGGAGCTCTTTTCTGGATGTGGGTTGCCGCTCTTGTAGGAATCGCCACAAAATACACAGAATGTATGCTTTCTGTAAAATACCGCGAGCACAAGCCGGACGGACACGTTCTTGGCGGACCTTTCTACACAATTGAAAAAGGCTTGAAGGAACGAACTGGTTTTTCTTGGAAATGGCTTGCAGTGCTTTTCGCAATTTTCGGCGTTTGCGTAGGACTTTTCGGAATCGGAACATTTACTCAGATCAACGGAATTGCCTCGGCTGTAAAAAATGCGTTCGACCCTGAAACAGCTCATGTGGCGTTCACATTGTTCGGAACTCAATATTCATGGGCAACAGTAATTGCCGGCGGACTTGTAACACTTTTTGCGGCGCTGGTAATTATCGGCGGACTTCAGCGAATTGCAAAAGTTGCGCAGGTTATTGTTCCGTTCATGGCGATTCTTTACGTTTTCCTTGGAGTAAGCGTTCTTGTTATGAATGCCACAAAAATTCCAGGCGCGTTTGCCCTTATTTTCAAGGCTGCGTTTGCGCCTAAGGCTGTAACCGGCGGTGTTGTTGGCTCGGTTATTGTTGCAATGCAGAAAGGTATTGCCCGCGGAATTTTCTCTAACGAAGCCGGACTTGGTTCTGCCGCAATCGCCGCGTCTTCTGCAAAAGTTGAAGAGCCAGTTGCGCAGGGACTTGTTTCTATGACAGGAACATTCATCGACACAATCATTGTCTGCACAATGACAGGGCTTTCAATTGTAATTGCTTTCACTAGCAACGGAACATTCACTCTTCCTATGAACGGAATTGGTGAAACTTTGAAAGGCGTAGAGCTTTCTTCTGCAGCGTTCAGCGCGGTTCTTGGCGGCGACGGACGTTCAGTTCAGTTCCTTCTTATGATTTGTCTTGTGTTCTTTGCGTTCACAACAATTCTTGGCTGGGATTTCTACTCAGAACGATGCCTTGAATATCTTTCAAACGGAAAAATGAAGCTCGTTATGATTTACCGCGTAATCTACATTCTTGCGGTTGCCATCGGACCTTACATGACAATCAGCCAGGTTTGGACAATCGCCGACATCACAAACGGACTTATGGCTTGGCCGAACTGTATCGCCCTTATTCTTCTGAGCGGCGTTGCAGCCCGAACAACAAAAGATTATTTCAACCGGTTCCCAACATTGGAATCTGAAAAATCGGCTTAATATTTGCCACAATAAAAAATAATCCAGGCGGGGAGCAAAAAACTTCCCGCTTTTTTTTATTCAGACGGGGAAAGTCTTCCCCTCGGCTCAACTGTTTCGTTCCTCAACATTTTCGCCTGCCCCTTCCAGCGGGCACATCCCGCAACGCCCTGCCGCGCATTCCCATTATAGAAAATTCTTTTTGAATAGAGTAAAAAAAATCCTGCCGAACCGTTCAGAACGCTTTGCGGAAAAGTTCGGGTTCACTGTCAGAAAGATTTTAATGTACTGTCGGAATGATTCTAAAAGTGGCTCGTGTATTCTCTGTGGTAAATTACAGATTTTCAAGGGCTGTTCTGGTAAAACAATTTTCTGTTTATCTGAATGTCAAGGTGATGTTTGTTTGACTATTTTGATAATATAATGGATAATTTTATTCGTAAAATATTAAGAACTTTATGGAGGTTAATATGTTTGCAATAAAACCAATATCAGATTTGCGAAATTATAATGAAGTGTTAAAGGATGTTGCGGACGAATCTCCTGTGTTTCTTACTAAAAATGGGCGTGGCTGCTATGCTGTAATATCTATAAGCGATTATGAAAGGCTTACAGCGACAAAAACTTTATTTGATGAACTCAAAAAAGGGGAAGATTCTGCAAAGGAAAAAGGCTGGCTTAGCACAAAAGATGTCCGTGCAATGGTGGGTTTATAATGTTTCAAGTAGATATTTCTCATCAGGCGGCGGAAGATTTGCTCGAGATTAAATTTTATATTGAGAAAAAATTGCAGAATCATATTGCGGCTCGTAGTACAATAGAAAAAATTATTGAAACCTATGAGGATTTGGCAAAATTTCCAGATGCTGGAATTTCTTTGGAAAGATATGTGTCTTTTCCAACAGATTACAAATTTGTGCTTGCTAATAATTATTCAATTTTTTACAGGATTGAAGGCGAATTTGTAAAAGTGATAAGAATTTTATATTCAAAACGAGATTTTGTTAGAATCCTGTTTGAAAAAAAATAAAAGCGTGTAAAAGATTTTTCTATATAAAAAGAGATATAAAATGTTCAGAAAAACCAAAAAACACACACTTGCTAAACAGAACTTAAAAATATGTTTGATTTTTGCTTTGCTGTTGAGTTCGGGCGGTTTGTGCGTATCTTCTCAGTCTGTGGCGGAATTAAATAAAGAAAAATATTATAAGCTGGAAATAAATCAGTATGATTATTCGGTTTTGAACTCATATCCTCAAGCTGTTGTAAATATAAAAAACAAAAAGAATAAGGTAGTCATAAAATTAAAAACTCATGGAACAGTGAATGAATATACTGCTGGTGGTAAATTGTCTGCTCCGTTTGAAAAAAATCTTGTTCCCGCGGATTTGGAAAAGTATTTATCAAGTTCTGATTTAATTGATTATAATGAAGAAAATGTGATGGATATTTATCATAAGCTGAATCTTTTTTCGCTGTCTGAATATCAGTGCGCAAAAACAATATTAACTTTCCTGGTTTCGGTTCTCAAATATGACAATGAGCTGGCTGCTGAAATAAGTTCAGGATTGAGCTGCGGAAAAAGCGCATCCTGGGTATTGGAAAATAAAAAAGGAACTTGCGGTGAATATTCAAATTTGTTCATTGCGTTGATGAGATTGAAAGGAATTCCGTGCAAATTTGTAACAGGATTGTATTGTTCTTCTGGGCAAGTGACTTTTCATGCTTGGGCTGAATTTTATGATGCTCGAAATGGCTGGATTGCAGTTGACCCTCAGGGTGGAATTTTGGGTGTGTCATCAAACCATATAAAATTGAAAGAAGGCATTGATTTTGCAGATGCTGATTTTGACATGGCAAAATGCGATTTCAAAATTAGATGTATAAAAAAATAACCTTCTTCATCTAGCTTGTTTCCAGCTGCCGCATCCCGCAGCGCCTTTCCGCATTTTCAAATTTTTGCATTTTTTGAGTTTTCTTATTATCATATAAATATGAAAGAAATAAGACCAATTGAATTGAATGAAAATCCTTTTAAACTTATCGGCGAGGACTGGTTTCTTGTTGCCGCGGAAAAGGAAGGCCGCGTGAATATGCTGACTGCTTCCTGGGGGCAGGTCGGCGTTATGTGGGGAAAACCTGTTGCGAATATTTTTATCCGGCAGTCGCGTTTTACAAAATCGTTTATAGACAGCGGCGAAACTTTTTCTCTGTGCGTTCTTCCTTCAGAATTGCGAAATGTTTACAATTTCTGCGGAACAAAGTCCGGTCGCGATTTTGACAAGGTTAAGGAAACCGGGCTTTCTGTTGAGCACGACGGAGTTTTTCCGTATTTCAAGGAAAGCCGCCTTGTTTTTGAATGTAAAAAACTTTATGAGCAGATTGTGCCGGAGTCAGCGTTTCTGGACAAGGAACTGTATAAAAAATGGTATCCCACAGACGATTTGCACACTCAGTACATAGCGGAAATTTCAAAAATTTTGGCGGAATAGCCAGAATTTCGGGTTTTTGAATTTTTATATTTTGGGTGGCTTTTTGCTTAGCAAAAAACAGGCTATTCGGGGTTGCGCTGCCGCTCCATTCCTTCGCTTCGCTTTGGAACGGCTCCGCCGCCCCTCCTATCCTTGCCACATCTTAAACTAGAAAATTAACCTTTTGTCAAATTCCTCTAATTTCCGTCAAGTGTTGAGAATCATGTTTTTTTTGTGTAAAATTGCAAGACCATGAAAAGATTTTTTGCAGTCCTTTTTAGCGCGGTTTTTTGCCGTCTTTTATTCTGTCAGACAAAAATTCCTGAAAACGCAAATTTCTGGAGCGATTATCCGGATGAGCCGCTGGCGGAGTTTATTGTTGAAAGAATGACCGACGAGGAGCTTCTTAGCCAGATTCTTATGTTCGGCTGGGCAGGCGCGGAGCCGGACAACCTTTTGTTTCAGTGGGTCGGCGGCAGAGGACTCGGCAGCGTAAAAGTTTTTGGCTGGAACACTGATGATATAAATCTTGTCGCAAAATCAATTTCTTCACTTCAGCGGAGCGCGGCTTCAAGGCGCTTTAAAATTCCTCTTTTTGTGGCAACCGACCAGGAAGGCGGCTGGATTCGACATGTAAAAGGCGAAACGGCGATTACTCCTGGAAATATGGCGATTGGAGCGGGCGGTTTCCCCGTTGACGCCTGGTGCTCGGCGTATTACATCAGCCGGGAAATAAAAGTTCTTGGCATAAATATGAATTTTGCGCCGACTGTTGACCTTTTTACAAACCACGACTCAACAATTATTGGAACGCGTTCTTTTGGCGATGACCCTGAGCTTGCCGGAATCCTTGGCGCGGCCTGGGCGAACGGCAGCATTGCGGCTGGAGTAATTCCCACGGTGAAGCATTTTCCGGGGCACGGCGACACAAGCTATGATTCGCATATAAATCTTCCTGAAATTGACATTGACTGGAAAACTTTTAAGTCCAGGGAGCTTGTTCCGTTTGAATATTTGATAAATGAAAACGTTCCGGCTGTTATGTCCGGGCATCTGAGCTTTCCGCAGATTGATAAAAGCGGAGCGCCGGCAAGCCTTTCAAAATATTTTCTGACGGAGCTTCTGCGAAACCAGCTTGGCTACAAAGGCCTGATTATAACCGATGATATGATGATGAACGGCGCGACAATGTACGCAGGTTCTGTTTCAGCCGCTTTCAAAATGGCGATTGAAGCTGGAAACGACATTGTGATTTCTTCAACAACGGCAAGGCTGGGTGAAAATTTGTGGACTGGAAATCTTGCCGCAATGCGCTCTGATGAAAATTTCAAGGCCCGCGTGAAAGATGCGGCTTTCCGGGTAATAAAGGCAAAACTTGAATATTTCAAGAATGAAAACGCGGCTCCGCTCTATCCAAAGGCTTCTGAAATAAGCAAATTTATTCCGGACAAGGAAGGCGAGAAATTTTTCCTTCAGCAGGCGTGCCGTTCAATTACATTTTACAAAAAAGCTGAAACGGCGCTTTCCGCCGAAAACGCCGGGAGGGTTCTTCTTTGCGGCTCTCTTCCGGAATTTTTCTCTGAAGGAAAAAAACGCTATCCAAATTCAGGTGAATTCAAATTCAGCTACGAGCCGGGACCGAACGAAACTGCCTGGATGAGTGAAAATATTCTGAAAATTTATGATTCTTACGATACGATTGTCTTTCTTGTTGCAAACCAGCGCAGCGCAAAAATCGCGGAGCAGCTTAAGGGCAAGGGAAAAAAAGTTGTTGTCCTTTCAATTATGACGCCGACTTATTCATTCGGGCTGGACTGGGCTGATGAGATTTTGCTTGGCTACAGCTGGAGCGGCTACACTTTGGAGGCAATGTTCGGCGCGCTGGCCGGCGAATTTGAGGCGGAAGGAGTTCTTCCATTTAAAAATTAGGCATTTCCTTCAGCTTTGTGTATTTTGCGTCGCAGCCGTGAATGTCCGGGCGAAGCCCTAGAATCCGTTCGTTTTCAGCTCGGATCTGGTTTTTAATCATCTGCTTGAAAACGTCCATCAGAGGCTCCGGGTTTGCGTTCTTGTTTGCAAGCCCTGCGGTTTGAAATTCTTTTATTAAATAGTAGCAAGTTTCAATTGTGGAAACACATTCTGGGCGCGGCTCTTTTTTGAACGTGAAAATCGAGCGGTACTCGCCGGCAAAAGAAACTTTAGGCAGCTTCAAAAGATTAGGGTTGTGCTGGATGATTTTGCGGCTGCAGAACCAGGTTGCGTCAATTATGATTGCAAGAACCGTGCGGCCGTTCACTTCCTCCCTGAATCCAGGCTTTGCGGCCGTCCACGCATCCTCTCCAGGGTACAAAAGAACCGGAAAATACTGCGGGTCGCTCAAAAGCGCGTTCAGCCTTTCATTTTCAGAAAAATCCAGCCCTTCAAGAATCTCGCAGCCTTTCAAAGAAATTCTAGTTATCCATCCAGTTCCAGTCCTGTTTTTCTTGACTTCCTTTGGATGCATCAAAAGCACAAATTTTATGCCTGACTCAATTTCCTGTGTATACTTGCAAAGACAAAACTCGCCCTTCTTCTGGCAGCGCGGACAACGGTAACTCATAGAATCATTATACCGATTTTTTTCAAGATTGACAAAAGTTAGCGGATATTTTCCTCCGAATAAACTGAGCGTATACTCTCTATTGCTCAATATGACAAAAAGATGTATTTTGTCATATCATATTTTTTGGAGCATTTGATGTACAAGCCAGAGTTGTTGAACACGTTGAAAACTTACAACGGAAAACAGTTTTTAACAGATTTTATTGCGGGCGTAATTGTTGGAATTGTTGCTTTGCCGCTTTCTATTGCGTTTGCTATTGCCAGCGGCTGCAGCCCGGAAACGGGGCTCTACACTGCTATTGTTGCAGGATTTTGTATTGCGGCGTTTGGAGGAACCCGCTGCCAGATTGGCGGACCTACAGGCGCGTTTACTGTAATAATTTATGCGATTGTGAATAATCCTCAGCTGGGCGTAAGCGGACTTGCCACAGCCACTGTTCTTGCCGGAGTCATGCTGATTCTTTTAGGCGTTTTTAAGCTTGGCGGACTGGTGAAATTCATTCCGTATACAATTGTTGTTGGTTTCACTGCTGGAATTGCAGTAACGATTGCGACTGGCCAGATTGGCGATTTTTTCGGGCTTCATCCGCAGTTTCCGCTTTCATTTTGCGGAAATGAATATCTGAAAATGCCGGGAACTTTCGCGGGAAAAATTCTTGTGTACGCGGCTTCGCTGAAAACAATAAATTTCTATTCATTTGGAATGGCGGCTGTTTGCCTTGTGGTTATTTTTTTGTGGCCTAAAGTAACAAAGAAAATTCCAGGCTCGCTGATTGTCATCATTCTTGCAACTCTTGTGAATCTTCTTGTTTCGCATTTCGCCGGCGAAAATCCTGCGTGGCACGCGGACATTATAAAAGACCGTTATTCAATTCCAACCGGACTTCCTAAGCCGTCGCTTCCGGATTTCAGCCTTTCAACTGTGAAAACTGTTTTCCCGACAGCGTGTTCAATTGCTGTTCTTGCGGCGATTGAATCTCTTCTTTCTGCGGTTGTTGCGGACGGAATGATTGGAACAAAGCATGACTCGAACAACGAGCTGATTGGCCAGGGAATCGCGAACATTGCAAGTCCTTTGTTCGGCGGACTTCCGGCGACTGGAGCGATTGCAAGAACGGCTACTAATATCAACAACGGGGGAAGAACTCCTGTGGCCGGAATTATTCACGCGGTTGTGCTGCTTTTGATAATGATGCTTTTCGGAAAATATGTTGAATATATTCCGATGGCCGCGCTGGCTGCTGTTCTGATGAGCGTTGCCTGGAATATGGCGGGAATCCCTTCAATCAGAAAACTTCTGAAAGGGCAGAAATCCGACATCACCGTTCTTGTTGTTACTTTTTTGATTACAGTTTTTGTTGATTTGACCTACGCGATTGGAATCGGACTTATTTTTGCAGCGTTCTTCTTTATAAAAAAGATGATTGATGTCAGCGAAGTCCAGGAAAAACGAAATACAATTGTTTCCGGAATTACCGGCGACGGAACAGAGGAGCAGCTGAACGTTCCTGCCGGCGTGATTGTTTACGAAATTGAAGGACCGTTGTTTTTCGCGACAGTTCAAAAATTCGAGCTTGCGGTTGAGCGTGCAGGCGCGGAATTTGATGTTCTTGTAATCCGTATGCGAAACACGATTTACCTTGATGCGGGCGGAGTTCAGGCTCTTGAGCAGTGCAAAGCCGCTTGCGACAGACGCGGCGTGAAAATCGTAATTTCTGGAATTCATACGCAGCCGTACATTTTGTTTGAAAAGACTGGAATGGCTGAAAAAATCGGCCGTGAAAATATTTTTGACAATATTGAAGGCGCAATGAACCGCGCTAAAGAAATTCTTGCTGAAAAAAAGCAGTGATTTTTGCTGGAGGGCGGAAAATTATTCTATTTTCTGGATTTTTCCGTCCTTTAAGTGCAGGAGCCGCTGGTTTTCGGAGCCGCGGAACCTGAGCATAAGATTTTTCTTTTCCTGAATAAACGGACCGTCCACAAGAATGTCTATGCAGTTCAGCATGAGGTCTGTGCATTCAGGAATGAAACGCTTTCCGCCGCGCTGCAAGTCTTTTTCAAAAATATAGCCCGTCCAGCACCAGATATCTTTCTGCGGAAAAATTTTCTTCAGTTTTTTTAGAAACGGCGCAAGAATTTTCTGGTTTTCCGGCTCGAACGGCTCGCCGCCAAGCAGGCTGAATCCCTGGATGTGAGAAGGCTTCAACGCTTCAATAATTTCATCCTGAGTTTCTTCCGTGAATTCATTTCCAAAATTAAAATCCCATGTCTGCGGCTGAAAGCATCCCGGACAGCAGTTTCTGCAGCCGGAAACAAAAAGGCTTACGCGCACGCCTTCGCCGTCAGCAACATCGAATTTTTTTATTGCGCCATAAAACATAAAATCCTCTGGATTCAGCCGAATTTTTGGCTAAAGATGCAGAACTCTTTCCTTGATTTCCTGGGTTCTTCCCTGGTTCCAGTATTGAGTTCCGATGTAGCCGCAGGTTCTTCGCGCAACATTCATTGTGCTTTGGTCAGTGTTTCCGCACTGCGGACATTTCCAGATAAGTTTTCCGTCGTTGTCCTGCACAACCTGAATTTCGCCAGTGTATCCGCATTTCTGGCAGCAGTCGGATTTTGTGTTCAGCTCCGCATACATTATGTTTTCGTAGATATGCTTCAGAACGGCGATTACAGCCGGAATATTCTGCTCCATGTTCGGCACTTCAACATAGCTTACCGCGCCGCCCGGAGAAAGCTCCTGGAACTGGCTTTCAAATGTAAGCTTCTTGAATGCGTCGATTGGCTCTGTAACGTGCACGTGGTAGCTGTTTGTGATGTAGTTTTTGTCTGTTACGCCTGGAATTTCGCCGAATCTTCGTTTCAGTGACTTTGCGAATTTGTATGTTGTTGATTCAAGCGGAGTTCCGTACAAGCTGAATGCAATGTTTGTTTCGTCACGCCATTCCGCGCATTTTTTGTTCATATAGCGCATGATTTCAAGCGCGAAAGGAGTGGCTTCCGGATCCGTATGTGGCTTCCCTTTCATATATCGGACACATTCGCACAATCCTGCGTAGCCAAGAGAAATTGTTGAATAGCCGTTGAACAAAAGCTTGTCGATTTTTTCACCTTTTTCAAGTCTTGCGAGCGCGCCGTTCTGCCAAAGAATTGGAGCAACATCTGAAGGTGTTCCCAGAAGCCGCTTGTGGCGGAGCAGGAGCGCGCGTTTGCAAAGCTCAAGGCGTTCCTCAAAGATTCTCCAGAAAAGCTCAACATCTTTCCCGGATGAGCAGGCCACGTCAACAAGGTTGATTGTTACAACGCCCTGGTTGAACCGTCCGTAGAATTTCGGGCGGCCTGTTTCATCTCTGTAAACTGTAAGGAACGAGCGGCAGCCCATGCAAGGATAGCAGTTGCCTTCCTTTAGCTCGAACATTTTCTTTTCAGAAATGTAGTCTGGAACAAGCCGTTTTGATGTGCATTTTGCGGCCAGTTCTGTAAGATAGTAATATTTTGCGCCTTCCGTTATGTTGTCCGGCTCAAGAACGTAAATCAGCTTTGGAAATGCCGGTGTTACCCAGTAGCCTTTTTCATTTTTTACGCCTTTGTAGCGCTGTTTCAGAACTTCTTCTATAATAAGGGCAAGATCCGCTTTTTCCTGCTCGTTCTTAGCTTCATTCAAATACATGAACACAGTAACGAACGGACTCTGGCCGTTTGTTGTCATAAGAGTTACAACCTGATACTGGATTGTCTGAACGCCGCGGGCAATTTCATCGGAAAGACGGCGTTTTACGATTGAGTCGAACTGTTCCTTTGAAAATTTGATTCCAGTTTCTTCCTCGGTTTCTGAAAGTTCCTTTGAAATCTTTTTGCGGCTAACGTCTACAAACGGCGCAAGATGAGCCAAAGAAACGCTCTGTCCGCCGTACTGGGAAGACGCTACCTGCGCGATAATCTGTGTCGCAATGTTGCAGGCTGTTGAAAAAGAATGCGGCCTGTCAATTTTTGTTCCGCTGATGACAGTGCCGTTCTGCAGCATATCTTCAAGGTTCACAAGGTCGCAGTTGTGCATGTGCTGGGCAAAATAATCCGCATCGTGGAAGTGAATAATTCCTTCGTTGTGCGCCTGGACAATGTCTTCATCCAGCAAAAAACGCTTTGTGATGTCTTTTGAAACTTCTCCAGCCATGTAGTCGCGCTGAACAGAAACTACAGTTGAATTCTTGTTGGAATTTTCCTGCTTTACTTCCTCGTTGGCGCATTCCAGAAGCGAAAGAATCTGCTGGTCCGTGGAATTCTGTTTTCGCATAAGCATGTGGCGGTAGCGGTATGTGATATAAAGTTTTGCAATATTGAAGGCGCCGATTCTCATAAGCTCAGTTTCAACAAGATCCTGAATTGCCTCAACGTTCAGCTCAACTTTGCTTGCATGGCACTGGTTTGCAACTTTTGAAGCCACCGCCTGAATATATTCTTCTGAAAGCCGGTCGCTCTCCGGAACTGCGGCGTTCGCCTTTTCAATCGCTGTTACAATTTTGCGTATGTCAAAAATTACTTCTTCGCCGTTGCGTTTGATTATCTTCACTTTGTTCCCATCCTTTCCTGTTTAAGCATAAAAAAAACGCAACACCATATATAGCGTTTACGTTGTAAAAACTATACTATTACTAGCGTTTTTATACAAGATTTATAACACAATTTTATAAAACTATTTTTCTTGCAATATTTTAAAATATGTGATTTAAATTTCATCGTCTTTTTTTTGCAGGATTTGAAAAAAGTGTTAAAGTTGAAGAGGAATCTTTCCGATAAGAAATTTAGGAAAATCTAACTTGAAAAATCTGACTGGAGAATGATTATGAACAAAGAAGAATTTTACAAATTTATAAAAGCTGTTCCAAAGGCAGAAGTTCATATTCACATTGAAGCCGTTCCTTCAATTGATTCTATAAAAGCGCTGCATAAAAAAAATACCGGAAAAGAAATTTCGGACCAGGAAATAAAAACGCTTTTTACCTACGACGATTTGAACGGATTTATCCAGGCATTTATAAAAATCCAGCAGCTTTATGCTTCTGTTGAAGATTTTGACTATATTTTCAATGATTTGGCGAAATATCTTGTTGAAAACGGAATTGTCTACACCGAAGCGTTTTTCGCGCCGACTTCATTTCTTAAGAACGGCTTTAAATATGAAGAAATGGTGAAGGTTTTTGACAAAAAAATTGCGGAAATCAAGGAAAAATACGGAATTACTGTAAAACTTCTGATGGACGTGAGCCGGACTTTCGGGCTTGAGAACGCGATGGCGAACTACAGCCTGCTGAAAAAGTTTCCGAGCAAAAATATAATCGGAATCGGGCTTGGCGGCGCGGAAATAAAAGGCCCTTGCCGCGACTATGCGCCGGTTTTCGAGCTTGCGAAAAAAGAAGGATTCAAGGTTGTGGCTCATGCGGGCGAGGATGTGGGGCCGGAATCAGTTTGGGAAGCGGTGAATCTTCTTCACGTTGACAGAATCGGCCACTGCATTTCCGCGGTTCAGGACGAAAAGCTTATGGAGACGCTGAAAGAGCGAAAAATTGCCCTTGAAGTTTGTCCTACGAGCAATGTTTTTACAAAAAAATTCGTAAAGTCAATTGGCGAGCATCCAATCCGCAAGTTTTTTGACCGCGGGCTTTTTGTAACTGTGAATACGGACGATCCTGTTTTCTTCAAGGTTTCACTTTGCGACGAGTATTTCAAGCTTTACAGCGAGGCGAATTTCACGCTTTCCGAGATAAAAACTTTGATTAAAAACGGATTCAACGCAACTTATCTTCCTGGCTCTGAAAAAGAATTCTGGTGCAAAAAAGTTGACGAAAAATATGACGAATATCGAGAAATACTACAATAAATTCAACGAGGAGCACAGGCTTCAGACCAGGCACGGACTGGTGGAATTTTCCACGAGCATGCACCACATCCGGCAAATTATCGGGGAACGCAGAAATCTGAAAATTCTTGACGTTGGCGCGGGAACCGGCCGCTATTCAGTTGAGCTTTGCCATTCCGGCCATGAAGTTACGGCGGTTGAGCTTGTTAAGCGGAATCTTGAGGTTTTGCGCTCAAAGCATGAAAAAATCAAGACTTGGCAGGGAAACGCGCTGGATCTTTCGTTTCTTGAAGAAGATAAATTCGACATTGCAATTTGTTTCGGCCCGATGTATCACCTTCATTCGCAGGAAGAGCGGCTGAAAGTTCTGAATGAAATAAAACGCGTTGTAAAAAAGGACGGAATAATTTTTGCCGCCTATATTTTGAACGAATATGCGCTTGTTCAGTATTGCTTTGGAAAAGGCAAAGCCAGGGAGCTGATGGAAAACGGCGCGCTTTCAGAAGATTTTCATTGCGTTTCTTCCCCGGAGGAGCTTTACAGTTATCTGCGGCTTGAGGACATAAACGAAATTCAGCGGAAATCCGGGCTTGAGCGCGTAAAAATTTTCAGCCAGGAAGGTCCGGCTGATTATATGCGCGTTCAGCTTAATTCAATGGACGAGGAAACTTTCGGGCTTTTTGTTAAGTACGTTATTTCCATAAGCGAGCGTCCTGAGCTTTTGGGCGCAGGCACTCATATTGTGGATGTCCTGAAAAATATCAAATAGCGGCTTTCCGCTTTTCCGCTAGCGAAGGTAAACCATAAGAAGCATTATGTCGGAATTTCTGATTCCGCTGATTCTTTCTGCCTGGCCTAAAGTCAGCGGGCGAACTTTTTCAAGCTTGTTGCGGCTTTCTGCGCTCAGCGAAGGAATTGCGCCGTAGTCAAAATCCGCCGGAATTTTCACGTTTTCCATTCTGTGCATTTTTTCAATGCGCTTGTCCTGTTTTTCAATGTAATATTTGTACTTGAATTCAATTTGCGCCTCGTTCCAGATTTTTTCCGGATAGCCAGGATTTTCTGTCTGCGGCTTTTTCAGAAGAATTGAAACGATTTCGTTAATCTGCGCATATTTTGCCTCGATTTTTTCCAGCTGGGCTTTGGTTTTCAGACCGGCCTCAAAAGCGTATTTCGCAAGCCTCTGGTCTGCGGTGTCGTGGCGGAGCTTCAGGCGGTATTCCGCGCGGGCAGTGAACATTCTGTACGGCTCTTTTGTTCCAAGCGTAACAAGATCGTCAATCAGAACGCCGATGTACGCTTCATCGCGGCCAAGCACAAGAGGCTTCCATTCCGGAATGTCGAAGAAATGCTCGAACCCGGCTTTTGACTGGCACTGCTTTTCAAAATCGTTCAGGCGGGTTTCAACGTTTTTGCTGATTTCGTGGAACTGCTTCTGTTCAGCGGCGTTCAGAACCGCTTTTGTGCAGAATGCGCCCGGCTCCATGCTGACTGGAGTTCCGTTCAGGTCGCGCGGGATTTCGCATACCGGACCGCAAAAGTTTTTGTGCGCGCGAGAGTAAAGTCCCGCGTTGATTCCGGCGATTATTCCCTGGCCGGCGGCTTCCTCGTAGCCGGAAGTTCCGTTTATCTGTCCTGCGTCAAAAAGTCCTGCGACGCGTTTTGTTTCAAGTGAAGGATAAAGCTGCGTAGGCTCGACATAGTCGTATTCAACTGCATAGCCCGGTCTGCTTTGAACTGCGTGCTCAAAACCTGGCATTGTTCGCATAAATGCGTCCTGCACGCATTCCGGCAGCGAAGATGAAAGTCCGTTCATATACATTTCGTCTGTTTCAAGACCTTCCGGCTCCACAAAAATCTGGTGGCGTTCCCGCTCCGCAAAGCGCATCACTTTGTCTTCAATGCTTGGGCAGTAGCGCGGTCCGACCCCGCTGATTTTTCCGCTGTAAAGAGGGCTTCTGCCGATGTTTTCGCGTATGATTCTGTGGGTTTCGCTGTTCGTGTAGACAATGTGGCAAGGAACAAGCGGCCGCTCAACTTTTTCATCGTCAAAGCTGAATGGAATTACTTCATCGTCGCCGTTGTTTATTTCCAGCTTTGAAAAATCAATCGTGGATTTTAAAATTCTTGGAGGAGTTCCTGTCTTGAGCCTTCCGGTTGTGAACCCGAGCTTGTGCAGGCTTTCTGTAAGTCCGTAGGCGGCCGGCTCGCCGATTCTTCCGCAAGGCGCGTCGTATTCACCGATAAAAATTCTTCCGCCCAAAAAAGTTCCTGTTGTAAGAACAACTGCGCGGCAAGGAATGATTCTTCCGCGTTCTGTAACGATTCCCGTGATTTTCAGCCGTTTTCCGCCGTTTCTGCCGGAAGTTCCGCGGTTTTCGCCCGGAATTGTTCCGATTTCTGCGGAGCTGTCTGAGTCCGGCGGCATTTCCGTTGAGCTTTCCGCCGTAAGAATGTCGATTGCTGTGTCCATCAGTGTGAAAAGGTTCGGCGTTGTTTCAAGAGTTTTTCGCGCAATCTGCGAGTAAGTTATTTTGTCAGCCTGGCTCCTTGGTGCCTGTACAGCCGGCCCGCGGCTTTTGTTCAGCATTCTGAACTGAATCATTGAGCGGTCAATCAGTTTTCCCATTTCGCCGCCAAGCGCGTCAATTTCCCGTACAATATTGCCTTTTGCGATTCCTCCGATTGAAGGATTGCAGCTCATTCTGCCGATTGCGTCCGGAGACTGCGTTACAACAAGCGTTTTCAGCCCCATTCTAGCCGACGCCAGACTTGCTTCAATTCCCGCATGGCCCGCGCCTACAACAACCACATCATAAAAATCATAAAAACCAGACATACCGCGAATTATAGCGATTTTTTTTCAATTGATAAATATATGATGAAAATAATAGGACGGGGCAGGGGGGGATGGAAAAATCGCGTTGAAATAAAAAAGGCCTTGGAAAATCTCCAAAGCCTTGCTGCAACTTGAATTCCTTGGATTAGTTTTCAGCGAAAAGTTTTTCACCGATTAGGTTGTAGATAATTCGTTTTGCATTTATTTTTTGTGTAATGTTTGCATCTGCTAAAGTGTATGATTTGATAAATTTGTCAAATGTTGTGTCTGTATATTTTTCAAATTTGTTGAAATTGTAGATAAGAGTCCATAATGATGACAAAGGTATTGATTTTTCGTTGCTTGTGGAATCATCCTTTTCTGCTTTTGCTGTTTTTCCAAAATTAAAAAGGAAACAAATTTCATCTATTCCTGTTGAAGAGGAAATAAGTTCTTCCATGTATGATTTAGTATCGTTGTCATTTTGTGGAATCAGAATAACATTCAAACCTTCAGTTATATCTTTTGTATCACTTTTGAAAGTGATTGTATCGGTTTTTGTCGCATAGTTTATATAAACATCAAAACATGCATTTTTTTCTACCCCAGCGGAGTTTGTCCATTTGTATGTCAGGGAATAATCGCTGTTCGATTTTGCTCTATAAACCCAAGTGTCTTTTGGAGCAATAAAATCGTCATCTACGTCGCAGCTTGTGAAAAAAGTTCCGCATACAACGGCGGCTGCAATCAATAGAGATGTTATTTTTTTCATTTTTTTACCTCATTGTTTTTAGTTAATTTTTTTCTGATTATAGAGCAGAGCTGTTCAATTGTCAAAAAAATTAACTTTTTCTCACTTCACCTCGTAGGCTTTGTCGCCGGAGAGGATGTATTTTTTTCCGTCTACGGTTATCAGGCGGCCGGATTCTTCTGCGCTCTGGAGTTCCGGGGCGTTTTCAACAAGAAAGTATATGTCTTTGTTTTTTATGTAGTAATTTTTTACGGTCACTTTTTTGTTGTTTTCGCCGAAGTCAATTTCAAAAGTGATTTTATTCGTGTTTTTTTTTGAAATTTTTCCGTCTTTTCCAAAGTGAAAAAGCAGCTCCTCGTCCAGGTCGTCGTCCTTGTAGCCGTCAAAATTTTCGCTGCGGCCGGGCTGAATCATTGCGATTGGAAGCAGGTTCGAGCTTTTTCCGTTGACCGCCATTTTCAGCTGGATGTTTGTAAGAACAAACGTTGAGCCGTTCTGAATTTTTACTTCGTCGTGGAATCCTTTTTCCGCAAGCTCGGCGATTTCAAAGTCAAATGAATGGTTTCCGCCGTCGTTCAGGCTTTCCGCAAAAGCAAATCCCGCCAGAAAAACAGCCAGTATTGATGCTAAAATTTTTTTCATTTTTTATGCCTCGTTTTTTTTGTTTTAATCCGTTCTGAAAGTTTCAGCTGTTACCAGCCGCCGGAAGCTCCACCGCCTCCAAAGTGGCCTCCGCCTCCGCTGAAGCCGCCACCGCCGCCAAAAGAGCCGCGTCCGCTTCCGCCAAAAAAATCCCCGGAAGAATTATGCCTTCCGGACGTTCCGCGGTGGGAATTTCTGTATGCGCTTGTAAAAATTATCCAGGGCAGAAAATGGTTGCTTCTTCCGCTTGCAATGCATGAAAAAAGAATGAACCAGCCGAAAACCCACAGAAATCCGTAAAGAATTCCCATGTAGGAACTGTCGCCTTCGGATTCCTTTAAAACTTTTTTGGAAACAAGTTCTTCGTCATTGGAAATAAGTCCGGAAATATTTTTTACGCCTTTCAGAATTCCTTCGGAATAATCGCCGTTTCTGAATTCTGGAATCATTACGTTTCTGATAATCAGGCCGCATTTTGTGTCCGTTAAAGTTCCTTCAAGCCCGTAGCCGGTTTCAATCCTGACTTTCCGCTCGTTCAGCGCAACCAGAAGCAGAACTCCGTTGTCCTTGTCTTTCTGTCCGAGTTTCCAGGCTTCCGCAACTTTCATCGAGAAAAGTTCAAGGGATTCGCCTTCAAGTGATTTTACCGTAAGAACCGCGACTTGCGCGCCTGTTGAATTTTCAAGGTTTTCCAGATATTCGTTTATCTCAGCTTCGTCTTTTCTGCTGATTATGTTCGCGTTGTCAACAATTCTTCCGGTGAGCGCAGGCACATTGAGCGAAAAAGCCGCCACGGAAATCAGCGCGAATGCCGCCAGAAAAAAAATTCTTTTAAAAGCAAGATTTTTCATTTAATCCTCCAGAACCACAAGTCCGTCCGGAAGCTCGTTAGGATTTTCCTTTTCGGCCGGAAATTTTTCCGCAAGAAGCTCGCCGCATTTTTCCACCGCCGCGATGAATCCTTCCTTCGTTTTTCCGTTTTTGATTCCAAGCGCAAGATCGTCTGCGATTATGTTCCATAAATCCTGCGGAATTTTCTGAGAAATTCCCGAGTCGGCAACAATTCTGACTTGTTTTTCAAGGTATGAAACAAAAATCAGGATTCCGGAATGTTCTTTTGTTTCGTAAACTCCGCTCTGGGCAAAATGTCTGAACGCGCGGTTTGTTACAGACTGGCTTTTTATGCTTTTTGGAATCACCAGCCGGTCAATGAACGGAATGTTTGAAAAATAAAATCCGAAGATAATCGTCGCAAGAGTCGCAATTCCGTAGAACGCCGGAAGAAGCCAGACCGGACAGCCCCAGAAAAATTTTTCGTACAGGCTGGAAATTTTCGCCGCGAACGGAAGCAGGATGATAAAAACGAAAGCCGCAAAATATGTTGAAGCCAGCAGCTCCCAGAAAGAATAATGGTCGCTTTCCGCTGTAAGTGCCAGCGCAATTTCACCGCTCGTCTTTTCCTCAGCTTTTTTCACCGCAGTTTTGATTTCTTCCATGTCGGATTCAGAAAGCTTTATTTTTTTCAAAAGATATTTTTTCGTCATTTTTGCTCCAGGAAAAACGGCTCTAGAACTGCACTGCCGGAGCGGTTGACGCTTGTGCCGCCGCTGTGAAATACGGTTTTGCCTTGAGTCCCATTTTTCCGGCGAACATTACTCCGGGCCATTTTCTGATTTCCGAGTTGAATTTCTGCGCGATGTCGTTGTAGCGTTTTCGTTCTGTTGAAATCCGGTTTTCAGTTCCCTCAAGCTCGTCCTGAAGCGCAAGAAAATTCTGGTTTGTTTTAAGCTCCGGATAGTTTTCTGTTACAGAAAGAAGCCGCTGCAGCGCGCCTCCAAGGGAATCCTGGGCTTTCTGGAATTCCGCGAATTTTTCCTCATCCTGAAGAACATTCTCGTCGATTTTTATTACTCCGCCGGCTTTTGCACGAGCTTCCGCAACCTGCGTGTAAAGTTCAGTTTCGTGGCTTGCCGCGCCTTTTACCGTTGAAACAAGATTTGGAATCAGGTCGTATCTGCGCTGGTACTGGTTTTCAACTTGCGCCCATTGAGCTGAAACCTGCTCGTCCAGCTCAACCAGATTGTTGTATATGCTGCAGGAAGAAATTCCTACCATAAGCGCGAGACTTGCAAAAAGTGAAGTGATAATTCTTGTGATTTTCATAAATTGCTCCAGATTAAGTAAAATTTAGGAAAAAAATTAAAATTTCCTACTATAAAAATAATTCCAGAAGCAAAATGGGTCAAGAAAATGATTGAAAAAATTGTTGATTCTGTATATCTTTATTTAGATAGACCAAAGTTTTTTTTACGCTTCGGCGTTGTTGTAGGAGCAAAAATGTATAAGGCAGAAGATTACGATTTTACGGTAGAGCAGTTAGGTCCTTGCAAATATAATTCACCTATTCAGCTGTCAACAGTTGTTGGCGGCGCGTGCGCAAATTATGTCCGAGATGATTCTTTTGTAAGAAACAGGATAAACGTTTTCAGCAAGGATGAGCCGAATTCTGTCGACGCTACAAATCTTTTGCAGAAAGCCGGTCCCCGTGAAAAAATATATTTTGATCCAAAAAAAGTTAAGGCTGGAATCTGCACTTGCGGCGGTCTTTGTCCAGGCTTGAACGATGTTATCCGGGCGGTTGTTCGCTGTCTTTGGAACCGATACGGTGTCCGCGACATTGTAGGATTCCGCTACGGCTACAGAGGACTTTTTGAAGACTCGAATCTTGAGCCGATTCAGCTTACTCCGGATGTTGTTGATGAAATTCATAAGATTGGCGGTTCATTCATCGGAACAAGCCGCGGCGGCGGAAACAGAATTCCTACGGACGGCGTTGACACAATCGAGCGGCTCGGCATCAATATGATGTTCGTGATTGGCGGCGATGGAACTCAGCACGGAGCTTTGTCTATGGCTGAAGAAATCCAGAAGCGCGGTCTTGAATGTGCGGTTGTTGGAATTCCTAAGACTGTTGACAACGATTTTCTTCTTATTGACCATTCTTTCGGATTTGAAACTGCTGTTCAGCAGGCGAAGGAAGCGATTGCCTCTATGCACATGGAAGCCCGCTCTCAGCCGAACTGCATTGCGCTTGTAAAACTTATGGGACGTGAGTCTGGCTTTATCGCAACTTATGCGGCTCTTGCTTCCCACGAAACAAATTTCTGCCTTATTCCGGAAATTCCTTTTGACATGGAAGGCCCGAACGGATTCCTTGCGAACCTTGAAAAACGCCTTATGGAACACAAGCATGCGGTTGTTGTTGTTGCAGAAGGAGCCGGCCAGGAGCTTTTTGCTTCAAATGATGAAACGGATGCTTCTGGAAACAAGAAGCTCGCCGACATTGGAATTTATCTCCGCGATGCAATCAAGGGGTATTTTGCAAAGAAAAATATTCCTGTTGACTTGAAATACTGCGATCCTAGCTACCAGATTCGTTCTGCTGTTACAATCGCTTCCGACTCTGTTTACTGTGAACGACTTGGAAACAATGCGGTTCATGCGGCTATGGCTGGAAAAACAAAGATTGTTGTGGGTCTTGTTCATGACAAATTCGTTTATATTCCTACAAAAATGGCGATTGCAAGCCGAAACTTTGTTGATCCGGAAGGCGCATTATGGCGCGATGCCTTGGACGCGACAGGCCAGCCAATCCTTATGGTTAACGACGAGGAAAAGGCGAAAAAAATAATGCGCCAGAAGCTTGATCTTTAATGGCGGCGAAAAAGATTTTAAGCGGCGTTTTCTATGTTCCTGGACCGACTAATGTCGGCGTTATTGCGGTGAACGGAAAGCGCGGCTCAAAGGCGAAGGAGATTTATCTTGTTGATTCCGGCGGTGATTCAGCCGACGCGGAGCGCATTTTTGCAGAGCTGAACGAGCTTTTTCCGCCGGAAAATGGCGGATTCAATCTTGTTGCCGTGATAAATACTCATTCTCATGCTGACCACTGCGGTGGAAATGCTTTTTTTGTTCAAAAAACTGGCTGTGAAGTCTGGTGCAGCCGGATTGAGTCGGCCGGGCTTGAATGCAGTCTTCTTCAGTCGATTATAACTTGCGGCTCAATGCCGTTGCCTCATCTTCAGTCCAGCTATTATGTTGCAAAGCCTTCAAAAGCGGACAAATTTATTGACGAAAATACAGAAATCAAGCTCCGTGGCGGCGGAAAGCTGAATTTTATCAGTCTTCCGGGGCATTATCTGGATATGCTCGGTGTTCTTTTCACAAGCAGAAACGGTGAAACGGTGTTTTTTCCGGGCGATGCGGTTTTTGGCAGAATGCACGTGCTGAAATACTGGATTTCTTATCTTGTTGATCTGGGCGCTTTCAAGCAGACTTTGGAAAAACTGAACAGCACAAATTTCGACTGGTATGTTCCTTGCCACGGCGAGCCTGTCCGCAGAATTCAGGAAACGGTCGAAATGAACAATATTGCGATTCTTTCAACTGAATACTGCATTCTCCGGGCTTTAAAAGATGAAAAACGTCTTACTTTTTCGGAGCTTATGAAATCAGTTGCCGACATGAATGACATTAAGCTAAGAACTCCGCAATATCTCCTGATTGGAAGCACAATCCGCGCGTATCTTTACTATCTTTACCAGGAAAACAAAATTGACTGCGCGATGAAAGAAAACCAGCTTTTCTGGTTCAAGGTGAAAGGCTCGGAGCTTTAGATTTTTCAGTCGTCCCAGCCTGGAAATTTTATCGATTCATCCCAGTTTTCGATTATCTGAATTCCGCTTGAAGTTCCGATTCTGTTCGCGCCGGCCGCAATCATTTCCGCGGCTTTTTTAGCGTTTCTGATTCCGCCGGACGCTTTCACTCCGAAATCTTTTCCGACTGCGCTGCGCATTATTGCAACATGATGGGCGGACGCTCCGTTTGGAAGAATATTTCCGGAAGAATCCTTTGGCGTTGCAAAACCTGTTGAAGTTTTTACAAAATCCGCTCCGGCCCGGACTGCGCACTGGCAGCACGTTGTGATTGTTTCGTCAGAAATAAAGCACGTTTCAAGAATGACTTTTACAACGACTGGTTTTCCCTGCTTTTGTCCGGCGGCTCTTGCGGCTTGAACTACTTCTGAAATATCCATTTCTATTGAAGAAAAACGACATTCCAGCGCGGCTCCTGAGTTTATCACCATATCAACTTCATCGGCACCGTTTGCTATTGCTTCGGCGGCTTCAGCGGCTTTGCATCTTGTCGTGGCTGCCCCAAGCGGAAATCCAATCACCGTGCAAATTTTTACATCGGACTGGGCAAGCTCGTTTTTGCAGAGTGGAACGTAAATCGGGTTCACGCAAACCGACTTGAAATTGTATTTTTTCGCCTCCGCGCAGAGCCTTGTTATTTCTTTTATTCCGGCAGTCTGCGCAAGCATTGTGTGGTCAATAAGTTTCGCAAGAGTTTCTTTTTTCATTATTCCTATATTTTGCATAAACTTGCGGAAAAAGTCTATTGAGAAGGTCAAGATTTTTCTGAAGAAGAAATAAAAGCGTAGGCGGAGGACAATTTGTGAAGACTTTTGGCGATTGAACCAATTAAAGTGCGAAGCACCCGAACCTTTACAAGCGAAGCGCGAGCCAAATCCGTCTGGAGCAAATTGGAATCCGCCGAAAGCGGTTTTTCTCAAATTGTAAAATCTTGGCCTTTTCAATTTATGAGTTAGCTATTGCGAACTTTAATTTGTTGAAAAATCGGTTTTCGTAGAGTAATATTTTTTCAGTTCATTTTAGATTTAAGGAGAACGACAATGGCTTACAAAATTGATTCAGATAAATGCGTAAATTGCGGCGCATGTGAACCTGACTGTCCGGTTGGAGCAATTTCAGAAGCAAATGATAAAAGGACAATTGATGCGGACAAATGCATCAGCTGTGGATCTTGCGCTTCAACTTGCCCGGCGGAAGCAATTTCTGAGTAATTTTTTGCTTGAATGTAAAAAATGCGGTAAAAAACAGGTTTTTGGATGCAGAAACCTGTTTTTTGTTTTAAACTGATTGTATGTCAAAATTTGGTTTGAAAATCAGGGATTTTTTTCTTGACGCGCTGAAAATTTTCGGCCTGCTTGCTTTTTGCCTTGCCGCCGGATTCGCCGTGGTTTTTCCGCTGTGGAAATTTGCGGTTTCCGCGCCGAAAGCCTATACTTTCTTCGTTTTGTTTGCGATTCTTGCCGCCGCAGTGTTTTTTGCCGCAAGAAAAATTTTCAGAAATAAAAATGGCTCGTAGTTTTTTCATTCTGATTTTTTTTGTTGCCGCGAGTTTTTTTTGCGCCGCGGAAGAAAAATCCGTTTTTATAAATGTTGAAAAACTTCCCCGGATAGAAAAATTTTCGCGTTCAGATGTTGTTTTCCGTCAGTTTGAGGAAGCTGTTTCCCACAACGACAAAATTTCCGCGGATGAATTAAATTCTGAGCCGCCCGCGGAAGAATTCTACGTTTATGTTCCAGGAAAATCCGAGGATGTTTTTTCAGTATGCGCTGCCTCCGGAATTCCGTACGACACTCTGGTCACGCTTAATTCAATCAGCGGAATGTCTGAAAAAATCGCCGGAAAAAAAATCATCCTGCCGACCGCCAAAGGAATTTTTGTCCGGGAAAATCCGGCTTCTTTCGTGGAAATTTTAATTTCTTCCGAATTCAAGAGTTTTGTGGAAAATTCTGAAAAAATATGTTATCTTTTAAATGATAAAAAATTCTATTTTCTTTATGGAAAACGATTTACACCTGCGCAGCGGGCTTTTTTCCTTGATTCATCATTGCGTGCGCCTTTGGAAAAAATACGGGTTACTTCAGGTTTCGGCTTTAGGAACAGCCCTGTTTACAAAAGGTGGAAATCCCATAACGGAGTGGATTTTGCGGCGGCGGAAGGAACTCCGGTTTATGCCTGTAAAAGCGGAAAAGTTGCGTTTGTCGCAAAAATGGACGCTGTGTTCGGCAATTATGTTGTTCTTTCGCATGACGGCGGACTTTCGAGCGTGTATGCGCATCTTTCAAAAATCAACGTTGAAAAAGATGAGCTTGTGCGTTCGGGTGAAATTATCGGGCTTTCTGGAAAAACCGGCGCAGTGACAGGTCCGCATTTGCATTTTGAAGTAAGGCTGAACGGAATTGCGGCCGATCCTTCTGAATTTATAAAATACTAAGGTTTTTTATGTTTAAGGTTTGCGCGAAATTTTTTGTTTTCTCATTTTTGCTGTTTTCCAGCGGATTCTGCTTTTCGGAAACTTTCCGCGTAAGAAAAGTCTGTCCGGTGAGTTTGCCGGGCGATTCAGCGGAAGAGCAGAACGCAGTTGTTGGTATAAATGACAGTCTTGCCGTTTTTATGCCCGAAGATATGACGTATCTTGAAGGCTTTGAGCTGAAAATAAAAATTCCCCAGATTGTGGCTGACTGGCGCGATTCTGTGGCTTTTTCTGTTTACAATGGAATCAGGCCGCGGCCGGCTTCCTCGGTGATTGATTATTCCGGAACAAGAATTTTTGTGACTCCGCTTCCGGCAAAATTGAACTGGATTGTCCAGGTTCCGGTGAAATACAAAAATTCAATCAAAGAAAATGGATATATTGCAAAAGTTGATGCGGTTCCGGATGTTTCTTCTGGCTACACGTTTATCCGTTTTCAGCCCGCGATGAAAGGCGTTCCCGACGAGGCTTACGAGGCGAAGCTTGATGTTTTTGTAAAACCTGTTCTGATGAACAAAGGTACACTGAGGCTTCTTGTTTCTGCTCCGGACGGACAGAATTCTGCCTGCCAGGTTTTTGTTGATGAAATTCCAGTTTCGCTTGAAAATGGAAAAATTCTTCTTGAGTCGGGAAAGCACAATGTGAATATCCAGTCGGAGGAATTCCGTAACGAAGTGCGGACTGTTTATATTGAGCAGGCGAAAACCAGCGAGCTTCAGATTAACCTGAAAAGCCTTGCGCCAACGCTTACGGTTACCGCGCCTGAAAATTCCGATGTTTATGTTGATGACTTGAAAATTGATTCTTTTGGAACAGAATTTGTTGTTTCGGAAGGCGAGCACATTGTGAAATGCCAGCTTGGAAGCTACGAAATTGTCCGTTCGCTCCAGGTTGAAAAAGGAAAGTCGTACTTTGTGAATCTTGCTGTTGACCTTGAAATTTCAGAAGAATAAAATATTTCAATATTTGAAAAAAATATTCAAGATTTTTGCATATAGTGGCGATAATATAAATGCCGGGGACATTTTCCCCTCCCACCCATGTACCCCGGCTGCCTGATGGGCATGGCTCGGTTTTTATGCCGGGCCTTTTTTTTCGTCTTTTTGGTTTTTCAAAGTTTAATTGACGAAATAAACCTATTTTTCTACAATATAAGAATGACAACAATTCGCAAGTCTACTTACATTTGGGTGGGCATTTTATTTTTTGCCTCGGTTTTTATGGGCTGCCTTCTAGGATTCTGCCTTGCTGAAACAAAGAACATTGAAAATTCTGAATATATATCTTCTTTTGATACTGCGCTTCCAACAAAACTTCTGGATATAAACGGCGAGCTTATCACTGAATTTTCTTCAGATGAAAAGCGCGAGATTATAAGCCTGAACAAGCTTCCTCAGCACATGATTGACGCGCTGCTTACCCGCGAGGACCGGATTTTCTACAAGCACCATGGATTCAGCTTCAAGGCGATTATGCGCGCTGTTGTCGGAAAACTTACGGGACGCTCTTTGGGCGGCGGTTCAACTTTGACGCAGCAGATAGCCGGAACTCTTTACTGCGACCGCGCTGATATGTCGATAATGCGAAAAATCAAGGAGCTTTGGTGGGCGATTCAGATGGAACGGCGCTACTCAAAAAATGAAATCCTTGAGCTTTATCTGAACAAGATTTATTTTGGCGGCGGAACATACGGCGTTAATGCCGCTTCAAAATATTATTTCGGGCATTCCGCGGAGGAAATCACTCCGGCTGAGGCGGCGATTCTTGTGATTCAGCTTTCAAATCCGGCGTTTTACAATCCTTTTGATCATCCGAACAGGGCTATGGACCGCCAGAAAGATGTTCTTACAAGCATGGTGAAACTGAACTACATCAGCGAGGACGAGGCGAAAGATTCTTTTGACGATTTCTGGAGCGGCTTTGACTACACAAGAACCAGCTCTTCCGCTTACATGATGCGAAACGACAAGGCTCCGTGGTTCAGCGAATACGTTCGGCGCGAGCTTGGAAATCTTATTTACGGCTCGCAGAGTATTTATACAAGCGGATTCACAGTAAACACAACGTTGAATTTGAAGCATCAGGCGGCGGCTCAGAAAGTTATGGATAAATATATTCCTGAGGCGAACCAGCGTTACCAGCAGGAGCACAGCGCTCGTTCCGGCGTTGCGTTCAGCACGTATATTCCGATGACGGAGCTTATTTCGCTGATGTTCAATCTTCCTGCGATAAAAGTCAGCGAGCAGCGTTCTGAAGTTGTTGCGAACGCAGCTTATGCGAGCAGAATAAATCCGGTTCTTGACGTGGTTTCAATGATGACTGGAATTGACACGTTGAAAATCAGCGTGATAAACCGTGCGAATGCGGTGGCAAAAAAGGAAAGTGAAAAAACTACAATTGAAGGAACGATGGTTTCCCTTGAAAATACAACCGGCTACATTACGGCGCTTGTCGGCGGCTCAAAGTTTGACCAGGAAAACCAGTTTATCAGGGCGGTGCAGGCGCGGCTTCAGCCTGGCTCAACATTCAAGCCTTTGTATTACACTGAGGCAATTGACTCAAAGAAATTTACTCCAGCGACACCGATTTCAGATACGCCTGTTGTTTTCCACACGGCGGACGGAAAACCTTATATTCCGCAGAACTTTAAAGGTGAATGGGTTGGCGATGTTCTTGTCTGGTACGCTTTGTGCCGCTCAATGAATGTTCCTTCCCTGAAAGTTCTTGATGGAATCGGATTTGACGCCGCAATCAACCGGGCGGTTTCTCTTCTTGGAATTTCAAAGGAAGAGCTTCCTAGCCGCGCGTTTGTTCCAGGCTATCCTATTGGTCTTGGAGTTTGTTCAGTAAGGCCGATTGAAATGGCGCGGGCATTCTCGGTGATTGCTTCAAGCGGAAAAGAAATTACGCCGATGGCAATCCGCACTGTTGAAGACAGAAATGGAAATGTTATTCTGAATCCGGAGCGCGAAATCCGCGAGGCTCAGCAGGCGAAGGGCGAGGCTTACCAGCTGCTTTCGCCGCAGACCGCTTTTGTTATGGAAAAAATGCTTGAGGAAACTGTAAACGGTCCGGGAACTTTGAGCGTTCAGAGCTGGAAATTCAATTTCAAGGATGAAAATGGCAAACGCTATTCAATTCACGCTGGAGGAAAAACCGGAACAACGCAGAACTGGGCCGATGCCTGGACAGTCGGTTTTACGCCGTACAATACTTCAGCTTTCTGGTTTGGTTTTGACAAGCCTGGCCAGTCGCTTGGATTGAAAATCACTGGAGCAACTCTTGCAGGCTTTGCGTGGGGCGATTATATGCGTGAAATTCACCGCGGGCTTCCTGCCAGGGATTTTACAAAGCCGGTTGAAGGCGTTTTCCAGGCGACAGTTTGTTCAGTCAGCGGAAAAATTCCTACAGCGGAATGTGGCAGCCACACAAAAACTTTGTGGTTCCTGTCTGGAACTCAGCCAACGGAAATTTGTCCGGTTCACGGCGGAAGGGCGGCTTCTGTTTCAGCAATAAGCATCGGCCGTCTGAAAAATGAAATGTATCAGTCAGGCCAGCGCAGAACCGTTGATTTTGATGTTTCACCTTTGCAGTTAAACCTTGACTTTTTAAATGGTGGTGATGTAAATTTGAATCAAGGTAGCGTAAACAGCAGAAAGAATGAAACGGAAGAAGTGAAAACTGAAAATCTGCCGGACTACAACTATCTGATGGAATAGGGTTGATGCTTGTAAATATTAATGATATTAAAATAAAAAAACGTGTCCGCCGTGATCTTGGTGATTTGGAAGCCTTGAAAAACAGCCTGAGAACTTACGGGCTTCTGAATCCAATCACGCTCAACAGCAAATATGAGCTTATTGCAGGCGAACGTCGTCTTCAGGCGGCAAAACAGCTTGGCTGGACAAACATCAACGCGGTTGTCCAGAGCAACCTTAGCGATGTTGAAGAGCTTGAAATGGAACTGGAGGAAAACAATCAGCGCAAGGAATTCACCAAGGAAGAGCTTCTTGACGGCTACCGCCGGCTTGAAAAACTCAGGAATCCAAGCATCTGGCGGAAAATCAGGCTTTTTTTCAAGAAACTGTTTGCGGCGCTGGTTTCGTTTTTCAAGCGCAAAAAATAAAAATCTTCCGCGCGTAAAAAATCCGTTTTTCTGAATTTTAAGACTGAATCAGCTTCAGGGCTTCCGGCAGTTTGTAAATTGTTTCAATTCTTATTGTCTTTCCTGGATGCGCCGGTTTTTCGACTTTTCTTGCGGCGGCTTCCGGATTCAAGTGGCTTCCGTTTTTATTTCCGACTAAAAGCGCAGTTCCTCCGAGCAATTCCCAGCCGTCTGTGTATTTCACCATATCGTCAATAAAAATCGAATTTTCAATTGTTCCGCCGGCTTTTTTCAGCGCAGTTCTGAATGCTGAAGGATAAGGTTTCCCGAGCAGATTGAAATCCCGGATGTCGCAAATTTCATCAAACAGATCTCTGATGTTGAGCTTGTTTAAAACCCGTTCCGCATGTTCCCGCGGTGAATTTGTGCAGATAATTTTTGGAAGCCTGATTGTTTCAAGAAATGGCCGGAGTTTCGGGTCTTCTTCAAGTTCGTCCGCTTCGTTTTCCGGATGAACGTATGCAAAAAAATCTTCCGCGCTGGGGAGCCCTTCGCTTCGGAGCCATTCGAGCGTTGTTGAAAAATTTTTTACTCTCTGCTGCCTTATTTTTATCGCTTCTTCGTAAGAGCAGTGGAAAAAGTTCATGACACATTCCATCATCCGCTGGGTGATTCCTGCGTCCATTGCGTTGTTCGCATTGTAAAGCGTGTTGTCCAAATCGAAAATCAGATGTTCTATTTTCATGCTTTCATTGTATAAAAAAAACTGATTAATTGACAGCGGAATATTGCAGGGGTAAAATAAAAGGACATTTTAAAAAATTTTGGAGTATATATGGATCAGACATTGAAGGCAGTTTATGGAAAATATTTCGCGGAGATGATGCAATATTCAAAAGCGCCTGCAAAGATTGACAACACGAATGTTTATCAGGAAGCTAACAAGGATCTGACAAAATATATGGAAATGATTCTGCGCGAAAATTTTCTTCCTGGCTCAGGTCTGGGCAATGTTGAAAATTTCAAGGAATTTTACAATGCGGTCGCAAAGGAAGGCAAGCGCGGGCTCATTCTTATGGAGCATTACACAAATCTTGATTTGCCGGCGATAATTTATCTTTTGAAGGAATACGGCGAGGACTGGTCAAAAGATTTTTCTGAAAGAATTGTCGCTGTTGCTGGAATGAAGCTGAACGAGGCAAGTCCGGCTGTCCGTATATGGACTGAAGGATTTACGCGCGTTGTTATTTATCCGACACGCTCGCTTGACAAGGTTGAAAATTCAAACGAAACAGAAGAAGAAAAAAAAGCCGAGGAGAAAAAAGCCAGAATGATAAATCTTGCCGCAATGCGCGCTATGGACGACTGCAAGAAGCGCGGTCAGGTTGTGCTTGTATTCCCGTCTGGAACTCGCTACCGTCCGGGGCATCCTGAAACAAAGAAGGGGCTCCGCGAAATCGACAGCTATCTTCGCCTTTTCGATGTTGTTCTTCCGGTTGCAATAAACGGAAATTGTCTTAGAATCAATCCTGAAAACTCAGAGGATATGCTGGCGGACATTGTTGCGAAAGACAAGGTTCTTCTTACGGCGCATAAAATGATGGACTGCAAGGAGTACCGAAATTCGGTGCTGAATGCGCTTCCTGCTGACGAGCCAGATCCGAAACAGAAAACAATTGACGGAATCATGGAAATTCTTCAGAAAGTTCACGATGAAGTTGAAAAAACTCGTCTTTAAACGCATAAAATTGTATATTTAATGTAGAGGCTTTGAAATTCTGTTTGTTTTGAAGTTTTAGATTTTTTTTAAGGAAAAATTATGGCTGATTTAGATATTGTTGACCGCGTAAAAGAAGCGATTGATATGTTCCGTCCGCAGCTTCAGGCTGATGGCGGAGATATGGAATTTGTATGCATTGACGACCAGAACCGGGTTCATTTGAATCTGCACGGGGCTTGCGGAAGCTGTCCTATGGCTACAATGACTTTGAAAATGGGCGTTGAGCGTTATATAATCGATGCAGTTCCGGAAATTACGGAAGTTGTTCAGGACAATGCGAATCCGGAGCTTGCGGAAAACGGCTTCGGCGAAGGTTTCTAATCAAAGGGCGGAAAAATGAAAATAAAAAAAGACGCAATGGTTTCAATTGCATACACACTTTATGATGAGGCTGGAAACCAGCTTGATTCTTCCGGGGATTCTGCGCTTCAGTATATCCACGGAAACGGTCAGCTGATTCCAGGTCTTGAGGCGATGCTTGAAGGCAAGGAGCCTGGCCTGAAATTCAAGGCTGTTATAGAGCCGGAAGAAGCATACGGCGCTTACAACGACAAAATGGTTGTTGAAGTTCCAAAAAATCAGTTTGAAGAAGGCGCTCCGCTTGAAATCGGAATGAAATTTCAGGCAAGCACTGCGGACGGCCAGGTTTGCCTTGTGCGCGTAATAAAAATTTCAGATGACACAGTTACTGTTGACGCGAACCACGAGCTTGCGGGCAAGCAGCTTACTTTCGATATTGACATAAAAGATGTCCGCGAGGCAACTGAAGAAGAACTTGCCGGGCTTTCTGGCTGTGGCGGCTGCGGAGGAAACTGCGGCGGTTGCGGCGGCGAGTGTTCCGGCGGATGTGAAGGCGGCTGCGGCAACTGCGGCGAGTAATCCTGAATTTTTAATTTTCCAGCGCGCTGATGATTTTCCTTGTGTTTTCTTCTTTTGAATCGTCGGCGGTTGGAACAACTAAATCCGCGATTTCTTTGTAGGTTTTTGTGCGTTCTGCGTAAAAACTGTGGAAGATTTTGCGGATTTCAGATTCGTCCTGTGGATTCAGCTTTGCAATGTATGCCGGAAGATTTTTCCAGGTTCCGTCTGAAAGTTTTGTGGCTTTTTTGAGGATTCTGTTGCAGGCCGTTTTTTCATCAATGTCAATGTAGACAAAATTTCCGAGCGGTTTTAAAGCATTCAACGCCGGCGCGTTGTCGCAAATTCCGCCTCCTGTGGAAATTACAGCCAGCTTGTCTTTGTATTCCGCGCTTATTTTTCTGCAAATTTCTTCTTCTGCTGACATAAAAGCGGCAGGTCCTTTTTCTGAATAAATTTCCCGCGGAGTTTTTCCAAAAAATTTTGTGATTTCATCGTCGATGTCCAGGAAAGGGCAGCCGAATTTTTCTGCAACAAGCCGTCCCTGCGTTGATTTTCCTGAATGTTTTATTCCCATAAAAATAATTGCTCTGTTTTTCTGCATATTTTTACTATATCAGTTTTGTTGAAAAAGTCTACCTTATGATTTATTCTTATTGTATGAATGTTTATTTTGCGTTGATTTTAAATTTTTTGCCGCTTATTGCCTGTTTTTTTTCATTTAAATTTTTTTTCAAGCTGAAATTTTCAACGGAACTGTTCGCCGGATTGCTTGGACTTCTTGCGGTTTTGCCGGGAACTTTCCTTCAGTTTTATTTTACGAGCCTTGCGCCGGAGCAGCTTTTTTCCGGAAATTCCGGTCTGAGCGGGATTTTTTTCAAATTTCTTTTGTGCAACGGGCTTGCGGAGGAACTGATAAAAACTCTTCTGATTGCTTTTATTCCGCGAAAAAATTTGAATCTCCGCCAGTTTTTTCTGTCTACGCTGATTTTCGGGCTTTGCCTTGGCTCTTTTGAGTCGATGATTTATTTTCTTTGCCACCTTTCGAACGCGACTCAGTCTGGCGCGGAGCTTTTGTACAGCCTGATTTTTGTCAGAATGTTCAGCTCGGATTTGATTCATGCTTTTTGCGCCGGCTTGGACGGACTTTTTGTGTGGGGAATTTGCCGCCGGAAAGTCAGCCCGGTGATTTTCATTTATTCGGTTGTCTGCCACGGACTTTTCAATTTTTTTGTTTATTTCGATTTGTGGATTCACTGGTTTGCAGTTCCTGCCGTTCTTTTTGCGCTTGTGGAATGTCGCGTGAAATATCAAAAGCTTGCCTTGCTTTCAGGTTCCGAAAAAACGGGCGCAAGAAAACGAAGCGCGGGGAAAAAAGCCGGAGCCAGGCAGAAATCCGTAAAAAAATCAGCGGAAAGGCCGGCGGAAAAATCTGGTGCGGTAAAAACAGCTGAACCGGCTGAATCTGACGCGACAATTGTTTCAGAATGTGCAGAATCTTCAGCGAAAAAAGCCGCAGGTTCAAGGCGAAGAACGACAGCCCGCTCAAAAACTAAAATTCAGCCGGAAAAAAAATCTTCCGCGCGGAATAAAAAACTTTCTGATGTGCCGGAAGATGTTGACGTAACGCCTGAACTTAACGATGATTTATAAAATTTCCTTCAATTTTGTAGGCAAAACACTTGACAAAATATGATAAAAAAGTATATTATATTTGAACATACGACGCGGGGTAGAGCAGCTGGCAGCTCGTCGGGCTCATAACCCGGAGGCCGCAGGTTCGAGTCCTGCCCCCGCTATACTGCAAAGGTTGAGAAAAACTCAACCTTTTTTATTTTAATCACACATCTTCTTCTGCTCTTTTATCTCCAAATATATGTTAAAGGTAAAAAACTATAGCAAATGGAACATTTCTAGTTTCTTCTTCTCTTTTTGCGTATAAGTGGAAATCTTTATAACTCTCAGCCGATGGTTCCTCAATTAATTCTTCGCGACTGGGGATTTTATAATTTGTATTTATATCCCACGGATGATTCTTTGGAGGTGCAACATAGTATGTATCATCAATTTGTCCTATCAGCGGAAATTTTAAAATATCATCATCGAGTTCGCATTCTACCCATTTCGGAATAGGTGACAAGAATTCATTTTTTTTTTGGGGGGGGAGTAAGCAAATATCGGCAAATTGTTAAAAACCTGTCAATTGTAGGAATAGAGCCTTTTTTATATTTATAAATATTTTGCTCAGTATAAGTTTCGCTACCAATGTTTGTTAAATCTTTGGAAGATTTCTTGAAGCAATCCATTCTATATCTAAGAGTTTCAGTGAATCTATCTCTATCATTTCTGGGACAAGAAAATTTACCTTCATATCTTAAAAATATTAAATTTTAAGTTTAATGACAAGGTTTCTTATAGTCAGATAAACTTTATTTAAGTCAATTAGGTTTAATGTAGCATTAAAGTACCGTAACTTGTAAAGAATAATTCCCCAGTTTTCTGTCAGAAATTACAGCAGTTTATATATATCATGGCGGGAGTTTTT
>CAKUZR010000005.1 GCA_934718065.1 uncultured Treponema sp.
CTCCCGCCATGATATATATAAACTGCTGTAATTTCTGACAGAAAACTGGGGAATTATTCTTTACAAGTTACGCAGTCAAGAATTCATCAATGCAGAAAATCCAATTGAATACTTACAGCATGAATATTCAAAAGAAGAAGAAGCTAGTCACCACATTAGAAAACTTACACCAGAAGAGGCATTTAACTTGCAAGGTTTTCCTAAAGAATTTTGTCAAAAACCTCATGAGTTAAAAATGTCAGATGGAGCATTGTACAAACAAGCAGGAAATGCAGTAAGTGTGAATGTTATCTATGCAATTGCATATTACATATTTGTAAATCAAGGGTTAGGAGTGTAAAATTATGGAAAAAATTGAATGGCATATAAAAAATCAAAATGCAAAATATAAATTTTCAGAAAATCTATCAAAGGAAACAAGTATAAATATTTCAAAAGAGATTTTTGAATTTTTGGGATCAAAAAATACAGGAGACATTGTTAATATAATACTTAGAAAAAAAGATTTCTTGCTCGCTTTTTCAAAAATTCTTTCAAATCTTCCATTGTATTATTATAGAAAGGATTCTCAGAGAGCGGATTTTAGCTCTGAATTCTTTGAACTAAACTATAATGAAATTGCAGAACATTTTGGAGATAACGAAAAGATTAAATATCCAGTAAAGCTTAGAATTAATGATGAATCTACAACTCGTTATTATCTTTACAGAATAGACGGCACTAAAAATTTTATTCTCAGAGATTTCTTGATTGGCGAAAACTCTGTTTTGAATTTTATAAAAAATGATAGTGGAGAAATAATAGTAGAACCTATTATCAATGATATAGAACAAAAAAATACCTATCCATCATCATCTTCCTCCATCACTCCTGCCATCCATCAAGAACAAATCATCTTCTATGGAGTTCCTGGCAGCGGAAAATCATTTAAGATTGATAATGAAAAGACAAAAGATGCCGCTGAATTTCAAAAGCAGAAAGTTGTTTTTCATCCTGACTACACAAATTCAGATTTTGTCGGACAGATTATTCCTAAAATGAGGGAGATTGAAGATTGCGGCGAAAAGAAATCTGTGATTGAATACAGCTTCAAGCCTGGCCCTTTTACTACAATCTTGCGTCGCGCATTACGGAATAAGGGGCAGAAATTTTATTTAATTATTGAAGAAATCAACCGAGGGAATGCGGCCGCGATTTTTGGAGAGCTTTTTCAGCTTCTTGACCGCGATGAAAAAGGCTGGAGCTGCTCACCTGTAAATAATGATGACATAAACTATTATGTCGCTTCAGAACATGAATTTTGGGAAGAAGAATATAAAGATAATCACGAGTATAATGCGAAGTGCGTAAACCATCCGGATGGAACGGAAGAATTCTGCCGCAACAGCGGATTGCGTCTGCCTCCAAACCTTTCGATTTATGCGACAATGAACACAAACGATCAGAACGTATTCACTTTGGACAATGCGTTCAACCGCCGTTTTAAAAGTTCATATATTTCAAACAAAGAAGATTCTTCAAATCAAGCCCATTGTGACCAATACAATCTTGAAATTGGTGAAACAAAAGTTTTATGGGGAGCATTTAGAAAGCAGATTAACCAGAAAATTGTTGAAAGCGGATTTACAAATGCGGAGGACAAGCAGCTAGGCCTTTTCTTTATAAAAAAAGAAAAAGATGCAAATAAAATTGATGAAAAAGATTTTGCGGACAAGGTATTAAAATATCTTTGGCATGATGTTTTTAAGCGAGACCGCGATATTTTTAACGGAACTTCTGAAATCAGGAAATTTGAAGATTTGATTGACAATTTTAAGGGCGAGGATGCCTTAAGAAACTGCTTTGACAATAACTTTGTTGAATCCATAAACAAAGACAACGCCCCTCTTGTAAAGGCTGATAAAGAAAACTCAGATGAACAATAATTCTTCCAATGTCAAAAATTCAATTCTTCTCAAAACCGCCAAGGCCGGATGTGATTTTGTCGGGATAAAAATCACGCAGGATGAACGGGAAATTGTTTTTCCTATGGGCTATCATCTTGAAAAGACGGAGATTGACACTTCTAAAATTGAAAAGCAGGAGCGCGCTCAAATTCTGAATCTTATAAAGTCTGTCTCACGCTGTGCGAGCTTCAAAAAAGGGCAGATTATTTCTAAGCTCAACGGAAAAACTGCAGGCGATTTTCCGGTTCGCGCGATGCTTTATATAATAGAAGATTTTTTAGACCGCAACTCCTATTACAATGAGAAAGAAAATTTATACACAAAAGATTCCAGCGGAAAAATCAGCTGGGCAAGAACTGTGAAAAAAATAAAGCCTGTCATTTCTGAATCAGGAATCGCTTTTCTGAATTTCATTGTCCGCAAAAACCGCGTCCAGGAAAACCGCCTTATCACAGAGCTTCATAAATATTGCGTTTACAAGTCTTTTGAAATCTTCGGCTTTTTATATTCGCCGGTTATGCCGGAAAAAGGGCTTCTGCAGGAAAGCGACGTTGTGAAAAACAGAAAGGATTATGCGAAATTTTTGCAGGAAAAAATAGATTCCACTCATCTTGAAAGCAGTCTGGAGCTTTTTTCAAATATGCTTGATATAGTCAATAATTTTGACTCCGAAGATGAAACAAAAGAGGCTTCTTACGGAACTGAAAGTTTTCAGGTTGTATGGGAAAGCCTTGTGGACTCGGTTTTTGGAACTGTCAGCCGGCAGCAAAAGAAAAAATATTTCTGCCCTTCAACAAAGTGGATTTTTGCGGACGGAACAAAACCGCGGATAAATGCGCCGCTCCGCCCGGACACAATTATGATTTTAGATAAAACTTGCTTTATCATTGACTCAAAGTATTACAGTTATTCAATGCTGAAAAATTCTCATTCTGAAGAGGCCTGGGAAGGCGATGATATGGAAAGCGTTTTATTCCACGGCTCGATTCCAGGAAGCGATTCAATCCAGAAGCAGATTACTTACGCGCAGCACATCGACAGTTCTGTGAAAAACAGCAGCTGCCATCCTAAAGTTCCGGAAAACTTCCGCTTTGCCCCGGAAAATATCTGGAACGTTTTTATTCTGCCGGAAGATAACGCCGGCGAAAAAATAAAATATATCGGCAAAGCCACAAGCTCCTGGAACGACGGGTTGAAAAACTATCACACAGTTTATGCCGCAACGCTCGACACAAAATTTCTGCTGGAGAATTATGGAAAAAACAAGGAGCAGCTGCGCGCCGAACTGGCGGAAGTTGTAAAGAAATCACGCTGAAATGTAAAATTACATCGAGTCTTAAGCCTTTTGTTCATTTTTATTTTTACAGAATCAAATAATTTTTCCCAAAACCGCTGAATATGTGTTATAATTTTGTACATCTAGCACATATTGCTAAACGTAAATTCTGATATGAATGTTTTTGATTCAATCCCAGATGAGTTTTTCAACTGCCTCGCAAGTTCTTCAAATCACAGGGCTTATGCCGGCTGTCTTGGTTCAATTTATGAGCAGTATAACAGCGCAGTTTCATTTCGGCTGCCTAGAGCTGATATCCGCGATTCTTTGACGATTTATCTTTTGCAGAATCATATTGAATTAAAAGAAGATGGAACGGAAGATTTGTCTGCTGGAAATGACCAGGCAAATTTTATAATCAGAAAATTTATCAACGCTGGATATATTGAAGAAGAAACAGACGACACGACTTTTGAAAAATACATTGTAATGACAGATAACGGTATTGCTCTTGCTGAATTTTTAGAAAAGCTTTCCAAGCCGCGGCGTCCTGAATATTCTAACTACATTTTGAACATTTACAATCGTCTAAAATATCAAACAAACGAGCAGAAAAATGAGCCGTACAGCCTGATTTTACGGCCGGCATTTGAAGATGCAAAAGCGCTCTCTTCTTCACTTAAAAAACTTTCAACATCAATTAAAAAGATTATTGAAACAATGCTACACGAAGGAAGCCTTGCAAGCCTTACGGAAAATATTATCAGTTACTGTGATGGAGATTTTATCCGGGAGTACTCGCGTCTTGTAAAACAGCAGAATATTCATCTTTACAGGAATTTTATTACGCAGGAGCTAGAGCATTTAAGGTCAGAGTCTTTTGATTTAATTGTCAAAAATCTTATGAATGAAGAAAAAGTTGAAGCCGATGAAGCAGAAGCGAGAATTTCTGAAATGATAGACTCAACAAAAAATTTTTTGCATGACGATTACAACAAAATAATGGAAGACATAAAACAAAAAATCAACACTTATATAAGGATTGCAATTGCCAGGGAAAGAATGCTGCGCAATAAAGGATTTGATTTAAAAGGTTGTGTTGAGCAGGCTGTTCGTCTTTTGGTTCAAAATGCTGACATAAGCGATGAGGATTTTAAAAATTTATTCCGCATCCAGAAAAATGAATTTATAGACACAAGCTCTTTGTATATGCCAAGAAAAACCAGTTCTTTAAATCAAAATACAGAAAACGAATATTATGAATTGAGTGATGAGGCAAAAGAAAAGCAGGCGGCTTTGTTGCAAAAAGAAGCTGATAATCCGTTCTCTAAAGACAAAATGAAAAATTATTTTGAGAAATTCCCTGAAACTTCACAAGATTCTCTGGAGAGCAAAAATAATATGCTTTCTGCACTTGCTGCTCTTGCTTATGCAAAAGAAAACGGCTGGAATATTATTTCTTATGATGAATATATTCAGAATAATGATTTTAAAATGCGCAAATGGGAGGCAGCAAAGAAATGACAGCGGATGAATATTGGTCCACAACATTTACTTCTCAGGAAAAACTCTTGTTTCAGCGTGTATGCCGTACGCTCCTAAAAAAAACATTTATTGTCCGTGACAAAGACGAAGACAACCGCAGAATGTATTTCTTTGCATCTAAATATTCTGATTTTTTTACAAAGTATTTTTCTTATATGGGTTTTGATATTGCAGTTTCTAAAGATGCGGGTGTTGTTATGCTCCAAAACTATACTGGAGCAGGCGAAAGTGCAAAACTTACCGTAAACAAATATCTTTTTAAGAAGACTGAAACTATCGTTTTATGCTGTTTATGGTCCTTGTATTCTGAAAAAATACGAAGCGGCTCATTGGCAAAGCAAATTACAGTTTCAATTGCAGATGTCAATATAGAACTTGATAAATACGACTTTAGAGACACTATTGATAAAGGACGCTGGAGTGAAATATTGGGGCTTTTTTCAAAATTCAATCTGATTGCTGCAAAAGGTGAAATTGGCTCAAATGATTTCTGCATAGTCCTGTTTCCGTCCCTGCAGTTCGCATTGGATGAAAAAGAATTTGCTGAATTTGTAAAAAATACAGAGGCAAAATTTAAAAATTCTCAAACAAATTTTGAAAACGATGAGCCAGAAGAGTCTGAATCAGAAATAGATTCTTTTGATATTGAATTTAATGAACCATCAGGAGACGAATAATGGCAGAAATTCTAAACCGAAAGACAGCTAAGCGTCTTCTTTTAATAAACTGGTCGTGCTTTCAAAATGAAATAATAGAGCTTGGCTCTTCAACGCTTTTTACAGGTGTAAATGGCACTGGAAAAACTACAATTCTTGATGCAATGCTTTATCTTCTTACTGCGAACAGGCAATTCAACAAAGCGGCTGATGACAAAGACAGGAATGTTACGGCTTACATTCACGGAGATAGAAAGACAAACGGTTCAGACAGATATCTTCGTCCGGGAAATGTTACAAGTTATATCGCAATAGAATTTTTCGATCCGGCCGCAAAAAAATACTTTGTAACGGCAGTCTGTATGGAGTCAAAAAATCCGCAGGATGCAGCTGAAAGCAAATGGATTATTTTTGACAACTGCAAGCTCGAGGATATAAATTTTTATGACAGGGATGCTTTAAAAGAAAAACGCTTTATTACAACTGCAAAAAACAATTTAACAGTAAAAGGCGCTCCGGTAAAATCTGGCGAATTTTTGGGACGCGACAAAGCTGTTGACCAGGTGAAGCGGGTTCTTGGAATTCGCGGAGATGCAAAAAAGTTCAGGGAAAAACTTTTGAAAATGACAGCATTCGACCCGGAGCGTAATGTTGATAAATTTCTTCAGGATTCTGTTCTAGCGGATATTCCTGTTCATTCACTTGAACTTTTGCGTGAACAAAAAAAGCTTTACGAAGAAGCAAGAGAAATGTTTGAAATCAACAAGGTAAGAAAAACAGTTCTTGAGCATATTGAGGAAACAACTAAAGAATACGAAAGACAGCTCAAAACAAAAAATCTCCGTTCTATGATGTTTGAGTATCAGTTCATCAACAAGAATAAAATTGAAATTGACAATAAAAAAATTGAACTAGAAAACCTTAGAATTGAAAAATCAAATCTTGCAGAAAAACGCGAAGAGTCTAAGGCAAGCCTTGAAAAGGCTAGAAAGCTGCTTTCTGACGCCGAAAGTAAAAACGCAAATGCAAAATCAAGCTTAAAAAGCCTTGAAGATGAAAAAGACGGCTGTTCCAAAAAAATAATTGAATATGAAAACTCATTGGCACACTTAAAGCAGCTTCAAATTGCCTTAAAGTCGCTTGTTTTCATGCTCAAAGATTTTATCAGCGTTAACGAGAATGAAAAAACTGTTCTTGAAAATCTTGCGGAAAGTGATTTTAATGCATCGGAAAAACGGCAGGCTTTTTTGTCGTATGGTGAAAAGACTAAAAATCAGAATGAACTTTTGATAAAAGATATTGGCCGAAAAGAAGACAGGCAGAAAGAGTTGAAAGACGAGCTTTCAAAAACTGAAAGACGGATAAAAGAGCTTGAATCAAATATTGTATCATTTCCAGAGGAAGCAGAAGAGTCAAAGCGTGTTATTAAGGCTGAATTCGAAAAGCGTGGCATTCAAAGCCAGGTGAGATTTTTTGCGGAACTTGTGGAATCTTTCACTGATGAAAAATGGCGTCCTGCAATAGAAACATTCCTTGGCAGAAAGCGTTTTTTTATTATAGTTGATGATGAGTATTGCTCAGCGGCTTTAAATGTTCTGCGTGAAAAACGGCTGTTTACAACAAATGTAGTTCTTTCTGATAAAATTCCCGAAAGCGAAATATCAGAAGATTCTGCGGCATCTGTTTTAAATATAAAAAACAAAGCCGCACGGAAATATGCGAATTATCTTTTGAATGGAATTCATCTTTGCAAAACTGAAGAGGAGCTTCATGAACATCCTAAAGGTGCAATAATGATGGATGGCACACTTGCAAAAAGTTATTCTGCAAGCCTTATGGAAATCCGTAAAACAAAATTCTGCATGGGCAATGGCGTTATAGAAATTCAGCTAAGACAGTTTCGTAAGGATAAAGATGAATTGCTTTCTAATATTGATGTTATAAGAAAGGAGCTGTCTAAAACAGAACAATTAAAACGCCTGATAGAAAACATAAACTGGAATGCTTCTGATTATGATTTTGATTCTGCGGAACATTTAAAAATTCAGGCTAAACGGAAAAATGAACTTGTTTCGCAAATTGAAGAGTTAAAAAACAGTCCGGATATGCTTGCAGCTATGAAAGAAATCGAATTTGCTCAAAAGAATTACGATTCGGCAAAAATAAAAGATGAAAATGCAATTAAGGATTGTACGACAAATGCAAATAAAATAGACTCAATTCAAAAAGAAATCGAACACCTTGAATCAGATTCTGCGTCACGCAAAGCTGCATATTCTGAACTTATTAAAGAAAACCCGGAACTTGAAGACGAGATGCTTTCAGAATATGAAAGACAAACTTTACTTAGAAAGAATCCAATAGTAATTGGTGAAAAACACATGAAGCAATTAAATGCAGATGTTGAAAATGCCAAAAAGAATCTTGAGAATATTCAACTTGAATACAATAAGCTTTCAGATTTGCCGCTTGATAATCGCGGTGTTGAATTCATTCATTTTTACAGGGAGCAGTACAGAAATATTGCAAATGTAAAAATCGATGAAGCAAAAGATAAGCTGGAAGAACAGTCTGTAAAACTGCGAGATGTTTTTCTGCATGATTTTGTTTCTGAATTAAAAGAGAATATTGACAAAGCAAAAGAAGAAATTGACAAGATTAATTCTGAACTAAAACGTATTCCATTCGGCAGGGATATTTATCAATTTAAAATGATTCCAAAAGTCGACAGACAGATATTTTTTACGATTCTGAACAATCTTTCCGCTTTGCAAGGAAATCCAGATTTATTCAGCTCAAATTCTGATAATGATGAAAAATTGAATTCAGATGTTCAGGATTTCTTGGAGAAAATTCTTTCAAGCGAAGACGAAAATGACTACTCGGATTACAGGAATTATTTTAATTATGATATGCTCATAAAGAGCAGTTCAGGAAACGAGGTCACAGAAACTGATTTATCAAAAAAACAGGGTTCTGCCAGCGGCGGTGAAAAACAGACTCCGTATTTTATTGTGCTTGCAGCAAGCCTTATGCAGTTCTATCCAAAAAGTGTGCCTTGCGCAAGAGTCGCATTTATTGACGAAGCCTTTTCAGCTCTTTCAAAAGAACGCATTGAGCAGATGGTAAAATTTTTGGAAGATAATGATTTTCAGGTGTTTTACGCGGCTCCTCCTGAAAAAATAGATTCTATAGGCCGTTACATTGACAATACGGTGGCTCTTTACACGGACGGCCGTTATACAAAACCAATAGAAGGTTTCAAGCAATAAAATGACATATTCAAAAGTTCAGAAAAAAATATTAGAACTGATTCTCAAAAAATATGAATCAAGTAAAACTTACGAAGGTCAGAATGAAGTTTTGCAGTCATTTTCTCTGTTGCCTGAAAAAGTTTTCCCAGATTATAATAATGATTTTACCGATATCGACAGAGTCGAAGATTTTGAAAAACAATGCAGTCTGCTTGAATCAGAAGAAATTGTCCAGCTTACCAGAAAATACGATAGAATCTCAAAAATCACAGCAGTTTCAACAGATGAAAACTGGAATAAAATTCGCGCCATTCTTGGAGTGAAAGATAAAAAAACAAGGCTAAATGAAGAAATTGCCTTCTATTCAGAGTTTTTTGAAGATTCAGTCTCGCATAAAATTGTGAAAGATTTTTGCAAATCACAGATAGAAAGACTTGAATCTGGAAAGGAAGCTGAATTCCGCCATGAAGACGCAGAAAATATTATTGCGCTGCTGAATTTTATTCTTAAAAACAAAAATGAAATTCTTGAGCGTGAACTTTCAATTTCGGTTTTATCCAATTCAAAAACATGGGAAGAAAAATACAAAAGCAGAGTCTTGAAAATCCTGCGCAAAAGCGGCTGTTTTGTCTCTATTACTGAGAACTTTGCTGATGAAAAAGAAAAAAATAAAATTATCCTTGAAGAGTGCGGTGTTTTTTCAAATCCTTCTTATGTGTATTTTAAAGGAAACGGAGCGATAATTTTTGAAAACGGAAAGAGCATCAAAATCTATTCCGATATTCCGATTGCGCTTTCCTCTGCTTCTATATGCAAGATAAAAAGTTTTGAAATTTCTGACTCCACGATTATGACTGTCGAAAATTTAACCGCTTTTAATAGAATAAAAAATTCAGACACATTTTTTATTTTTCTGTCAGGCTATCACAACAGCGCAAAGCAGGCGTTCCTAAAGAAAATCTTTTGCCAAAATTCAGGCAAGGCTTATTATCATTTCGGAGACATTGACCCAGACGGATTTTTTATCTTGGAAAACTTGCGGGCAAAAACAAATATAGATTTCAGACCCTATAAAATGGGGATTTCAGAGCTCAAAAAATATTCTGGCTTTGCAAAACCTCTTGAAAAAAATGATTTAACAAAAGCTGCGACATTGATTGAAAAAGGACTTTATAAAGAAGTCCTGGACTATATGATAAGCCATAATCAAAAACTTGAGCAGGAAATAATCTGCCAGAAAGAGGAATAAGCCATCGCTTCAAAAATTATTTTCTTTCACCGCCATATTATGTCACTCAAAACACAAAACTTATGATATAATTGCTGTATGGCAGAAAGAGAAGATAAATTTAGAACACATCGTATTATTCAGATTGACGAGGATATTCGTTCGGGGATGTATCCAAGCGTAAGTTATCTTATGGAAAAACATGGGGTAAGCCGGCGGACGATTTTGCGGGACATTGAATTTTTGCGCGAGCGTTATAATGCGCCTGTTGAAGCTGATAGAACTAGAAAAGGCTATTATTATACAGATTCAACTTTTGCGATTAAGAATGTGCTTCTTACAGAAGGCGATTTGTTTACTATTTCAACTGTAATGCCGCTGATGGAGCAGTATAAAAATACTCCGTTGGAAAATGCTTTTAAAAATATGATGGGAAAAATCAGTGAGCTTCTCCCAAATCAGGTAAGCGTTGATTCATTTTTTCTGAATAAAAATGTTAGTTTTATCAGAGAGCCACTGCCTGGCATTGAAAATGGCGTTTTTGAGAATGTTTTTGAGGCTATTAAGACGAGGCGAGTTTTAACATTCAAATATCGTTCTGTTTCCAGCCATGAATATAAATTCAAGAAATTCGATGCTTATCATGTTCTCTGCCAGAAAGGAAACTGGTATGTTTTTGGTTTTGACCATGGCTATAACGAAAACCGCATTTATGCTCTTTCAAGGTTCAAGGAAATCAAGCTTTCTGATGAAAAATATTCTATTCCTGCCGGTTTTGATATTTCAAAGGAAGTTGATTTGAGTTTTGGAATCTGGCACAACAAAGATAATGCTGTTAAATATGAACTTCTGTTTGATTCACGGACGGCAAATTATATATTGGAAAGAGAATGGCATGAAAATCAGAAAATTGAACAAAAAGAAGATGGCTCAGTTCTTCTTGAATTCAGCTCTAATCAAAAACAGCAGATTTTAAGCTGGATAATGAGTTTTGGCGATTCAGTTGAAGTTATTGCTCCAAAGGCGCTAAGAAAAGAAATAAAAGAAAATGCAAAAAAAGTGCTGAAAAAGTATAAAAAATAATTTCAGTGTCATTCTATGACACTCTTGTACCTTTAGAATATATCTGTAAGGCTTGCAGAGTGCCTGGGAGTGATTATGCTGAAAGAAATTGAACTTAACAAAATTCAGAACAAGATTCATTATTATTTCAAAAATGAAAAGCTTTTGCGGCAGGCTTTTACCCGGAAATCTTATTCTGCCATAAATGGAGCTGCCGATAATGAAGTCCTTGAATTTTATGGTGATAGAGTTCTGGATTTTATAGTTATCAAGGAATTTTATAATCAGTTTGGAACAATAAATTCCAAAAGAGAATTTGTTTCTTCAAAAACTGTGGGTGAACTCTGCAAAAAAGATATTGAACTGGTAAAAAATGCAAATTTGGCGGAACATATTGCAAGTCTTGGGTTTACAAAATATATTCAAGTTGCGGGTCAGAAAGAAAAGTCATGCCTTAAAAACAGAGCAGATTTATTTGAAGCCATTCTAGGAGCTGTCGCTGTAGATTCAAATTGGAATCTGGATATCATAGAAAATGTTTATCAGTCAATGATGACAAACGAAGATTATACGGTGAACTGCTGTGGCACTGAAAATTTTATAGACACATTTGATACTCTTCTTTGGAAATATCAAATTTGTAAAACAGAAAATAAATATTCCAAAGTAGAAAGCGGCTATGAATGTCATGCGGTGATGATGATTGACGGCGGAACTTATGAAATCAATGGTTTTGGAACAACCGAACATTTTGCCAAGGCTGATGCCAGCAGGTATGGCTGCAAGGTTATCAGCTTGTTGTTGTCAAAAGAATTCATTGAAGGAGATTCTTATACAGAGCAGCTTTATTTCCTTTATAAACTGGGAAAAATCTCGGAGCCTGATTTTAGGTTTGAATATTATCCGGCAAATTCGAATTATGAAGATTTGTGGCGTTGTTCAGGGACATTAGCTGGCACTGAAATTGAATATCAGGCTGAAGATGAAACTATGATTGGTGCAAAAGAGCAGGTAAGCCATGCAATATTATGCGAAGTTCTGGGAATACAATCTGAGGACATTGAACTTTCTGATGAAGAAAATTCTGCTGATGAAACAAAAATTGTAAGAGGAAAAGGTCTTTTGCAGCTGATATTGAGTATGAATAAGAAAGCAAAAATAGCTTAGAAAATATGATAAAAGCCATTAGAAATAAAAAGCTTGTGGACAAGATTATAAATCAATTTGCAGAAGCAGTGGTTTGATTCAATCTTAGTGTCATGCACTGGCACTTGCGGAGAGTTCCGCGCATTTTAAGCCTTCTCTGTAATTTCTCCGCGCTGTTCCTGGCGGTTCCGGATTTTTTTCCAACTGAAAAATCCGTTTATGTCGTTCGCAAGAAAAATTACAAAATTCAGCACCATTGGAAAATTGCTTTTGTCCTGAATTGAGGCAAGAATCCACATAGCAATAAGCACAATGTCGTTTACGGCGTAGGAAAGCGCGTAGTAGGGAACCCGCATCATTATCAGAACGGAAGAAAGCATGCTCGTTGTGATGGAAAAAGTGCTGATTTCAAGGTTTGCGGTGTTGAGCGCGCGCAGAATGAAATAAAAAGCGACTGTCGCAAGAGAAGAAATTCCTGCCGCGGCAAAAAACTTTATGGGCGTAAGATGTGCAATCTTGACTTCAGATTTTCCTTGCGCCGATGGATTTTTGAACCATGCGACCGCTGACAAAAACGAGCTCGGTGCTGTCATAAAAAGATAGGTAATCATTTCGCCGTAGTAGCGCATTTTGAACGAAACTGCGGAATACAAAAGCGCGAACACAACAGAAAGCAGCGGGCCTGAAACGTGTCCTTTCGCGGTGAAAATCAGCGAGGAAACGCCGACAACCGAGGCCGCGAGCGAAACAGGATTTTTTTCCGGCGTGAAAAAATATAGAATCGAAAGCAGTGCAATCGAAACTGCCCACAGAATTTTGTCAAAAAGTGAAAGTTTTGGAATAAAAAACGCAAGCGTGGAAGTTTTCATTATTTCTCCCTTGATTTATGATTTAAAACAAAAAAGCATCCGCAAGAACACACCTGCATGGAATTTCTTCCAGACCTAACGGTATGCTTTTACGGATGCCTTAGCGTCCATTCTGCCCGGTGGCAGTAAAGTAAATAAACTAAAAATATTGTATCCGTTTTGAGCAGTCTAATCAAGGGTGTTGGATTTTTAGAAAACAGTGGCCGGCTGACTTGAAAAGAGATTTGCAGAGTGCAGAGTTTTTGCTACAACTTCAGATTGCAACGCAGGCCCTCGCAAAATTATTCATAGTGTCCGCGGCAGGAAATGATTTCAAGGATTCCGTCTTCAATTTTATAGACAAGGCGCTTGAACTCGTCAATCCGGCGGCTGTAATATCCTGAAAGCTCTCCTTTCAAGGCTTCCGACTTTCCAATTCCGCTCAGTTCGCCGTTCCGCTCAATATCTTTTAAGAGCGAGTTGATTTTCTTCAGCGTTTTTTTATCTTGAGTCTGCCAGTATTCGTAGTCTTCCCATGATTCATCTGACCAAATTTTTTTCATCAGCGGTCCTCGATAATTTCATGCTCAACGCCTTTGCCTTCTTTTATTTGCTTTAGGCTTCTCCGTAAATGAGCAAGATTTGCCTCGCTGTAGAACGGATCTTCATTTTCAAGTTCGAAAGGAATTTTGTTTTTGCGAAGAACGGTCTTTACGAACATATTGATTGCGCTCGAAGCGTTTATTCCAACGTTCTTGCAGAAGTCGTCGAAGCGGATTTTGTCGTCGCTGTCTATTCTTGCCGAAATTGTAACCTGCGCCATATTTTTCTCCTTCAGAAACTAATTTTTTGCGTTAAATCATACATCTGTGTAAAATATAATGCAATCGTATGATTTCTGCAACTTTTTTGTGAAGATTTTTTTGATGTGGCAGAAATTGAACTTAGTAAAACAGCCTGATTCCAATTGTCAGCTCGTAGCAGTTTCCTGGGCGGCCGCCGACGGAGATTTTCACTCTTCCAAAAGCCATTCCCTTATGTTCTTCCTGGCGATTCCGTTTTCATTTGAGGGCGGAAGATCGTCCATAGTAAGAATTAGCTTGGGGAAGTTGTCGCCAAGCGCAAGAAGCGATTTTAGCGGACGGAGTTCTCTTTCTTTTGTTTCTTCTGAATTGATTAGGTATGCGACCTGAATGTAAAGTTTTTCACCGTTTTTTTCTGCAACAAAGTCAATTTCCATGTCGCCGGTTTTTCCTATAAAAACATTCCAGCCGCGCCGCAGAAGCTCTATGAACACGATGTTTTCCAAAATGCCATTTATGTATGTGTCCTTGTAGCCGTGCAGAAAATTTAAAAGCCCATGGTCGGCAAGATAATATTTTTCCATTGTCTCAAGAATTTTTTTGCCGCGCACGTCGTACCGCGGAACTTTGTACAGAACGAGCGCGTTTTCAAGATATTTTATATCATTGTAGATTGTCTCCACGGAAAGCGAGCGGCCGCCGGACTTCATGAAGTCTGAAATCCGCTTTGCAGAAAAAATGTTTCCCGCGTTGTCAGCAATGTACAAAATGATTTTTTCAAGAACCGCAGTGTCTCTTATTCTGTTCCGGGCAATCACGTCTTTCAAAAGAACTGTCGAATAGATTCCCTCTAGGTACGAGCGAATTTGAATTGGATTTTCCATCATATCCTTAAGTCCAGGAAATCCTCCGAATTCAATGAATTTTCTGAACATTGCCGCAGAGTCGTTTTCAGAGTTGAAGTACAAAAATTCCTTATAGGAAAGCGGCCAAACATGAATAAGAACGTATCGTCCGCTCAGATACGTGGCAAGCTCGGAGGAAAGAAGATTTGCGTTCGAGCCGGTTATGTAGATGTCCGCGTCAATCGTGGCGGAAGAGTAAAGCGAATTCACGAGTTTTTCCCAGCCGCTGACTTCCTGAATTTCATCCAAAAAAAGATAGAGTTTTTTTTCTCTGTTCACCTCGCTTTTTGATTTTATAAAGCTGTAGAGTTTTTTTGAATCCAGAAATTCTGCGTTCTCAAAATCTTCCATATTTAATAGAAGAATCTGGTTTTCTGTTGCGCCATTTTCCATAATTCGCTGGGAAAGAAGTCTAAGCATGAATGACTTTCCGGAACGTCTTATGCCCTGAAGCACTTTTATAACAGGCTTGTCCTTGTAAAGAGAAATTATTTCGTCAATTCCAAAGCGGTTAAGTGCAATTTGATTCATTTGTTTATACTATAACCGAAAAAGTTTTACTTTTCAAGAAAAGTTTCAGGTATAATGAAAACTTTTGTTCAAATGATATGCTTATCCGTTGTTTTTATATTTGCCGTTTCAGTAAAACAGCCCGATTCCAATTGTCAGCTCGTAGCCGCTTCCAGGGCGGCCGCCGGCTGAAAAGATTTTGCTGGAAAAATCCTTTCCGAAACTTGCGCGAAGCTGGATGCTTCTGAACGAAAGCGGCCAGCAGATTAGCTCAAGCCCGGCAGTCAGGATTCCGTCCGTGGTTTTGCTGTTCTCCGCGCCTAACCTTGCGTAGGCAAAATCGATGAAAGGGCTTGCGTGGATTTCAAAGTCAAGAAGCCGCTCTGTTTTATCTTCCCTTGCTTTTCTAAATGCTGAGATTGTTGAGAAAATCCGCACAGGAAAATCCAGATTCAGGACAAACGCTAAATCTGTGTCGTAAAAAGTTTCTTTTTCCTGCGCCCCGACTCCGCGCACAAAATCTGTCAGAGCCGCGTTTTCCCTGCGCCCGATTTTCTGCTCCGTTCTGCCGGCAAGAAAATTTCCCCTTGCGCTGATTCCGCTCCAGGTGAAAGCCTTGTGGAACTGCGCCTGGACTGAAGAGAAAAAATCCTGCGAAAAGTCATAAAAACAGTTCTGCATTGAAACGCCCGCCGAGAACGAAAATCCGTCCCTGAAATTTTCTTTCCAGTGTACTGCCCCAAGCGAAAATTCCGCGCCAAGCTCAACGGAAGGGCTTTTCAAATATTCATATTCAGGAAGCGAAAAAGCTCCGCCCGCGCTGTGGAACGCCGTGTTCTGAGTAAAGGCGACTTTCGGTGTGAACAGGATTTTCCCAGCCGCCTCATTTTCCGCCAGAAGAATGGGGGCCGCCGCGGAAGCTGAAAAACTCATGTACGGAAAATCCTCCGGCACTTCGTAGTCGTACACAAGCCCGGCTGAAAGACCTGTTTTCAGCGAGAAAATGCTAGTGGCCGGCAGAAGAAATTCCGTTCCGCCTGAAACAAATCCTGAATTTTTCTCATAGCGGTCGTCTGTGCTTTTTGCTGTGTACTGGCCGGAAAACCACGGGCTTAAAAATCCTCCTTTAAGCGGAAAAACATAGCCGCCCGAAAGCGCCGCGTTGAAAGTCTGCGGCTCACAGCTGCCGGAGGACGGAAAAAGATACGAAAGCTCGCCTTCAAGCGGATAAAGCGAGCCTAGAAAATTGCTGTCCTTCATTTTGATTTTCGCCTCGAAGCCCTTTGACGAGCTGTATTTCGGGTAAGGCGCCGCGATGAACGTCTTTGAATTTTCAACGCGGACCGTAACGGCGGCAGGAATAATTCCGTTCTCTTCCGCAAGCAGCGAATAAGAAATCTGCGCGCTTTCCTTTATGCTTCGGTTGTCGCGCAAATTCTGCTCCTTGATTTTCAGATAGCCGGAAAGCTCCTCTTCATCCTTGAAACTTTTTTTTGTGTCAAGAAGAAGCTCTTTTTCCAGCGCGGCTTTTTTCAGCTTCCAGAACGAGCCTGAAATTTCATACTCAACGCTTGCAATCCTGACAGGAACTTCCGAATCCTGGCAATAAATTTTTCCAATGCCAAACACCGCGGCCAAAACAAATAATCCCCCGCGGACAACTTTCAATGCTGATTTCATACGCAAACTATAGCAGAAGCGCGCCGTGTAAATTTTAATAAAACTTAAACAGAATGATTTTTTTGAGATGAACGATTTTCGCATTGAACTGAAACTATATCAGGGCGTTTCCCTCGCTCTGCTCGGGCCGGGCTATCCGTGGTTGCATTCCTACGCTTCACTCTTGACCGCAAGCGGTCTGGAACGGCTGTGCCGCCACGCCAAACAACGAAGTTGTGGCGCATCCCTAACGCATTTTTTTTAGGTTGAATGAATTTTTAATCATTCGACTGGCAAATCTATTCCAAAATACGGAGCATCTTCATGAATCTCTAAAATTTCTTTCAACGGCTTGTCTGAATATTTCAAGATTTTTTCGCGGTAAGCATTGCGAATCTGCGGATTTTCGATTTCCTCGCTGCGCGCCTTGGAAAGTTCCAGAAATTCGGCCTCCTGGTCAATTCCAAGGAAACGCCTTCCCAAAAGGCTTGCGGCGATTCCTGTTGTTGAACTTCCTGCAAACGGGTCTAAAATCCAGCCATTTTCTTTTGTGCTTGCCAATATAATCCGGGCCAGCAGCGGAAGCGGCTTTTGTGTCGGATGTTTTCCGCACGATTTTTCCCATCTTGCGATTGACGGCAAGCTCCATAAATCCCGCATTTGAGTTCCGCCGTTGATTTCCTTCATAAGCTCATAATTATAGTAATGCGTGATTTTTTTATTTTTTCTTGCCCACAAAATAAATTCAGTCGAATGAGTGAAAAACCTGCAGGAAAGATTTGGCGGCGGATTCGTCTTTGCCCATGTAATGCAGTTGAGTATCTTAAAATCAAGTTTGTTCAGCATTTGCGCGACAGAAAAAATATTGTGGTATGTTCCTGAAATCCAAATTGTGCCGTTTTCCTTTAGCTTTTCACGGCAAAGCTTTAGCCATTTATAATTGAATTCATTGTCCGCGTCAAACCCGTGCGATTTGTCCCATTCTCCCTTGTTCACGCTGACCTGCTTTCCCGACTGGACAGAAATTCCTCCATTGGAAAGAAAATAAGGCGGGTCAGCGAAAATCATATCAAATTGAAAATTTATATCTGGAAGCAATTCCAAACAATCACCTTTTGCAAGAGTAAAATCCAAATTGCTTGAACGATAATATGGTTTAATAGAAATAATACACTCCTAGCTATTCGGTCCAGAAATTTTATATGAAGCAGATCGTACAAGCTTTATGCTGTTATAGTTGTTTTCATCTTCAAATTTATATTGCCAAATATTAAAAGTTGAATTGATTTTATCATGTTCAAAGAAAAGAGAAATAACATCTTTTGATGTATGAGTCTTCCATTGCTTAAACGGATAATATAACTGTCTTATAATTGTATTTGTTGCATTATTATTTTTTGCTTCAATAAGTACGATTTTATCACGCCCCTCATATCCTGCATCAACTTCAGTCTGCACGCTGGAAACTTCTAAAGGAATGTTGTTTATGTTGAAAGAAAAATCAGGAGTATACTTTCTTCCTCTTATTGTTAGCAACAATGAATCATCTTTCATAAATGTCCTGATAAGTGAAGATGCATAAGCAAAATCTAAATACTGCATTTCGGAATTACCTATTGCAGAACTTTCTAGTCGAAAATCCAATTTTGAATTATATATTTCAGGCTTTGTTTGTATTTTTGGAATATCCACATAACCTTCGCCTTTCAAAATGGCATAATGTCCATTTTTTATTGGCAAAATAAAAAGATTGTTTTGTATAAAAATATCAGGTCTAGACTCCCTAGTATCTTGCTTGCATAGAATTCGAACTTCTTTTTCTGTTGTCTTTTTAAAATTCTGGCAAGAAATTTTTATTTGTTCTGCACTTAAAGGAAAATAAGATTTTGAGAAATCATGATTTAATATGTGATAATCATTAACTATTTTTTCCCATGAAATGTTATTTGACATCTATTTAAATACCTCTCTCATAATTCCATTTTCCATATCATTAATACTGTAGATATTCTCCATCACATCAAATGTTTCTTCAAGGTTATGCCGCGCGCTTTGCCAGCCGTTTCCGTCTGTGAACCAAACAAAAGTTATGCCGCTAATTGTGTCGATTTCGCCTGATAAAGTTTTGTAGCTTCTTGCAGTTTCATTCAGTTTTGAGCCGCCGCTTCCGTAAAAGTTCGTTTCAACAACATAAATTTGTTTTTCAGTCTTTACAACAAAATCGAAGCGTTTTTCCATTTTCCCTTGATTTGAGATTGCAGATAAATCAACATTCCATTTTTCCGTGATTTCGTGAATGTACATTTCCTTAAAATAATTTTTATCCTTTTCAAATCCAGCTTTTTTTATGTAGCTTTCAACTAAGTCTTCCATAAGATGACCGCCGCGATTTTTTCTGCCATTTGAATCAAGTCCAGTTTCCACACCTGTAACATAATCAACAAGATTGTTCACAAGATGATTCTGTAAAAGATTAAAAAGTCCGGATTTTTTCATAAAGTCAGAATATTCAGAAACAGTTTGTTTTGAAGATGAAAAATCAAAAATGAAGCTTCCGGTTTCATCAGAAACTGAAATTTCAGAATTGCGGACAGCAAGAAGAATCGGAATGCATTTTAAAGTTTCCGGGTATTTTGAAAGAATTTTCTCAAAATCTTCTTCAATCGACTTTGAGCCAATCAGAGAATTCAAAATATTCAGTTCGATTTTTATATTTTCAACATTTCCATAGACTTTTTCAAAATCAATATAATAGGAATAAGTCGCAATGCTGTCACGAAAAGTTGAAAGCCACTCTGTGAAATTCCGTTTCATAAAACTCCTTTTTTCTCCTAAAAAATCGCTGCAATATTGCTTATTAAAAGCTCGCTGATTGCTCCGCGTTTTTTTGCATTTGAATTTATCATTCTTGAAGCGGAGATTCTATTGATTTCAAAGTTTGAATACAGTTCATCGAAAAAATTATCTTCTTTGTTTGTATTCTTTGGGTCAGAATTGCTTGCAAGAACTTTTGCGCCGATTTCTGAAATTTCTTTTATAAAATTTCCAAGCTCGATTTGCTCTTTGTCCGAAAATCCGTTTTCCGAATACGAAGTAAAAGCCGAAGTCTGAGTAAGCGGTCGATACGGCGGATCAAGATAAACGAAAGTTTCTGAATCAATAAAACTTTTGCAATTCTTATAATCGCCGGTTTTCATTTGAACATTTTGTAAAAGCCCGGAACAAGCCTTCAAATTTTCTTCATCGCAAATCAACGGATTTTTTGCATTGTTGAACGGAACATTGAACTCGCCTTTTTTGTTCACACGGTAAAGACCATTGAAACAGGTCTTGTTCAAGAAAATGAAAAGAGCCGCTTTTTCAAGATTTTCAGCGTCATTTTCACTTATTTTCAGCTCATTGAACCTGCTGCGTTTTTCGTAAAAAAGCTCTTTGTTTTTTTCTGAAGGCTGATTTCTGTAAATATCCTGAAGTTCCGCCAATTTTGAAATCAGCATATCAGGATTATCTCTTACCTGGCTGTAAGTGTTTATAAGATCTTTGTTTATATCGTTTATTAAAATTTTTTCTGGATGAAAGTTATTTAAAATGTCAAGCAGCACCGCGCCGCCGCCAACAAAAGGCTCGCAGTATTTTTTGATTTTTTGCGGATATTTTTCTCTGATTTTTTCAAGCAGCTGGCTTTTTCCGCCAGCCCATTTTACAAAAGGCTTCGCCTGCATACTGAAAAATAGTACTTCATTTTTATGAATTTTTCCACAATTTATTGAATCTTACGTGTGTGCTCCGCATAATCTGACGAAATCAACACCGAGCATTTCAAAATCTCCTTCCCCGGAACCTGATTTTTAAACAGAATTTAAATTCCCTTGCAGTTTTGTGGCGTACGAAACAAAAATCTTCTATATTATAAGCATGACGATTAAAAGACAGATGTACGTTTCAAATATTCTAATGGTGCTTTTTCCGCTGCTTGTCATGGTGCTGCTTTTCTGCGGAACTTATCTTAGGGTGGACTCGCTTCTGGAAAGCGATGCCGGCGGAATTCCTTCTGAAATTTTCCACGAGATTGCGGAAATCCGCGAGTGGCTTCTGCCTGTGCGCGATGTCTTCTTGAAATGCGTCGTCGCCCTCGCGCTTGTGTTCGGAACGATGATTTTTCTTTCAGTTTTTCTTTCAAACTATTTTCTGAGCCGAGCGCTTTTTAAAAGGATTCTGGAGCCGCTCAGCCTGCTTGAATCTTCCGTCCGCAGAATCCAGAAAGGCGACCTTGAGCATCCGCTGGACTACGGCCGCGATGACGAGTTCAAGGACATCTGTTCCGCGATGGACCTGCTTTCCAAGAAACTGAAGGAGGCGATGATTGCCCGGCAGAACGACGAGCAGAGCCGCAAGGAGCTTATCGCAGGAATTTCACACGACCTGCGCACTCCGCTGACTGCAATCCGGGCCTGCTGCGAAAGCCTTGTTGAAGGAATTCCCTCTTCGCCTGAGCAGAAAAAATCCTATCTTGACACGATTCTTGAAAAAGAGCTTGTGATTGAGCGCATGATAAACCAGATTTTTCTTTTCTCAAAAATGGAGCTGGATAATTTTCCGCTTAAGCTTGAAGTTTTCAGCCCGGAGAAAATCATTGAAAAGACAGCGCAAAGTTTCGCCGCCGCCTCAAAAAAATTCATTTTCAAGGTTGAAGGTGACAATCTTCCGCCGTGCCGCATAAAGGCCGACAAGGAGCAGTTCGCCAGGATTGTCCAGAACTGCATTGACAACAGCCTGAAATACAGCGACCGGGAAACGCCCGCGCTCGAAGCCGTGATAAAATCCTGCGGCGGAAAAGTCCACATTTTCTTCAGGGACGACGGGCCGGGCGCGGAAGGCAGCCTTGAAAAGCTCTTCACGCTGTTCTACAGAAAAGACAAGGCGCGCAAAAATCCTGCCGGCGGAAGCGGACTTGGGCTTGCGATTGTGAAAAAATCAATGGAACAGATGGGCGGAACTGTCTCGGCGGAAAAAAACGAGCCGCGCGGACTTTGCATTCACCTTGAATTCCCGGAGATAAAAAATGAACATTGAAAAAAACATTGAGAACGGACAGAGCCAGAATAAAAATCAACCAAAGAACAAAAATCAGAATGAAAGTCAGGATGAAAAAAAGCGGATTCTGATTGTTGAAGATGACAGCGCGATTTCAAAAGTGGAAAGCGACTACCTTTGCGCGAACGGATTTTCGTGCGAAATTGCCCCCGACGGCGACTCCGCGCTCGAAAAATTCCTTTCAAAAAAATACAGCCTTGTTCTTCTCGACCTTATGCTTCCGGGAACAGACGGCTTCACCCTTTGCCGCCGGTTCCGCGAAAAGAGCGACATCCCGGTTCTAATTGTCTCCGCGCGCCTTGACGATTCAGACAAAATCCGCGGACTTGGCTACGGAGCGGACGACTACATTGAAAAGCCGTTCTCTCTCGCAGTTCTTCTCGCCCGGATAAAAGCGCATCTTGCAATCCGCGAGCGTCTCAGCCGCGCAAGAAAAACGCCGGCCGAGGAAATCCGCGCCGGAAAAATCACCGTGAACACAGTCTCGCGCCGAGTCTATTCAGACGGAAAAGAAATCGCCCTGAAAAACAAGGAGTTCGAGCTGCTGCTGTTCCTGATAAACCACCGCGACATAGTCTTCGACCGCGAAACCCTCTACGAGGAAGTCTGGGGGCTTGAGACAATGGGCGACAACGCCACCGTCGCCGTGCACATAAACCGGATCCGCGAAAAAATCGAAGCCGACCCGTCCGAGCCGGAATACATCGAAACCGTCTGGGGCGCAGGCTACAGGTTTTGCATCCCCGAAAAATAATTTTTCATCAGATTTTTCATCCGGGCGTTCCGGCGGCAAGCCGCCGTCGGGCTTTGCGCGGTTCCAGCTTCCGCTTCCATTGCTCCGCTTCACTTCGTTTCGCTCCGCAACAAGCCTGCGGCTTGCCGCTACAATCCCTAACGCGTCCGCATAATTTTAGTTTTTCGTAAATTCTGAAAGAACACTTTCGGCATATTTCCAGTTTGCTCCAGATGGATTTGGCTCGTGCTTTCCGCGCAAAATTTAAATTCTGTTTAAAATCTTGTAAATCTTAGTTTATAAAGTCCGTGTAAAATATTTTCAAATTAATGGAAGGAAAATCATGAGAAAATTTATTACTGCGTTTCACGGGCTTTGCATGGCGGTGGCGGACAGCGTGCCGGGGATTTCGGGCGGAACAGTCGCATTCATCATGGGATTTTACGAAAGGCTTGTCGGTGCAATCGGCTCGCTTTTGAAAAACAACGGCGTGGAGCGGAAGGCGGCGTTTTTGTATCTGTGCGTTTTCTGCGCCGGGTGGCTTCCGGGAATGGCGCTTTGCATTCTTGTTCTTTCGCGGATTTTCAGCACGCACATTTATGCGCTTTCGTCTGCGTTTATGGGGCTTAGCCTTGCGGCGTTTTTCTGCATTCTGCACGAGGAAAAATCTGTTCTGAAAAACAACCTGCGCTACTGCATTTTTGGTCTTGTGGGTGCGTTTCTTGTGGTTGCGCTCACTATGCTCAAAAATTTCTTCCCCGGAAACAGCGTTGTTGATTTTTCCGCGCTGAATTTCTGGCAGTATCTTTTTATTTTCGCATCTGGAGTCGCAGCCGTCACCGCGATGATTCTTCCGGGAATTTCCGGCTCGACAGTTCTTCTAATCTGCGGAATTTACGTGCCTGCCGTAAGCGCGTTCAAGGAAGTTATGGCGGGAAACTTTGAGTTTGCCGGCGGATGCGTCTGCCTTGTCCTGGGGCTTATCGCAGGGCTTTTTTCCGCGGCAGGAGGAATCAGCCTTCTGCTTGAAAAGTTCCGCCCCCAGATGGTATTTCTGGTCGCGGGGCTTGTGCTCGGCTCGCTTTATGCGATTGCCTATGGTCCGTCTTCCCTCAAAGTTCCGCTCGCGCCGCTTTCGCTTTCAACTTTCAGCGTTCCGGCCTTTCTTGTGGGAATCGCCGCGCTTGCCGGGATGGAATTTGCAAAGAAGAAGATGGAAAAAGTGGAATAAATAGGAATTAAAAAAAAAATCATTTCCCGGTCTTTGATTTTTTCCGCTTGGCTGGAACCGGCGTGATTTTTTCAAGCAGCGGAATGATTTTATCTAAAAGCGCACGGTTTTCTATGTCCAGAATAAAATGCTCCTTTGCGCCTTCATACGGAAAACCGCTTTCCGCGCTGAATTCTTTCATGAGCGGCTCAGTTTCCGCAAGTTTTTTTACAAAAACCGTGTTGTCGCATACAAGAAGAACCGGCTTTCCGCCAAGATAAACCATATATTCGCCGAACATTTTCCGCCTGGCAGGCTCGCCGTATAGCGCAATCTGCCCGCGCACAAAATCAATATATTCCTTTGAAGTCGCCATATTATTTTCCGAACAAGTCAGCGTGTGTTCCCGTGCGCGAAAGCTCCAGCACAAGAATTTCACCTTTTTTCTGGTAAATCAAAAGCCAGTCGTTTCTTATATGACATTCCCTGTGGTTCGCCCAGTTTCCCTCCAGCGCATGGTCGTGGTATTTTTCATCCAAAGGAAGGTCGTTCGCAAGTTTTTCCACGATTTCAGCGAACAAGCTCAAGTCATAATGGCGTTTTGCCGCTAATTTCATATCTTTTTTCATTGCCGAAGTAAATTTTACTTCATATTTTGTTCTTTTTGTTGAAAATTCCATTATTTTAACAGCGCCTCCATCAAGTCCTGAACATTGTTATATCCCTTCACATTCGGATCATCCGCAATCCTGTCGCCTTCCTTCATCGCCTTTATCGTCTTGCGGTTCGGCCTGTCAACACCGATTTCAAACGGAATTCGCCCCTCGCGGATAACCTGCTTCGTAAAAACATTGTAAAGCCCCGAAACCGTCATTCCAACCTGCTCGCAGAAAGCCGCGATGTCCTTTTTGTCCTGGTCATCAAGAGTAATTGTAAGATTCGCCATATTTTCCTCCAAATAAAAAAAACAAGTGTTTACACATCGAATATAAGTGAATTTTATGTGTTTTTCAAGTGATTTTTTTATTTTGGGCGGCTTTTTACTTCGCTCCGCTGTGCAAAAACCGGGCTTTCCAGGGTTCCGTCTTCCGCCTCCATTCTTCCGCTCCACATACGTTTCGCTCCAGAACCGCTCCGCGGCCCTTCCAATCCCTGCCGCATTCTCCTACGCCGGAAGCAAAAAAATTGGCTTTCACGCAGATTTTGTGTTATATTTTATTTATGCCTAAAGAAAACCCTAGGGCAAAATCAGTCTGGTTCGATGACTGCAACATCTGGATTTCTCTTGTGGACGGCAGGCAGCTTTCTGTTCCCAAGGCGTATTTTCCAAGCCTGGAAAATGCCTCTGAATCGGATTTGTCGAACTATGAATTAAGCGGCAACGGAATCGGAATCCACTGGGATTCGCTTGATGAAGACTTGTATGTTCCAAATTTGCTTATGCAGGAGAGTTCTGTTCCAGCGGAAAAAAGGCTGGCTTAATTTTTTCATGCAGTCGGTTTTTTGTAAAATTCCAGAAAAATTTTCTGCGCGGAAGATTCTGGTTGTTTTCAAGATTTTGCAGATGTGCAATAATATAGAATCTTTTGTTTTAGGACAGTATATGAGGAAATTGAATTTTGCGGCGTTTGCCGTGGTTTCTGTGCTTGCGCTTGCCGGCTGCTCAAAAAAGAATCCGGCGGAAAAGCAGGTGATTATTTATTCAAATGCGGACGACGAGGCGGCTGTTTCTGTAAAAAAAGCCCTTGACGAAAACGGTTATGCCGGAAAGTACATTTTCCAGTCGTTTGGAACAAGCGAGCTTGGCGGAAAACTTTTTGCCGAAGGTTCTGACATCGAGGCGGATCTTGTTACAATGAGCTCTTTCTACATTGAAAGCGCGCAGAAAATGAACAATATGTTCAAGGATTTGACTTTTGAAACAAATTCAACAGTTGAGCATCCGGCGTTCTACACTCCGCTCATTGCTCTTCAGGGCGCAGTCATAGTGAACACAAAACTTCTGAAAGAAGATAAAATTCCGTACCCGAAAAGCATAAAAGATTTGGGAAATCCTGAGTATAAAAATCTTGTCAGCGTTGTTGATCCAATGGGAAGCACAACTGCGTGGCTCATGGTTCAGGCTCTTATTTCTGAATACGGCGAGGACGGCGCGAAACAGGCACTTAAGGCGATTTACAACAACGCCGGCCCGCATCTTGAGCTTTCAGGTTCAGGCCCGATAAAAAAGATTCGTTCCGGCGAAGTTGCAGTCGGATTCGGACTAAGGCATCAGGCAGTCCGCGACAAGAAAGCAGGGCTTCCAGTTGATTTTGTAGACCCAGTTGAAGGAAATTTCTCCCTTACAGAATCAATCGCGGTAATAAACAAGAAAAAATACAATCCGCTTGCAATGGAAATGGCTGAATGTATAGTTGAAAAAGCCCGCGCGGATATCATAAAGGATTATCCAGTCGTGCTGTACAAAGGCGAAACTGTCAGCCCTGAAAACCAGGCTTCCAACAGCAAAATCTTCCCTGAAACTCTTACAACCGAACTCCTAAGAAAACACCAGGAGCTAAGCGAAAGCTGCAAATAAAAAATAAAAAACTCAGGCAAATATTCTTTCTGCCTGAGTTTTTTGAAAATATGAATTCTTTTGTTTAATTTCTAATTCTTCTCGCCGGAAGTTTCCACTTTGCTGATCATAAAGTCGGCGATGTTTTTTCCGGCTTCGTCTTCGTGCATCCAGGCTTCGGCTTTTGCGGCGTGGCGGGCTTCTTCAAGCTGCTTGGAGTCGCTTACGGACTGGATTACTTCTTTTATGTTCGCGAACTGCTCTTCTTTCAGTTCTGTTCCGAATTTTTTCAAAACTGAATACTGCCAAAGTTCTTTTCCGTCAAGGTCGTAGGCATCGTAAGGGCGAAGGTCCATTCCGGCGTTCACGTACATAACCGGCTTGTCGCAAAGGAATGTGTAGTCAAAAATGATTCCGGAAAAATCTGAAATCATAATGTCGGCTTTTTTAAGGGAGAAAATATTCTGCCGCTCGTAGTCCCACACAATATTCGCGTTGTCCTTGTAGCGCGCGGCAAGTCGGTCGAGCATTTCCGCCTCTGATTTTTTTGACTGCGGATGAGGACGCACAATAATCCGCCATCCAGTTTTTGAAAGCGGATCAAGAAGTTTTTCTCCGTACTTTTTAAGAATTCCAACGTCGCCCCAGCTTGGTGAAACCAGAACCGTGAACGGATGGTTTTCTTCTTCCGGGATTTCAGCGATATTTTTCTTGTATACGTCAAGGTACGGACAGCCGACTGTAACCAGCTCTTTTTTGCTGATTCCGCGTTTTTCTTCAAGGTAACGGATGTCTGCCGCCTGGTAATCGCCTGTAAGAAGAACTGAATCAAAGAAATCAAGTCCGAAAAGCCTGTAGGTTGTGGCGTCGTTCGGCATGTGCAGCACGTGCGAGTAATGCTTTACGTTTTTGCTGCGTTTAAGCTGGTAAACCTGAAGTCCAGGTGTCGTCATCAGCACAACTCCGGCGCTAAGCATATTGAGCTTTGCAAAAGCCGCGTTTCCTTCGCCGATGAATTCCGCCTTCACATAGTTGTATTTCTGCTCAAAAACCGGGTCTGTCTTTGAGGAAGTAAGATATTCAAGAGGAATTTTTCGCGCCTCGAATTCTTCTACAACCGGCTTGAACGTGTTCCAGTACTGGTTTCCTTCGTTGTATATTACGTAAGGTTTGTATGAAGAATCCAGCTGTGCGCTTCCGTCTTTTTTCCCGGAAAAGAAGAATTTAAGCTTCAGCAAAAGCGCGCGGAACAAAAAGAAGACTGTTGCCGCTGCTCCAATCAGGATGCTGAAAAGCATTGAGCCCGTGCCTGGGTCAATGTAAAGTGGTAAAAATGTTGTCGAAATCATATTTTCTCCCATGATTATTTTATTCCTTTCTGCCAGTTTTTAGCTTCAAAGATATTTTCTGAAATTGTGTACCAGTCGTCTTCCGGAACGGTGAATGTGTTCAGTCCGTTTCCGCCCGGCCGCCAGTTGTGTGTAAGAACTACGCCGGAAGCTTTTTTCTGTTCCGGAGGAATTTCCTTGATTTCTTTTCCGGTCGCAGGATTTTTCGGGTTTTCAATTATTCCCTTTGTCGCAATCGCCGGCACATCCGCGTTTGTCATGAAATCTTCATTTACGGAAAGTTTTCCTTTCGCGTTGAAATCTTTCACCAGAAGAAGCGGATGGTTGTGGTCAGGATTATATCCCTGCGGAAATTCTGTCTGCTCAAAATCCAGCTTGAATCCTTCAGTTGTTCCGATTCCGTGGTCAGCCACAAAGATAATGCGCGAGTTGTCGTAGCAGCCGTTTTCCTTTAAATACTGAAGCCACTCGCCGAACCGTTTGAACGCCGCGATATTTCCTGAAACGCTTCTGTATTTTTCAACTTTTGAATGGGTTCTGTCCTCAACATCAATTGACGGAACGTAGTCCGGAGCCTGAAGAACCTGCCCTGAATGGGTGGTGTCGTTTACAATCGCGAAGAATTTGTTTCCTTCCGCTGAAAAATCGGTGAGCTCAGGCATATAGTCGAGCGCGGAATAGTAGTCGATGAATTCCATTATGTCTGAAGTCTGTTCGTCTGAAGACCACCACGAGCCGTCATCGTAAATGCTGTCGCGCGCAAAAAGCGGCACGGCCTTGAAAAGACTGAACCATACAAGATTTCGCTTCAGGCAGGTGCTTGTGATGTTTGCCCGCACTTTGTCCGGATTTTGCTTTACCCAGAGGTCAGTGTATTTTCTTTCAACGTTGAATCCTTCGATTTTTTCGTATGGCGCGCAGATTGACATATCCGGAATCCAGCTGTAGTTTGCCCAGCTCAAGTCCGAAACCTGCGCTGTAAAATCCGCCTGCTCGGTGAAAATGCGTGGAAGCGTCAGAAGAGCTTCGTTCTGCTTGTCAACAAGTTTTTCAGTTTTCCGTTTGTTTATTTCCGAAGGAATGTATTCGTATCCGCCGAACAAAGGCGGTGAGGCGAGCAAAGTTCCCTGGTTCCATGAAGCTGTGTTGTGGTAAAGCGTGAATCCGTCGTAAATGTCGTAAAGTTCAGGAAAAGCCTCAAAAATCGGAACGACATAAGAATTTTCCGCGCGGTCGAGCATAATCACAAACACATTTTTTCCTGTCTTTGAAACGTGGTACAAAGGCGAAATCGAGTCAACTTCCTGAATTTTGTCCGCGACTGTTTTTTTGTATTCCGAGTAGCCTTTCTGAATCTGCGCGATGTGAACAACAGAAATTCCGGCTTCCGCAATAAGAATCACCGCAAGAATTCCGTTCAGAATTTTTTCCTTTTTGAATTTAAGAAGAATGACTGGAACGCAGACCGCAATAATTATGCAGATTGAATTCAGAACCGACTGCCAGACAGGAGCTGAATCAATGTTTTCCGCAAAAGTTATCAGCCGCGAAAGAGTTCCGTAGTCGCCTGAAAAAACGAATGCGTCAATCAGCGCAATAAAAAGCAGAACAGGCATAACAACCGCGAATCCAGCCTGAATTCTGGCGTTGAACAGAAAGTAGACGCAGCTCATCCAGAACACAAAAAGTCCGAACGTCTGGATTGTTGAATTATAGATGAAGTAAAGCGGCGAACCGTATCCGTCGATGTTTGAAAATTCAACAGGAGAAGAACCTATGATGAATGAAGGAATCACGCTTCCGGCGAAAAGGCAGAGCGCAACGCTTGAAACAAAGAAAATTCCGAACCGGCTTTTTTTGTTTTCCGCGAGCGATTTCAAAGTTGTGTCCAGAAGGCGCGAAACATATTTTGCAAGGAAAGGAACTCCAAGAAGCGCGGTCGCTATTGCCGCAAGAAGAATTCTTTTGTGCAGAAATCCGTTGTGCACAAAAAGAACGTAGAAATCAAGCCCGAAAATCGCCGCCGCAAATATGATGTACAGAACTTTCGCAGGATTCTTTATTTTATAGAAGATATTTTTCACAAGAGAAAAGACGTTGTTCATCGTCCAGTAAAGAACAAGCCCCGCTGGCGAAGAATAAAGGATTACAAGGAAAATCAGAGCCATTCCGTAAATAGTAATCTTGTCCTTGAATTTGAATCCTTTTGTGTAGATTGCGCCGGCGATTATGTTTATGAGCGTCATCGCGATTGGAAGCACATTTACCGGAAATCCACCGATTGAAAAAAGAGCATCCTGCGCGCCCATGTCACGGATGAAAAGGAAAGAATAGCCGCGGAGCGATTCAAGGTTTGAAAGGAACGAATACGCCGCCATGAAGAACGGAATCTGAATCAGAAGCCCGAACGACGAGCGCAGCGCCATGAGTGGATGATAATGGTTTTCCTTGTAGAAAGTTGTAAGAATCATGTACTGCTCATCGCCTTTGAAAACAGATTTGATTCTCTGGATTCCAGGCTCGAGCTTTTTTTCAGTGTCGCGCTGGATTTGCTGCCAGTGCTCCGCAACGATGTAAAGCGGAAGACAAAGAATTGAAACCGCAAGGCTTACGCCGATAACCGCAATTCCCTGGTTTTTGAAAACACTGTCAAAAAGAACAAAAGAAAATTCGATAATCTGGATAAGCGGATAGATTATTACCGTGTAAAGAAAATTTAACATCTGTCATATTCCTTGAAAAAATGTTCTAAATTATATCATTTTCAAAACGCAATAGCAAATGAAAGCCGCGCCCCGCAGATCAAAGAAGAATTTGAAATCCTTCGCATTTAGTAAAAATTGAAGTGCGGATGGAATTAGTAAAATGTTGCTATATAGCCTGAGTGTCGTTTTTTTGGGTGAAGAAATAAAAGCGCAGACAGATTTTCAGTTTGTGAAGATTTTTGTCGATTGAATCCATAAAAGTGCGGAGCACCCGGATTAATGCAAGCGCAGCGCGAGCCAAATCCATCTGGAGCAAACTGAAAAGATGCCGGAAGCGGTCTTTCAGAATTTGTGGAAAACTCAATATTCCGGATATGCAATATATTCAGTTTTCATTTGAATTTTAATCGCTCTCTTGTTATCTTTATAGTATGAAAATACTAGCAGAAACCTTGGTGCATAAATTCATCCGCACATACACAGAACCTTTCAGCGCAAGAATTTTTTCAGAATTTTTGTCAAAATGCGGAGTGAAGGCTACAGCTGAAGAATGCGTTAATTATCTTGAAACAGACCCGAATGTTTTCAGCCTGGCAAATGGATTGTACGCCACCAGGGCATGTATGTTTACCGAACGTTTTTTCAGCATAAAACCTGAGCGCAAGGAGCTTGACAAGGGCGTTTTTATTACGGGGCACCGCTGCATGCCGTTCGTTGACCCGGATGTTCTGCCGTGCAGCATAACTTTTGTTTATAAAAAACACGTTCTCTCTCATAAAGTTGTTGAAATGGACAGCTCTTTTTTGCTGGATTTGTTCACGCTCTACGGCGACGAATATTCTCCGCAGTATATCGCGCAGGACCCGGCGAACGCTGGAATGGATCTGGCCGCGCTGGATTACACGCTTCCGCCCGTTGTCAAGGTTACAGGTGTTTCAACTGACCTGCTTGTGAAAAACGGATTCAAGTTCGGGGACAGGCTTGTCTGCCGCGTTATTGACTGGGACAACTGCATTGTTGACATTGATTTTGTTCCGCGCGCCGAAAACCATTTCCAGATGACAAACGACGACATTGAGCGCGAGCGTTGGTATTCCCTGCTTGAAAAGCATCTTCTGGAAAGCTTTAAGATTGTTGGGCCGGTCGGCTCGATTGAAGAGCAGCTTTCCATGGTTTTTGCGGAAAACCGCGCCGAGCTTTGCGTGAAAAACTGCGGTTCAATAGAAGAATTTTTCATCAGGACAAAGAAAATCGGCTTTGAGCTTTTCGGAGTTGAAACCCGGCTCTGGTTCAAGGGCGAGGATGTTCCGGCAATCGGCAGCTGGAATGAAACTGAATACGCGCCTTCTCCTGAAGAACCTGAATTTAAGCCTTCCGCTGAAAAATTTGAAAAAATTCCGGACTACATTGTCGACTCAGCCATAAAAGACCAGCTTTACAGCAAAGTTTGCGACATGGAGCTTCTGCTTCAGAAACTGTATCCGAATTCATACAGAATTTCCGCCGTCCAGCGCAAGATGATGTTATTGCACTTGAAAAACCGGCATGATATAATTTCTGCAAATTACAACCGTTTTGCAGATTCTGAGATAAGCAGACTGCGCCATAGAATTCTGGATCTGTTCTGCCAGGTGAATTCGCTTGTTTATTCAATTGATTTGGCTTGTGCAGACCTTTCGGTTTTTCCGCAGCAGTCGCTTGTGGTTCTTTCGCAGATTTATGCTCATATAAATCATGTGCTTGAAGCCTGCGAGTCAGATTCGGCTTCTGTGGTTCACGATATGAATGAGATTTCAATTTCCGTGGACGGAATGCAGCTGAATTTCGACTGCATCGAGGAGGATTTGCGCGCGGTTATCGCCAGGGAATCCAAGAATGGATTTGTAGTTCTAAAATAAATTTTATCGGAGTAAAAAATGGCAGTAAATCTTGCGGAGCTTATTCATAAGGGCGGTGTTTTCAGCGGCGTGGAAGGTTCTTCTCCGGAAGAAATTTACAAAAAAATCACAGGAATGATAAGCCTTCCTGCCGGAATGTCTGCTGAGACTGTTCTGAAAGCCTTGTGCGAGCGGGAAAAAATCATGAGCACTGCGGTCGGCAACGGAATTGCTTTGCCTCATGCCAGAATTCCTATTGTAAAGGACGAAAACGAGCAGAGAATCAGCATTGTGTATCTGAAAAATCCAATCGATATGCAGGCGCCGGATGAAAGAAAGGTTTTCGTGATGTTTGTCATTCTTACCGCAAACCAGCATACTCATTTACAAGTGCTTTCAGAGCTTGTGCAGCTTTTTCAGAACAGGGAATTCAAGAAGCTGCTGGAAAAAAACGCAGGTGAGGCTGAACTGCTCAACGTGATAAGAAATTTATCCTGAGGAGCGTCGGTTTTACATAAATTGTCTGAATGTCGGGTTTTTTGTGAAAAAAATAAAAGCGCAGGCAGATTTTCAGTTTGTGAAGATTTTTGGCGATTGGATTAATTAAAGTGCGGAGCACCCGAACAAACACAAGCGAAGCGCGAGCCAAATCCATCTGGAGCAAACTGGAAATATGCCGGAAGCGTTTTTTCATAATTTGCAAAAAAATTCGAAATTCGGGCTAAATTAAAAGGTTCTTCAAAAATGCACTTGAATGCAGATTTTTGCAGTTCCACATAACACTTTAGAGGTTTAAGATGAACGAGAAAGCGATTAAGGCTGTAGCAACTTCTATCCGAAGCTTGTCGATGGATGCGATTCAGAAAGCGAATTCTGGACATCCGGGAACTCCTCTTGGTGCGGCGGAAGTGGCCGCAGTCCTTTACGGAGAAATCCTGAAGCACAATCCTGCTGATTCTAAATGGGCAGACAGAGACCGTTTTGTTTTGTCTGCTGGACATGGTTCAATGCTTTTGTATTCGATTCTTCATTTGAGCGGATACAAGATTACTCTTGAAGATATAAAATCATTCCGCCAGGTTGGAAGCGTATGCTGCGGCCATCCTGAGTACGGCGTTACAGACGGAGTTGAATGTACAGCCGGTCCGCTCGGCCAGGGCGTTTCAATGGCTGTGGGAATGGCTGTTGCGGAAAGCATGCTCGCCGCGCGGTTCAATACTCCATCTCATAAAATTGTTGATCATTACACTTATTCCCTTGTTGGCGAAGGCTGCCTTGAGGAAGGCGTTTCTTCTGAAGCTTCGTCGCTTGCGGGAACTTTAAAGCTTGGAAAACTTATTGTTTTCTATGATATGAATAAAATTTCAATTGACGGCTCTACGGACATCACCTTCAATGAAGACATTGCTAAACGCTATGAAGCGTACGGATGGCAGGTTCTTCGCGGAGATATGTACAATCCGGCTCAGATTTTGGAGCTTGTTGAGGAAGCAAAAAAATGCGCTGACAAGCCGAGCCTTATCATTTTGAAGTCAATAATCGGATTTTCTTCACCGAAGCAGGGAACTGCCGACACTCACGGTGCGCCGCTTGGCGAGGAAGGAATAAAGCATGCAAAAAAAGTTCTTGGAATTCCGGAGGACAAGGAATTCTATGTTGTTCCTGAAGCCTATGAATATTTCAACGCAAAAAAAGCTGAATGGGCTGCAAAGGAAAATTCCTGGAACGCAGAATTCGAGGCATGGTCAAAAGAAAATCCGGATTTGCGCAAAAAATGGGATGAATATTTCAGTGACCAGCCTACAAGCCAGGTTGAGGGGCTTGAATTTGCAGACACAGACAAAATGGCGACCCGCGATGCCAGCGGAAAAGCCCTGAACTATATGGCTCAGAAATATGAAAATCTTGTGGGCGGCTCAGCGGATCTTGCGGGGCCTAACAAAACCGTTCTTAAGGATTGCGGCGGAATTTTCACTTCTCAGAACAGAACTGGACGGACAATTGAGTTCGGAATCCGCGAATTTGCAATGAGCGCGGTTGTTTCCGGAATGAATTTGCACGGCGGTCTGCGTCCTTTCTGCGCGACTTTCCTTGTTTTTGCTGATTATCTTAGGGCTCAGCTCCGCGTTGCGGCTCTTATGAATCTGCCGAACATTTACGTTCTTACACACGACTCGATTTATGTAGGCGAGGACGGTCCGACCCATCAGCCGGTTGAAACTTTGGCTTCTCTGCGGGCAATCCCGAATGTTCAGGTTCTGCGCCCGGCGGATGCCCAGGAAACGCTTGAGGCATGGAAAATGGCCTACGAGTCAAAAAATCATCCTGTCTGCATTGCGCTTACACGGCAGGCAATCCAGGGCTTTGCAAAGGCTGACAAAAACTGGAAGGAAAATATCCGAAAGAACGGCGCTTATGTCGCTCTTGACTGCGATGGAACTCCGGAAATCACGATTCTTGCGACCGGCTCGGAAGTTTCAACTTCAATTGAAGCGGCTTCTATTTCTGGAAACAAGAAAATCCGCGTTGTTTCTGTCATTGACTACAACAAATTCGACGAGCTTGATGAAGGCGCACAGGCTGAAATTATCGGCGGCGCAAAACGCGTTGTGTGCGCAGAAGCTGGAATCAGCGCAAACTGGAAGCATTATGCCACAAGCCGGAAGGATTTGTTCTGCATAAACCGCTTCGGCGAGTCAGGTCCGGCCGCTAAAGTTGCGGAGGATTTGCATTTCACTGCGAAAGATCTTGCGGCTTTGCTAAATTCCTAGAAAATTCAACTGGAGAATTCAAAAAATAAACAGAGGTAAAATAAAATGTCTAAAAAGCTAGTTCCAATCACTCTGCTCTGCGGTTATCTTGGAGCAGGAAAAACAACTTTGCTCAATAAAGTTCTTACAAACCAGAAAGGCTATAAAGTTGCGGTAATTGTAAATGATATCGGTGAAATAAACGTTGACCAGACGCTCATTTCAAAAGAGGCTAACATAACTGACACTTCAAGCATCATCGGGCTTCAGAACGGCTGTATTTGCTGCACATTGAAATCAGATCTTGTTCAGCAGATTGAAAATCTTATTTCTTCCGGAAAGTTCGACTACATTCTGATTGAAGCTTCCGGCGTGTGCGAGCCAATGCCGATTGCCCAGGCAATCATGCAGATTGAAAACGGCCGCCTTGACAACGTTGTTTCTGTTGTTGACGCGAAACGCCTTGTGGATGAATTTTCTGCCGGCGACCAGCTTCTTAAAAAAGACATGGATGAAGAGGATCTGGAGTCGCTTCTTGTTCAGCAGATTGAATTCTGCTCGACATTGATTGTGAACAAAAAAGATTTGGTTACTCCAGAAGAAATGAAAAAAGTCCGCGCGGTAGTAAAAGCTCTTCAGCCGCACGTAAAAGTTATTGAGGCGGAGCGCGGAAACGTTGATGTTGAGGATATTCTTTCAACAGACCGTTTTGATTTTGACGCTGTTTTTGAAAGCGCGGCATGGGTTCAGCACCTTGAATCCGCGGAAGAAGACGATCACGACGAACACGACCATGACCACGATGAACATGAGCATGATGAGCACGGCGAGCATGAGCATCATCACCACGAGCACAAGCATGAAGGCGACTCTGGCAGCGACGAGGACGAATACGGAATCGGAAATTTTGTTTACTACAGAAGACGACCTTTCAACCGCGAAAAACTTGAGGAATATGCTGGAAGATGGCCAAGAAATATTATCCGCTCGAAAGGCGTTGTATGGTTCAGCGACGAGCAGAACATGGCTTATGTTTTTGAAACTTCAGGAAGACAGATTTCTGCCGGAGCCTCTGGAACTTGGCTTGCCGCCGCGCCTAAGGCTGAGCAGGAGGAAGTTCTTGCCCAGGAGCCGAAAATGCGCGAGGAGTGGGATGAAAAAGTCGGCGACCGCATGATAAAGCTCTGCATAATCGGCCAGAAAATGGACAAAGCCAAGATTACTGCGGAACTCGACGCGCTGCTCGACTAATTTTTTTCACAGGATAATTTATGTCTACAGAAAACAAGATGGGCTCAATGCCCGTCATGAAACTTATTTTAAATATGTCATTGCCAATAATGTTTTCAATGCTCATTATGGCTTTGTACAATATCGTTGACTCTATTTTCGTTGGAATGATTGGCGAGGAAGCCCTGACGGCGGTTTCGCTGGCGTTCCCGATTCAGAATCTTATGGTTGCGTTCGGAGTTGGAACTTCAGTCGGCGTTAATGCCCTGCTTTCTTTGCGGCTCGGCCAGAAAAATCAGGAAGACGTTAATAAGTCCGCAATGAACGGAATTGTTCTTTCTATTATAACATGGATTGTGTTCGCGGTTGTTGGAACTCTTGTTACTGGACCGTATCTGCGCTCACAGACTCAGAACCAGGCTATCATTGAATACGGAAAAGAATATCTTGACATCATTCTTATTCTTGGACTTGGGCCGATTGTGGGAACTATGTTCGACAGGCTTCTTCAGGCAACAGGAAGAACGTTCCTTTCCATGATCTCGCAGATTGTTGGCGCGGTGTTCAATTGTGTGTTCGATCCGCTTTTCATTTTCGGAATCGGGCCGTTCCCTGCAATGGGAATAAAAGGCGCCGCGCTTGCTACAGTTCTTGGCCAGATTATCGGCGGCTGTGTTTCTCTTTGTCTTAACATAAAGAAAAACCACGATATCCAGCTGAAATTCAAAAATATTCTGCTTGAAGGCAGGATTGTCGCGCAGATTTACAAAGTCGCAGTTCCTTCAATCCTGATGACTTCGATTACTTCTGTAATCACATATTTTATGAACCTGATTCTTGGCGGAACTCCGAACGGCGGTGATACAGCGATTGCGGTCTACGGCGTTTACTTCAAGCTGAACAGTTTTGTTTTTATGCCGGTTTTCGGGCTTTGCAACGGAATTATTCCTATAATCGCATACAATTTCGGCGCGATGCACCACAGAAGAATTACAAACGCAATCCGCGGAGCATTGCTTCTTGCGCTGTGCATAATGACCGTCGGCGTGGTTCTTTTTGAATCTCTTCCGGGGCAGCTTTTTTCAATGTTCAGCGCAACTCCGGAAATGAAGCGCATGGGAATAGTCGCTCTGCGGCTGATTGCCCCAAGCTTTTTTGGAGCCGCCATCGCAATAACTCTTTCATCTGTATTCCAGGCGTTCGGAAACGCTGTCTACAGCATGATTGTTTCTTTTGCTCGGCAGATTGTTGTTTTTCTTCCGGCCGCATATTTCCTTTCAAAGACTGGAAATGTTGACAATGTTTGGTGGTGCTTCATAATCGCAGAATTTATGTCGGTGGGAATGTCGCTGGTTTTTATGCGCAGAATTTACGTGAAGAAAATCCGGGACATTCCAATGGACGAGGCCCGCTGATTTCAGTCCGGGGAAAATTTCTGAACTTTTGTATATTTACGCAAAAAAATTGCATAAATATAAATAAAAGTGGATAAATATTTAAAATGAAATCAGAATAAAAAATCTCTAGTGTTTTTTATATGATTTTTTTGGCAAACTACACTAAATATAGTTTTTTTTGTAGAATTTTAATTGAGTTTTGAGATTCTTTATATTATTATTAGAAAGGAACGGATAAAAGCTTGAAAAAGTTTTTCTGTTTCTAAAAAGTAAACTAATCATTTTTTTGAGAGGTACAAAAGATATGATCCAGAAAGAAGAATGGAATGGTTTTGCAGGTCGTTTGTGGAAAGAAGAAGTTAACGTTCGTGACTTCATCCAGAACAACTACACTCCTTATGACGGAGACAATAAATTCCTCGCAGGTCCTACAGCGGCAACAAAAAAGCTGTTTGACGAGCTTCAGAGACTTCAGAAAGAAGAACACAACAAGAAATCTATCGGTTTGGATGGAAAAGAAAGAACTGGTGTTCTTGATATGGATACTGACATTGTTACAGGTCTTACATCTCACAAACCTGGATATATCTGCCCGGAAGGAAAAGAGCTTGAGCAGGTTGTAGGTCTTCAGACTGACAAGCCTTTGAAAAGAGCGTTCATGCCTTACGGTGGAATCAAAATGGCTGAGCAGTCTTGTGAAATGTACGGCTACAAGGTAAATCCTGAGCTTCACAAGATTTTTACTGAATATCATAAAACTCACAACCAGGGTGTATTTGATGTTTACACACCGGAGCACAGAGCTGTTCGTTCTGCCCACATTCTTACTGGTTTGCCTGATACTTATGGCCGCGGACGAATTGTTGGAGATTACCGCCGCGTTGCTCTTTACGGTATCGACTATCTTATCAAGGAAAAGCAGAATGACTTCGCGAACATTGGCGATGGAACAATGACAGAAGAAGTTGTTCGTCTCCGCGAGGAAGTTTCAGACCAGATTAAGGCTTTGAAAGGCTTGAAAGAAATGGCTGCAAGCTACGGTTTTGATATTTCTAAGCCGGCTAAGACAGCAAAAGAAGCTTTCCAGTGGCTTTATTTCGGCTACCTTGGAGCTGTAAAAACTCAGAACGGCGCCGCTATGTCTGTAGGACGTGTTTCTACATTCCTTGACATTTATATTGAGCGCGATATTAAGAACGGAACTCTTACAGAAGAGCAGGCTCAGGAACTTGTTGACCACATGGTTATGAAGTTCCGCATGGTTCGTTTTGCGCGAATCGAGTCTTACAACCAGCTTTTCTCTGGAGACCCGATCTGGGCTACTCTTGAAGTTGGCGGACTTGGCCAGGACGGACGTTCAATGGTTACAAAGAACGACTTCCGCTTCCTTCATACATTGGAAAACATGGGACCTTCTCCAGAGCCGAACATGACTGTTCTGTATTCTAAGAGACTTCCTGAAAATTTCCGAAAATACGCTGCAAAGATTTCTATCGACACTTCTTCTATTCAGTATGAGAATGATGATGTAATGCGCCCGATCTGGGGTGATGATTATTCAATCTGCTGCTGTGTTTCTGCAACTCAGACTGGAAAGGAAATGCAGTTCTTCGGCGCCCGCGCGAACCTTGCAAAGGCTTTGCTTTATGCATTCAACGGCGGTATCGATGAAGGCTTGAAGAAGGGAATGCAGGTTGGTCCGGAATACGCTCCAATCACAGCTGATGTAATCGACGCTTCAAACTACGATGAAGTTCTCCGCAAGTACAAGGCTATGCTTGAATGGCTTGCCGGCGTATATGTAAATGTTTTGAATGCAATCCACTATATGCACGATAAATATTACTACGAAGCTGAGGAGCTTGCTCTTGAAGACACAGACATCAAGAGAACATTTGCTACTGGTATCGCTGGATTCTCACACGTTGTAGATTCACTTTCTGCAATGAAATATGCGAAAGTTCACGTAAACCGCGAGAAGGTTGAAGTAAAAGACAAGGCTGGAAACGTTATCAACACTGTAACTTTGGTAAAAGACTTTACAGTTGAAGGCGACTTCCCTCGCTACGGACAGGATGATGACCGCGCAGACGACATCGCTGTTGATTTGCTGAAGACATTTATGGCTATGATTAAAAAGCACCCGACTTACCGCAACGCAGAGCCTACAACTTCAATTCTTACAATTACTTCAAACGTTGTATACGGAAAGGCAACTGGCGCGCTTCCAAACGGACGCCCGGCTGGCGCTCCATTCTCTCCTGGAGCTAATCCTTCTTACGGTGCGGAAACAAAAGGTCTTATCAAGTCTTTGAACTCTGTTGCTAAGCTTCCTTATGAATACGCTTTGGATGGTATTTCTAACACTCAGACAATCAATCCTAGCGCTCTTGGACACAACGAGGAAGAAAGAATTGAGAACCTTGTAAATGTTCTTGACGGATATTTTGACATTGGACCTGAATCTGGACACGCTGGTGCTCACCACTTGAACGTAAACGTATTCGGCGTTGAAAAGCTCAAGGACTGCCAGGCACATCCGGAAAAACCTGAATATGCAAACTTCACAGTTCGTGTATCTGGTTATGCTGTACGCTTTATCAATCTTACAAAAGAGCAGCAGGACGATGTTATTGCCCGAACTTGCCACGCTTCGCTCTAGTCTAGTGCTTTGGCTTAGTGTTTATGCCTCTTGCTGAAAATGCAGGAGGCATTTTTTTTGCGCATTTTGAAATTGTATTATTTTGGTTATGCTTGTATAATTAAAAAATAAATTAAAGATAAAAAATCGAAAGGGGTTTTATGAAGAAATTTTTGTTGCTTGCGTTTGTTTTTGCTGTTGTTTCTGCGGCGGTTTTTGCGAAGGAAACTGTCCACAATCTTGATGTAAGCGTTCCTGTCGACTGGCGGGAACTTGAGCCTGACAGCGATTACAGCAAAAAAAAGGTTGATGAGAATTCAATATCCGTTGATTTTGACTATTCCATGATGACAGTAAATGAAAACGGGTTTTCTTTTATTTTTGGCGCGAATGCCGGATATGCTTCAACGAAAGTTGAAAAGACAGATGACCGCCTGAACGGCCTTGATTTGGGCTTGAAGCTTGGCTGGGGCGGAATTCCTGTGAACCTGGAGAATTTTGTTTTGGGGCTTCACGCTTTCTTTGGATTTGGATTAAGAACGCTGAAATTTTCCGATGATTCCGCTGATTACAAATGGACTTTTTTCAATACAAAAATCGGCGCGGATGTTGTCGCGATTTACCGCATAAATGACAGGGTTGGAATAAATGCCTCTGTGGATTTGTACACGAACTTGCCGGCAACCGGAACTCTTGATGTTGATGGCGATATGAAGAATAATCTTTATTTCTTCTCTTGTTTAGGCGGAATCGGTGTTGCTCCAAAGCTTGGCGTAAGCCTTTTCTTTTAATAAGGAAATTTGAACTATGAGGAAGATGACGTTTATCGCAGTTCTGGCTGCATTCTGTTCATTTTTTTATGCTGAATCCGGGCGGATTCTGGATGATGGAAGCCTTTTTGTTGTAAGAAACAAGGGCGATTTTGAGGATGACATAAAAATCATCAACAACACGAATTCTGCTTTGACTGTAAGCGTGAAAGGAACTAGAAAACGCTCCGGAAAAACGGAATTTATTGGTTCTCAGAAAATTGGTGTCGGCTCAGCGGAAAGACTTCACGGCGATTTCAGCGGGCGGATGGACTTGTTTTCAGATTTTACTTTCACTTTTTTTGAAGGGGCTGTAAAGATTTTTGAAACGTCCATTTCCAGTGATGATTTGAATGTTTGCATAAAGCAGATTGGTGAAAAAACGGCGGAAACTCAGTCCGGCGGTTCTGCCCTGGAAATTCCTTCTGATGATGTTGCTGATAAAATTCTGAAATACAAAAAGCTTCTGGACATGGGCGCGATTACCCAGCAGGAATTTGATATGCTTAAAAAGAAGATTCTGAATTTCTAACGGACGAAACCGCTTGAATTCTCTTATTTTTGTTCGTATTTTATAGTATCATTATAGAGATTTTGGAGTTTTTATGCAGGGATATATTCATCAGTTGGAAAGTTTTGGCTGCGCGGACGGTCCGGGCTCAAGGTTTATAATATTTTTCAGCGGCTGCCCGATGCGCTGCAAATTCTGCCACAATCCTGATACTTGGGATATGAAGAAAAATGGAACTTTGTGGAGCGCGGAGGATTTGCTGAAGGAAGCCCTTTCGTGCCGTGCGTACTGGGGCAAAAAAGGCGGAATAACTGTGAGCGGCGGGGAGCCTCTTTCCCAGATTGATTTTTTGCTGGAGCTTTTTACGCTTGCAAAGGAAAAAAACGTAAACACCTGCATTGATACTTCGGGCGCGCCTTTTACGCGTGAAGGCGGGTGGTTTGAAACGTTCAAAAAACTTATGAACGTTTCAGATCTTCTTTTAATGGATATAAAGCACATAAATGAAGATGAGCACGTGAAGCTCACCGGGCATACAGGCAAAAATATAAAAGATATGTTCTATTATCTTGATGAAATAAAAAAGCCAATCTGGATTCGCCATGTGCTTACGCCTGGAATTACAGACAATGATGAATATCTTTTGCAGACCCGCGATTTTATCCGGACTTTGCACAATGTTCAGCGTGTTGAAATTCTTCCTTACCATGGACTTGGCGCGATGAAATACAAGGATTTGGGAATTGACTACGTTTTGAAAGACACGCAGAGTCCTTCAGAAGAAAGGGTGAAAAATGCCCAGAAAATTCTTGAATGTGACAAGTATGACGGCTGGAGAAAATAGTTTTCCCGGAATTTCCGCGCGTAAAATTACAGCTTGAAAAAGTTTTCCGCGTTTTTCCACATTATGTTTTCAAATGACGTGGAAGGAATTCTTTTTTCAAGCTCGTGGAAATAATCCTGGTACATTGAACGCTGGCCTGCCTTGTTTTTTGCGTAAGTGTCAACGCCGTCAATCGGCATGTCCGAGCCGAACATGAGTTTTTCACTTCCTGCTTTTTTTACGAATTTTACCGCCTTTTCATAATGAACCCAGGCTGTGTCGCCGAAAAGATTTGGAAGTTTCGCGCATAAATCGATTGCCTCTTCGTTGTTCGAGCCTAGCTCCAGGTGCGCCATTACAAATTTTGTGTACGGATGCCTTTTCGCCATGTTGTAGACTTTCTTGCATTCTGAAAAACCGTCGTTCGCCGTGTGGACAATCACCGGAAGCTCAAGAAGCTCGGCCAGCTCAACGTAGCTTTCAACCTGCGGACTGTCAAAAGAGATGGCTGAATAAAATGGATGGATTTTCAACGCTTTTACGTATTGCGGATAAATTTTCAGCAGATATTCAAGCTCTGCGGAAGGAGTTTCGAGATGCGGTTTTACCCAGATTGCCGCGAAAATTCTTTCAGGATTTGCCTTTGCAAAATCAATTGTGGCTTCGGCTGCCTGAAGCGTTGAAACCTGCTCTTTTTCAGGAATCTGCCTGTGCTCCGCGTCGAATTCAACGGCCGACGCATTTGAAACAATCGCTTTTGAAACATTGTAGCGTTCCATTGCGGTCAGAACATCTTTTTGAGGCATACAGAAACCAAGGCTGTTTCCAAAGTGAACGTGCGAATCTATAATCATTTTAAGTCCTTCTTTGCGGAAAATTTTATCCCGGTTTTCAGGTTGCATAACATTATAGCATTGTTTTTGAGTTTTCAATATAATAAACAGTAATTTTTATGACTTATCTTTTTGAAGGAGTTTTTTATGGCAGATAATAACGTTGAAATTCTGGACAGCACATTGAGAGACGGAGCGCAGGGCGAAGGCATTAGTTTTTCAGTTCAGGATAAAATTCATATTTGCCAGGCTCTTGATGAACTTGGAGTTTCTTTGATTGAAGCTGGAAATCCTGGCTCAAACCCGAAGGATATGGAATTTTTCCAGGAAATGAAGAAAATTCAGCTGAAAACTTCAAAGCTTGCGGCGTTCGGCTCTACGCGCCGCAAAGATATAAAATGCGCGGAAGACGTTAATCTTCAAAGTTTGCTCGCCGCTGGAACTGAATATGTTGTTATTTTTGGAAAAAGCTGGACATTTCAGGTTACGGATATTATAAAAACAACTCTTGACGAAAATCTTGCGATGATCCGCGATACCTGTGCTTTTTTGAAGGAGCAGGGAAAACGCGTTGTCTATGATGCGGAGCATTTTTTTACGGGTTTTCAGGATAATCCGGAATATGCGCTGAAATCTTTGGAAGCCGCTGTTGAAGGCGGTGCGGAAACTTTGGCTTTGTGCGAAACGAAGGGCGGCTGTATGCTGCAGGACTGTGAAAAAGCCGTAAAGGCCGCGGTTGAAAGATTTGGAAACCGCGTGAAAATCGGAATTCATACGCACAACGACTGCGGGCTTGCGGTTGCGAACAGTTTGATTGCCGTTGAAGCCGGCGCGCGCCACGTTCAGGGAACTTTTCTTGGATTTGGAGAACGGACTGGAAACGCGAATTTAAGCTGCATTATTCCGGACTTGCAGCTGAAGCTTGGCTACAAATGTATTGAAGATGAAAAAATGAAGAATCTTACTTCAATTGCGAAGCGCGTTGCGGAAATTACGAACATTGCGCTGAATCCGCAGCTTCCGTTTGTAGGCGGCGCGGCGTTCAGCCACAAGGCGGGAATGCATATTGACGCGGTTTTGAAGAATCCTGAAGCATACGAGCATATTTCGCCGGAATCAGTTGGAAATGAGCGTGTTTTCCTGATGAGCGAAGTTGCCGGCCGTTCCACAATCATTGAAAAAATCCAGAAAATCGATCCTTCGATTACAAAATCTTCGCCGCAGGTTGCGGAGCTTGTTGCAAAAATGAAGGAGCTTGAGTTTGAAGGCTACCAGTTTGAGGGCGCGGACGGTTCTTTTGAGCTGCTCGCCCGGAAAGTTATTGGCCGCTACAAGCCGTTTTTCACTTTGCACTATTACCAGACAAACGGCGTGAATCCAAGGCCGGAGGAAGGCGTTTGCGCTTGCGCCCAGATAAAAGTTGAAGTTGAAGGACAGATTGAAGTTACTGCCGGCGAAGGCGATGGCCCGGTGAATGCGCTGGACATTGCGCTTAGAAAGGCTTTGAGCCGTTTTTATCCTGCTGTGAACCAGATCAGGCTTACCGACTACAAGGTTCGTGTTCTGGACGGAAAAAGTGCGACCGCTTCAAAAGTCCGCGTTCTGATTGAATCAAGCGATGGAAAAAACACTTGGACTACAGTTGGCGTAAGCTGCGATGTTATGGAAGCCAGCTGGCTTGCGCTGTGCGATTCTTTTGAGTACAAGCTTATAAATGATATTGAAAAGCACTTGGGCCGCTGAAAAATCTGGCGGGGTGGGCCGAGGGAAAGGCTTTTCCCTCTGAATTTGTCTTTTGTTGAACAATAAGGATGAATTCAGTAATATTTTAACTGTAAAAATTAATTTAGTGTTTTTGGTGGTTTTTGCCGCTGAAAAAAGAGGATAAAAATGGAAAAGACGATTGCTTTGATTCCTGGTGATGGAATCGGCCCGGATGTTGTGGCTGAAGCTGTAAATGTGCTTGACGCTGTGGCGAAAAAATATGGCCACAAGTGGAATTACACTAACGTAATTGCCGGCGGCTGTGCTATTGATAAATTTGGAAAACCGCTTCCGCAGGATCAGCTTGAGATTTGCTTGAAGTCTGATGCGGCTTTGCTTGGCGCAGTTGGCGGTCCGAAATGGGACAACTTGCCTTCTGAAATCCGTCCGGAAAAAGCTTTGCTTGGTCTTCGTGGCGGAATGAAGGTTTTTGCAAATCTTCGTCCTGCTGTTATGTGGAAGCAGCTGAAGGATGCCTGTCCTTTGAAGGATGAAATTGTTGGCGACGGACTTGATATTCTTATCGTGCGTGAATTGACTGGCGGTATTTATTTTGGTGAGCGGGGAACTTCTGCTGACGGAAACACTGCCTGGGACACTGAAAAATACACTCGCCCTGAAATTGAGCGCATTGTTAGAATGGGCTTTGAATACGCGATGAGCCGCCGCAAGAAGCTTTGCGTTGTTGACAAGGCGAATATCTTGAATTCTTCGCAGCTGTGGCGACGTGTTACAGAAGATATTAAGAAAGATTATCCAGAGGTTGAGCTTTCTTATTTGTATATTGACAATGCTTCTATGCAGCTTGTTAGAAATCCAAAGCAGTTTGATGTAATTGCAACAAGCAATATGTTCGGCGATATTATGTCTGACGAGGCTTCACAGATTACAGGTTCAATCGGAATGCTGGCTTCTGCTTCTCTTGGTGATGGAACAGGTCCTGGCTTGTACGAGCCGATTCATGGTTCTGCTCCGGATATTGCTGGAAAAGACTTTGCTAATCCGCTGGCTACAATTCTTTCTGCTGCAATGCTTTTGCGCTACAGCTTTAAGCTTGAAACAGAGGCTAAGGCAATTGAAACTGCTGTTAACGCTGTTCTTGATGACGGCTGGAGAACAGGTGATATTGCTGGTTCCCACATCGCTGAAGTAAAAGCCGCCGGCAAGCTCGTTGGCACAAAGAAAATGGGCGAACTGGTAGTTGAATATTTGAAGTAAGAGCGAGCAAAATCCGGGGTTTGAAAGATTTTTCAGCCCCGGATTTTTTTATAGATTTTTTGTTTCTTTTCTGTATGTGATTGCAAAGTATATTATTTCAAAAACGGCGGTCACAAACCAGCTTACCGGATACAGCAGAAACAGGCTTTCGATTGTGCGGAAATAAGCAAAAACCGTGTAAATCCATACAACGCGGAAAACGCATGAACCTACAAATACAAAAATTGAAGGAACGAAAGTTTTTCCAAGTCCGCGGTTTGCGGCGATTGTTCCGTCCATAAATGCGGAAATTCCAAAGCTGAAAGTCATAATCTTGAATTTCTTCATTGCGTAGTCAACAACAGTGCTGTCTGTTGTGAAAAGCCCAAGAAACTGGTGTCCGAAGATATAAAGTATGAGTCCAAGAAAAATTCCCACGATTGCGGCGTATCCTGCGCTTACAAAATATGATTTTAGAATTCTGGATTTTTTCCGCGCGCCGTAGTTTTGCCCGATAAAAGTCGCTCCAGCCGTGTAAAATGCCGCCATTATATTGTAAACAAGATTGTCTCCGTTCATTGTGGCGGCGTTTCCGGCAACCATAAGCGCATCAAATGAATTCACTCCGGCCTGGATAAAAAGATTCGCAACCGCAAAAACCACATTTTGAAGTCCTGCGGGAATTCCAATTTTTACAAGCTGAAGGGTTTTGTGTGAATTCAGCTTGAAAAGTCTTCTGTCAAAATGAAAATTCTCCGAGTTTCTGAAAGTTGCCCGGACCGTAAGAACGCATGAAATGTACTGAGCTGCAACCGTGGCAATCGCGACTCCGGCGACGCTCATTTTTAATACAATCACCAGAAGCAAATCCAGAAAAACATTTACGAGTCCAGCGAGCGCTAAAAAAATCAGCGGAAGCTTTGTGTTTCCCTGCGCGCTCAATACGGCGTTTCCGAAATTGTACAAAGCCATTGCCGGCATTGAAAGAAGATAAATTCTGAAATAAAGCAGCGCATCTTGCAGAAGCTCCGGTTTTGTCTTCATGGTTTTTAAAACCAGCGGAGCGGAAACCCATCCGATAATCATTATGGCGAATCCTGAAATCAGGCAGAAAACAGCCGCCGTGTGAATCATGTCGTTCAGCTCTTTCTTGTTGTTCTGTCCGATATAAAAAGCCACAAGAACATTTACGCCGCCACCGATTCCAATCAGAAGCCCTGAGCAAAGAAAGCAAAGCTGTCCGTCTGAACCAACCGCTCCAAGCGCAAGCGCGCCCGCAAATCTTCCAACAACAGAAGAATCCGCCATGTTGAAAAGAATTTGCAGAATATTTGTGAAAACCAGCGGAATGCTGAACAAAAAAATATTCTTTAAAAGCGAGCCGTTCGTGATTTGAATCTCTGATTTCATATAAAACTTCTTTCCTTGAAATATTTTCTGCATAACTTGGATTTCGAGTTCCTGTAAACATTTCAATGCTCAAAAATTCAGCAGAACTCGAAATTCAAACTAGATAATATAGTTAAATAGCCTGAATGTCGAGTTTTTTGCGAAAAAAATAAAAGCGAAGGCAGAGTTACAGTTTGTGAAGATTTTTGGCGATTGAATCACTAAAAGTGCGGAGCACCCGAATTAATACAAGCGAAGCGCGAGCCAAATCCATCTGGAGCAAACTGGAAATATGCCGAAAGCGCTCTTTTATAATTTGCAAAAAAAAAAAATCGACATTCTGGATAAATAAAAAAATGCACAAGAAATAAAAAAAATTGTATAATGAATTTTATGAAAAAAAATTGGGCGCTTTTTTGTTGTTTGTGTTTTTTGTCTGGAAATTTTTTGTTTTCTGAGACAGTTTCTTCTATTAAATTCACCGGACTGAAAAAAACGAAGGAATCTTACATGCAGAATCTTTTGAAGGATTTTGTGGGCAAGGACAGCGGTGAAATAAATTTAAACGAAATCGAGACAATTCTTCAGGCGGAAGGACTTTTTTCAGAAATCAATTTGAATTTTGAGAACGCTGAAAATTCTGCTACTGCCGGCGAATCTGAAAATTCCGGCGATGCTGAAAAAACTGAGAATTCCACGGTGACTTTGAATGTCACTTTGAAGGAAAAAATTACTTTTTTGCCGCTGCCGTTCGCTTCCTATTCAAGCGACGGTTTTATGGGCGGCTTCATGCTGATGAATATGAATGCTTTCGGCCGGAAAAACAATTTGATTCTTGGCGGAGTTTTTTCAAAAAATACTCAGATGGGGCTTTTGATGTTTTCAAAACCGGCTGGAGATTTGAAACATCCTGGATTCGGAACTTTTACCAATTTTTCGCATAAGGAAAACAATATTACAAATTTTGACGATGACACGCTTTCTGAATTTGACTCAATAAATTTCCGGGAGCGGCTGAATATGACTGAAAAATTCAACAAATATTTTTCAGCTTCAATTGGCGCGGAATATTTTTACGGCCATTTTTACAAGAATGAAATGGATGATTATCACCAGTGGCTTGTTTCTACGGGATTCAATTTTCAAAAACTGAACTGGAACGGCTGGTATCTTGTTGGAAGCGGATTTTCGGCGGATTTTTCAGCGGGATATTCAACTGACTGGAAAATTATTGAAGGAATTTCTTTCAAGGCGAGCTACCAGATTCCTATTGCGGAACGGAATCGTCTGATTTTCAGTGCGGGCGGAACAATTGAAACAAATAAAAATGCAATGCTTCAGGCTGACAGAGGAAAAATCGGCTGTTCAATTATGAATTCAAATTTCAAGACGGAGCGAATTGCCGGCGCGATGATTTCTATGGAGGAAGCGCTTTTCAGGCACAAAATTGCCACTGTGACTCTTTATGAAACTTATGAAGGCGCAGTTGCCGAGGATTCTGATGAAAAATTTGTTTATTGCCACGGACCTGGAGCCGGACTGAAGCTTTATATGAAGCAAATTGCGTTTCCTGCAATGAACATGGGATTTTCGTACAATGTGAACCAGAATTTCTTTAAATTTGTGATTTCAATTGGAATGAGCATGTAAAAAAACTTTGAAAAACTGAATTTTTTTTTGTGATTGACTTCATTTTTCGATTTTTATTTGCGTTAAATATGCAGAGGTTGAAAAATGAGAGTCCTATTTGTAACTTCCGAGCATCCCTGCTGTCTTTTTGGCGGGCTTGGAACTTTTACCCGGGAATATGTCCGGGAACTTAGAAAATATTGCGATGTAAAATGCGTTTATTTTCACCTTTCTGACGGAAGAATTCCTTTGCCTGATGAAACGGTTGACTATGTTTTTGCGCCAGAACAGATTTTTGAGGCGTTTACTCCCGAAGCAAGAATTTTAGAGTCCGCGGCAAGCTTAAGAAAGCAGCTTGAGCCGCTGATGCAGTCTTTTCAGCCCGATGTTATTCATTGCAACGACCGGCAGACTTTTATGCCTTTCAGATTTGAAAAAAATGTTTTTTATTCCTCCCATTTGATTTTTACAGATTTGATTGCCTCCAGCTATCTTGATGATTTTTATTTTCAGGAAGTGAAAGTTGAGCGCTGTGCGATTGAAAACAGTGCAATTGTAGCCGCTTATTCAGAATTTTCTGCAAAATGCGTTGAAAAGCATGCTGGAAACTTAAAGTCTGCGGTCGTTCTTCCTTTGGGGCTCAGGACTGAAAAATTCCACAGGAATTTCCGCAACGACGGAAAAATCCGGGTTTGCTTTTTCGGGCGGTTTGAAAACGTTCAGAAAGGGGTGAATGATTTTATTTATGCGGTGAACCAGCTTGGCCCTCAATTTAAGAAACGGAATTCGGTTGAATATTTTTTGTACGGGCGCGGCGAAATCGATGTGGGAATGGATATTTCTCTGTTCAATAAACCTGAATTTCTTGAAGGCAGCGAGCTTTTTGAAGCCTATGCGAATGCGGATATTGTTGTAATGCCAAGCCATTATGAGCCTTTCGGGCTTACCGGACTTGAAGCGATGGCTTCAGGCGCGCTCCTGTTGGTTACAACTGGCCTTGGAATGGATGAATACGCTGAGCCTGGCCGAAATTGCATCGGGCTTTCTGGAAATGCGCACGAGATGGTTTCCGCGCTCAGAAATGCGATTTTGGATTTGCCGCGTCTTGGGCTTTTGCGCGACAATGCTTTCAGAACGGCAAGAAACTGGACTTGGACCCGGTGCGTAAAATCCCATCTTTATTTTTACAGGCTTATTGCCCAGGGAAGAATTCCTTTTGCGAATATCGCTTACGAAAAAAATTATAGAAAAATTATTTCTGCGTACAAAAAATCGAATGATGTTGAAAAAATCTACGCTGCGGAAGAGGAGCGGATTGCTTTTGGCTGCGTTTACGATTCTTTGACGGATTTTGAAAAGCGGAAAAAAATTCTTGTTCTTACAGGAAATTTTATGCCCGACGAAAATCTTTTCCCGGAAAATTTTAAGTTCGTTTCAGTTCTGGAGGAATCTGAGGACGGTGTTGTTGTTCGTCCTGAATGTATTCCGTTTGCGGACGATAGTTTTGACTTGGTGATTGTTTGCGGCGCATGGGAGTCGGTTTTGAATCCTTGCAGTTTCTTGATGGAAGCTGAGAGAATTTCCAGGGAATCCGTTCAAATTCTGTATAAAACAGGAAAACCGCGGAACTGGCAGACTTTTCAGATGGAAAACGAAAAAGACTGGAAAGAAATAAATCAGTCCGGCTGGAAATTCAATCCGAATTCCGGCGCGGGCGTTGAAAAATTGAAGCAAACTGTTTCGTATGATTCAGTTGTTTATAGAAATCATTCTGACATTAAGGAGGTTTTGAATGAAATCATTGCTTAAAAAGCACGGGGTGCTTTCGATGGACGAGCTCTTGAAAATCAACGGAGGCTATGGCGGTTCTAGCGGTGGTGGCTCCAGCAGAGGCTACAGCGGCTCTTCTTCGGGTTCAGGCGGAGGTTCGTCATCAAGGGGAGGAAGCAGCAGCTGTTCTGGTGGCGGTTATGTTTCAGTTGGATACAGTTCTTCAAGCGGTTCTGGTTCTAATCATTTTACTTACAGCTCTTCCAGCGGCGGATCGGGAAGGAATTTTCTTGATTACAGTAAAATTTCAAGCGGATGCTATGGATATGCTGGAGAAAATGTTGCGATGACTTCGATATTTGAAGTTAAAGAATTAAAAAAATCACTTCTGTAGCAGGTTTTAATAAATGAAAAAATATGTTCTGGTGAAGCAGCATGATGAAACGGATTGCGGCGCGGCTTGTCTTGCGAGCATTGCTAAATACTACGGGAAGAGAATCTCGATAAGCAGAATTCGCTATTTTGCGGGAACGGATTGTTTCGGTACAAGCGGATTTGGACTTGTGAAAGGTGCATCTGCGCTGGGAATGTCTTGCCGGGGAATTTTAAGCAGTGAAAAAACGCTGGAGAAAGCGCCTTTCCCTGTGATATGTCATGTGAAAAAAGACGTTATTGATCATTACGTGGTTGTTTACGGAAAAAAAGGCTCTAAAGTTATTGTGGCTGATCCTGATGACGGAATAAACTGCGTTGAATGGACTGCGTTCTGTGAAAAATGGAGCGGCGTTTATTTTATTGTTGAGCCGGAACAAAAATTTCAGCGGACCAAGGAAACTAAAGGGCTGCTGGCAAGATTTTCATATCTGCTGAAGCCGTATAAAAAAAGCATTGCAGAATGTTTTGTCGCCGGTTTGCTTTTAAGTTTTCTTGGAGCCGCTTCTGCGTTTTATTTCAGATTTTTAATTGACGATGTGCTGTATTCAGGCTTGGAAAATACTCTTGCGTTAAGCTCGCTCGCTTATCTGCTTGTGATTTTATTTCAGGTTCTTACAGAATTTTCAAGAAACCAGCTGATGAATTTCTTGAGCAATAAAATTGATTTGGTGCTTGTGAACGAATATTTCAGTCATATTCTTCATCTTCCTATGAATTTTTTCACGAGCCGTAAAACTGGGGAAATTATTTCGCGGATTGGAGATACTGTTACTGTAAGGCAGACTGTTTCAAGCATGACTTTATCGGTTGTCATTGATTCGTGCATGCTGCTTGTTGGTGGAATTTTTCTTTTTGCTTTTGGCGCGGAACTGCTTTGGGTTTCTATGATTCCTGTTGTCGTTTCTGCGGTTATTGTGTGGCTTTTTATAAAACCGTTCAGAAAAAGATTGAAGCTCCAGTCCGTTCTGGAAGCTGAGAAACAGGCGATTCTTGTTGAAAGCGTTAATGGAATTGGAACTATAAAGGCTCTGGCGGCGGAAAAAGAGGCTTCAATAAGGCTGGAGGAAAAACTTTCAACTTGTGTCAGGAAAAGCATTTCTTTGGGAACTATGGCGAATTGTGAAAGCGCGCTGCAGAATCTTGTTTCAAGCGTTGGAACTCTGGCGATTTATTGGATTGGAAGTCTGCTGATTTTCAAGGGTTCAATGTCTTTGGGGCAGCTCATATCTTTTGTGACTCTGTCTGGTTATTTTCTTGGTCCACTGGCGCGTCTTCTGACTTTGCAGGAAAGCATTCAGCAGGCGGTTATTTCTTCTGACAGGTTAAGTGAAGTTCTTGATATGCCTGAGGAAAGCGAAGAGGAACTAGAGCTGGCAAAAATCGAAACTGTGAAAGGCGATATTTGCGTTGATAAAATTTCTTTTTCTTACGGGACGCGTGGAACTGCGCTGAAAGATGTCAGTCTGAATATCAAAGCTGGAGAGCATATTGCTTTTGTTGGTCCGAGCGGTTCCGGAAAGTCAACTATGACAAAACTTCTTATGAAATTTTATCAGGCTGATTCTGGGAATATTTCTGTTGATGGTTTTGATTTGGCGGATATTGATACTGTTTCGTATAGAAATTGCGTTGGATATGTGCCGCAGGAGTCGCTTCTGTTCAGTGGTTCTGTTGCGGAAAATATTCAATGGGGAAGCGGCGGATATTCTATGGGTGAAATTGTTCAGGCGGCTAAAGAGGCGCAGGCGCATGAGTTTATTTCAAGGCTTGATTACAGGTACAAAACTACGGTTGGCGAACGAGGTGCGTCATTGTCCGGCGGTGAACGCCAGAGAATTGCGCTTGCACGAGTTCTGCTGAGAAAACCGAATTTGATGATTTTGGATGAGGCTACGGCTAGCTTGGATAGCATTTCCGAGCGGGGAATTATGGAAACTGTCAATAAATGTTGTTCTTCTTGCACAATGATTATTGTGGCGCATAGACTTTCAACAATAAAAAATTGTGACAAAATTTATGTTTTTGATAATGGTTCTATAGTTGAGGCTGGAAATCATGAGGAGCTGCTTAGGCGTAAAGGCAAATATCATCAGATGTGGACCGCGCAAAATAAGTTTTAGGCTTGGAGTTTTTAGTTTATGAAAAGATTTGTGGTTTATCCGGACAATATGCTAGATGACATGAGGCAAGTTCTTTGCAGGGAAGAGCCGTGTTATCTTCATTCTATAATATGGATTGTTTGTGGAATTTTCGTTGGAATTGCTTCTTTTGTCTGTTTTGGAAAAATTGATGATGTTGTAAAGGCGGATGGAATTGTAAGACCTGTTATGAATGTTTCTACAGTCAGCAATATTATTTCCGGGGAAATTGAATTTCTTTTTTATAGGCCAGGAGATTTTGTAAAGTCAGGAGACAAGCTTTTTTCGATAAAAAATGAAAGTCTTGTGGCTCAAAAAAAATCTGTGGAGCTTCAGCTTGATGAAAATCGCGGAAAGTTGTCGGGATTGAGCGTTCTTTTGAAAGGCTATGAGAATAATTCGGAAAACATAGAAACAAATAACAGCACAGTTCGTGCAAGGTTTGATTCTTTTGTTGCTGAAAAGAAACTTTTGAGCGCGAGAATTTCTAGAGCGGGAAAGTTGCTTGCGGAAGAAATGAAATTGCCGGAAAGTTCAACGACTGTGAGTGAAATTGAGAAAAAGCGTTATGATTATTCGATTTCAGTGATGGAATATGAGCAGTTTTGCGCTGATTTTTATAGTTCATTGAAACAGGAGATGGATGCTTTAAAGCTTGAGAATGAGGACTTGAAAAAACAAGTTGTGCAAGTGAATGAATCATTGAAAAATCTTGTGCTGATTTCTCCTGTGGACGGTTTTGTTCAGGAAAAATCTTCTTTGAATGTAGGTGATTATCTTTTTGCTGATCAGCAGGTTTTGAATATTGTTCCTTCGTCTGAGAAAAACTGTAGGATTGAGCTTCATGTTCCTGCGGAAAATATGGGAAAACTCGAAAAAGGCCAGAAGGTCAAGCTTAGATTTCCTGCTTTTCCGTTTTCGGAGTTTAAAGGAATTGACGGCGAGCTGATTGTGATTCAGCCGGATTCTGAAGTTTCTGATTCTGGTTTTCTTTATTTTACTGTTTATGCTTCGGCGGATTCAATGGAATTAAAGAATAAAAAAGGTTTAAGTTATCAGATAAAGCCAGGTTTTGAGGTTAATGCGCGGATTGTTCTGGAAAATCAGACATTGTTATATTTTCTTTTAAAAAAATTGGATTTTACAGTATGAGAAAGCGTTTTTGTGTTATTTTATTTATTTTTGCGGCGTTCAGTGCTTTTGGACTTTCTTTAGAAGATTTTTCTTTTTATAGTCTGGATTTTTTTGATGTAGCTAGGCTTAATCAATCTATTGTGTCGGCTGAAACAAAAAAATATAAAAATTTTTTTCTTCCGAAAATGTATTTAGGTACTGACGGAAATATTTCAGGCGATATGGCTGGCGGATGGAAAAGCATTTTTGCTTCTCCGTCTGTCAGTTTTTCTCAGGAACTGCCGGGGTTTGCTTCAATTTCTTATGGCGCTGGGTGTAATTTTGTTTTTGCTGAGATTGACAACAGTTTTTCAAATTCATTGTTTCAGTCAGTTTCGGTGAATTTGCCGCTTGCATTCAACAAGTCGGTTTTCAAAACATTCAATGAATTTGGGAAAAATTATTACCGCCAAAAAAATTATCTGGCCGCGCTAAATTATTTCAACGCAGTTTCTGCCGGCAAAAAAGATTTTGTTTCAGCGGTCGGAAATTTTCTTTATTACCGGCAGATGATTTTTTTGAATGAAAATCGTCTTGAATTTTTGAAAAAACTCAATGAGGATTATGAAAAACTTTTTGCGCTGGGGAAAATCACAAGCATTGAATTGAACGAGCAATATTCAAAATTCAGGGATTTGACTAATTCTCAGCAGAACTGCAAGCTTTCGTTGGTTTCTTATGAACAGAAAATCTATGAGCTTGGAGGCGTTGTGCCTGAAAAAAATGTTTCATTTGCGGACTTTGTTGTTTTTTGCGAGGAATTATTTGCAGATTATAAAGAAACTTTTTTCGCGGAAGAGGCGGAGTTTGTTCAGATTGAAACAGAGCGGCTTAAAAATGCGAGTTTGTGCAAATCTTCATTGAGTTTTTTGACAGGAGGATTTTCAGTTTCGACAGAATATTCAAAAAATGACTGGCCTTCGTTTGATGAAATTTCCTGGTCATTCAATTTGGCTGTAAAAATTCCGATTTTTTCTGATGCGCTGAATCTTTCCGAAATGAATAAATATTCATTGAGCGACAATTTGTATCAGATTGAGAAAGCGAGAATTTTAAGGCGGCGGGAATATTCCAGACAGAGCAGAAGCGCTTCCTTGAAATTGCATGAGGATTCTGTTGCCTGCGCCAAAGAAACTTTCGAGCTGGAACAAGAGCGATTGGAGGCTTTCAGGCAGCTTTTTATTGCTGGAAGATTGCCGGAAACGGATTTTTTGTATCAGAAAAGTGAAGTTGATTATTCAGAGCTGAATTTTTTTTATTCAAGGTTTAATCTTGCGGTGTTAAAGGCGGGTTTTTATTGATTCATTCATTGCGCTAATATGAATATTTATTTATAATATTGTATAAATATACGCTGATAAAAAGAGGCAGTTGTGAAAGAGCGTCTTAGCCGGTTGAAGACAATTAGAAAACTTATAAAAAATTACCGAATTGAAAGCCAGGATTCTCTGCTTGCTTATCTTGAAAAAGAAGGTTTTGAAGTAACTCAGGCAACTCTTTCAAGGGATTTGAAGCTTCTGAAAGTTGGAAAAATTGCTGACGGCAACACTGGATATGTCTACACTTTGCCAGGCGATGACGAGCGGCAGGAATCCGAACTGATTTATGTTCAGGATTTTTTGCGCGGATATGTAAGCATTGACTGGAGCGGAAATATTGTCGTTATAAAAACTTTTCCCGGCCATGCAAACACTGTTTCAAATGCGCTCGACAATATGAATATGGACGAAATTCTTGGAACCGTCGCTGGAGACAATTGTCTTTTCGCTTGTCTTCGGGAAGGTGTTTCCGGGGATCAGTTTATGGCTGAATTGAAAAGAAGAATTCCTGAGATAGAAGAGTAGAATATGTACGAAGTTAGAGTGACTGCCGATTTTGCGGCCGCGCATTTTTTGCGTGATTATAATGGAAAATGTGAGAATCTGCATGGACACAACTACAAAGTTTATGCGCATGTTCGCGGTGAAAAATTAAATGAAGGCGGAATGTTGATGGATTTTTCAGCGTTGAAGAAAGCTCTCCGCGAAGTTTGCAAGAAACTTGACCACACAAATTTGAATGATATGCCAATTTTTGACCAGAATCCAAGCGCGGAGCGGATTGCGTTTTATATTTACACTCAGATTGTCGAGCTTGTAAAAAACGAAAATCTTGATTTGTCTTATGCGCCGGGGAAAAAAGAACCGTGGCTCTGGGCAGTGGATGTTTTTGAAACAGAAACAAGCCGCGCCCGCTACTCAGTCTGCTGAATTATTTTTGCGGCGGAATTAATACTCCGCTGCATTCGGCAAGGTTGTTTATTTCCAGAAGAGTTCCGCCTCAAAGCAAGTTGAGCCGGACTGCTTTCCAACGATGGTTATTTTCTTTTCCTGGTCGCAGAAATTTCCAAAAAGCTCAATTTTTTCGCCTTGAACAGCTTCTTTGCTGTAGTTGATTCTGAAATCTGAAAATTCTTTTTCCTGATATTCCGGCGGAAGACTGTCGATTACAAATGCGCCGTATCTGGCGTTGTTCATGTGTCCGTTTCCGTCAATATCGCTGAACCAAATCGGTCTTTCTAGAATTCTTGTCATTTCTGCTGGAATTGAAATTTTTCCTGCTGAAAGACAGTTGTGCTCTGTTTTGATTGTCGGCTCTTCCCGGAGCGTAAAATCCTTGATTTTCATAAGACGGCGCGTATTCAAATCAACTAAAAGCCATGTTGAAATTCCGCTCACAAGACTTTCTTTTGTTTCCGTGTCGAAAATTTCATACGCACGCACAAACTGAAGCGGCTCCGGTTTTTCTTCCCAGGTTTTTACCGTGATTTTCTGGTTTCCGGCCGGCATTTTATGAAACCTGAACGCCTGTCTTGAAACAAGAATCCCCACGCCTTTTTCCGTAAGAATATCATAGCTCATGACGCGCTGGTTAAAGTCCTCAACGGCGGCATCTGTTACAATCCGCAAAAGTTCAAAAAGACTGAGCTTGTGATGCAAGTCGCACTGGCAAAAATAAACTTGATTTTCGCTGAAAAACTGAAAATTCGGACCGTCAACTTCATGCCATTGTCTGTATTCTGTCATTTTTTTCTCCAGGTGATTTATATTTTTATAAGCGCACAGGAATTTTCTGGTTTTCAAGCTCTTTTTTTATTGAATTCACTGTGTATTTTCCAGAATGAACCATTGTCGCAATCAGCGCGGCATCGGCTTTGCCTTCTGTAAGAACTTCTGCCAGATGTTCCGGTTTTCCAGCGCCGCCTGAAGCAATTACCGGCACCGGAACTGCTTCTGAAATCATTTTTGTAAGCTGAACATCGTAGCCGTCTTTTGTGCCGTCTGCATCCATTGAATTCAGGACAATTTCTCCAGCGCCGAGTTCTACGGCTTTTACCGCCCATTCTCTTGCATCGAGTCCAGTTTCAACGCGTCCGCCATGAATTGTTGTTCCGTAGCCGCAAGGTTTTGATAAATCTTTTTTTACATCCATTCCAAGGACAATGCACTGCGAGCCGAAAATTTTTGCGCCTTCACGTATTAATTCTGGATTTTTTACAGCTGGACTGTTAAGACTTACTTTTTCCGCGCCGGCAAGAATTGTCTGCCTTATGTCGTCGATTGTGTTTATTCCGCCGCCTACACAGAATGGTATGAAAACCTGGCTTGCGACTTTTGAAATAAGATCAAGAATTGGACCGCGGCCGCGCGCCGATGCGATAATATCGTAGAAAACAAGCTCATCCACGCCCTGCCTGTAGTATTCTGCGGCCATTTCAACTGGATCGCCAATATCAACATTGTTCAAAAATTTTACGCCTTTTGTGGTTCGTCCGTCCTTTACATCCAGGCAGACTATAATTCGTTTTTTCAGCATAATTTTTCTCCCGCAAAATTTTTCAAAATCTGAAGTCCTTTTTCGCCTGATTTTTCCGGATGGAACTGGAAAACCGTAATATTGTCTTTTTCAATGCATGAAGGAACTTTGATTCCATAATCGCAAGTTGCCTTGATTACAGATTTGTCCTCCGGGCAGATTACATAGGAATGAACAAAATAAAAATCTGAATGTTCCGGAATTTTTTCAAAAAGCGAGGAGCCGCCGTTTGTATATGTCAGGTCGTTCCAGCCCATGTGCGGGCATTTCAAATTCATTCCGGGGGTTGCGCCGGCTTCTTTCCATAATTCTTTGAAATGTCTTATTCTTCCTGGAATTAATCCCAGACATTCAACATTTCCTTCTTCTGAAAAATCAAAAATTATTTGCGCGCCAAGACAAAATCCTGCAAGTTTTCTGCCGCTTTTTACAAAATCTTTTATAAAAATGTCGAATCCCGTTTTTTTCAGCTGGGACATTGCGTAAGATGCATCGCCAACACCTGGAAAAATTATTTTGTCACAATTTTCCAAATCTGCCGGATTTTTTGAAAGCAAAAATTCTGCGTTTAAAAATTTCAAAGCCCGTTCTACGCTTGTGATGTTTCCCGCGTTGTAATCAATAATTCCAATCATGCTTCTATTATAAAAATTACATTGAAATAATTCAATTAATCGGGGAATTTTCTTTTTGTAAAAACTCGCATTGAATCCGCCGATAAAAAAATATGAAAATTTCAGAGCTTTTGCCAATTTTAAAGCAGGTGTTCACAAATCCTTATGTAATCGGAACTGCGGTTGTTGTTATTTTTTTTATGAATTTTTGCTGCTTTGTCTGCAACTACAAGAAAAAGCCGCCGAAATCAAAGAAAAAGAAATCTTCAAAGCCTGCGGCTACGGTTTCCGCGCCAAAAGAGCAGGGTGAAAATTCTGAAGATTCTTCCCAGCCTTCCGAGCCAGACGAAAAATCCATCTCCTGAAAATATTTTTCGCAGATTTAATTTGCTTTTTGTCTTCCGCTTTGGCTTTCAGCCTTCCTTTCCAAGGCCATCCGCATATTTCAATCCTTTTTTTTGAAAAAAGACTTTCGAGCACTGCGCAAAAACTTTCATGGTTCCAGATATTCACCGCGGTAAAAGGAACTGTGAGCCGGTTGAAATATTTTATGCAGAATTTTTCAAACATTTCCCTCGTGAAATATTTTTCACAAAGCTCAACCAGCCTGAAGGCAATTTCGTCATCCTCCAGAACATTTCCGCCCGGCATTGTTTTTTCAAAATGTTGATATGAAATCTTCTGAAATTCCGCGGCTTTTTCCGCCGTTTCCGCAATTTTTTTCCCGAACGGAATTTTTTTCAGCCCTGAAAAAGTTTTACGCCTTGCATTGCTCCAGAAATTCCCGGAAATTTTTCCCTGCCGCTCAAGAATTTCGTTTTCAAGTTCCTTCTTACGGCAGTTGTCGCATCCGCTGCAGACCGCTTTTTCCGCGCCAAGCGCATCCAGCAGAACCTGCCGCCTGCAATCATTCGTTTCCGCAAAATCTTTCAGCGCCGCCTTCCGTGTTCCCGGCTGAAATTCTGAAAATTTCAGAGAATCCTCAAAATTCCACAGAAGAATCGCATTCGCAACGCTTCCATCGCGTCCGCCCCGCCCAGCTTCCTGAATATACGCTTCAGCCGTTTGCGGCGGATCAAGATGCACCACCGTATGAATGTCTTTTTTGTCAACTCCCATTCCATAAGCGCAGGTCGCGCACAAAACCGCATCTTTCTGCCCGAAAAACCACTCCTCAATTTTCGTTTTTTCATCGCGCTCCAGCCCGGCATGGTAAAATTTTGCCGATTCCGAACCGAACGCCGTGTTCAGCTCCTGAGCCATATCTTCAGTTCTGCTCCGCGTTCCGCAGAAAATAATCATCGGCCGCGCTTCCGTTTTTGCAAGAACCAGAGCCGCAGTTTTTTTCGAGGCGACTTTTTTCACATAATAATGAATATTCGGGCGGTCGCTTTCGCTCCTTACAATGTGCGCCTTTCCGTCAAAAAGAACATCCGAAATTCTCGCAAGAACTTCCGGCGAGGCTGTCGCTGTAAACGCCGTGGCCACCGGAACGTCAAGTTTTTTCAGAATTTTCCCCAGCTCAAGATACGCCGGCCTGAAAGAATCGCCCCATTCGCTCACGCAATGCGCCTCGTCAATCGCAACGTGCGAAATCCCATATTTTTTCAGCCTTTCCGTAAGACTTTCATTCAAAAGAATTTCCGGATTCGCGATTATAATTTTCGCGCCTTCATCCAGAATCTTAAAATTTTTCTCGCGCTCCTCGCTGCTTTGACCGCCCCTGAAAACCGCGGCTTTTATTCCGCCAGCCTCCATCCGCCTTTGCTGGTCGCTCATCAACGCCAGAAGCGGATAAATCACAAGCGTCGGACCGTCCATCAAAATTGCCGGAATCTGAAAACACAAAGATTTTCCCGCGCCCGTCGGCAAAAGAACAATCTGTTTTCCCGCGCAGTCCAGAAGCCCGCTGTCTTTTTCCTGCTTTTTCGCGGAATAATACGAATCCATAATGTTCGCCACAACCAGCCTCTGCCACGGAAAAAGATATTTTATCCCGAAATTTTCCAGAGCCGCCAAACTCGCCGGATCATCGCAGACCGAAGCCAAAAAATCGTCCGCATCAAATTTTTCCAATTCATCACTCATAGCCGCTGAATTTATATAGCAAAAAAAAATTAAAAACTGAAATGAATGTGCAGTTTTTTTCTTTTTTGGACGCAAATTTTTTACGCAACGGGCTTTCCGGGGTTCCGGCTTCCGCCTCATTGCTCCGCAAAACGCTCCGCGTTCCCCTCCAATCCCGCGTAAGATTTTTTTTCAGCATTTTGTTTTTCTGCCGATAATAAATCGAGGTTTTATGAAAAAATCAGTTTTCTTCGCATTTTTCTGTGTTTCCGCCATTTCTGCTTTTTGCCAGGCTGGAACCCAGAATTCAAAATTGTTGAAATTCAAATTCAATAAAAATGACAAAAGCCGCATTCTTTCAACCGTGAACGAGGACGTTTATTTGAACGGAGTTTTGAACCACAAGTCAGTCATTCTGAACAGGATTTCAAGCGAAGTTACAGATGTTTCCGAGGACGGCTCCGGAACTTGCAGCGCAATTTTTATGACTTCAGAAAACGCTACCGCCGGAAACGGAATTTACGCGGAAAACTATTCCTGGGGCGAAGAATACAAAAGCGTCTTTACGCGCAGTTCATCCGGAAAATACAAAATTGACGACATTTATTTTATGCCGACCGTCCGCGATGTGCCGGTTTTCCCCGAATACGAAGTCAAGCCCGGCGACACTTGGCAGGCAGAAGGCCACGAAGCCCACGATTTGCGCCGCACTTTCAACATCCAGAAGCCTTTCAAAGTTCCGTTCACCGCCGACTACAAATATCTTGGCGACGTAACTGACCAAAACGGAAAAACGCTCAGCAAAATCAGCATTTTCTACAAGCTTTATTTTGAAAGTCCCTCGCAGAATTCTTACCGCCAGGATTACGGAAACCTTCCGCACATCACAAAAGGCTACTCAAACCAGACAGTTTTCTGGGACAACGAGCGCGGCACAATCGAACGCTATTCCGAAGAATTCCGGATTATGATAGAAACATATTTCGGCGACCAGATTCTTTTCACCGGAACCGCCCGCGCCGAAGTTACGGAATTTGAGCGTGTGAACACAAAGGAAAACCGCGAAAAAATCTCAGAAAGTCTCAGCAGCCTTGGTCTTGAAAACGTTGATTTGAAGGAAAATGAAAAAGGCCTCACGATTTCAATAGAAAATATTCAGTTTCTTCCCGATTCCGCCGAACTCATACCCGCGGAAAAAGAAAAACTTGCCCGGATTGCCGAAATTCTCAAGGAATTCAACAACGATCTTCTTGTAACAGGGCATTGCGCAAACCGCGGAACGCTCAGGAACCAGCAGATTATTTCCGAGGAGCGTGCTGTTTCCGTTGCGCACTATCTTTCCGAGCTTAAAGTCAGAGACCCGAAATGTATTTTCACGCAAGGCAAAGGCGCTTCCGAGCCGGTGGCCTCCAACGCAACTGAAGCCGGCCGCGCAAGAAACCGCCGCGTTGAAATCACAATCATGGATGAGTAGGGCAAAATTGAGCTCCAAATTTTTATATATTTGGGTGGCTTTTGGCAGGTTCGTTAAGCTCACCAGCCAAAACCAGGCTTTTCAGGGTTGCGGCTTCCGCCTCCATTGCTGCACGCAAGCTCTGCTTCCGTTCCGCAACGCGCTCCGCGCGCCCTTTCAATCCTTGCCACATCCGTAACGCCAAATCAAAACGGAATTTCATTCAACCGCGGAAGTTTCCATGTTCAGCAGCACGGATTTATTTCCCGCAATGTATTCCTCGCACCTTTCCTGAGTCATCGGTTTTCCAAGCAAATATCCCTGGATAATGTTGCAGTTGAATTTCCGCAGAAGCTCAAGCTGTGAATTCTGCTCAACGCCCTCGGCGATTGTCATAAGCCCCATGCTTGAAACCATCGAAATTATCGAATTTGTGATGTTCGCCTGAATTCCGTTCTTTGAAGTAATGTCGTTTATAAAAGATTTGTCAATTTTCAGCGTGTCAAGCGGAAGCATCTGAAGGTAGCTCAGCGAGGAATAGCCGGTTCCAAAATCGTCAAGCGAAATCCTGAAGCCCATGTCTTTCAGCATTTTCAGCTTTGAAACCGCGTCGTCCATGTTGTCAATCATTATTCCCTCGGTGATTTCGATTTCAATAAAATTCGGGTTCAGGTCGTATGTGGCAAGAAGACTTTTCAGTTCAATCAGAATATCCGGCTGCTTCAGCTGAATCGGCGAAAGATTTACAGAAATAACTCCTGAAAAGCTGTATTTTGTCTGCCATTTTTTTAACGTTGAAAAAGCCTTGTTCAGAACCCAAGTTCCAATCGGCAGGATAAGCCCGCATTCTTCCGCCAGCGGAATAAAAACTGACGGCGGAATTTGCCCGAACTGCTCGTCGTGCCAGCGGATCAACGCTTCAAAGCCGCGCAAATCGCCGGTTTTCACATCAAACTGCGGCTGGTATGAAAGCGTGAACTGGCTTGAAAGAACCGCCTGTGTCATTCTGTTCTGAATATTAAGCTTTTGAATCAGCACGCGCTGCATGTCCGGCTTGAAAAACTGGAACTGATTTTTTCCGTCCTTTTTTGCGGAATGCATCGCAATGTCCGCGAACCGCAGAAGCTCCTCTTTATTGCAGGAATTATCCGGATAAACAGAAATTCCCCCGGAAATATTTATTTCCTGCAGCATGAAAGCCTCAAGAATTGTGTCAGTAATGTTTCCAATCGAATCTGTTGAAATTGAATTCTGGATTACCGCAAGAAATTCGTCTCCGCCAAAACGGTATGAGCTGATAACTCGCTTTGAAAACTGCTTAAGAATTTCGGCCGCTTTTTTAATAATTTCATCTCCGGCCTGATGTCCCTGCGCGTCATTTATGTTTTTTATGTTGTCAATATTTATAAGAAGAAGTCCGAGCTTGTTGCCTTCAAATTCAGCGCATTCCATCATGTGCGGAAATTCTTCGTCAAACTGGTTTCTGTTCGGAAGAGAAGTCAGCGAATCGTGAAAAGCCGTGTCCCTGAGTTTTTGCTCGTTGTTTTTCTTTTCTGTGATGTTCACAAGGTTTACGACAACCATTCCGTCTTTTGTTCCTTGAAACTGAACTTCAAACCAGGCTTTGCTTAGCTCTGAATAATAGTCAATCGGCGAAACAGGAATTCCGTTCAAAGCCTTGTCGCCTAAATCAATCCACGGAACATTTGGATTCAATAAATCCTTGAATTCTGAAAAATTATGACATTCTGAAATTTTCGGGTTTACAGAACTGAAAAAACTTTTGTTTGCAAATACAAGCTCAAAATCAATGGTTCTAGAACCGTCGCGGATTGGTTTTGCAATCAGAATCGGTGAAGAAAATGCGTTTAAAATCGAAGAAAAATCCGGTTCGTTCATAGAATAATTTTAAGAGCAAATATTTCTTTTGTCAAAAAAAATAGCCGGAAATTTTGAACTTTCCGGCTGGTTTGTACGTTTCTGCTGAATTTAGTTTGTTGAAATCCTGAGCGATTCCCAGTATGAATAATATTTGTCGAGCCATTCGCCGATGTCGTTTTTCAACTCGCATTTTTCCATTATTTCAGCAGGATAAAGCGGAGTTGTTGTCCGGAATTTTTCTGCTTCAAGGTTCACATAGTCAGGAAACCTGAAGAAATCAAGAAATTTCGCATAATTTTCAGGTCTGTGGATGAAATTTATAAATTCCGAGGCAAGCTCAACATTCTTTGAGTCTTTCAGAATGCACATGCTGTCCAAATACGAAGGGCCGCCGTCTTCCGGAATAAAGAAATCGATTGTGTCTGCCCATTCTTCCTCTGGAATTTCTCCGTAGACACATTCGGCGTATCCCTGGCAAAGCCACAAATCTCCGCGGGCAAAATCCTTTCCGAATCCTTCCGCATCAAATTTTACAATGTTTGGAAGCCATTTTGTTTTTATCAGGCTGACCGCAGATTTCAGCTCATCTTCGTTTTTTGTGCAGACGCTTTTTCCCTGGAATTTCAGCGCATCGCCGATAACTTCACGGTAATCGTCCATCATTGAAGCGTGTCCGGCAAACTGCGGATCCGCAAAAATATTCCATGTCCGCTCATAGTTTCCGCCCGGAACTTTTTTCTTGTTCACAGAAATTCCCGCCGCGCCAAAATAATATGGAACAGCGTAAGTCATTTCCGGGTCGTAAGGAATTTTTTCAAGAATTTTCGGATTGATTTTGCTTCTGTTTGTAAATTTCGACTGGTCAATCGGCTGAAGCATTCCTTTTTTCAGCATGATTGAAACAAAATCCTGGGAAGGCACGACAATGTCAAAACTTCTTGCGCCGCCGTTCACAATTTTATTGTACATCGTTTCATTTGAGTCATATTCAGTGACTACAACTTTGCAGTCGAATTCTTTCTCAAATTCAGCTACAACATCAGTCGGCGTGTAATATGTCCAGCTGTAGAGCTTTAAAACTTGTTTTTTTTCACAAGAAACAAGACCAAAAGCCGCTCCAAGAATTGAAAATGCGGCAATAATTTTAGAAGTGATTTTCATAAATCGGCCTCCAAAAATGAATATTTAAAGTCATCGTTTTGATGGCTTAATGACTTGCGGCAAAAGTTTTTAATCCTTTGCGCAGTGCAATTGCAATAAGACAAATAATGATTATAAGAACAAAGCTCAGCGCGTTTATAACAGGGCTTACTCCGTGCCGGATCATATTGTAGACATAAATCGGAAGCGTCTCCACATTTCCGTTCACGAGAGAAGTTATTACAAAATCTTCAATTGACATTGTGATGCTCATCATGAATCCGCTCAAAATTCCAGGAAGAATCGCCGGCACAATTACAAGCCAGAGGGTCTGGCTTTCAGAAGCGCCCAGGTCGTGGCTCGCCTCTATGATTGAATAGTCAAATTCGTCAACGCGTGCGCTTACCATAAGATAAACAAACGGAAGACAGAATGTTGTATGCGCGATAATTATCGTTAAAAGCCCAAGATTCATGTGGATTCCGCTTAGAAAAATCAGCAGGGAAACGCCCATGATTACTTCCGGCAGAACCATCGGCAGAAAGCTTACAGACTGAATATAGTTTCTTCCGAAAAATTTGTACCAGCTTATTCCGATTGCGGCGAGCGAGCCTAAAATCGTTGCCAGAAGCGCGGAAACAATCGCTACAATCGCGCTGTAAAGCAGGCTCATCCAAAGCCGTCCGGAACTGAAAATCAGCTCCTCGTACCAGCGGAACGATGCTCCTGTAAAATTCGTTCCTTTTGACTCGTTGAACGAATAAAAAATAATCACGAACAACGGAATAAAAAGAAACAGAAGCGCAACGAACAGAACAGTTTTTGAGAAACTTAACACAGGAGCGTGCTTTTTCCAGAATCTTTTTGCGTGCCTGTGGTTTTCCGACTTCGGGTGGCTTGCCTTTTCAAGAATAGATAAAATTACAGAAACCAAAAAATCCATAGAACTTTCCTTATTTTGATTTGCTTTCAGAAATGCCGGTTTCTTCCCGTGCGGCTGATTTCTTCAGTTTTGCGTCCTGCCGCTCGCTGATAAGCATCGCCAGAATCGCAAGCATGCTCACAAGCGTAAGAAGCACGCTGAACGCAGAGGCAAGCGGAAGATTTCTAGCTTTGTTTATCTGGTCCATGATGATATTTCCGAGCATATAGCTTTCCGTTGAGCCAATCAGCTGCGGAACAGTGTAGTTTCCAAAAATCGGAATGAACGTGAAAATCAGCGCGCTTATTATTCCGCTTTTTATTCCCGGAATAAGAATTTTTATCATAGACTGAGGCTTTGTGGCTCCCAGGTCCCGCGCGGCTTCCAGCAGCGAAAAGTCAAATCTGTCAACCGAAGTGAAAATCGGCAGAATCGCATACGGAAGATACATATAAATGCTTACAAGTATTACCGCGCCTTTTGTGTACATGAATTTGTGCGGAACAAAAACCGCGCCGTCATTTTTTATTGAATGGAAAATGTTGAAAAATGCCCTGCAGATCCAGTTCAAAAGTCCGTCCTGACCAAGAATTGTCATCCAGGCGAAAACCCTGATAAGAGAATTTGTAAGGAACGGAATTATCACAAGAATCAGGAAGAATGTCTGGTGCTTGCTTCTTGCAATCGCATATCCGCATGGAAGCGCAATCAGAATGGAAATCAGCGTTGAAACAACAGACATCCACAAAGTTCTTATAAAAATGAATGCATACGCCCTGCTGAACATCTGCTTGTACGCGGTGAAACTGAATTCCGGAATTACTCCGCCGAACATATCACGCTTCATGAACGAATAGCAGAGAATTATCGCCAGAGGAATCACAAAGAAAACTGAAAACCATGCGCCCATCGGCCACGAATAAGCCGCTCCAGGATTCGGTTTTCTGAATTTTGAGGCGCGCGCATTTTCCGCAAGACGCAGCAAAAAGTTCTTTTTTCGGGCTGGAGAATTTTCTTTTCCAGTCGGTGGCTGTTCTTCTTTTGTTTCTTTCATGTTTCTGCCTTTGCTTATTTATTGATATTTTCAACAATATATCCGTCTTCCGCGGACCATGAAATATAAACTGTGTCCTTCCATTGAATTTCCGGACCGTCGTCAAGATAATTCGTGTGCTGCTTGAATACTTTTACAATAGTTCCGTTTTCCAGCCTTACATAAAATTTCGACTGGAATCCTGTGTAAATCGGCTCTTCCACAATTCCCTTGAAAACGTTTATGTCTTTTCTTCCGGCGAACGCAGGCTCTTCAAGCGTGATTCTTATTTTTTCCGGCCGCACTGTGAACGCAACTTTCTGGCCTTCGTCAGTGTGCTCAAAATCTGTGACCAGGATATTCTTGTCTTCTTCCCTGGTCGCCGCTGTTTCTCCGGTAAGCTGCGCCTGCATTCCCAGAGCCGGCGTGTTCAGCGTAACCATGTGCTCAATGTCCGGTTTTCCAGGGACTTTGTAAGCCTCGCATTTTACAACAGTGCTTTCAAAAAGATTTGTTTCTCCAATAAACTGCGCAACAAACTGAGTGGCAGGGCTTTCGTAGATTTCAAAAGGCGTTCCAACCTGAAGAACGTTTCCAGCGTTCATTACAGCGATTCTGTCGCTTACGGCAAGGGCTTCGCTCTGGTCGTGCGTTACATAAATAAATGTGATTCCAATCTTATCGTGCAGATTGTCAAGGTCAATCAGCAGGCTGGAGCGCAGTTTTGCGTCAAGAGCTGAAAGCGGCTCGTCCAGAAGAAGAACTTTCGGCTCGTTTATAAGCGCTCTGGCGATTGCAACTCGCTGCTTCTGTCCGCCGGAAAGCTGGTTCGGCTTTTTGTAGATGTGCTGGTCCAGCTGCACAAGGTGAACGTATTTTCTAACTTTTTCGTCAATTTCGTTTTTAGGAAGTTTTCTAAGCCTGAGAGGAAAAGCGATGTTGTCATAAACCGACATGTGCGGAAAAAGCGCGTAAGTCTGAAAGACAGTGTTTGAATGTCTTTTGTTGGCAGGAAGTCCCGCCACATTCTTGTCGTCAAAAAGGACTGCGCCCTCGTCTGGAAATTCAAAGCCCGCAATGATTCTAAGAAGCGTGGTTTTTCCGCATCCTGAAGGTCCGAGCAAAGAAAAGAATTCTCCTGGTTTTATTGTAAAATTTACGTCATTAAGCGCGACAAAATCTCCGAAAGTTTTGTTCACGTGGTCAATTTTTACCTGGCTGCCGTTCAAATCCATTTCCTCTTAGTCATAATTTATTTTTGTTACAATGTAACTAATATTTAGAATAGTCAATAATGTTTTGCCAAATATTTTATTTTTTTTCAAACTTTTTTCAAAACTTGCAGAGAGCGGAAATCTGCATTATAGTAAAATATATTTTTTGTTATGAGGTAATACAATGGTATCTCTTGTTATTGGTCTTGTTTTTATTGCTTTTACAGTTTTTTCGGTGCTTCCGAATATGCCGCTTGCCTGGGGCAGCGATGTTGTTCAGTTTCTAAAAGGCTGCGCGCCGGTTCTAGCCGCATTTCTTGGGCTGATTCTTCTTTTTATCGGAGCTGCTGATATAAAGGATAAAAAAGAAGCTAAAAAGGAAGAAAAGGAAGCCAGAGCCAGGGCTGAAGAAAACAAGGAATGATTTTCTTTTATCTATTGACTTGTTGATTTAATTTGTAGTACATTTAAATCCCCGTATATAGGAATAACGACTGCTCATCGTTGTTCTGCAGTTTATTTTGTCAGATGCAAAGACATTTAAACGGCGTAAAACTTTAACTATTAAGGTATATACATGAAAACTATTTTCGTAAATGAAAAGGCTCAGAAGCGCGACTGGTATATCATCGACGCTGCTGGCAAACCACTTGGACGCGTAGCTGCTAAGGCTGCTGCAATTGCTCGCGGTAAGAACAAAGCTACTTATACACCAAACCAGGAAATGGGTGACTATGTTGTAATCATCAATGCTGACAAAGTTGCTGTAACTGGCGGCAAAGAGACAAAAAAGATTTACTACAAATATACAACTGGTTTTGTAGGAAGTCTTCGTGCCCATACATTTGAAAAATTGATTGAAAAACATCCTGAGGAACCAATTGAACTTGCTGTAAAAGGTATGCTTCCTTCTGGACGTCTTGGACGTGTTCTTCTTTCAAACGTAAAAGTTTACGCTGGATCAGAACATCCGCATGCTGCTCAGAACCCAAAGGTTATTGAACTTTAATAGGAGTCTAAGATGGTAAAGAACATTGCTATTGGAACAGGTAGAAGAAAGACAGCTGTAGCACGTGTGTTTGTACGCGACGGCTCAGGAAAAATTGTTGTAAACGGAAAAGATGTTAAAGAATATTTCGCTACAGAAGAGCAGGTAAAAGTTGTTCAGCAGCCATTGCTTGTTACTTCAAGCGACAGCAAATATGATATCCTTATCAATGTGTTTGGCGGCGGATTGAATGGACAGGCAGCAGCTTGTCTTCATGGAATTTCACGCGCTTTGACACAGCTTGATCCAGACAACAGAACTTCTTTGAAGTCAAATGGATTCCTTACTCGCGATTCTCGTATGGTTGAACGCAAGAAGTACGGTCAGAAAGGCGCTCGCCGACGCTTCCAGTTCTCTAAACGCTAAAGCGTTTTTAACGTTAGAACGTTTATTTTACCGGAAAGTCTGTTGATAGTGCTTTCAAAAGAGCAAGTTTCGCCGGAAGTTGTGAAAATAGCTTCCGATTCGGGGCTTGCTTTTTTTATTCGCTTTTGTTATCTGAAAATTGTGAAGCCGGAAGCGCTTCTTGAGAACGCTGAATTTTTGGATGAGGAAGAAAAAGACATTTTGAACGCCGCGCTTGATTTTGCGGCTGAATCAAAAGCGGTTGAATATCTTTCACGCTGCGAGCAGTCCCGCTTCGGGCTTGAACGCAAGCTTCTGAACAAGCAGTTTGATAAAAAAAATATAGAAAATGCGCTGGATTATCTAGAGGCGAAAAAATATCTTTCGGACGAGCGTTTTGCCCGCTCCTGGCTTAATTCGCGCCGCATAAACCACTCTGAAGGCCGCTCGCGCCTTGCCTTGGAGCTGGCTTCCCGCGGAATCGGCAAGGAAACTGCAAAAAAATCGCTGGATGAATATTTTTCTGAAAATCCAGAGTCTGAGCTTTGCCGGAAAGATTTCCTGAAAATTTCAAGGCATTGCGCGGATTCGGAAAAAATAATCCGCAGGCTGATTGCCCACGGATTTTCGTATTCAATGATAAAAAAAGTTATGGTTGAGGAACGCGACTAACTGCTTATCTTGTATAAAGATACGCAGGATATTGAATCGCCGCTTCCTGTGTGATTCCGTCAAAAATCCTTGCTGCTGGAGCCGCGGAAAAAACTTTTCCCATCAGCAAGTCGTAAAGATTCGTTGGTTTTTCGTACCTGAAATCAACGGTTTTGTATTCTTTCCCTTCAAATTCGTTTTCAGCCATGGTTTTCAGCATATTTTCCCAGGAATCAACCGCATCAACAAGGCCGTTTTTCAACGCCTGTGAAGCCGTGTAAATTCTTCCGTCGGCAAGTTCCTTCACATCGTTTATCGGTATGTTCCGGCTCATTGCGACAATGCTTGTGAACTGCTCATAACATTCATCTGAGATTGACTGCATTATTTTCCGCTGCTCGTCTGTAACAGGCTCGTTCGCGCTGAACATATTCTTGTTTTTGCCGGAATGTATTGTCTCGGATTTTATTCCGATTTTTTCAAAAAGTCCTGTCAGGTCGTAGGAACTGCCGGTTATAACTCCGATTGAGCCGGTCAGCGTGTTTCTGTTCGCGTAGATTTTTTTCGCCGCGCATGAAATGTAGTATCCTCCGGAAGCGGCGAGCTTTCCCTGGTAGACATAAACTGGTTTTCCGGATGTCTTGTAATCCTGAAGGGCAAGATACGCTTCGTCCGCCTCGTAGACTGTTCCTCCTGGCGAATCGATGAAAACCGCGATTCCCATGTTCTTTTTGTCATCTTTAAGCGTTCTGATTGTTTCCAGAAGCCATTTCTGGTTGTATGTCTGGCTGTCTTCCTGGATTACTCCTTCAATGTAAAGAGCCGCGACATAGTCTTTCGCCGGTTTTTCAAAAATTGTTTTTTTCTGCTCTGAGTCCGTCGAGTCTTCCGTGCTTGAAGTTGCAAGCCTGAAAATTCCGCATGCGGCCGCAAACGCGATTATGACTATAAAAACGATAAGTCCGATATTCTGTTTTTTATTTTTCATCTAGTCCTCTGTCAGGTCTTCCGGCTTAAGACGCTTTGTTTCAATTGCTTCCGTCAAAAGCGCGTGGTAAACGTTTGTCATCGTCATGATGTAGTAAGGCTGAATCCAGAAAAATCCGATTCCTGCGGTGATTCCTCCAAGAATAAACCATCCCAGAAAGCTTAAGTCTGTCATGAAAATGTCCATCTTGTGGCCGCGGGTTATTTCGATGCTGATCCGGAGCGCCTTGAAAACTGAAATGTTCGGATATTCAAGCGCGATGAATTTTGTCATGCAGTACGAATAGTGCTTCACAAAACCAGGAATGATGAAAAGGCAGAACCACAGGAAAGTCCAGAGCATTTCCCAGAAACCGCAGAGAATTGCGCGTCCGAATCTGCTGAATCCTTCCAGAAAATCGGCGAATGAAACTTTTTCCGGTCCGCGGGACATTTTCAGGTGAAGATTTGTCTGCGCGTACGTTATTATCAGGATGATACAAAGTTCTATGATAGAAATAAAATCCATCACGGCTTCCACGCTTTCATTTATGAATGAAGATGACGTGGCCATGCTGTAAACTTCCGGAACATTTATCAGTGCGCCGACCGCATAGTAAATAATCGCCGCCAGAACAGGAATTGTCCATCTTTTTTTCAGCTGCACACAGGCATATTTTTTATATTTTTTTCTATTAAACATACTTGAAATTTACTCCCGAAATATATGCGCTGTCAAGAATGACTTTCAAATAATTGAAATTCAGGACTGCTTTTTGTTCTCAAGTTCCTTCAGCATTTCGCTGTAGTACCGCTTTTCAATGTCTTTTTCCGGAATCCCGCATTTTGAAAGAAGTTTTTTCAGCTCCGCCTGAATTTCTTCAACGGTTTTCGTGTCGCTTTTTTCTGAAAGAATTTCGATTTCAATAAAATCCCCGAGCTTCTGCACGTTTGAAAGCTCAAGAGCCGCTTTGCCGCGCGGAGTTTCCGCTGAAAAAATCATTGTTTCCTTGCGCTTTTTCAGGGCTGGAACAAAGCCGATGTCCGCCAGAAGAATTTCCACCGCTTCCGGATTTGAAATTTCAGTTTCTTTTTCATCGTTTACTTCTATAGAAACACCGTCCGAGTCGGTTTTCAGCTCTTTCTTTTTGTAGGTCAGAAAATTTTCGGTTCTGGAGCCGTCCGGCGTTTTTTCAGTCTGATTTCTTATTCTTGCGGAAATGGATTTTTCCTCCGTCTTGAGATTGAAATACGTGTCGCTTTTTGCGGCGGTTTTTTCATATTTTGCAAAGGAATTCAGATTTTCAATAAGTTTTTCCCGGTCGAAAACGCGGGCTTTCAGTTCAATTTCAGTCATATTTTTTAGTATACAGGATTTTCAAAAAAAATGAATAAATGCTAATATTCTTGAATGAAATTGATTTGCGCGCCCATGGCGACTTTGAGCCATCCCGCTTTCCGGATGCTGATAGAAGAATTCGGCGGCTGCGATGAATATTACACTGAAATGATAAACGCTCCGTCACTTTTGAACAACGGACAGTTTGAAAAATTTTATATAAATCCGGCTCCTGTCCCGGAAAAAATTGTCTGGCAGCTTACGGGAAAATCCGCCGCCCCGATTGTGGAGGCCGCCTCTGTTGTTGCGCCTTTGGGCGGAATCGGCGTTGACTTGAACATGGGATGCTCGGCTCCGGAAATAGTGAACAGCGGCGCGGGAGTTGCCTGGATGCTTAAGCCGCGCTCTGAAACTGTGGCTCTTGTGCGCGGAGTAAAAGACGCGCTGGAAAAATACGAGTCGGAAACCGGAATCCACAGGCGGTTCAGCGTGAAATTCCGTCTTGGCGATGAAAATTTCACCGATGAAAGTTTTTTTTCTTTCGCTGATATGCTTGTGGAAAACGGAGTTGAGCGGCTTTCTCTTCATCCTAGGACAAAAAAGGAAAAATACAGGGATTTGCCGCGCTGGAAGTACGCGGAGCTTCTTGCCGAGCGTTATTCCGGGAAAATTTCTGTTGTTGTGAACGGCGACATAAAGGATTCGGAATCTGCTGAAAATGTTGAAAAAATCTGCGGAAAATGCGACGGGCTCATGATTGGAAGAATGGCCGCTCAGAAACCGTGGATTTTCGCGGAAATTTCCAGAAGCAGGATGGCGGAGCGGCCGGAACGTAAGCCTGTCGACCTTTTGAAGTGCGCCCTGGATTTTATTGATTTTGTGGAGGAATTCCAGCCGCCGGAATTCTATAAAAGCCGGCTGCAGCGGTTTTTCGCCTATTTCTGCATGAATTTTTCTTTTGCCCATTACGCGCAGACCCAGATGCTGAACGCTAAGAATATTGAGGATTCAAGGGCTAGAATCCGCGGATATTTTGAAAAAGTGCCGGAAGATCGTTTTAAATTCAGCGTGTAGGGAACATAAAACTTGACGATAAAATACGCCCTATGTTATTCTATAAGAACTGAATTTTTCAGTAATTTACATATTTAAATAAGGAAAATGACATGTCGTTTATTTCACTTCTTCAGGAAGCTTCTGGCGCAGCTCCAAGTGCTTCTAGCACAGCAGGATTGCTTTCAACAATCGTTCCATTTTTATTGATTATTGTAATCTTCTATTTCTTCTTGATTCGTCCGCAGAACAAGAAACAGAAAGAAACAGAAAAGATGATTGCCGCTCTGAAAAAAGGCGACAAGGTTGTTACAATCGGCGGAATTCACGGAGTTGTTTCTTCAACAAAAGAAAAGACTATCATTGTAAAAGTTGATGACAACTGCAAGATTGAATTCAGCCGCTCTGCGATTGCCGGTGTTGAATCAGAAAAAACTGAGAAAACAGAAAAGGCTGAAAAAGCTGAAAAGGCAGAGCCAAAAAAAGAAAATGAAGCGGCTTCCGTAGAAGCTGAGAAAAAATAAAAAAACGGGGTAAACAAGATGAATAAACGCGCGCGTTTAGTTATTCTTCTGGCTGTTTTAGCAATCTGTTATGCCTTTCTTTATCCATCAGTAAAATGGTATTGGGGTACTCCAAAAGAAGTGCAGGCTCTGGCTTTGGGCTCATTGGAAAATATCAGGGATTATGCTACAGCTCAGGGTGCGAAGGATGTTAATGCAGTAAAAGATGCTGCTAAAACTGATTTGAATGCAAAAATTGATGAAAAATATGCGTGGCTTGAAAAAGCTGCCGCAAAAAAATACAAGGCTGCAAAGCAGAAAGTTCCTTCAGAAATGACAGTTGGTGCCATTCTTGATGCTTATTCAAGCGAGGCTGAATTTCTTGATGAATTTACAAGCCGCTACCGGGATGAAATTCTTAAGGCTAAAAAGAATTATCAGAATTCTGTAAAGCTCGGACTTGACCTTTCCGGCGGTATGAACATTATTGTAAAGGCTGACCTTGATGCGGCTCTTGCGGCTCAGCAGGAATCTGGCGTTGTTACAGATGCTGAGGCTTTCAAAAAGAACGCGATGGCTAATGCCATAGAAAATCTTTCAAGCCGTATTGACCGCTTCGGACTTACAGAGCCGGTTATCCGCCAGCAGGGCGAAGATAGAATTTATATCGAAATGCCAGGCGCGGCTGAAGCTGATTCAATCAATGCTCTCATAATGGGAAAGGGAATTTTGAATTTCCGTCTTGTTGACGATGATGCCACAAGCAAATTCCTTTCATATTACCAGCAGCATCTTACAACAACTTTCAATGCTTCCGGCGAGCTTGTTGATTCTTCTATTATTCCTTCGGACTGCGAAATTATCGGCCATTACACAAAAGATGAGTACGGTCTTGATGAAAGAATCGGTTATCTTGTTGTAAAGAAAGAAATTGCCCTTGAAGGTTCGCATATAAAGAGCGCGGATGTCGGTTCTGACCAGTACACAAACCGTCCGGAAGTTGATTTCGTGCTTGATTCTGAAGGCGCGGAGATTTTCGCGAAATTCACTGCGGCTAACAAAGGAAAGAATCTTGCGATTGTCAGCGACAATAAAATCAAGTCGTATGCGCGCATAAACGATGCAATTACCGGCGGACGTGTTGCTATTTCTGGATTCGGGCTTGAGGAGGCGCAGAACCTTCAGAAAGTTCTTCAGTCTGCATGGCTGAACGTTCCGCTTTCTGTGGAGTCTCAGCAGGTAATCGGAGCTTCTCTTGGAGAGCAGGCGATTGCGCAGGGAATCAAGGCGATTGCGGTTGGTCTTGCGCTCATCATGATTTTCATGCTTATCTGGTATAAAGGCGCTGGTGTGAACGCAATTGTTGCTCAGGTTTTGAACCTTTACATAATGTTCTCAGTTCTTTCAGCGTTCAATTTGACTTTGTCGCTTTCTTCAATTGCCGGTATGATTTTAACAATCGGTATGGCGGTTGATGCGAACGTAATCATTTTTGAAAGAATCAAAGAGGAGCTTCTGGCAGGAAAAAGCCGTGTCGCGGCGATTTCCGCAGGTTTTGAAAATGCTTTCTGGGCGATCATGGACTCAAACATAACAACATTCATCGCGGCAATCTTCCTTTCTCAGCTTGGAAGCGGTTCAATCCAGGGATTTGCTGTCAGCCTTGCAATTGGTGTTGTTTCTTCTGTATTCACAGCGCTGTTCGTATCTCGTTTGATGTTCGACTTTGAAACAGATGTTCTTAAGTCAACAAAGGTAAGCATCGGCTGGAGGATAAAATAATGGAAAAGAAACTTATACATTTCAGCAAATTCTTTTTGCCGGCAGGAATTATTAGCGGCGCGCTTATTCTTTTTGGCATTGTGGGTTTTGTTACCCGCGGAATAAATCTGGGAATTGATTTTAAGCCAGGTTTTGTTGAGGAAGTCAGAATCGCGCCTGTTGCGTTCGAGCTTACATATTCTGGCTCTGCAAAAGTTACGGCGGATCTTTCGAAAGACAGTTTTGATCTCATTATCACTGGTTCTGATGTTGAAAATGAGACAAAGGTTTATCCGTACAGCGAATATCCAAAAGTAAGCGACATTGTAAAGGCGTTGAATGAAGTTCCTGGCGTTTCTGCTTCTGCAAAAACAGACGGCTCGGAAGATTCTTCTTTGCTTTTTGTGAATTCAGCGGTTTCTACACAGCTTACAGGAAATCCTTTGTTCCTGTACGCGGCTCAGAAAGATGTTTCTGTTGATGAAGTTCGCGACGCGCTTTCTGAATTCGGCGGTTTTTCTGTAAAGGCTCTGGGCGGAAATAACGGCGCAAGCTATCAGGTTCGTATGCCGGAATCTTTCGGCGACAAGTCTGGCGCGGAGCTTCAGAGTGCAGTTCTTGCGGCTCTTGACGCGAAATTCGGTGAAAACACAGTAACAATCGTGAAAACAGATTTTATCGGCTCAAGTTTTTCTAAAACTCTTGCTACTAAATCAATAATTCTTCTGATTGCAACTTTCGTTTTGATCTGGCTGTACGCGGCAATCCGCTTCCACTGGGATTTTGCGCTTGGCTCAATTATTGCGCTTGTTCACGACACTTTGATTATGTTTACATTCATCGTTTGGACTCAGATGGAATTTTCGGCGACTGTTTTGGCGGCGATTCTTACAATTGTAGGTTATTCTATCAACGCGACTGTTGTAATTCTTGACCGCGTTCGTTCAAACCTGCGCCTTGCAAAATTCTCAAAATTCAACGATATTCTTGACCGTGCGCTTTCTGACACTTTGGGACGTTCAATTATCACAACTGTAACAACATTGTTCGCGGTTGTTTCTTTGTATCTGTTCACAACAGGAAGCATCAAGGATTTTGCGCTTGCGTTGATTGTAGGTCTTTTGAGCGGCTGTTATTCTTCAATCTTTATTTCAAGCGGCTTTATTTCAATTTTAAGAAGAAACTGGAAGCCTGAATTCGGCGTTCATCATTCTTTGAAAACTGAAAAAGGCGTTCTTCAGATGGACGGAATTCAGATTTAATTCTGATTCGTCTTCAGTATAAAAAGATGGAAAGGCTCGGATTCGTTCCGGGTCTTTTTTTTGTTCATTTTAAATGCTATAACTTTTGTAATGAAAATAATTCTTGCTGATGTTCTTGGGTATTGCATGGGCGTGCGTCGCGCTGTTGAAATTGCCGCGGATTCTCTGAAAAACTGCGGCTCAAAAAAAGTTTATTCATTCGGGCCGCTGATTCACAACCGGATTGCGCTGGAAAATCTGGCGGAAAAAGGGCTTTCGGTTTTAAAGGAAGAAGACATTTCTTCTGTGGAAAAGGGAAGCCTTGTTGTAATCCGGGCGCACGGCGTTCCTCCGGTGATTCTGGAAAAACTTTCCGGCTCTGAGTGTCAGATTCTGAACGCAACTTGCCCAAAAGTAATGGCAAGCCAGAAAAATGCTGAAAAATATGCAAAGCTTGGCTACACGGTGATTCTTGCCGGCGATTCTAATCATGGCGAGGTGGCTGGAATTTCCGGATATGCCGGGAAAAAATTTGTTCTTGTGCAAAACAAAGATGAGGCGGAAAAAATGCCTCCGTTTCCGGAAAATGAAAATGCGGTTCTTTTGTGCCAGACGACTTTCAGCAAGGCGGAATTTTCCCAGATTGTGGAAAATCTTTCAAAAAAAATAAAAAATCTGAAAGTCTTGAATACGATTTGCTCCGCTACGAAAGAACGCCAGGACGCGCTGAAAAAACTTTGTCCGCAGGTTCAGGGAGTTCTTGTTGTGGGCGGAAAAAATTCTGCAAACACAAAGCGGCTTTTTCAGATTGCGGAGGAAAACTGCCGAAAAGCGGCTCTTATTGAAACGGCGGATGAAATTCCGGAGGATTTTTTCAGCCTGGATTCTGTTGGAATAACTGCCGGCGCGAGCACACCGAATTCTGTGATTGAAAAAGTTGTGGGCGCGCTGGAAAAACGCGGCGCTTAAAACTTTTATTGAAAGATACTCCTTATTGATATATAATAGAAGTTATGACACGATGTTTTGCAATGTTGAAGCCTGGCGTGCTTAATCGCCGTATTGTTGGTCAAGTTATCAGCCGCCTTGAAGGCAAAGGCTTGAAGCTTGTCGGCCTGAAAATGATGCAGATTAGCGAGGAGCTTGCGCACAAGCATTATGCCGAGCACAAGGAAAAGCCGTTTTTTAATGATTTGTGCAGCTATATAACTTCCGCGCCTGTTGTTGCTATGGTTTGGCAAGGTGATGATTGTGTTTCTTTGGTTAGAAAAGTTGTTGGCGCAACAAAACCGTCAGAAGCTGCGCCAGGCACAATCCGCGGAGATTTCTGCGCGCACACAAACTACAATGTGATTCATGCCTCGGACAGCGATGAAAGCGCTTCCCGGGAAATCGGGCTTTTCTTCAATGAAAACGAAATCTTTGACTGGAAAGACAGTCTTTCTGAATGGATTTAACTTTTGTCTTTTTCAGTATAAAAATAAATCGATTGAGTCATAAGAATAAAATTAAGAAGGTTTTTTAGTATGCAATCAAAATCAATTGGTGTTCTTGGCGGCGGTGCCTGGGGAACTGGTCTTGCTCAGGCATTGGCGAAGGGCGGACATAAAGTTCAGATGTGGGCTCTTGAGCCGGAAGTAAAGGATTCTGTAAACAACGAGCATGAAAACAAACGGTATTTGCCTGGATATAAGCTTTCTTCAAATCTGACAGTTTCAAATGATATAATTGAAGTTGCGACCGACAAGGAATTTCTGATTGTTGCATCGCCTTCTTTGTATCTTGCAAGCACAATCCGGAAGATTACAAGCGTTCCGAATGTTGCTGACGGAACAACAATTTTCGCCGCTCTTACAAAAGGTTTTGTTCCTGGAAAAGACGGCCCGAAACTCGTTCTTGAAACAATTGAAAATACTCTTCCTGGAATTTACAAGGGAAACACTGTCTACGTGGCGGGACCTTCCCATGCGGAGGAGGTTGCTTCCGGAAAAATCACCGGGCTTGTGGCTGCTTCCGAAAATCCTAAAAATTCTATCAGGGTTCGTGAGCTTTTGCGCGTTCCTGGAATTTTGTGCTATTCAAGTTTTGACGTTATTGGTGTTCAGATTTGTTCAGCCGCAAAGAACGTTGTCGCGGTTGTTTACGGCGCATTGGACGCAGTTGCCCAGCATTCTCAGATTTTTGGCGACAATACAGAATCTTTGCTGATGGCGGCCGGCTTGAATGAAATTCAGACGCTTGGAATGGCGATGGGCGCAACTCATTCTGAAACATTCACTTCAATTGCCGGGGTCGGCGACCTTGACGTTACCTGCAAAAGTAAATACGGACGAAACAGAAGATTCGGGCAGGATCTTATCAATACGGATATGCTTGATAAATTCAAGAATCTGGATGATTTGATTGCGAATATTTCAAAAGTTGGATATTTGCCGGAAGGCGCGGTTGCCTGCAAATATATTCACGAAATTGCGCAGAAAAAAGGTCTGAAGCTTACAATCAGCGATGGTCTTTACAGAATTCTTAACAAGGAAATCAGACCGCTGGAATTTCTTGACGAACTTTTAAATTTTGGAAGAAGTATAAATGCTTGAGAAAATAACTGACACATTTAGCGGCATTGTCCGGGCGATAAGCGGAAAATCCACTATCACAGAAAAAAATATTGAGGATTCAGTTGAGCAGATTAAAATGGCTTTGCTGGAGGCCGATGTTAATCTTAGGGTTGTCCGCAGGTTTGTAAATTCAACAATTGAAGAGGCTAAAGGCGAAAAAGTCCTGAAGGCCGTTGATCCTGGCCAGCAGTTTGTAAAAATTATCTACGACAAAATTGTTGCCATGCTCGGCGACGACGCAAAAAAGGAGCTTTCGCTTCGCGGGCCGGATGTTACATCTGTAATTTTAATGCTTGGACTTCAGGGCGCGGGAAAAACAACCGCTGCGCACAAGCTGGCTTTCAGGCTGAAAAAGCAGGGACGCCGTCCTTTGCTTGCCGCCTGCGATTTAGTGCGTCCTGCCGCGGTGGAGCAGCTTTCTGTCCTTGGTGAAAAAATCGGTGTTCCGGTTTTCAAGGAAAATTCAAAGGATGCGGTGAAGAATGCCGAAGAGGCTCTGAAGTTTGCAAAGAAGAACCAGTATGACACGTTGATTATTGATACTGCCGGCCGGCTTCAAATCGATGAAAATATGATGGAGGAGCTTTCAAAAATCAAGAAAGCTGTTTCCCCGGACGAAATTCTTCTTGTTGCTGATGCGATGACTGGCCAGAATGCTGTTGAAATCGCAAAGACTTTTGACGAGCAGCTCGGCCTTTCTGGAGTGATTCTTACAAAATTCGATTCTGACGCACGTGGCGGTGCGGCGCTTTCTTTGAAAACAATAACTGGAAAACCGATTCTTTTCATTGGTACTGGTGAAAAAACTGAAGATTTTGAGCCTTTCCATCCGGAGCGCATTGCAAGCCGAATTCTTGGCATGGGCGATGTTGTTTCGCTTGTTGAAAAAGCTCAGGAAACTGTTGATGCGGAAGAAGCGGCTCGCCTTCAGAAGCGCATGATGAAAAATGAATTCACGCTTGACGATATGCTTTCCCAGTTTCAGCAGGTTAAAAAGATGGGCTCAATGCAGTCTTTGCTTGATATGATTCCTGGAATGGCGAACCAGAATGTTGATTTGAGCGGAATGAAAAAACAGGAAGCGATTATCCAGTCGATGACTAAGAAGGAGCGAGCAAACCATCTGATTATCGGACCTAGCCGCCGCAAAAGAATTGCCGCCGGTTCTGGAACAACTGTTGCTGAGGTGAATAAACTGCTGAAGCAGTTTGAAAAAACAAAGCTCACAATGAAAAAGCTGACACGCAACAAGGGAATGCAGAGCCGGATGATGAGCCAGCTGGGAATGGATCCATCATCTCTTTCTGGGATGGATATGTCCAAGCTGCAGGATTTGGCAAAAAGATTCGGAAGATAATTTGAAAGATTCTGGAAATGGCGGATTTAATTTTGATTTGCCGACGTGGCAAGGATTGTAAGGTCGCGCGAAGCGCGTTGCTGCACGAAAGCGGAGCTTTTGTGCAGCAATGAAGGCGGAAGCCGGAAACCTGAAAAGCCTGGTTTTGGCTGGTGAGCCGGCGAACCAGGCAAAAGCCACCCAGAAATTTATATTCAGTTTTATTGCACAACGATTACGGATGTTGTTCTTCCGTCTGAAGTGTATGCCCGGTTCGGGTTGGATTTGTCTACGATTGCGGTCATTCCGAGGTAATAATTGTAGTAATATTTTCCAATCGGGAGCGGCAGGTTCAGCTCGTAGAATCCAGGGCGGGTTTCTTTCAGCTCGTAAATCCAGCTGTCCCAGTTTGTGAAGTTTCCGCTAAGGCGAACGGTTTGGCCTGGCTCGCCGCTGTAAATGAATTTTGTTCCGTTTTCTTTTGTTGTTCTTGTGATTTCAGGTTTTGTTTCGTTTATGTAGATTTTTGAAACTGTGATTCCGCTTTCGCTGTCGTACTGGGTGCTGCTGTTGTTCGGGTCGAACGTCCAGAGGCCGTCGATTATAAGCCTGTAGGAAATCTCCTTAAGAAATTCCGGTCGCTCTAGAATGAAAAACATAAGCGAATTTGTTAAGTTTCCTTCTGAGTCTGTGTTTTTGTGCAGCATGAACGGATGAATTGTCTGGTAGTTTTCAAAGTCGAAAGCGATTCCGATAAAACGCGGCCCTGTTTTTTCAGTGAAGACAATATAATTTTCTGTTATTTCCGGCTCTTTCGGCGATTCCAGCTTTGCGATGATGTTGTTGTATTCATATAAATCTTTTTCCGGCAAAAGCGCGCTGGTTTCCGCATTGGCAAAAAATCTCAGCAGGAAAAAAGCCGCTGCCATCAGGCAAAAAAATCTTTTCATACTAGAAATATCGGAAAAATCTTGGTTCTGTTAAGCGAAAAATCTGATTTTATGATAAAATATTCTATAAAGTAGCGCGGCAGCATTTCCGTAAATAAAATTAAGTGGGTTTCCATTTTTAGTTTTGCACTGTTCTAAAAAGCGCAGATGGAGTAAAATTACAAAGATATGCCTGGTTTAAGTCAACTAAAAAAATTCGATGCAGATATTCTTTCTCTTGGTAATGAACCGGCATTGCGTGCCTCCCGCGGTGAAAAACCTGTTACTGTTCCAATTCCCAAGGATGTGAAGGAATTCAACGATTCTGATGATTTTTTGATGGGAATGCCTGAGCCTGTTGAAAGCGCGGAAACTGAATCTAAAACTGAAAATGTTGCGGAAGATTTTTCAGATATTATGGGAACTGAATCTTCCTTGCAGAACGAAAAGAATGAGGAAGAGCCTTCCGCTCCAAAAATAAATCTTTCTGTTCCGGATATTTCTTCGATTGTTTCCGGTGGTGATGGCGGTTCTGAGCCTGATCTTTCAATGTTCGAAGAGCCGGTGCAGAATTCCGCACAGGCTGAGCAGAAAGAACCGGAGCCGGAAAAAGAGCCTGAAATTGCGGATCTTAGCCTGGAAGACCTTTTGGGCGGGCAGGGATTTGACGGAACTTTGGGAAAAGATGATTTTCAGGATTCTGAAAAACCTGCTGAAAACGGCGACGACGGGCTTGAAACTTTGCAGGACGCTGAAAATATTCCGGAGGCCGAGCCGCTTGCTGATTTGGAGCCCCAGGATGAAGCTGGAAATTTGAATCCGGCGGAAGATTTTGATGTTGAGCCTGTTGTTCCGGAAATGGATTCTGATCCGGTTAACGCTGAACCTGAAAATGCTGAGCATGGGCCGAAAAATGCTGAACATGGACCGGATGTTTCTTCCGGGATTGAAGATATTTTAGAGCCGGAAAATATTGCGCCCGAGCCGGAAAAAAATGCCGGAACTCCGGAAAATGTGCATAATGAAATTGATGCGGCGGAATCTGGCGTTTCTGATGGAACTCTGCATCCTGAAGACGAGGCCATTGAGGAAAATTTTAAGGATTCGGATTTTCAGGATATTGCCGGGCTTGACATTGACTCGCCGGACTTTTTTGCCGAGCCGGATGTTTCCGCGGCGGACGACGCTTTAAAAACTGACGCGGCGGAGAAAACTTCTGAATCTGAAAATCCTTCCGAGCCGGAAAAAACGGTTGAGCCAGAGCCGCACTCCGAAACTGAAAAAAATGCGGAGCCGGCGGAAAATAAAAATCTTGAGCCTGAAAATCCAGCCGCTTCCGGTGAATTCGATGATTTCAGCCTGCCAGATGAAGATTTTTCGTTTGGCGATGAGAACGATGAGAAAAACGATTCTTCTGAAAAAGTTTCCGATGCGGAAAAACTTGCGGACGATTTTGATTCGGACTTTGCTTTTGACGGAAATTCCATCGATATGGGCGAAGGAATTCCGGATGCCGTTCCAGAAAAGAATTCTTCCGCGGAAACTGACGATTTTCCTTCTGATTTTAATTTTGACCTGAACGATACGGATTCAGATTCTGAAAATTCTGACGATGGATTCCAGGAAAAAGCGCCGACTGAAAAATTTGACACTTCTGAAATGGAAGGTCTTGATTTTGGAATTCCGGACACGGACAGCGCGCTTGAAAAAGGAAATTTCGAGCTTGGAAATTCAAATGATTTTTCTGTGGAAAACAACGATTTTGAAATTCCGGGATTTTCTGATGTTCAGACTGTTGAAGTTAACAAAAACGGCAAATTCAAGGTTTCAAATGCTGAAAAAACTGATTCGCAGCAGAAAGATTCGGACGGCGAGCTTCCGCCGAACACTTTGTCCGACGAGCAGTATAAAAAATTCATAAAAAATCTTTCATCTTATCCTTTGAATGTCCGCATGGCCGTTGAGGAGCTGATTGTAAAAAATGAATTTACAGACGAGGCGGAATTTGAAATCATTCAGAAAGTTCTGAAGAAAATTTCAGCCCGGCAGCTTGCTTCCGAGCTTGAAAAAATGCTTGACATCGCAATTCCTGTTCCGCGGGATTTTGAACGGCGTACGGCAGAGGAATACGAGGCGTACAAAGCTTCTTTTCAATATCAGCTTAGCAATAAAATTATTCCTGGAGCAATTATTTCTTTTGCGGCTCTTATTGTCTGTTTTTTCATGTTCCAGTTCGCAAGATTTTTTATTTATCAGCCGGCCAGGGCTTCGTCTTTGTACCGCCAGGGCTACAAGCTGCTTGAATCTGAAAATTTTCCGCAGTCGGAGACGAAATTTTCCGAGGCGACAAAATATCAGCTTATAAAAAAATGGTTTTTCAGATACGCGCACGGCTACAGGGAACACAAACAGTTTATCCGCGCGGAGCAGATGTATAAAAATATTCTTTACTGCTTTAAATTCGACAAGACTGCCGGACTTGAATATGCCGAGATGGAATACAAGGAGCTTGCAAACTACGAAAAAGCTGAGGAAATTCTTCTGCGCGACGTTCTTGATCATCACATAAATGATGCCGATGGAATTTTAATGCTCGGCGACAATTATCTTGAATGGGCTGACGAAAAAGATTCATCCAAATACGGCGAGGCTTTGAAACGTTATGCCGAGCTGGTTCAGCTTTACGGGCCGACTGACAAATATATGTCCCGGATGATGCGTTATTACATCAGAACTGACAGTCTGAAGGAAGTTCTTCCGCTGAAGGAGCATTTTTTCCAGCGTCCTAAGTCTCTTGAAGGCCAAGACTGGACTGAGCTCAGCGGTTACTGCCTTGACAAGCTTTACGGGCCGCTCGCGCCTTCAGATGAATATTTGCGCGCAAAAATTGAGGATGTCAAGAAGCTTCTGGTGCGCGCTGTTCAGACGGACGGAGAAAATCCTTCGGCCTATTACAATCTTGGTCGCTACTACATAAACACAAACGATTCTGTAAACGCGGAAAAAGCGCTGCAGCAGTCGATTTCTTTCTTCAATAAAACAAATGTTGCAAAGAAGAAAGATTATTATAAAAATATCGATTCGTACCGTCTTCTTGGTGAAATTTATACAGGCGAAAAAGAATATTTAAAGGCGATGGAGTCTTTCGCGGACGGAATCACGCTTTTTTCAAATGCAAATGTTTCCAGCGGACTTGAAGGCAACAGCAAAATCGGAAATCTTTATTCGGACATGGGCGACATTGAGTATTTTATTTCCGGAAATTATGAAAATGCGCTCCAGAATTACAAGGATGCGGTGAGCAACGATTACGACAACGGAAAAATCCGCTATAAAATCGGATTTATTCAGTATTCAAAGAAAAATTATCCGGAAGCGGTCGGCTCGTTTATGAAAAGCGCAGAGGATTTTTCTGATGACCAGAATCTTCTGCTTGCCATGGGAAATACGCTTTCGCTTCGCAATGACAATTTTGCGGCGGAAGGATATTACGAGCGGCTTCTTGACCAGATTGACAATTACCGCGGCCATCACGGAATTCTTTTTCCGCAGTCCAGAAAAGACGACAATGAGATTGTTGAAACGTACTTGAAGGCTTCCAACAATCTGGGCGTTACTTTGTACAAACTTGCAAAACGGACAGGAAGCAGCGCGATGAACGCAAAATCAATGGTCAAATTCCAGGAGTCAATGCGCGCCTGGGATTCTTTGACCAGAAACCAGAAAACTATGGTTCGGCTCGGCGGAAGCAACCTTGCTGAGCAGAATTTAAAATATGTTACAAATCCGATGCCGGATTACGAGCCTGCAATTTATACAGAATTGCCGCGGACATTGACTGTTGAAAAAGGATTGAGCCAATGAGCGATAACGACTTTCAGAAAGGAATTTTAATAAAACAATATAGAATCAGCATTTTTAAGGAAGTTTTCAGAAAATCAATTCATTTGTGCAGCGCGTTTGTTCCGACTTTGCTGGCTCTTGCGTATAAGCCGGTCATTGCGCTTTTGTTTGCCGCCCTGATTTTTTATTCTTTTACAGAATTTGTAAGGCTGAAAGGAATAAATGTTCCTGTTGTTTCAAAAATTACTTCAATTGCCGCGCGCAAAAGGGATGAAAATAAATTTGTTTTAGGACCGGTTACGCTTGTTGCTGGAATTATTTCAGCCGCGCTTCTGTGGAATCCGGATTCTGCAAGAATTGGAATCTACGCGCTTGCGTTCGGCGACGGACTTGCGAGCCTGGTCGGAAAGCTTTTCGGAAGAATTTATATTCCGTTCACAAAGGGAAAAACCGCGGCCGGAAGCCTTGCCTGTTTTTTCGCCGTTTTTATTTCTTCGTTTTGCGTCGGGGGCAACGCTGTTGTTTCCTTCATCCTTGCGTTTGTTGCAATGATTGTGGAAGTTATCCCGATGACAGATTTCGACAATATTGTGATTCCCGTTGTAATCGGCGGACTTGCGCAGTATCTTCTGTAGTTCCGGTTCTTTTTCAGTTCAGTTCCAAAGGTACTGGCTGTGCAGAGCCTTCAGATAATTATACGTTCCAACGTAAAGCGGTACTGTTCCCAGAACTGTTGTAAGAATGCTGTACGACTGAATCAGAATAAAATATCCTAGGATAAGGAAAATAAAACCGACTAAAAGTTTCGGGCTGCTGTGGGTGAGTATTTTTTTTATAAGCTGGGAAAAGATTGCCACAACAAACACAATCAGAAGCATAAGGTAAATCATTTTTCCGAACCCGATTCTTAACGCTCCAATCGGAAGAACTAAATTCGTGTTTGCCGGAACAAGTTTTGCAATAAAAAGTGAAAAAACGATGATTCCAAGAAGCGTCTGCTCAGTGTACTGGCGGCTTTCTGAATTGCTGAAAATCACGGAAAACAGAAGGCTCAGCGGCGCGACGGTCCGCCCGAAAATCAGCGTGTTTGTTACAAAAATTTCAATTCCGTTTGCATTTTCCCATAAATTGAAAAATATTGTCAGAAGTCTGTGGTGCTCCATAAAAACCGCGAGCAGAAACATTACAAAATAAATTATTTCCGATGACTGGGTTTTTTCAAATTCAACGTTGATAAAAACAAGAAACGCAAAATCGTATATTAATAGAAGAAAAATGCTCGAAATGATTGCGTAGATATTGCATTCAGTAAGAAAAAATCCCTTAGGGTAGGATGAAGGAATATTTTCCGGAAGCGAAATCCCGGAAGTGTAAAGCTTTATCCCGAAAAAAATGCCGTAGCCAACAATCGAAAGCAGAGAAATGAACATTAAAATTGTAAAAATTATGTTTCTAGTTTTTATTTTCATCCAAAAAATATTAACCTTTAAGCAAATATTAGTAAAGACTAGATTTTAAATGCCGAAAATGAATGTGAAGGAAATTTAGAATTTCTGCCGTGAGCAGATTTCTTTGGGGGAACTATGAAAAAGCTGATAGTTTGCGGGGTGCTTGGATTTTTTGCGGCGTTTGCGTCTTTTGCAGGTGATTCTGCGGTTCTTGTTGACAATGGTTTTTCCGCGGATGGAAATTATTATATTTTCGGGCAGTATGGAAAAATCGACAAGAAATTTCAGGGATGGGCTGAAATTTACACTGTCGATGTTTTAAAAAATGACTACGTGGACAACGAGGTTTACAAAATCAAGCCTTCTGCCGTTACATTTGACAAAACTGGAAAAGAAGTTTACGAATCTTTGGCAGGAAAAAATTATCTTTCTCTGAAAAAATATAACTGCGCTCAAAATTCTCCGGATCAGATTTTGTATATCCGGGAAGAAGAAAAAAAATCGGGAACAGATGAAATTGAATTCAAGGATTTTATCAGTTCTGTCAGCAGCGACCAGGCTTATTACAAAGTTCAGCTTGTGCCGTCGGTTTTTGGTGAAGGCGCAAATGTGAAATCTTCTTTCTATATAAATCTTGAAAAACTTGATTCAAAAGGAAACTGCCTTGCGCGGCAGAAAATTGGAAATCCTGAAATATCTCGGAAAGGCGTGAAAAACTATAAGATTGAGCGGATTGCCTGCGACAAATCTGGAAAAAATCTTGTTTTCATTGTTGAAAAAACGATGGAAGACAAAACTGGAATCAATATCAGATATATGGTTGAAGCTGCAAGACTGAATGATGATTTTTTTACAAATCTTGCTGAGCCTGAAAAAACTTTTGAATCTGATGAAGGCGCGAAAAATCCTGCGGAAGAGGCGGATGTTTCTTCTGAAAGCGCCGGGCTTTACTCTGACGCAAAATAATCCTTGAAAAATGGCTGAAAACGCTGTTTTTTATTGATGTTTTTGTTATATTTTACCTCCGTCCACTGGTTTCGTTGATTCCAGTGGATTTTTTTTTCAAAAAATTTGTGATTCATTTCCGAAATTAACTTTTTTTTGCGATAAATATTATGAAAAAGATTTTCTGCTGAAGAGCCGAGGATTTAAGGATTTTAGCGGGATTTTTTTCTGGAGGTTTTATGTTCAAAAAAATAAGGGAAATTCCGAATTTCATCTGGATTCTGTTCAAGACGCTTTTGGTTTCGGGAATTGTTCTGGCGGTTTGCGGTCCGATTTCCTGCAAGGCTACGGAAGAGGGAATAATTCTTGTTGATGACAGTTATTCTTGTCCGAAGATTGAAGATTTTTTTGTTACCGGTGAAAATTCGGCGCGCATTGTTTTTAATCAGAACGTGGATTTTAAAGGGCTTAGCTTGAATCCTTTTGTTTCGGTTGAAAATGTCAGCGTGGAATGTTCGGATGCGGAAAAAAGCTTGTGCCTTATGGACGTTGTTTTTTCTGAGAATTTGAGAATTGGCGAAAAATATAATTTTTATGGCGAGGTTTGCGATAAAATCGGAAATTCGCTGACATTCAGTTTGCCTTTGCTTGGATTTAATGGAAGAACTCCGGATATGGAGATTACAGAAATTCATCCGAAATATTCGAGCGGAACAAATGCTTCCGGAAAATATTTTAAATGCGAGTATGTTGAGCTTAGGGCTTTGAGCGATGGAAATCTTTCCGGAATGGAGCTTTACAGCGCAAATGACGGGGCTTCGAAAAATTTTGTTTTTCCTGCGGTGGAGGTTTTGCGTGGCGATGTAATAATTGTGCATTTAAGGAAAAAAGATGATTCTGCGGTGAATGAGCTGGGTGATGATTTGACTTTGTCTAAAACGAAATATTCCAGCGACAGCGCAAGAGATTTGTGGGCTGAAAATGAAAGCGCAAGGCTTGGCGATGAAATGGATGTTGTTCTGCTTAGGAATTCTGTGGGCGGTTCTATTGCTGACAGTGTCTGCTATGCTTCGGAATCTGCGGTGGAATGGAAAACTGAAGAAATGAAAAACGCCGCGAAAATGGCTTTTGAAGCCGGCAAGTGGAATGATTCTGAAATTTCCGGTGCTGTTAAAATTGCGAAAATGACGGCGAGCAAGTCAATTGAACGCATTGCGGAGGAAAGTTCTGCGGCAAGCTGGAAAGTTACTGCGACGAGCGGAGAAACTCCTGGAAAAGTTGCGTATTGAAAATATGGACTAGATAGCTTTTATGTGTTAAATTATTCGTTATGTGTGAATTATTAGCACCTGCGGGTAATATTGAATCATTGGATGCCGCTATTGGCGAAGGCGCGGACGCTGTATATCTTGGATTAAAATCGTTCAACGCAAGGCTTAGGACTTCAAATTTTGCGTGGAACCAGTTTGAGGCTGCTGTTGGAGCCGTTCATCGTCTTGGAAAAAAAATTTATGTAACTGTAAATACTGTTTGTGAAGAAAAAGAAACGGAGCGGCTTTATAGATTTTTGGCATATCTTGACCGGATTCATCCTGACGGGCTTATTGTTCAGGATTTGGGAATTGTGCGGATGTGCCAGGAATTTTTCCCGAATCTGGAGCTTCATGCCTCAACTCAAATGAATGTTGAAAGCGCGGCCGCCGCAAATCTTTTGTACAATGAGGGATTGAAGCGCGTTGTTGTTGCCCGCGAGCTTGGTTTTGAAGAAATAAAATACATAAAAGAGCATACAAAAGCTGAGATTGAAATGTTTGTTCACGGCGCGCTTTGCGTAAGCGAGTCAGGACTTTGTCTTTTTTCAAGTTTCCTTGGCGGAAAATCTGCGAACCGTGGAATGTGCGCCCAGGCTTGCCGCCGTTATTATACAGCTGAATATCCGGAAGGAATAAAGCAGGGATATTATTTTTCACCTTGCGATTTGCAGCTTATTGAGCATATTCCGGCTCTTTGCGATCTGGGAATAAATTCATTTAAAATCGAAGGCCGCATGAAAAGCGCGGAATATGTTGGAAGCGTTGTTGCGGCGTACCGCTATGTGATTGATCATTATAAAGAAGATAGAAAAGGCGCTGTGGCAACTGGCAAGCGAATGTTGGCTTCCGATTTTGCACGGTCAAAAACAACATATTGGTACGGATTTAAAGATGAAAAAGAAGGCGTTGAAAATGCCGGCGCAAAAATTTTGAATCCTAACCAGGCCGGAGGAACAGGAATTTATCTTGGAACTGTTTCCCGCGTAAGAAAAGCTCCGGACTGGCTTATTGAAGAAGTTAAGAAAAACGCCGCTCCTGACGCAGATCCTGCAAGCCTGAAAATTCAGATGGCGATGCTTACCGGCGGAAATTATGATCCTGATCCGGGAGATTCAATTCGTCTGCATAAAAAAGATGATTCTGGAAGAACTAGCCACAAAGTCCGCAGTGTTGAAATTGACGACGATGGACACCGCTGGATAGACATTCCTCTTAGCCACAGAATTGGCGACAGCGTATATCTTCTTCAGATAAAATCTATGTCAAAACGCTATTCAAGAGTTCTGCCTGGAGATTTAAGCAAATTCAGGAAGCAGCCTGCGGACGAGAAATTGCCTTTCTTGGATGTGACTCCGGTTGAGGGCAGGGAGCTTTCATATTTTCCGGAGGGAATTTATGTGCAGGTTTCTACTATAGAAGATGTGTTCCTTGCGCAGGCTTTCCATCCGGTTCGCCTTATCATTGAACTTACATGCGATACAAAATACGATCTGCTGAACGGAAAAACTGTTCTTCCGATTGCAAAAAAAGCGATTTATATTTCACTGGATCCTTACTGTCCGGCCGCAAAAGAAGAGGAGCTTAAGGCGGAACTGGAAAAACTGATTGAAAAAGGATATTCAAATTTTGTTGTGAACAATATCGCCCAGATCCAAATGCTGAAAGAAAAAAATGTTCATCTGATAGCTGGACCTTATCTTTACACATTCAACAGATGGGCGGTTTCATTCTTTGAAAACCAGGACATCGGCGCATTCATTATGCCTTATGAGGATTCCAGAAAAAATCTTGAGGCAACTTATGATTTGAATGTCCGCTCAAGAGTTCTGGTTCCGGTTTTCGCTTATCCAGCGCTTTTCAGAATTCGGTTCAAGCTGCCGGAAGATTACGGATTTACTTATTTTTCAGACAAAGAAGAGGAAAAATTTAAAGTCGTATCTTCGGAAGACGGTTCATTTGTTATGCCGGAGCTTCCATTTTCATTGCTTGACAAAACTGAGTTGCTTTCGCAGTCTGGTTTCAAGAAAATTCTGATTGATTTTTCAAAGACAAAACTTTCCAAAGGCCAGATTAAAAATGTAAGCAGCTCGCTGTTCAAAAAACAGCCGTTCCCGGAAGTTAACCGCTTCAACTGGAAAGACGGATTCTACGATCCTTTGCAGATGGAAGAATATAAAGCCAGCAACGAACGGGCTGCTGCCGCAAAATTGGCTGCTTCAAAGGGAGGTCTGCGCAAGCCTAAAAATCGTGGCGGAGCTGTCCGCGCTGGCAAGAAAAAACTTAACGGAAAATTCTAGAAATAAATTTCAGGAATTCTTAAAAAACTAAAAAGCAATTGCTTCTTCAGGAATCTGATCCTGGATCTCTTCACCTGCGGAAGCCTGGTTTGCTTCTTTCATTGCTTCCAGGTTTTCCGCGGATGAATTTTGCGCTTCAGAAGCAGTTTCCGTTGAAAGGCGTTTTTTAAATTCAACATGTTCTGCAATAATAGAAACCCTGCTGGCTGTTTTGCCGTCGCTGTTTGTCCAGCGGCTCTGCTTCAGGCGGCCTACAACTCGTATTCCTCTGCCTTTCTCGCAGTTTTTCTGGCAAGATTCAGCCATTTTTCCAAAAGTTTCAATGTTGAAGAAAGAAACTTCATTCACGCCTTCGCCGTCTGTATTCTTGTAAAAGCGGTTCACCGCAACAGGAATATTGCAGATTTTGTGTCCGTTCGCAGTTTCCTTGAATTCCGGGTCGCGGGTTACGTTTCCTTCAATAATTAAAGAGTTCAGTTGATTCATAAAAATACCTCATTTTGAATGCAATTTGCTTTTTTTGCCGGCTATAAAAAGCAACGGTTTGTTTTTCACCGTCATTTATATATAGCGATTTTTTTTCAAAATAAGAAATGAATCACAAAAAATTTTTATCCATTTGAAAGAAGACGCAGCATATACAGCTCAACGTAAATGGTCAGTGCTTCCTCTTCCTTGATTTTCTGCATATTCGGAGTTTTTACAAGCCCTTCCGCAAGGGAGCGGAGCCTGTTTTCATCAAATGTCTGGGCGGAAATTGTACGCATGACTTTCCGAGTGTAGTCCCGGATCAGGCAGTTCACATCCTCTGAAAGGCTGTTGTGCGCTTCTTTTGTAATCATCTTGTTCCAGATTTTTCCATACGAATCAAGTTCCCTGTCAATTGTTGAACCTGAAGGCACAAGCTCCTCGGCGATGTTTTTAGCCGCCGCCTGAATTGCGTCTTTTTTGCTGGCGAATTTAGCCGGCTTCTGAATTTCCTCGTCGTCTGGAATGTCGTCCGCCGTAAATTCCTTCTGGGCAATTTTTGATTGCGCAGGTTTGCGTTTTTTCTTTGAAAACAAGCTCGCAAGCCACGAAATCACCGGAATTGTGTACCAGAACGGAAGCATATTTTTTGCGTTTGCAAGAATCGCGGAATTTTTCAGCATAAGAAGCTCTGAATACGGAAGAAGTTTTCCGCCGGAAAAAATATGGAACGCCGGCTCTGAATTTGCGTGGCTTGTTTCATAGTTCAGCATCGTAAGGAAATTTGCGTTCAGCAGCGCGTACAGAACAGGCGAAAGGTCGTGAATTTCCTTTTTAAGGCAGTTTTCAAAATCCTTTTCGCTTTTCATTTCTGGAAGCTTTTCGTAGTTGCTTAAAATTTTGAACCATTTGTCTGTAAGATGCTTTTCAATTGTGTCGTGCGCTTCGTTTGCAAGTCTGATTACAAGCTGGAAAACTTTGTTTTTATAGATAAAATATCTTGCGCCGGTTTCAATCTTGAACACAAGAACCTGCGGAAGCTCGTTGTTTTCACATTCGGTTGTTATTTTCTGAAGAAATTCCTTCAGGTCATCTTCGTCGTACTGGCCGTAAAGCAAAGCGCCTTTTGAATCCTTTAGTTTCAGAATGCTTTCCATTGAAAAGAAATACGGCGGACGCGCAAGCGCGGCTCTAAGCTCGTTCAGGGCGTTCTCCTTGGTCTGCTGCTTCGAGGCTTTTTCCTTCAGCGTCATCATCCAGACTTCAGAAACGGCCACAGCCTGAAGAACATTTGTGTCCTCGGTTGTCCTGTCTTTTATTTTTTCAAAGTCAAGCCTGATGAAATAGCAAAGCTGGTTCCAGAAATAGAACGCATCTCCTGAAAAATCAAAAGTCTGGTCAGAAGTGTCCGGGTGCTGAAGAAATTTTGTGAAAAAAGCCTGCGCGGCGATTTCTTTGCTTGGATTTGCAACGCGGACTTTTTTCTGGAAATAATCGTGGTACTCATCTTTTTTCAGCATGTTCCGGATTTTCGCCATTGCGTCGCGGGTTACAAAATTTATCGGAACACATTCTGGAATAAGCAGAGAAGGAATGTCCCGCGGCATAAGAACGCAGTAAAGCTTCGGGGATTTTGTATTCTGTTTCACCTGCCATTCCTGCACAACATCTTCAAGAGATTTTTTTTCAAGCGCGTCGGCAGGAAGCTGCTTTGGCAAATCGTTCGCGCATGGAAAAGGAATTTGCGGGTTTGAAATTATTTCCTTGTATTTGTTTGCGTAATAAACTGAATATGCGGTAAGGCAGGCGATTGTGATTTTTCCGTTGTTTTGCTGGATAAGATAAACTTCATGCTTGTTCTGGTAGTCTTCAAGCTCTTTTAAAAGTGTTGAGTCTGGAATTTCCAGGTATTGAACCAAGTCCGGCTGTTCTTCCAAATGATGTGAAGCATATTTTTTTACATAATCACAAAACTCTCTAAAATTGATGAAAACGGATTCCTGTTTTTTTGCGTATTGCCTTAGAATCGCTCCCAAATTTACAGATATAGCCATAAAATAATTATAAACAGAAAAGGTGTTATTCACAAGAAGGTTTTCAGAGGTTTTTTCGGAAAAGAAAAATTATAATGCCAATTGAATTGCAAATGAATTGTAAAATTTGGAAAATACCGTTAAACTTGAAGAAGGACGTGCAGGTTGCGTACAAGATGCTTGAGGTAGCCTCGAAAAAATCCTTATTTTCCACGTTTTATGAGGTTTTTATGAAAAATTATTTTAGCGGCAACGCGCTTTTCACGGATTTTTACGAGCTTACAATGGCTCAAGGCTACTGGAAAGAAGGAATGAACCAGGAAGTTGTGTTCGATATGTTCTTCAGAAGAAATCCGTTCAACGGTGGATTTTCTGTTCTTGCCGGAAACGAGCCGCTTTTGGACGCAATCACGGAATTTTCTTTCAGCGAGGATGATATTGAATATCTGCGCAGCCAGAAAATTTTTGAGGAAGGCTTCCTGGAATATCTGAAAACATGGAAATTTACAGGCGACCTTTACACAATGGACGAAGGAACTGTGATTTTTCCGCAGGAGCCGCTTGTAAGAATTCATGCGAATCTTATTGAAGCGCAAATTCTTGAAGGTCTTATTCTGAATCTTGTTAATTTCCAGAGTTTGATTGCAACAAAAACTGCCCGGGTTTATCTTGCGTCAAAAGGCGCTCCGATTATGGAATTCGGGCTCAGACGCGCGCAGGGACCGGACGGAGCTATGGGAGCAACAAGGGCGGCGTTCATTGGCGGCGCGGCTGGAACAAGCAACACTTTGGCGGCAAAACTTTATGGAATTCCTGCAATGGGAACAATGGCACATTCGTGGATTATGAGCCATTCCTCTGAGCTGGAGGCGTTCCGCGAATATGCGAAAATTTATCCGTCCAACGCGGTTTTTCTTATTGACACTTACGATACCCTGAAATCCGGAATAAAAAATGCGATAATTGCAGGCGGCGAGCTTGTTGAAAAAGGCTATAATTTCGGCGTGCGCCTTGATTCCGGCGATATTTCATATCTTACAAGGGAAGTCAGAAAAGAGCTTGACAGGGCTGGATTCCCGCAGGCGAAAATTTCAGTTTCAAACGAGCTTACGGAAGAAATTATTTCAACACTGGTTGCAAACGGCGCGCCAATAAACAGCTGGGGCGTTGGAACTCACATGGTTACAGGCGGAAATGAATCTTCTTTCACAGGCGTTTACAAACTTGCCGCAAGACACGACAAGGCTTCTGACAAAATGATTCCTGCAATGAAATTCAGCGACAATCCTGCGAAGACAACAAATCCAGGAATCAAAAATGTTTACCGCCTTTACGATGAAAATGGAATGGCTCTGGCGGATATTCTTTCCCTTGAATCTGAAAAAATCGAGCCGGGCAAAGAATACCGTTTTTATCATCCGATGGTTGACTACAGGCAGTTTTCCTGCAAGGCGGCAAAAGTTGAAGCGCTCCTGAAGCTTAAGCTCAGCAAGGGAAAACGTACGGAAGCGCGCCTTTCAGACGGGGAGCAGCTGCGTCTTGCCCGCGAAAATATGCAGAAACAGCTTGCGAGTCTTGATGAAAGTTACAAGAGAATTCTGAATCCGCATATTTACAAAGTTTCTCTGACAGAAGAGCTGAAAAACTTGAAGGCTGATTTTATTGCAAAAAATATAAAATAATTTGTTCTTGCGGCGGCGGCAATTATTTGCAAAGATATGAGCCGCTCAAAGCCGCAACATTTTTCAGGTTTTTGTAGTCATTGCAGTTTTCCGCGTTGATTCCGCCGGAAACTATGAAGCGAACTTCCGGGTAAGGACCTGCCAAGGCGGAAAGATATTTTGTTCCTCCAAGAATTTCAACCGGGAAAATTTTCATCACGGAAAGATTGAATGAAAGCGCCTGCTCGATTTCGCCAGGGGTTGCCACTCCCGGATAGACTGGAATATTGTGCTTTACGCAGTATTTTACAGTTTTGCGGTTGAATCCTGCGCTCAGAAGAAACTGCGCTCCTGCTTTTTCCGCCCGTTTTGCAAGCTCCGGAGAAGTTACTGTCGCGGCTCCAAGCAGGATTTCCGGAACTTGCTCCCTTACTGCGCGGATACATTCGTCTGAGCCTTCAAGGTTGTTCAGGTCGCGGTAGGCGATTTCCATTGCCGGAACGCCTTTTTCAAGAAGTTTTTTTGCAATAACAACTGCTTCCGCCGGCAAAGTTGTCTGCACAACCGCAATTTTTCCTGCTTTTATTATAAGTTCATCCATCAAGTGCTGTTTTTTCATCGTTGTATTCTTCCTGTTCCGTTTCCGTTCATCAAGGATTCTATTTCATCCTTTGTCGCAAGGTTGAAATCCCCCGGAATTGAATGTTTAAGGCAGCTTGCGGCTGTGGCAAAATCCAGGGCTTTTGCTTCGCCTGCGGAATCATCAGAAAATTCTGAAAGTCCGTAAATCAGTCCGGCGGAAAAACTGTCGCCTGCGCCGACCCGCTCCACAATATTTTCAATGTCATACTGCTGGCTTTCGTAAAAACCGTGTTTTCCGCTTAAAACCGCCGACCATCCGTTTCTGTCCGCGCTGTAGCTGTGCCGCAATGTTACGGCGGCTATTTTTATGTTCGGGAATTCCTTTTTCACGTCGTCGCAAAGATGATGGTAAGATTCGGCCGGAGTTGTGAAATTTTTAAGGGAAAGCCCAAGGCATTTCTGAATGTCTTCCTCATTTGCAATCAGAACGTCCGCGGAACGGGCGATTTTTCTCATTACATCAGAGGCCTTTTTTCCGTACTGCCAGAGTTTTTTTCTGTAGTTCAGGTCAACTGAAACTGTGCAGCCGCAATTTTTAGCTTCGGAAACAGCGGCAAGAACAGAATTCATTGCCTGCTCTGAAACTGCCGGCGAAACTCCGGAAACATGAAACCATCCCGCATCGGAAAAATAATTTTTCCAGTCATATTCTTCTGGACCGGAAAGAAAAAAGCAGCTTCCTTCACGGTCGTAGATAACTTGGCTTGGCCGCTGGCACGCTCCGTCTTCCAGAAAATAAATTCCGAGCCGCCCGTTTTTTTCCGGTCCTTCAACTTGAACACCGTAATGGTTCAGCGCGCTTTTTGCGCCTCGGCCAACTGCGTTTTTCGGCAGCGCGGTGATAAATTTTGCGGATTTTCCCAGAATCGAAAGGCTTACGGCAACATTCGCCTCGCTTCCGCCAAAAACGGCTTCCATATTCTGGGTCTGAAAAAATCTTTCTTTTCCGGAAGGTTTCAGCCGGAGCATAATTTCGCCAAAAAGCACAATTTTTTTATTGTTTTCATTCATGTTATTCATAAGAATTTCTCTTGGAAAAAATTAAATTCCGAGCTTTTTATTGATTTTTTCCCGGTTTTCAGGATATTCAAAATAGTAATATCCGTGCTCGTTCAAAAATCGGTAGAATTTAACCGTTCTTGAACCTGGAAGAAGATTTTCCGCCTGGTCAAGAAGCTCCGCGGCTTTCTGCTTGTTTCCGTCTTCAAAAAAACTTTGCGAAAGAAACAGTTTTGCGTAGTAAAGTTCTGCGTCGGTTTTTGCAGCTTTTTCCGCCGCCAGAAAAGCTTTCATCGCTTTGCCTTTTCCGCCGCCGCTGATTGCCGGAGCATGAAAATACCACTGCGCAATATTTATAAGGCAGAAAACAAATTCCGGATCATTTTCCAGAGCCTTGTCGTAGTATTTTTTTATTGTAAGCCCTTCGTTCATCGCGGTTGAAAGCGGCAGATACTGAAGGCTGCTGCTCAGAATGTCGCCGGCTGTAACGTAAAGCCATTTGTTGTGGATTTCTTTTTTATGCTCCTTGAAATACGAGCGGATTTTCCGGTACTGGGCGGTCAGAAACGCCTCCAGCTCCTTGTTCTTTGGATTCAGTTCATAAAGCGCGTTGTATTTTTCCCATGTCAGGATATTGTTCGCTGAAAGAAGAATTTCCTCGCTCAGGTTTTCAGCGGTTTCAGGATTGTTTACGTATGCGCTGAATTCATCGCAGGCCTGGGCGGCTTTTTCAAAATCGTCAAAAAGCGCAAGTTTCCATCTGAAATCTGTTATTTCAGCCATAATTTTTGATTCAAATTCTGTTAATTCCGTATTTGCAAAGCAAAACACGCCGGCAAAAAAAATCATCAAGCCAAAAACAAATTTTTTCATTAAGCAATTATACAGCAGTTTAAAACACTTGACTATACACAGGCTGAAGTTTTTATTGAACAAAAGCATTTATCGCAATAGAATAAGATAAAGGAAAAATTTATGATTTCAACAAGAATGAAGAATCTGCACCCTTACGTTCCGGGCGAACAGCCGAAGGATAGGGTCTACATAAAACTCAATGCAAACGAAAATCCGTATCCGCCGTGCGGCGAAGTTGTGGACGCAGTTGCAAATTTTGTAAAAAACAATCCGATGAAGCTTTCTCTTTATCCAGATCCGGATTCGCTTGAGCTTCACGCTGCGATTGCTGAAATGCTGAACAAGACAGGCGGCGTTCTGTGCAATGCAAAAGTTTCCGGAAAAGAAGTTTCGCCTTCTGAAAACGATAAAATTCCTTTCAAGGTTACTCCGGAAATGATTTATTCTGGAAACGGAAGCGACGAAGTTCTTTCATTTGTTTTCTATGCGTTTTTTGGAAGCGAAAAGCCGCTCGTGCTGCCGGAATTTACTTACAGTTTTTATCCTGTTTACGCTGGTTTCTACAATATAAAAACGGATATTGTTCCGATGAAGAAAGACTGGTCGCTTGACACGGAAGAAATGCTTTCCCGGGCGAAAAAAAACGGCTCCGGCCTGATTTTTGCGAATCCGAACGCGCCTAGCGGAATCGGGCTTAGCCGCGCTAAGGTCAGGGAAATGCTGGAAAAAGCCGATTCTGACCAAATTTTTGTTGTGGACGAGGCTTACTGTGATTTTGGCGGAGAATCCTGCATTCCTTTGCTGGAAGAATTCAAAAATCTTCTTATAGTAAGGACATTCAGCAAAAGTTTCTGCGGCGCGGGACTTCGGCTTGGCTACATCGTTGCTTCCCCGGAGCTTGTGAATTATGTTACAACCGTAAAAAACAGCCTGAACCATTTCCCGATTGATTCAGTTGCTCAGTGCGCCGGAGTTGCTGCCTGCAAAAATCCTGATTATTACTGCGGGTGCGCAAGAAAAGTTGTTGCTGAGCGCGAAAAATTCCAGGATTTCCTGCGCGAAAAAGGCTGGGATTTTATTCCTTCAAAAACAAATTTCGTTCTGGCAAGAAATCCACGGCTCGGCGGCGAAAAAGTCTACGAGGAAATCAAAAAACAGGGAATTCTTGTGCGCCATTTCAGCACAAAAGGAATTGAAGATTACGTCCGCATTACAATCGGAACAGAAGAGCAGATGAACGCCCTGAAAAACGCAATCAACGCAATTGATAAAAATTAGCAGAATATAAATATAATAGAAGGAATTTGTATGAAATTTTTAGTTTTAACAGATATTCACGGAAACGTTGCCGCGCTGGACAAGCTTGATTTAGAATTCAAGGCTGCCGACGCTGTTATTTTTGCCGGTGATTTTTGCGAATGTTTCAAGCCGGAAACTTCAAAGCCGGTTCTGGATGCGCTTGTAAAAAAACATGATGAAATTTATGCGGTTCTTGGAAACTGCGACGAGCCGGAATTTATTGAGCAGCTTGAGGACGCCGGAATAAATGCGGAGCGCGTTCTGAATTATACAGGCGGAATCGCTGTTGTAGGTTCGGGCGGAGGAAGCAAATTCACAGGAAAAACCCCGAATGAGCGCGACGAGGATGAGCTTGTTTCTGATTTTAATATTCTGAACCAGGAAGAATTTAACGGCGACTATTCAAACGTGATTCTTGTGAGCCATAATCCGCCGAAAGATACAAAATGCGACGCTGTAAATCCGGAGCTTCATGCAGGCTCGGCAAAATTCAGAACTCTTATTGAAGAAAAAAAGCCTCTTGCCGTAATCTGCGGCCATATCCACGAAGGCGCAGGAATTGACAAAATCGGCGGCACTCTCGTTATGAATTCAGGCTGTTTCGGCGAAAATGGCACATACGGAATTCTTGAAGTTGAAAAGCAGAACGGAAGCTGGAACATCAAAAACGCTGAAATAAAACAGATTCAAAAATAAATTATTTCCGCCTTCTTATAAATTTATTTACCCTGAATGTTGAGTTTTTTGTGAATTCTGAAAGAACGCTTTCGGCATATTTCCAGTTTTCTCAGATGGATTTGGCTCGCGCTTCGCTTGTATTAATCCGGGTGCTTCGCGCTTTAATCGTCTTGATGAGGAAATAAAGAAAGCAATCCAAGAAGGTTTTTCAGAAGCGAACGCTGCTGCAAATGTTTGCCAGGATGTTATCCTTGATGCAATAAGCAGAATTCAATTCAATTGGAATATCACGATAAAGGGCGGAGTTGTTATGAGAAGCATTACAAAAGATGATATAAGGAAGCGAATCGGCTTTGTTTTATCAAATCCAGAGTACAGAAAAAAACTTGCCGCTTCAAAGAAGAACTGGATGGACAGAAGCGATGATGAAGCATGTGACGGAATAATCGATTTTTTGAGTCAATTGAAATAATAATAGATTTTCTGCCCTGCATTCGATTCATCTTTTTTATAAGGGAGTTTGACAAATCGAGATTTAAGGAGGACAAAACATGAAAATTCATATTATTGGAGCACCTGGAAGTGGAAAATCTTTTCTTGCTGAAAATCTTTCAAAACAATTTTATATACCACATTATGATTTGGACGATTTACAATGGGATAATGCCGCAAATGATTATGGAACAAGAAGAAATTCGCAGGAAAGGGATGCTCTCCTAAATCAAATTTTGCAAAAAGATGATTGGATTATTGAAGGAGTTTATTTTGCGTGGTGTAAACAATGCTTTGAAGATGCTGATAAAATTTATATACTTGATGTTCCACAATATAAATGTATATACCGAATTGTTCATAGGTTCATCAGAAGAAAGCTAGGCATTGAAAAAGGTAAAAAAGAAAGTTTGAAGTCTTTAATTGATTTACTCAAATGGGCAGATAAATTCCAGAAAGTGAATTTACCTAAAATAAGAATTTCTTTGGAATCCTATTCCAGCAAGGTGATTGAATAATACAATTCCAATTTGAGGAGCAGCATATTTTAATAGGACTTATCAATGAGAATATATTATTTCACTTGAAACATCATGCAATATTGGAAAGGATATTCTTAATTGCAGAGCAGAGTTAAGAAAAAAAGACTGGATACATTTTAAAAGGATGATAATATTATTGCTCTGATAGTTTATAGGGAGTAGCTTGACTTCAAAGTTGTGAGTATAAAGAAGATGGATAACGGAATAGCTGCATGAAGATTAGCACCCGGAAGAAAAATATTTTATGGAAATGAAAAAATCAGAGTACTGCAGATGGCTATGAGAATTTGGTTCAACAGAGACGTTTGAAAACATAGAACGAAAAAGTAAAAGCGAGTTATCAATGCATAAATTAAAAAAAGAACAAAATGTGTATTGATAACTTAAAATGATAAACGTATAATTCAACTATAAAATGAATAGGAATGAGGTTGCTATGCTGTTTAAACGTGAAAAATATCTCAAAAGAATAAGACCATTTTATGATGCAGATGATATTATTAAAGTAATTACCGGTGTTCGTCGTTGTGGAAAATCTAGTCTTATGAGAACGGTAGAAGAAGAGCTGATAAGTCAGGGAGTAAGTTCAGATAATATTATATATCTTGATTTGGATAAACGAGAAAATCGCAAAATTAAAACGGCAGACCAACTAGAACAGTTAATTGATGATAATATTAAAGATAACAAGAAAATGAATTATCTTTTTATAGATGAAGTGCAGAATGTAACAGGTTTTGAGGAAGTGTTGAATGGATTTCGCACAGATGGTGATTTTTCAATTTTTATTACGGGCTCTAATTCATATTTACTGAGCGGAGAACTTGTTACAAAATTAACTGGGCGGTATTTAGAGTTTGAATTATTTACTCTTAGCTTTGATGAGTATTTGCAAATGAAACAATTGTTTGGGAAAACGGTTGATTCCAATATGACAGTAGAATTCAATAAATATATTTTAGAAGGAGGTTTTCCGCGTACTGTTTTAATTGATGAACCAGAGGCAAAACACGCCTATGTTGCAGGTGTTATTAGTGAAATTTTTGAAAGAGATATCAGAAAACGAGTTAAGATTAAGGATGTTGATTCATTTGAAACTGTAAGAAATTATATTATCAATAATTTTGGAGCTACGACCAGTATAAAGAGTTTAACCGATTCTCTAATAAAAAATGGTATAAAAATTACCAGACCTACCGTAACAAAATATATTCAGACATTAGTGGATGCAAAGATTTTATACGAATGTAATCGCTTTGATATGAAATCTAAGAAATCACTTTCCGGAGAGAAAAAATATTATCTTGCCGATTTAAGTTTTTACTTTTCCCAGAATACAGATAATAGAATAAATTATGGACCGGTTTTGGAGAATATTGTATTTCTTTATGCCAGAAGTATGAATTATAAAATAAGTGTTGGCAGGATAGGAAAACTCGAATGTGACTTTATTTTCAGAAATACAGAGGGGGATTATTCATATATGCAGGTGGCATATACAATAATGCTAAGTAGGGAAACGGAAGACCGTGAATACAGACCATTAGAACATATCAAGGATAATTACACAAAATACGTTGCAACAACAGATTATTCCATACAGAAACGAAATGGAATACATCATATAAATATAATTGATTATATGATGCAGGGAAAAGAATTTTAATAACGCGTGATTATGAACTTTGGAAAAGAAACCAATATGATTTACTGAAGAATTGCGAAAGCAGAGGAGGGATAATGATGAAAGAATATCAATATATTATATTAAGAGAAATGCCAGCTATAAAAGAGCAGGCAGCAGAATGGTTTCACAGCAAATGGGGTGTGCCGAAAGAGGCATACGTAGAATGTATGAATGCATACTTAAATCATGAGACGGAATACGGTTGGTATTTATGCCTTGATGGCGAGAAAATCATTGGAGGATTGGGTGTTATTGAAAATGATTTTCATGACAGGAAAGACCTTGCGCCAAATGTGTGTGCTGTGTATACAGAGGAAAAATACCGTGGCAAAGGAATTGCGGGGAATTTGCTTAATATGGTAGTGGAGGATATGAAGAAAAAAGGAATTTCGCCACTTTATTTAATAACGGATCACACCAGTTTTTATGAACGATATGGCTGGGAGTTTCTGTGCATGGTGCAGGGCGACGGCGAAGAAGAAATGACGAGAATGTATATTCACAGATAGTGTATAAAATTTCTAACGGAACTCAATGAAGTTGCAACAAAATACATGACAAAGCCTGTTACGGAAAAGAGTGTATCCAGACAGATTACGCTGGTATCATCACCGGTTGACTAATGGAGATATGTGGAATAAGTTCTTTTCCAAGGGCAAGCCATATGGAAGCAACCTTTCGTAGATAGTAAAATCAAAAGCGAAAGGAAATGAATAAAATGAACTATGTAACATTGAACAATGGCATCAAAATGCCTATGGTTGGATTCGGAGTATTTGAAATTCAAAAGGAAGAAACCGCAAGATGTGTTTATGAAGCATTGGAAGCAGGATATAGACTTATAGATACCGCACAGGCTTATTATAACGAAGAAGAAACTGGTGATGGGATTCAGCAGGCAATACAAAAACTTGGTGTCAATCGGGAGGATATATTTCTTACAACAAAGGTGTGGGTGACAGAATTTGGATATGAAAAAAACAAAGCATCTCAATCGCCAAAAATCTTCACAAACTGAAAATCTGCCTGCGCTTTCATTCTTTTCCACAAAAACTCAACATTCAGGCTATATAAAATCCTCCGCAAAATCGCATTACAGTACTGAATTTTATTGAAATTCAGTACTGAATTTTAACAAAATTTAGACTGAATTTTATCTAAATCTATACTGAATTTTGTTTAAATCTATACTGAATTTTATCTAAATCTATACTGAATTTTGTCTAAATCTATACTGAATTTTGTCTAAATCTATACTGAATTTTGTCTAAATCTAGACTGAATTTTGTTTAAATCTATACTGAATTTTGTCTAAATCTATACTGAATTTTGTCAAAATTTAGTACTGAATTTTATCTAAATTTAGTGCTGAATTTTATCTAAATTTAGTGCCTGCGGCGAAAATGCTGATTTTTTACAAGCCGGCGGACTGTACAATCCTGAAGCCCAGGTAATCGTAACATTCGTTTGCATCGTAGCCGTAGCGTTCGGCGGCAAAGCAGAAAACTGTGTACGGCGAAAAGCTTCCGCCTCGGCAAGAGCGCTGGCTTCCGAATTCCGGGCCGGCCGCAATTTCTGAATCTTTTTGCTCGGTGTAGTCCGCGAACCAGTCCCAGCAGAATTCCAGAAGATTTCCGGACATATCAAAAATTCCAGCTCCGTTTGCGTTTCCTGTTCCAGGCGCGGGAGTCGCATCTTCTGAAAAAGGCGTTCCAGCTGTTCCTGCTGCCATTGAAGCGTCGGCGTTTTCGGCAGTCCATGCGAATTCCAGCGTTCTTTCCGTTTCTCCGGCGGAAAAATCTCCGCTCGCCTTGTTGCCTTTCTGAATTCCGTGTTCCGACCAGCGCGCGGCAAATTCCCATTCAGCCTCAGTTGGAAGCCTGAATCCGTTCGCATTGAAGTTGCATTCCGCAAGGTCGCATTTTGCCGTGTTCGCTGAATTCCTTAAGATTTCACCGTTGTATGTGTAGCACGGTGTAAGTCCGCAGTATTCGCTGAACGCATTGCACCAGACAATCGCGTCGTGCCAGCTTATCATTGTTACAGGCTGCCCGAATCCTTTCTGTGTCGGCGCTTTTCCGCGGCGTGCCCTTGAGCCTTCCTGCCCGGGATTTTGAAATTTGTAGCCGTTTTTTTCAGCGTCTTTTCTTACCTGAAACCAAAGCGTGTACGGCGTTTCGTATTTGTTCATCAAAAATGCGCTGACCGTTCTTTTCGCCGTGTAAGTCTGGACGTTTTCGCCTATTATGTAAGTTCCGCCCGGAATCGCCGCCATGTCAAGCTCGTTGAACACATTTTTTGAATCCTGCGCGCTCTGTGAAAAAAAATCCGCCGAGAAAACCAGGAATAATATAAGAAGAAATTTGATTTTCATATTTATTCTTCCAGCGCCGCTTCAATTGATTTAAGCCGTCTTGCGGCCTTGCGCTCTTTCCGTTTCTGCGTTATTGATTTTTTCGGTTCTTTCTGCTTGCGCGGATATTTTGCTTCGTAAAAACCAAGAATCACGTTTGTTATGAAAATTGAGACAAGACAGATTGCCGAGATTATCCAGACCGAGAGCCGTCCGTATTTTACAAAAGGCAGGTCGACATTCATTCCGAAGAAGCTTGTTATGAAAGTTGGAACCATCATTATTATGTTCAGAATTGAAAGCCTTTTCATGTAGACGTTCAGGTTGTTTGAGATAACGCTGTCAAACGCGTCTGTTACGCCAAGAAGAACGTTCCTGTAAGTGTCGGCCATTTCAATAGCCTGCTTGTTGTCGATTTCCACGTCTTCAAGCCAGTCCATATCGTCGTAGTCAAGTTTTATAAGTTTCGTCTTGTGGAATTTTTCCAGAAGAAGCTGGTTGCTCTTTAGTGAAGTTGTAAAGTACACAAGCGATTTTTCAAGGCTCAGAAGCTGGATGATTTCCTTGTTTTCAATTGAAAGCTGAAGCTCGTTCTGGATTGCCGTTGAACGCCGGTTGATTTCCTTAAGGTAGCGCAGAAAAGTTATGTTCGAGCGGCCGATAATCCGCATGATGAACGCCGGAAAGTCTGCAAGAACAATTCCTTTAGCACGGCCGGTCGCAAAATCCCTAAGAACCTCGCAGTCAGTCCAGCAGATTGTGATTATAACATTGTCTTTAAGAATGATTCCAAGCGGAATCGTAAAATACGGAGTTTCCGCGGAAGGCTCAAAAATCGGAAGCCTAAGAATCGTAAGAACATAGTCGTCGCCGTCTTCAAGCCGGGAAAGCTCGTCCGGGTCAAGAATATCAAGAATATGCTCCGGATCAATTCCGTAGTTTTCCTGCAGCTGCTCAACATCATCGCGGGTTACAATCCGTGCGTCAACCCAAGTGCGGGCCTGAGTGTCAATTTCGTCCTCTTTTGCTTTCACAAGCTTTCCGCCTGTCTGCTGCTGCCAGTAAGTAATCATCGGTATGCCCTCGAATTACGGATTTTCTGCTGATTTTAAAAATACTACCATAAAAAAAATCTATGGGCAAGGCAAGTTTTTTTTACAAAGTTCAAAAGATTTTTTGTGATTTATTTCAGTTTTTGATTTTTTTCTGCTATAAACTAGTATGAGAAAAAAAATTAAATTGATTTTTGTGTTTTTTGTGGCGGCGGCGCAGTTTTTCTGCCTGGGTTCATGCGTTTCTGTAAAATCTTCTGTTCCGTATTATGCTGAATTTGAATTTTTCCCGGATGGCAACGACCTTGTGCTTTTCTTCAGTTTTTTGAACGAAAGCAAAAAGACTGTTGAAAAAGTTGATTTTTCGGTTTCGCTCTTGCAGAATGAAAATGGAGAGTCCAGGGAAACTTCGCTTGAACTTCCAATGGAAATATCTGTGAAGCCAGGCAAAAAATTTGAAGACCGCTTTGCCTATCACGATGCTCTTGCTGAATGTGATGAATCAGAAATTCCTGTGGTTGAATCGTTCTTTGCGAAAAAAATTTATTACAGCGACGGCACTGTCTTTGAGGATTTTTTCGGGCGGTATTCTGAATAAATTCCAGCGCAAATAAAAAAAACAGGAAGATTCTACTCTTCCTGTTTTCATCCGGTTTAGCTTATATTTTAGGTTATAGCGGAATGTTTCCGTGTTTCTTTGCAGGCTTGTCCATTGACTGTTTGTCTGCAAGGAAACGGAAGCTGTTCGCAACGTATTTGCGGGTTGCAGAAGGCTCGATTACTTCGGAAATGTAGCCGCGCTTTGCAGCGATTGTCGGTGTCATGATTTCCTGCTCGTACTGGGCTTTCTTTTCAGCTACATATTCGGCTTTTTCAGGATCTTTCAAATCCTTTGCATACAAAATGCCGATTGCGCCGTCCGCGCCCATTACAGCGATTTCTGAAGTTGGCCATGCGTAAACATAGTCTGCGCCGATATGCTTTGAGCACATTGCAATGTATGCGCCGCCGTAAGCCTTTCTTGTGATTACAGTTACTTTTGGAACTGTGGATTCGCTGTAAGCGTAGATAACTTTCGCGCCGTGGCGGATGATTCCCTTCTGTTCTTCCTGCGGTCCTGGAATGAATCCCGGAACATCAACAAAAGTCAGCAGAGGAATATTGTAGGCATCGCAGTAGCGCACGTGGCGCGCGATTTTGTCTGAAGCGTCGCAGTCAAGAACGCCGCCCATTCCCGCCGGGTTGTTCGCAACGATTCCAACTGAACGGCCTTCAACTTTTGCGAATCCTGTCACGCAGTTTATTGCGAATTCAGCAGATGTTTCAAAGAATGAGTTGTCGTCTGTAACATCTTCAATTACTTCGCGGATGTCGTAGCCCTTGTGTGTGTTTTCCGGAAGAATTTTCTCAATATGCTTTGCTTTCTTGTGCTCGTCATACTTGAATTTTGCCGCCTGGACAATTTCATCGCCGTAGTAGTGCGGAATGTAGTCCAGAAGATTTCGAACTTTTTCAAAACATTCAGGCTCGGAAATGCAGCGGAACTGGGCAACTCCGGATTTCTTTGAATGGATTGAAGCTCCGCCAAGGTCTTCCGCGGAAATATCCATGAACATTACAGATTTTACAACTTTCGGTCCGGTGATAAAAAGCTGGGAAATTTTGTCAACTGCAAAAATGAAGTCTGTGATTCCAGGTGAATAAACCGCGCCGCCCGCGCAAGGTCCTGCAATGATTGAAATCTGCGGAACTGAGCCTGAAGCTCTTACGTTCTGGTAAAAAAGGTCGCCGTATCCGCAAAGCGCGTCAACGCCTTCCTGAATGCGTGCTCCGCCCGAGTCGTTGATTCCGATTACAGGGCATCTTGCCTGGATTGCCTTGTCGATGAGCTCAGCGATTTTTTTTCCGTGCATTAATCCAAGTGAACCGCCCTGTACAGTAAAATCCTGGGCATAAACGGCTACTTTTCTTCCGTTGATAGTTCCAAATCCAGTGATTACGCCGTCATAAGGAATGTCTTTCTTTTCCATTCCGAAACTTGTGCAGTTGTGGCGAACCCCGGAATAAATTTCCATGAAAGAGTCTTTGTCTACAAGATTGTTGATTCGTTCAATGGCATGCCATTTGCCTTTTTCGTGTTGTTTTTCAACATTGTATGTGTAAGCCATTTAAGTGGTAACCTCCAAAAGTCACTTATCGTTTTTAGTTTATATAATCAATGTTTTAGTGTCAATGACATTTTTTGAAAAAATGTCAAACTGAAGGCAGTCCGCTAGTATCCGATTTTTTCCAGTCGTTCCTTTTCTATTTCCATTGATTTTTTTGTTGGAAGCCACGGATATTTTTTCCGCAGGGAATCAACGGCGGCGATTTCGTTTCCATGGTGCTCTGAAAGCGCCTGCTTGAAATCCAGTGAAACCTGAAGCGGCGAATAGAATTCCGAGGAGCTTGTCTGGTCGAGCTTTGTGATTGTCCACGCCTTGCCCGAAAACCTGAGGGTCGCGGTGGTCGTGAATTCCTCGGCCTGTATAAGATTGTCCTGGTTGTGAACCAGAAAATATTTCACCGTGTGCGTCGCGTCCGGAGATTTTTCAATTTTTGTGCGGCTTCCGTCTTCCGCATAAACTTTCCGCGCGGGATGATTTTTCTTTGTGGGAACTTTTATTTCGAGCGCGGAATTTTTTCCGTCAATTGAAAAATTTGTGATTCCGTAAATGTAGTGCGAGTACGCTTTTGTTGAGTCCGGCTCAAAGAAAAACCAGTTTTCCGGCGTTGAAATGCCTGAGTCAAAGTTGTACGCGCTTTTCATCTGCGTTGTTATGTAAATCTGCGGAACTTTTGAAATATATCCCTGAGCTTCCGGGCAGTCTTTCGCGGCGCAAAGCATAAGGTCCGTGTCCATTGTGTGGATTCCCTTGTAGAAAACTTCCGTGACTTGCGCGGAGTCAAGCCCGATTGCGCTTGGCTTTTTTGCATTTTCCCCGGCGATTGAAAGCGCGGCGACTGCTATGAAAATTCCTGCGCATAAAACTGCCGCGGCTACCGCTATATTTTTCCTGACAAAGCGCAGCCGTTTCAGCCTGGAGCTTTGCGCCGCCCTGAATTTCTGTGCTTTTTTTTCAAATTCGGCTTCCGGAAGTTTATGTTTCTCGCTTTCCTTCCCGAAAATCTGTTTTTTCAGCTCGTCAAGCGGAAACTGATTTTTCAAGGTTTTTCCAAGCAGAAGGGAATCAACCGCCGCGGCAAGATTTTTGCTTATGCCGTTTATTTCCTGTTCAAGCGGAATGAAATTCCTGTCGCTGATTTTTTTGTCGTTTTCCTCTGAGTATGGAAGTTTTTTTGCGGCCGCGAAATATGCCATCGTTCCAAGCGCGAATCCTGCCGCGGAATTTCCGGTTGCTATAAAATCCCGCCAGTCGTTCTGAAAATAGTTGTACAAATTTTTCCCGAAATTTGCGGCGGCGCGGTCAAAAGTTTTTTCCGGAAGAAGAAGAATTTTTCCTTCCTCAAGGTTCACTAGGATTCCTGCGGCTCCGTTGCATGGAATTTTCACGTTTTCTTCTATTGCATTCGCGTAGATTTCGCAAACTGAAAAAACCGCCTCGTCCGTTTTTAAAGATTCCGGCGGCTCGGTTTCAATCAGGCTCAGAAGAGTTTTTCCTGAAAAATTTCCGCAGAAATAAACTTTTTCATCTTCTGTTTTGATTTCATCAAATTTCCATTCTGAAAATTTATTCCATTTTCCGCCGTTTTTTTCGGCAAGGATTCCGGTTTCTTCCAGCAGCAGCGAAAATTTTGTCTTTCCGAACATTGTTTCATCCAGGTTTGAATTCAGCCGGATTTTTTTTTCTTCAGTTTTTACAAAGCCGACAGGCGCAAGAAATTTTTCCATTTTTTCCTCAGAAATCACATTCTATCATAAAAAAAAGTTTTATTCTGATTTTTTTTCTGTGATATAATAAGCAAAGTGAATTTGGAGGTTGCTATGAGCTACAGAATAATCACAATCAGCCGTGAATACGGCGCAGGCGGCCATGCCGTGGGAAAAGAGCTTTCTAAAAATCTGGGAATTCCGGTTTTTGACGGCGAAATTATCAAGAAGGTCGCTCTTGAAAGCGGCTTGAGCGAAAAATATATTGCGGAGAAGGGTGAATACGGAAAAAAATCTGTGTTTGAAAGCTATTTCACAGCTGGAATGTACTACAAAGGTCCTTCTCTTGAAGATGAGATTTGGTCGGTCCAGACAAAAATAATCAAGGAGCTTGCTGAAAAAGAGCCTTGCGTTATTATCGGGCGTTGCGCGGATTTTATTCTGAAGGAACGGAACGATGTGCTTGATGTTTTCCTGCACGCTTCGTATGAGGACAGAATCAAGCGGCTGGCTTCGGAAGGCGTTGACCTTGGAAAAAAGCCTGAAAAATTCCTGAATGACCGGGACTGCCGACGTTCTTCTTATGTTCATTTCTACACGGACATGAAGTGGGGCGATTCCCGGAATTACGACATCACGCTGGACACCGGAAAATTCGGGGACGCAAAATGCGCTGAAATCATTGAGAATATTTACAAAAGCTGATTCCGGCTTTTACCAGTCTCTTTGAATGTAAGTGGCTTTTGGCCTTGCCGTTATGTCAACACGGCGGTTCTGCGCTCTTCCTTCCTCGGTTGAGTTTGTTGCGACCGGGCGGGTTGCGCCGTAGCCCTTGTAGGTGAAGATTCTTTCTGGAATTCCTTCGGCCGCCAGTGCTTTCATAACGGTTCTAGTTCTTTCTATAGAAAGGTTCATTTGTCCGACCGGCTTTCCCAAATCCGCGGTGTGGCCTTCAACAAGAATTGTAAATTCGTTGTCCTTGATTATTTCCTGGAGCATTTCCGCGATTTTTCTGATTCTTGGCGCTTCCTGCGGCAGAAGCTCCGGCGAGTCCGGAATGAATTTCAGGTCAACGCTGAAAAGAATTCCGGTCAGGCTGTCGGAAACGTCGATGTCAGGAACTTTGTTCTCATAGATGTATTTTTTGATTTCCCTGTAGCTTGCGTAGTATTCAGGCGTTTTTTCAGGGAGCTTCACGTCGTACACAAGATTTTTTTTGTCCAGAAGAATCACGACTTTTCCGTTCCTCAGAAGATTTCTGTTCGCCTCAACGGTCAGAATTTTCAGCGCGTCTTTTCTTCTGATTACTGGATCTGTTCGGTTTCTTCCGTAGACGTGGCACGCTTTTATGTAGAGCGGATTTCCGCCGACTTTGTCTTCGTAAAGCTCGAAATTGTCCTGCCAGTTGTATTCAACAAGCCCCTCGTCCTGGACAATCTGGCTGTCCGCAATGTTTTTCTCGTATACGATGTTCATGTTTTCATCCCAGACGGTCGGGAAGAATGCTGGAAAAACTTCGCTTGAAACAAATTCCCCGTGGACCGGAACTGTTCCCCGCGCGTCAATTATTATTCCGGAATATTCGCGGCTTGAAACTATGTCAATCGGCTCTTCCGGCGTGTAAGGGTAGCGGTGGCGCACAAGAAGTTTCCCGATGTTGTTCATGTCGATTGTGTTTGTTGATGTGGCGGAATTTCCGTCCGCTGAAAAAACTGCGAGCGTCTGGTTCGCGTCCTCAACAATTGAAGTTATCTGTTCCAGAGTGATTGTCTCGTCAAGAATCACGTCGCCGATGTAGTTCGCGGAGTCAACGTAAAGCGAAAGAACCGGATTTTTCAGAAGAGCCGGAGTTTTGATTTTCATGATGCTTTCAGCGGAATTTCTTCCGGCGGGAAGCGTTATGGCCGCCTTCTTCAGGTCAAGCGAAATCTGTGAGGTGAATTTCCGTTCAGTCCAGTCAACCTTGCTTTTTGAATAAAGCGCAGAGCTGTCAATCTGGGCGTAAAGAGAATTTGAGCTGGCTGTTATGCCTAGAAATGCGGAAAATGCCGCCGCAATCAATGTTTTTTTCATATAAGCTACCACGTTGATTTTCGGCAGTTTCAGCCGGATGTCTTAGTTAAATATCCCATCTGGTTCAGCGCGTATGCGGCGGAATCCTTCATTCCTTCCGGGAAGCGGAGCGTGTATTCCTTGTCCGGCGGAGTCACGTGCTTTACGAGCGCGCTGTTCAGGTCGTAAAGCTCCTGGCGGTCAATTCTGAGTTCATGGGAAAGCGCGCCCAGATAAACCTGGCCGTAAACCGTAACGTAGTCAAACATTCCGGCTCTGGTTTCAAGCGTAGTGCCGTTCCATGCCCTGGCCTGCGGAAATGACGCGCCGTAGTAAGATGAATTTTCAACAACATCAGCGATTGCAAGAAGCTTTGGAACGTATCCGCCGGCCTGTCCGCTAAGAAATCCGTTTTCCCGCAGATACCAGAAATCCCTGCTTCCGGCGTTTTTTATGGCTTTTTTAAGCGCGCCGGCTCCGCAGTTGTACGCTGTTATCGCCAGAAGCCAGTCGCCGAATGTCCTGTAGTTTTCGTTCAGCTTCTTCAGCGCAGCCTCCGTGGATTTCCAAGGGTCAAGACGCTCGTCAACGAAGTCGTTATATTCCAGCAGCCCCTGAATGCTGTTCAGCATGAACTGCCACAAGCCGGTCGCCCCCGACTTTGACTTTGCATAAGGATTATAGTCGGACTCCACGAGCGGAAGATATTCCAGGATGGCAGGCATCTTCCGTTTTTCAAGCTCGTTGCGCACGAAAATTCTGTACTGCTGTCCTTCGTCAAGAATTTTATAAAGATAGTTTCTGTGCGTTGTCAGATATTTTCTCCTCAGCTGTTCCACCGCCGCATTGTCCATTCCCGGAAAGCCAAGGTTTTTGTACGCAGTTTCCGCCGGAAGGAGCGCGCTGAAAAAAGAGGCAAAAAATATAACGCAGATGAAAAAAACTTTTTTTCTGGGCATCAGAGCTTTTCGCCGATGTAAATTCCTGCCCATTCCCAGTTTCCGTGGATGTCCGGGTCAAGCGGAAAATTTACTTTCCTGAAATACAAGTACCATACGGAAACGTACTGGGACCAGCCCCATGTGCGCAGGTACGCCTCGCTTGAAGTTGACATTTCGTCGAGCTGCGCGCTGTAGCGGACTCTGTTTCCGCGCATGAAGTTTTTCATGCTGAATTCTTCCTGCGCGTTCGGATCCATTTCGTCCTGCTTCCATGACATTGAAAAAAAGTTCACGCGCGCCCTGTATTTGTCCAGGGAACGCCAGTCGTAGTTTCTGATTGCTTTTTTTACCGCCTGCTCAAGAGCCGGAAGGCTTTCAAAAGTCCAGTCTTTCGGGGAGTTGCTGAATCCCACAAGCTGGCGCGCTTTTTTGTATGCGTTAGGCTCTCCGGCAATCTGGATTGTGGAGGAGTCAGGCTGCGCAAGGAACATTGAGTACGCCTTAAGCGCCTCGTTCCAGTCGCTTTCCTTTTCGTATTCAAGCGCAAGCCGCAGATAAAGCTCGGTGATAGAAACATTGGTCGGAAACCTGTTTATCAGCTCGTTGAAATAATGGATTCTGCTCCGCGGATTCGTTGAAATCTGAATCAAATTCTGAAGGCATGTAAGATGGACTGAAACTCCTTTTACAAGAAGGTCCTGGTAGTTCACAAGAATTCTGTCAAAATAATATTCCGCGACCGGCTCCGCTCCGTTGGAAAGATAAGCGCACGCTGTAAGATAAAGCCAGTATGCGTTGTATGAGTCGTCCGGATGCTCTTCAACCCAGTTTGTAAGAAAGAGGATAAGACCCTGCTGGTCCTTTAGTGAAACAAGGTTCGCCGCAATCTGGTTCACAATTGCGTAGCGGCTTACAGGCTCAAGTCCGCCCTGTTCAAGAAGATTGAAAAGTTCTGTCTGCGCTTTTTCAATAGCCGCGTTTTTTTCATTTTCTTCCGTTCCGCAAGAAGCAAAAAGCAGCGCGGAAATCAGAGTCAGCGTGAAAATCAGTTTTTTTGCCTTCATGGCTTGAATTTATCATGTTCATTAGTTGTTTGCAAGACAAGGCTTAATAGTGTATTCTATAGTGTAAAAAGTATTTAAAATATTTGGAGACAACATGAAAAAGCCAGGCACTAAGCTTCTGAATACAATTCTTGCCCTTGGAATGTTTCTTATTTTCGTGGGCGTGCTTCTTTCGCTCGCGTTTGCAGGAAGAAGCCCGAATTTTGTTGTATGGATAATTCCCATTGTGATTTTTCTTTCGGGGCTTGTGATTCTTTACAGCTACATCGCCTTTTCACGTTCTTCGTTCAAGCTTTTTTCGGGGCTTTGCCTTAGCCTTTACGGAATATTTTCGCTCGTTCTTGCGTTTGACTGCTTTTCAGTGGGGCTTGAAAAACTCTGGCCGTTCTTTGTTGTAATCACGGCGTTCTGTCTTTTTGTGGCTGGCCGCACAACCGGAAAAGTCTTTTCGATGAACTATGATTTGCCGGCGATTTCGCTTTTTTCGCTCGGAATGATATTTCTTCTGTTTTCATTTGACGTGATAAAAATGTCTCTTAGCCGGCTTGCCCTGCTTATCTGTCCGCTGACTTTGATTCTGGCGGGAACATTTCTGGTCATTCTGTTCTTCCATAGAAAATCGCTTCTGGAAATTCTTCCTGAAGATATGTCTAAAGAACTGAAAGACGAACCTAATTTCACCGATAGTGAAGAAGAATAACTGGAACAACTTTTGTGGCATTGAAAAAAATAAGCGGCGTAAATTATCTTTTTTTTCTCGTTTTTAGCGTTTTTGCTTCAACGCTGTTTTTTTCATGCGCAAGCACTCCCTCTGCCGGCGAAAAAGGCGGACTTGTTTCCGGAACGTACGCAGGAAATCCAGATGAAAAAACTGCCATAAACCATCAGGCTTCGGAAGAAAAGAAAAACAAAAGCTACACATATTTTTCAGCGGTTCCAAAGGAAATTATGGCGGACGTTGAAATCGGCTCGCCCTCGTCGTTAAGGCGCGCAATCCAGGCGATAAGAAAACAGAGTTCGGAGCTTACCGAAAATGAAAAAGTTCTGATTGCAATTGAGTCGAACATAATGCAGATGGTCTGGACCGCCGAGCGCGTTGACTGGGAATCGCCGGACGTTTCCTCCGGAAATTCATATCTTGGCGCGATAAACTCCGCGAAAAACGGAATCTACGACACAAGCACGGGAAATGTTGATTTTCTTACAATAATTCTTCCTTCTCTTGTGGTCACGAAAGTTTCCGATGTTTCGTCTTTTTTCTATGATTCAGAGGCCGCCCTGAAAAAGGGGCTCCAGCTATGCCCGGATTCGGTTCTGGCCTCGTATCTTCTGGGAATTCTCTACAAGAAAAATTCAATGTATGAAAAAGCCGCTGAGCAGTTCAAGAAAGCCGCTGGCCTTGCGCCGGAGCTTTTCCAGGTTCTGTACGCCTACGCTGAGTCTTTGGAGCTTTCCGGAAACCAGCCGGAAGCGGAAGCCCAGGTGAAAATTCTTCTGGAAAAATATCCTTCCAACGCCGGAGTTTTAAAGCTTGGCGCGCAGGTTTATTTTGCTGAGGGCGACTATTCAAAGGCTGAGGAGTATATTTCCCGCGTCCTTCAGCAGGAGCCGAACGACCTTGCGGCGGTTCTGTTCCGCGCGCGGATTCTGATTCAGAAAAAAGACTATATCCACGCGGCTTCGCTTCTGGATGTTTATTCGCGGCAGGACAGTTTTTCAAAGGACTACTTGCTTTTGCGCTCTCAGATTCAGTTTGAATGGTCAAAAAACAACACGGCGGCTGTGGCCACAATAGAAAACGCGCTGAAGAATTATCCCGGCGACAAGGATGTTCTTCTTTACGCGGCGAAAATTTCCAGCTCAACCGGACTTTCTGTGGCGGGCGAATCCGCTGAATTCTACGCGAACCAGGTTCTTGCCGTTGCTCCGGCCGAAAAAGAGGCTCTGCTTTACGCAACCGAAGGTTTTATCCGCGAAAAAGAATGGCAGAAAGCGTATGAGGTAAGCTCCAGGCTGATTTCCGGGGCGGATTCCAGCTGCGAATATCTTTTTAACCACGTTGAAATCTGCCTTGCGCTGAAACGCTACGACGAGGCGTGGAATCTTGTTTCCCAGGCTTACAGGCAGTCGCCGTCGGATGAAAATGTTGTGCAGGCGTATATTTCGGTAATGGTCGCTTCCGGAAGAAATTCCCAGGCGCTTTCTCTTATAAACCAGCAGATTGACTCGGCCGGCTCAAAGCTGAAAAGTTTTCTGTACTATCAGCGCAGCTTCCTGCGCGAAACCGAGGCGCTCAGCCTTTCCGACCTGCGTTCAAGCCTTATTGCGAACCCAAGGAACAGCGATGCGTTGTTCAGGCTCTACGAAATTTATTTTGCGAAAAACGACTACAGAAAAGCTCAGTATTATTTGAAGCAGGTTGTCGCGCTCAATCCGAACGACTCCGAGCTTCGCGCCCTGAATGAAAAACTGAATTCCCTGATAAAATAAATTTGATTATTTTTTTTTAGATGATATTATTACTGTATGAAAAAGATTTTAATTGCCGCTTCTGCGGTTTTATTTGTTTGCGCGGGACTTTTTGCAAAGCCAAAAAGCGTTGTTCCTGCGGCAGTTCCTGGTTCATTTGAAAATGCTTCTCCGGCAAAAATGAAGGATATTCTCGCCCTGGATGAAAAGATTTCTCCAAAGGATGATGAATTTGTTATCTATTATTATAGAAAAGACGGAAACTACGAGCCTTGGGCATTGTGGATCTGGGCGAATCCCGGCGGAGACGGCGGAGCAAGCTGGCCTTTCACACAGAACTGGACAGTTTCAGACGGAATCGGATATATGCGCCTTAAGCTTGACGGCTCTTCTACCGGCGGAACTAAAATCACATCTGAAAACGGCGGCGTAGGGCTTATTGTCCGCCAGAAAGATGAATGGAACAAGGACGGAAGCGATGACCGCCTTTGGAACATAAACAAATCCAGAAAAGTCGCGGTTTTTTCCGGCGATCAGCAGACTTACGCGGCTCTTGACTACAAGCCTTCTGTAAAAAATGCGGAGCTTCTTGCCCTGAACCAGATTTCTGTGTCGCTTTCAGGCGGATTTGCGCTTGATGTTGACGGCGGAAAATCCGGTTTTTCAGTTGTTTCCAGTGACGGAAAGGAATACGAGATAAAAAGCGTTCAGAACGCTGACTCGCCTGCGGATATTTCCCAGAACATGGCGAAGAATATTCTTATTACATTGAGCCAGGATGTTTCTGTAAGCGATTCTCTTGCGGTGAAAAATCCTTCGTTCTTGTCTGAGGCGACCGTGAACAGCACAAACCTTGCCGTAAGGCTGGCTGAGTCAATGGTTCCGCCGGTGAACGAGGCTCTGGGCTGCGTTTATTCTTCCGGCGCGGCTGCGTTCAAGCTGTGGGCTCCAACTTCTTCCGGGGCTGTCCTTAATCTTTATAAAACTTCATCCCAGAAGGAAAGCGACTATTCTGTTCCTATGCAGATGAATCCTAAAACCGGTGTGTGGACCGCTTCTTTCAGCGAGGTTGACCCGGACGGAATGTTCTACGACTATACTCTGAAAAATTCAAAAGGCACGGTTACAGTTCTTGACCCTTACGCTTCATCAATGGCTGTTGACTATGGAAAAGGCGAGTTTGTGCGCGCTGCTGTAATTGACTTTTCAAGCGAGAAAGCCGGCAAAATCGACGCGCCTTACGTTAGTCTTGCAAAGCGCGAGGATGCTGTAATCTATGAAATTTCTGTCCGCGACTTTACTTCAAGCCCGGATTCAAATGTCAAGAATATTCCTGGAACCTACAAGGCGTTCATTGAAAAAATTCCGTACCTGAAGGAACTTGGAATCACACACGTGCAGCTTCTTCCTGTGCTGAATTTCTACAGCACGAACGAGCAGTACAAGGCTTATGAAAAATCCGGAACAGTTAACGGAAACAACTACAACTGGGGCTATGATCCGTACAACTATTTTACTCCGGAAGGATGGTACGCTTCTGACGCCTCTGACCCGTACTGCCGCGTGCGCGAGCTTCGAGAGCTTATAAACGAATGTCACAAGGCCGGAATCGGAGTTCTTCTTGATGTTGTCTACAACCATATGGCTGGAACACGTTTCCTTGACGACATTGTGCCGGGCTATTATTTCCGCACAAAGCCGGACGGAAGCTACACAAGCAATTCTGGCTGCGGAAATGACACTGCGACTGAGCATTTCATGATGAAGAAACTTGTCATGGATTCAACTTCTCACTGGGTACGCGACTACAAGGCAGATGGTTTCCGTTTCGACCTTATGGGGCTTATGGAAGCGTCGTCTGTTGAAGATTCGTACGAGCTGTGCAAGAAAATAAATCCTTCTGTTCTTTTTGAAGGCGAGGGCTGGAAAATGTACAACGGCCCGAAGGGAACTTTCGGAATGGACCAGAACTATATGCTCAAGACAAATTCTGTGGCGGTTTTCAACGATGAGTTCCGTGATATTTTCAAGGCAGGCGGCTTCAACGAAACCGGCCGCGGCTTCATCACAAAAAAAGGCGCTTCAAGCGACAGAATTCTCCGCAATGTTCTTGGAAATCCTGTTGTGAACTACCATGCGGACGAGCCTGGCGACAACCTGAACTATCTTGTCTGCCACGACGGGCTTACCCTTCATGACGCGATTGTAAACAACCTGCGCCTGGATGAAAAGAAAGATATAAAGGAAATTGTTCAGAGAATAAAGCTTGGAAATTTCTTTGTTCTTACTTCACAGGGAATTTCATTCCTGCACGGCGGCCAGGAGCGCGGACGTACAAAGCCGAACATCACCGGCGCAAAAAATGAATGTGTGGGAAATTTTGTCCGCAACAGCTACGACTCTTCTGACAATATAAACCAGTTTGTCTGGACGTTGAATTCCGACTACGAAAACCTTCTTGAATACACAAAAGGCTTGATTCAACTTAGAAAGTCTTTTAATATTTTCAGGATTGGAAACGCAAAGAAAATTCAGAAGGCTGCGAAAGACCTTGAGCTTGAGGACAACCTTACGCTCGGCTACACTTTGAAGGACGGAAAATCTACCTGGGCAGTGCTTGTGAATGCAAAAAATGAAAATATTAAAATAAATGTTGGCGTTTCTGCAAGAAGTAGTGTAATATATTGTGATAGTGATTCTGTTGATGTTAATGGAATAAGCTCGCCTTCCGGAGTTGCCGTGAACGGTTCTGAAGTTGAGCTGGCTCCGCTGACAGCAACTGTTATCAAGTTTAATTAAATTGTTATTTTGGCCCTTAGTCAGGCTTGAATATGGAGGAAAAAATGAAAAAATTAGTTTGTGCAGCAACTGCTGTGGCATTGGCTGCGACTGCTTTCGCTGCTCCAAAAAAGGTTGCATTGAAAGTTTGGGAATCAGATGGTCCTGAAAAGGCTTTTATCACTTTTGCTGCACGCCAGTATAAAAAAGTTGATCCAAGCGTAAAAATTTCTTACGAGCCAGTTGCTTCAACAGATGCACGCGCAAAAATCGAGCTGGACGGTCCGGCTGGAGTAGGCGCTGATATTTTTGTTGCTCCGCATGACCACATTGGTGCTTTGGTAGAAGGCGGACACGTTCTTCCAGTTGATGATGCAGATGAATATCTTGCAAACTTTGAAGATATGGCAAAGACTGGCGCTTCTTACGGCGGCGCAGTTTATGGTTATCCTCTTGGCGCTGAAACTTATGCTTTGTTCTACAACAAGGCTCTTATCAAGGAAGCTCCAAAAACTTGGGATGAAGTAATTTCTTTCGCAAAAACTTTCAACAACAAGGCTGAAGGAAAATACGCTTTGGTATGGCCAGTAGCTGATGGATACTATGGATATATGTTCATGGCTTCTTTCGACGCTCCATTGTTCGGACCAAACGGCGATGACCGCAAACAGCACAACTTGAACAGCGCAAACGCTATCAAGGGTCTTACATTCTTCCAGAACCTCCGCAAGCAGATTCTTGACATTCCAGCAACAGACGCTTCTGGAGACTTCTGCAATGCTCAGTTCTCAGAAGGAAAATCTGCTATGATCATCACTGGACCATGGAAGATTACAGACTTCAAAAAAGCTGGCGTAGATTTCGGTATTGCTACAATTCCTGCGTTCCCAGGCTCAAATCATCCTGGAAACACATTCTCTGGCGTTCGCCTTGCATTCGTTTCTTCTTACTCAGAATTCCCGGAAGAAGCAAAAGCATTTGCTAAGTTCATCACTTCAAAAGAAATGCTTGAAAAACGCTATGAAATGACAGATCAGATTCCACCAAGAAAGGACATCAACGCTAACGGCGAGCTTTCTAAGGGAATCAAAGATCAGCTTGCTTATGCTAGACCAATGCCAACAATTCCACAGCTTGGAACTTACTGGTCAGCAATGGGTTCAGCTTATTCTGGAATTTGGGACGGCGATGACGTTAGAACAGACCTTAACGCTGCTGCCGCTGCAATGGAAGCTGCTAAATAATAAAACATTTTTGTTTGTTTAGTCGGGACAGTTACAGGGAAAAGAAACTCTTTGCTCTGTAACTGTCATATATTTGTTTTTGGAGTATGGAATGAGTAACGACGTGAACCCAAAAAAACTTGAAAAAGCGCCTCTCGCATCTTCTTGTTTTATGGGACTGGGCCAGATTTTATTCTTGAAGCAGTACATCCGCGGAGCATTGTTTGCTCTTGTTGAAATTGTAATGCTTTGCGCAATTATTTTTGGCTCGAAGAAAATTATCCCTGCGAATAACAAAGAATACAATTATTTGAAGGGCATTCCGGATACAGAAGAAATTGTTGAGTATCTGGAAGATTCAGACTATTCTAAGCTTGACAGTGTGCTGAAGGCTCGCGCCAAGGCAATGTCAAAATTCTTTACTAAATCAGCTGCGAAGGCTTCTGGAAAAGCTGCGTACGAAACAGCGCTCTCAGACGCTGAGGATAAAAAATCCGACAAGGAAGAATATAAAGAAGCAATTGCTGAAGCCAAGGAAGAAAGACTTTCTTTGGTTGCGGAACTGCAGGAAACATTTGCTGATTTTGATTTTACTTATGACACAGATGATAAGCTTGCCGCTTACAATGTGGAAACAGAAGCTTCAGATGAAATCATTGACTATGATGAAGTCTATGCAATATATGAAGAAATCGCTGCAAAATACGACCATAAGCTTGCAAAAGTAATGGCTAAAATGGAAGCGAAGAACTTCAAGGAATCTGGAGAAAATCTTTTCGATGAACATTATGACGGTTGTGGCATTTGCCGTGCTGCCGCTAGGAATGGCCACAGAACTCTTGCCCACAGGGCGTGGTTCAAAGGACCGATTGTAACTTCTATTGCTGGTCTTATAACTCTTGGTTCAAAGCAGCCTACAACTGTTACAAAATATATGGATCATTCCATCTTTATGATGATTAACGGTATTATGGCTATAATCATCATTGGATTCTTTGTTCTGCTGTACATTCTTAACATCAACGGTGCTAAGGCTGGCGTTGCAAAAATAAAGAAGTCTGGAAGATTCCCTACATTAAAAGAAGCTAAGAATGACATTTCACAGAATTCGTTCGCTTCTATCGGTATTGCGCCGGCAGTAGTTCTTATGGCAATTTTCTCTATTATTCCGTTGCTGTTCTCTGCGCTGGTTGCATTCACAAACTATTCTTCACCGGAGCATATTCCGCCGAACAATCTTGTTGACTGGGTTGGTCTTCAGAATTTCCAGCAGATGTTCTCTTTGAAGGTTAGTTCAGAGCTTGGCGGCGGCGCATGGGCAAAATCATTCGGCGCTTCTGCTCTCTGGACAATTATTTGGGCTATTTTCGCAACATTCACTTGTTTCTTTGTAGGTTTCTTCTACGCATTTGTTTTGCAGGACAAGCGTGTTGTTATTCCAAAGTTCTTCAGAACTGTATATATTCTTCCGTATGCCATTCCAACAATGCTTTCGCTTTTCGTATGGGCGAACTTGCTGAACGGTACTATCGGACCTATCAACAGAACATTGCAGCTTCTTAGAATTATTGAAAAACCTATTCCGTGGCTTTCTGATCCGTGGGTAGCAAAAGGCTCTTTGATTTTTGTAAACATCTGGATTGGATTCCCGTACTCAATGATTCTTACAACATCTTCAATGACAGCGATTTCAAATTCGTTGTACGAAGCGGCTGTAATCGACGGCGCCACAAAATGGCAGCAGTTCAAGAGCATCACTTATCCGCTTGTTATGTTCCAGCTTAAGCCTACATTGATTATGCAGTTCGCAGGAAACATCAACAACTTCGGTGCTGTATTCTTCCTTACTGGCGGTGGACCGAACATGCCTCAGGCCGGTTTGACAACTGTTACAAACTGCGGTGCTACGGATCTTTTGATTTCTTGGATTTATAAACTTACGATGAACACTCCTTCACGATACAATCTTGCTTCTGTTCTTTCTTTGCTGGTATTCGTTGTTCTTGTTCCATTTGCGTTGTATAACTTTACAAGAACAAAGTCATTCAAGGAGGGTGAAGTATGAAAAAGCATTTTAGCAAGGCTACACCGATCAGCGTTATACTCAACTTGATTTTGATTATCAACGTTATTATTGTTATTTACCCTGTTCTTTTTACTATCAGTTCTTCTTTGACAAAGTCTAACTCTTTGGCTGCGACTTCTGTAATTCCGTTTACAGAACAGACTGACAAGTCTACTGTTGAAAAATGCGAAGTTTGCGACGGCACAGGAACTAGATATGTGGATGTAAAATCTACATACAAAGACGAGAACGGCAAGACTAAAGTCTGGAAAGGACAGAAACTTGTTGACTGCGATGTTTGCAAGGGCGAAGGCACTGTTGCTGTTCTGAAGACTTCTTTCAAGCTTAAGAAGCCTTCTCTGTATCAGTTCCGAAGACTGCTTACTGGCTCTGAGCAGATTGTAAAGGGCGAGACAACAGTTCATGGAACTAACTATAAGAACTGGTATCTGAACACTTTGAAGATTGCCGTAATGAACACAATTCTTACAGTATTCATCTGTACAACAACCGGATATATTTTCAGCCGATTCAGTTTTACTGGACGAAAGCAGATTATGGCCGGAATGATTGTTCTTCAGATGTTCCCAAGCTTTATTGGAATGGTTGCCACTTATGTAATTCTGTGGAAATTCAATGCGCTTAATACTTTGTGGGGACTTGTTCTGGTTTATGCGTCTGGCTCAATTCCGTTCAACGCGCAGCTTATGAAGGGCTACTTTGATACAATGCCTCGTGATATTGCAGAGGCCGCTTATATCGACGGTGCTTCTCCGCTTGTTGCGTACTTGAGGGTAATTCTTCCAGCTGCTAAGCCGCAGATTGTATTCCTTACATTGACTAGTTTCACTGGCCCGTGGATGGACTACATCTTCCCGCGAATGGTTTTGCGAAGCGATGACAAGAAAACTTTGGCTGTAGGTCTTTATGAAATGATCAACGGCCGTTCAAACGACAACTTTACTATGTTCGCTGCAGGTGCTATTCTTGTAGCAGTTCCGTTTACTATTTTCTTCATGGCAGGACAGAAGACTTTGCTTATGTCTCTTGCCGGAACTAGTGGTAAAGAGTAAAAATAGCTTATTCCGTACTAAAAGCAGTCTGTAACTTTTTGCAGGCTGCTTTTTTTATTTTAAAACTGGCGAAAATGATGTATACTAATATGAATCCTTATTTATGATGTTTCAGGAGTTTTTATGAATAACATTAAAAATCTTTCAAAAAAAATTCTTGCATTTTCTTTGTTGTGTCTGTGCGCATCAGGAATTTATGCAAAGAAGAAAACTGCTAAGCTTGACCCGGAACTTGCTGTGACTCAGCTGGCTCCTGTTCAGCGGCTTGCAAATAAACCTGGCGCTGGTGTTTACTACAGTCTTTTTGTGCGCTCGTTTGCAGACGGAAACGGTGACGGAATCGGCGATTTCAAAGGGCTTACAAAGCGGCTCGACTATCTGAACGACGGCGATGACAGCACTACTTCTGACCTTGGCGTTACAGGCTTGTGGCTTCTTCCGATTTTTGAGTCTCCTTCTTACCATGGATATGATGTTGATGATTATTATAAAATCAACCCGGACTATGGAACAATGGAAGACTTTGAAAATTTCATCAAAGAGGCGAAAAAGCGCGGAATCGATGTTATTATCGATATGACCTGCAACCATTCATCTTCTTACAACAACTGGTTCATCCAGTCAAAGAATCCTGCAAGCCCTTACAGAACCTGGTACCGCTGGATTACGGACAATGATTCTGTTGAGCGCGGCGGAAAATACAACCTGAACCAGAAAATCTGGGGACACAACGTATGGAATATTGATCTTACAAACAAATCTGACCCGAACAATTATTCATATTACGCGGGCGTTTTTACTTCTTCAATGCCGGATTTCAATATGGATGAGCAGGCGGTGCGCGAGGAATTCAAGAAAGTTTTCAAATTCTGGCTTGACAAGGGCGTTTCCGGATTCCGTTTTGATGCCGCAGGACATATTTACAACAGCGTTGAGGTTGAGCCTGGCACAGAAACTATTTCAAAGGCGGTTTCGTTCTGGAAGGAAATGAATGACTATATTCTTTCTATTAAACCGGATGCATACAGCGTTGCTGAAGTCTGGGAGCCAACTGCAATCCGCGCGAAGTACATGGGCGGAATGCAGTCTAATTTCCATTTTGACTTGGGAACTTTGATTACTCAGATTATCAACAACCAGGAAATGAACGACAACAAGAATGTGCCGGATGATCCTGATGTTTCAACATACAACGGATATGCACGAAGCCTTGAAAGTGAATATGCGATGTACGCCGCGAACAACAAGAACTACATTGACGCGCCGTTCCTTTCAAACCATGACCAGGCTAGAAGCGCGGCCGCCCTTAGAAACAAACCGCAGAAGATGAAGCTTGCCGCAGATATGTACATTTTGGCGGAAGGAATTCCGTTCATCTATTACGGCGAGGAAATCGGAATGAAATCTGGTTCTGACGATCCTACAAAAAGAACTCCGCTTGTATGGAAGCCGGAAGGAAAAGACAAGATGACTCCGACCTGGTGCAACAGCGGCGCTTACGGAAATGTGAACGTTTACAACAAAAAGACTGTTCCGATTTCTGAGCAGGAAAAAGATCCGGATTCTTTGCTGAACCACTATAAGCGCGTAATCCGCGTGAAGACAGCGCATCCGGCTTTGTATGAAGGCCGGCTCAAGGCGGTTTCAACAGGAAGCGCGGTTCTGGAATCTTACGTAATGGAATCTGAATCTGAAAAAGCGTTTGTTGTTCACAATATTTCTTCAAAAAGAACAGAAACTGTTCAGCTTCCGGAAACTGCCGCGGACATGACGATTGTTTACATGGCAAATCCGGGCGCAGAAGTTAAGGACGGAAAACTTACAGTTCCTCCGATGACATCTGTTGTTCTTGCTAAGAATAAATAAAACCAGGTCAAAATGACTTGCAGACCGGAATCTTTTTAGGTTCCGGTTTTTTATTTTTTTGTTTTACAAATTGAAATTCCGGGTTTATAATTTCTATAGAATTTGCTTGCATCTTGCTTTTCCTTTAGAGTTTTGTTTCTTGTTCAGAGGACGCAGATGAGAAAGATTTTTTGCCTGTTTTTAACCGCTTTGTCTCTTTTTGCATTTTCGTGCAAAATTTCTGAAATTGAAATTGAAGAAAAATCTGAAATTTAACGGAATCTTGAAAATAGTAATTTTTTGTTATACTTTATAAAGATATTAAAAAAAGGGAGTGCTCCATGTTAAAACGTATTGTTTTATTTTTTTCTATTCTTTGCGCAGGCTTGATTTTAAATTCTTGCTCTGAATCGCTGGACCGTACATCTTCTGTTTCTTTTAAGCTTTCGGATTCTTTTTTCCGCGAAGCGTTGAATTCCGGCTCTGTTTCAATTTCTGATTCTGCATCAACAGCCAAAGAATATGTGGTGAAAGTTTCTGTAAGCTGGGACAATCAGAACAGAGTTGACGAAAAAACGGTGACTTTTGATGATGAAGGAAAAATTGTCTGCCCGGAATTTACTTTTGAAGACCTTCCGGCTGGAAAAACTGTAAAAATTGATGTTTCTATTTCTTGCGGCGGAACAGTTATTTACAGCATGGAAAAGCCTGTTGAGCGGGAACTGAAGCCTGGCGCGAATGAATGTTCTGTTACGCTGGAAAAACAGGTTGCGGATGTTGCGATTTCAATTGCGAACAAAAATTCCTTGACACTGGATAAATCTTATAAACTTGTTGTTGAAATCACAGGTTCTTCAAATAAAACTGCAAAAAGTGAATATCTGATTGATGATACAAACATTTATACAATAGCGCAGAACAAGACAATTGGCGAAACCCTGAAAATTGAAGTTTCTGTTTACAACAACAACCTTTGCCTTTACAAAACTTTGGAGCCGGTTTCCGCAACAGTTGCCAAAGAAAACACCGTTCCGGTTACGCTTAGCAATGCAGTTTCAACAGCGGCTGTTTGGCAGAATAGAACAAATGACGGATATGTTGATACTGATACATATTATTTGTTCCAAAATAAAGCTTATGCCACTGAGGCGGAAACAGGTTCTTTTGCAAGTTGTATAACATATACATTCTCTGCTGATGGAAAATTGGTGGCATTGAACTCTATTGAAAATAATAATGATGAATCAAAAACTTTGAAGTTTAGTGTATATGAGCTTAATCTTGACACTTTGATTTATGACACAGAATCAAATGCTTTTACTTTAAACTTTGAAAAAGCCTCAAGCGTGCAGATTATTGATATATATTGTGATTCAGGGTATCTTTATATTCTTAAAGAAGATACAAGTACTAATCTTTACTCTGTGACAAAATACTTGATTGAAAAAGGCACTTCAGATGAAATAATTATCAATTCCGAAGATTCAAAACCTTATTGTACTGCACTTGCGGTAAAAGATGATCTGGTAGTTGTTTCTTCATCAACTGAATCAATGCCAGAAATTTTATATAAGAATTTTAATGACACATCTGTTTATTTTAACAAAGTTCCATTCAGTTTAGATATTTCGCTTTCTGATGATGCGGAACTTGTTGTTACAGACTTGCAGTTTGGCGATGGATTTGGCAATGATACTGACAAACTTTATGCTCTTGTTAGAAATGCTCCGGATTTTAGTAAACCAGGCACTATCACTGAAGACACTGTTGTAAATGTGTATAGCTCTGGCGCATTGGTTGAAATAAATCTTGAAAATTATGCAGCTCCAGTTTTTACAAAGTATGGGTATAAATCAGTTTCTGAAAGCGTTGTTGTTACTAAATGTACTTGTCTTATTTCAAGTCCTGGAGCAACTTCAAAAGATACTTCTAATTTCTATGGTCCATATAAATTTGCGGCTTTGTCACCAAAAAAACTTGTGATTCTTGATGATGGAATTTGTGTAACAACTGATGATAACAAAAATAACAAATTTGCTAACAACGACGCGCTTTTTGAATTTGATATTGCTACAAAAGCTTTGAAGCGCGGTGCTGATGTAACTGCGTCTGTTCCAAGTGCAAGCAGTTTTGATAAAGACTGGAATTATTAATCCGCTCTAGGAATACAGCCTATGTTCAATGCCAGAAAAATTAAAGTTTCGGTGTGTATTCCTGTCTGCGGAACGGAGGACTTTCTGCCTGAATGTCTTGAAAGCGTTGCTTTGCAGGCGTTCGGCGGGCTGGAAGTTATTGTTGTTGACGACAATGGTTTTTCAAAAAGGGAAGGCAGTTCTGTTTCGGCAAAGAAAATTCTGAAGGATTTCTGCAGAAAACTCAAAAAGGAAAAAATCGCCGCAAAATTCATAAGGCATGAAAAAAACAAGGGGCTCGTGGAAGCCAGACGCTCCGCGCTGTATGAATCGGAAGGCGATTTTGTAATGTTTCTGGACAGTGACGACTTGCTTCTTCCGGGCGCGGTAAAAGCGCTTTATGAAAATGCCGTAAAAACCGGCGCGGACATCGTTCAGGGAAGGGCTTTGGTCAGCCGCAGGGGCTCCGCCTCCAGCCAGGTTTCTTCCGAGGCGCAAAAGAAACTTGACAAATTCTTTCCGGGAGAACTGGCCGGCCGGCAAATTTTCAGCGGATTTTTGGTTGAATCGAACCATTCCGGCTTTTTGTGGGGAAAGATTTTTGCCCGCGGACTTTGCATCAAGGCTTTTGAAAAAATTCCGCCGGTTTACTGCTGCATGGGCGAAGATTTTCTGACTTATTTTTTAATTTCATTTTTTGCAGAAAAATATGCAGGAATTGAAAGTTTCGTTTACAATTATTTTGTGAACACAGGAATGTCTTCCGGCCGAAAAATTTCTTCCATGGAGGAATGGAAAAAGATTTGCTCGGCGGCGTCGGTTTTTACGGTTCTGCTGAATGAAGTTCAGTACGGCGGAATTCTTCTTTCTGAGCAGGAAACGGAAAAGCTGAATGAAATTTGCCGTTCTTACGCGGCGAACAATTTGTATCAGCTGGAAAAATCCGTTCAGCCTGAGCTTAAATCCGCCGCTTACAACGAGCTTTGCGACTGGTGGGGAAAAAATATGATTGAAAATATAAAAAAACTTATGGAGAATGTGGATGCGTAAAAAACTTGTTTTTGCTTTGATTTTTTCGGTTTTCGGTTTTGCAGGTTTCTGCCAGAATTCTGAAAAAATTTCAGAGCTTTTGAATACCGAAGAAATTTCAAAAGGGCAGGCGGCTTATTTTGTCTGCGTTTCCCAGAATTTTGCGCAGGAAAATGTTCCGGAAGACGAGGCTTTTTCTGTTCTTGCTGAAAAGCAGTTTTTTGGCGGCGCGGAAAATCCGGCTGAAAAAATTGCTCTTTCAAAGGCTTGCTTCCTGGTTGCCCGCGCTTCAAATATGAAAGGCGGAATTTTTTATTCAATTTTTGGCTCGGAGCGTTATGCGTTCAGGGAATTCAAGGCGTTGAAAATTATTCCGGAAAATTCTGATCCAATGCAGAAAGTTTCCGGCAGGGAATTTCTTGCGCTTTTGAATGGTTTTGAACAGAAAGGAAAAACAAAATGAAAATGATTGAAAAAAATGCTGGTTTTGCAAAAAAGTTCCGCCGCGTGGTTTTTGCGTTCTTCGCTCTGGCTTCGGGATTCAGCTGTTTCGCGTTCGATTTTGGCGCTCTTGTAAAAAATGATTCCGCGCTTGAGGACTGCGGAAAAAACGATTTCAAGCTGAACCAGAAGAATTCCGCTTCGGTCTGGGTGCGCGCGCCTTTTGAAAAATCCGGGGAAAACCATTTTGCGGCGGAGTTTGTCTACAACTTTGAGGCGGACCTGCAGAATGAAAATTATAAGAATGCCCTTGATTTCAACCTTTTTGAGCTTTCGTTTTCAAGGGAAATTTCTTCCTCAACTTTGGGGCTTCAGGCAGGGCGTTTTTATTTTTCAGATTTGACTGGAAAGATTTTTTCCCAGAATGCTGACGGTCTTATGTTCGGCCTGAAAAACCGCTGGCTAAAATTTTCTGCCTACGCTTCGTACACAGGGCTTCTGAACGCCTTGAACACGGAAATGATTACGAGCGCGCCTTCAACTTTTTTGTACAGCGCGGGAAATTCTGGAAACGAAACTCCAGGCATTGAAAACGGCTTGTATTCGTTCAATGCGGATTACGACAAAATTTATGATTTTGCGGAAAAATATCTGGCTGCCGATCTGGCGCTGAGTTTTCCGAATCTTTTTGCGGGACAGACGCTTTCCGCTGAATTTCTGGCGGCTTTCCGGCTTGAAGGCGATGATTTCAACCGGATGTATGCAACGCTCAGCATGGAAGGACCGGTCGCTTCATCATTTTTTTATGACGTTTCGTCAACTTTAGGATTTGTGGATTACGATGGCAAAGTGAAAATTTCAAATCTTTCTGAAATCCAGCTTGAATATTATCTGAAGAATTTTTCGTTCTGTGCGGATGCGCTTTATGCTTCCGGTGAGCAGGGCGGTCTTTCAACTTTTGCAGGATTTACAAAAAATGTTTCAACTTGTTCAGCGCAGAAATTTTTGTATTCAGGAATCTTGAAGACTGGACTTTCGTGCTCGTACAAGCCTTTTGAAACGCTGCTTTTTTCTGCTGGCTCTGATGTTGTTTTCAATGCGGCTGCCGGCGATAAAAAGGAAGATGTTGAATATTTCGGATTTCAGTATTCGCTGGGCGCGGTTTTTCAGGTTAAAAGTGATTTTCAGCTAGGTTTTTCAGCAAGCCAGTTCATTGATAAGGATAATTCGGAAAACATAAAGAAAACTAGCTTTGATTTAAAGGCCGTTCTGGCTTTTTAAGGGAGTGAATTATGAAAAAAATTGTTGCTTTTGTTTTGTTTCTGTTCTGCTCGGTTTCTGTGCTGCTTGCGAAGGATTTTTCAGCGCAGGTTTCAGCTTTTTCCGGCAAGGCCGAGGTTTTGTCCGGCGGAAGCTGGAAGCCGCTTGCTGTTGGCGACACATTGAAGAACGGCGATATGGTTCAGACTGGATTTAAAAGTTCCCTCACGTTGAAAATAAAAGATTCCACAGTTGATGTGGCGGCTCTTACAAGAATGACGGTTGAGCAGCTCGCGGAAAATTCCGGAAAAGACAATGTGCGTCTTTTTGTTGATGCGGGCGGAGTTTCTTCAAGCGTAAAAAAATCCGGACTGAAAAAAATTGGATTCACCGTACGAACGCCGGTTGCAACCGCTTCTGTGCGCGGAACTGAATTTTCTGTGCAGAATAATTTTGATTCTGTGAAAGTTGACACAACCCAGGGTTCTGTTGCCGTATGGAACGGAAAAAATTCTGTAAGCGTTGCCGAAGATTCAGAAACCGCGGACGGCGATGGTTCTGAGGAAAATGCGGACGCCTTGGCTTTTGAGAACGCTCCGCACGGTGTTGTTTTTGTAAAACGCGGCCAGTCAACGTCCGTTACTTCCGGGGGTGCGTCTTCCCTAAGAAACGAGGCTGCGGCTGAGGCTTATTCAATGCCTAGCATTGCGGCGGCTCCTTCCGGAACTTCTTCGCTTGTTGTAAATCCTTCTGTTCCGGACGATGTTTCTTCAACGCTGGTTGTGAAGCCGACTGTTTCTGAGCCGGAAAGCTCTTCGCTGACGGTTACAATTTCCGCAAACTGATAAAATATGAAAAAAAAACATAAAAAAATAAAGAAAAGCGCAAAATTCTTGAGTTTCGCGGTTGTTTCCTCCGTTTTTGCTTTTGTTTCGCTTCTGACGTTTGCAGGAATTTTTGAAAAGTTTGAATACAAATTCTACGATATTCTGCTTGGATTCAAGAAAGCTCCTGCCGAGCGGGAAGAAATTCTTCTTGTTGACATTGACGATGTTTCTCTGGAGCAGATGGGCGCATGGCCCTGGCCGCGGGACAAAATCGCTGATTCGCTGCTTTATATGCGTGAATTCGGGGCAAAAACTGCCGTTTTCGATATTGAGTATCTTTCAAAGTCGGAAAAATCCGTGGATTATTCAGTCTATGATAAAATTCTTGAAAATCCGGCGGAAAATGCGCAGGATATTGGGAATCTTTTTTTAGACAACGACGATTATTTTTCGCGCGCGGTTCAGTTTTTCGGAAACACTTGGCTCACAATAAATTCCGCGAATCTTGCGATTGAATATGAAGAAAACGAGCTTGATTATGCGAAAAAGCGTTTTCTTTATCAGGCGGAGGATGAGAAAAATTTCCTGGAAAAGGAAAACTGCACCCGAAGCTACTCGGATTTTTCTCCGGCGCTGGATATTTTTATGTCTCATGCGGCCGGCGCAGGTTTTACAAACGTTCGGATTGACTCTGACGGCGTGCGCAGACGGCTTCCGCTTCTTATAAAATATGATGACGGAGTTCTGGCTCAGCTTTCGTTCGCTCCGGCTCTGAAAATTCTGAATCCTGAAAAAATCAAAGTTCTGAAACATTCTGTTGTTCTGGAAAACTGCACATACACGGATTCTGACGGACAGCAAAAGCTTAAGACGATAAAAATTCCGGTTGACAGCCACGGCGCAATGCTTATCAACTGGCTGAAAAAGCCTTTCGCGGCGACAAAAACTATTCAGAACTCAAACGGTGGCTACGAGGAAATCCCGGATGCGGAAAACACTTCGTTCAGCCACTGCTCGGTTTACAATCTTTGGTTTATGTCGCAGACGGAAAAAACGTTCCGCTCCTCGCTTGAATATTTTTTCAGCTTTTTGAAGGCGGATTTTAATCCTGAGGAAACTGATTCATCGGCTTTTGAAGTTTATTCTCTTTTGAATGAGGCTGAGGAAATCTCGGAATTCAAGGAATACATTTTAAGCTGCATGAACGGTTTTGATGCGGAAGGAAATGCCTTGGAGGGCGGTGTGAGCGACGAGGTTTTTGCGGAGTATTTTGAGGCGCGGCAGAAATATTTTGAAAATCTTGCCCGTTTTGTGCGCGGAAAAAATTTTGAGGATGCAGTCCGGGCTTTCCCGGAAATTTATTCTGAAGCGGAATATTTTTTTGACAATGTAAGCGTTTTTACTGAATATTTCCCGGAAATGCAGAATCTTTTTGAAGGAAAATTCTGCATAATCGGAAACACTGGAAGCGGAACAACAGATTTGGGCTCAACGCCGTTCCAGAATTCCTACCCGAACGTTGGAACGCACGCAAATGTCTACAACACAATTATGACGGAAGAATTTGTGACGCCTGTCGGCTGGCTTCTGGCGGCTTTTGGGGCTGCCGTCCTTTCGTTTTTTGCGTTCGCCTTTCATTCTGAGCGCAAAGTTGTTGTTCAGAGCCTTTTTGGATGCGGACTTCTGCTGGTTGTTGTTGCGGTTCCGGTTCTGCTGATGCATTTCTTCAGAATTTACGTTCCTCTTGCTTCTCCGGTTTTGATTTCTGTGCTTTCGTTTGTTCTTGTAACGTTCATTCGTTTCCGTTCTTCTGAAAAAGACCGAAGGTTTATCACGGACGCGTTCAGCCAGTGCCTTTCAAAGGATGTTGTTCAGGAAATTATAAAAGATCCGTCGAAGCTGGTTCTTGGCGGAAAAAACTATGATATGACGGCGATTTTCACAGATATTCAGAAATTTTCCGGATTTTCAGAGCTTCTGACCGCCGGCGAGCTTGTCGCCCTTTTGAATTATTACCTTACAAAAATGAGCGATATTATAATCGAGGAGCATGGAACTGTTGACAAGTATGAAGGCGACGCGATTGTTGCGTTTGTAGGCGCGCCGGTTGCGATGAAAGACCATGCGAAGCGGGCCTGCGCTGCTGCCTTGAAAATGAAAAAAGCGGAAGCGGCTATAAACAAGGAAATCCTGGAAATTGCGGCGCTTGAGGAAAAACCTGATTCTGTTCCGGCCGAGCTTTTTTCCGCGTTTAAGATTATGGTTCAGAACGGCAGGAAAATTTTTACGCGCATCGGCCTGAATTCCGGGGAAATTGTCGCGGGCTTTATGGGAAGCGACAACAAGAAAAACTATACTGTCATGGGAAACAACGTGAATCTTGCGAGCCGCCTTGAAGGCGTGAACAAGCAGTATTCTACCGGCGGAATTCTGATGAGCGAGGCGACCCGCAAAATGCTCGGCGAGGAATTTATTGTGCGCAGCCTTGACCGCGTTCAGGTTGTGAATGTTAAAACTCCAATCCGGCTTTATGAGCTTCTTGCCTTCAAGTCTGATGCGGACGAAAAATTCCTTTCATATATAAGGCTCTGGGAGCAGACTATGAAGATTTTTGAGGCGGGAAATTATTCTTCCGCCCTGAATATGTTCAAAAAACTTCAGCTTGTTCAGCCGGAAGACAAAACCTGCACATATTATATTTCGCTTCTGGAAAAATTCTTTGTGCAGGGCAAATTTCCTACGCTCCAGGATGATTTTGGAGTCGCATTCAACGCGGAAAATCCTACGGACATGGATAAGTCCTGGATTGGAACTGAAAAAGAAATCAAGGGAACGTTCACGCTTCTGCAGAAGTAGAGCCGCCCGGTTTCTAAAGAACTGTTCCGATTTCTTTAAGGCTGGAAAGAATTTTCCAGCTTATGGATTTCAGTTTTTCATCCGGCTGAATCTTGTCCGGAATCATTATTGTGCGGATTTTTGCGTTCACCGCGCTGTTTACGCCGTTCGGGCTGTCTTCTATTGCTACGGCGTTTTCTGCGTCCGCGTTGATTGACTCCAGGGCTTTCAGGTAAATTTCAGGATTCGGCTTTGAATGTTCAACCATGTCGCCGGTTGTTATTGTCTTGAAATAATCAAAGATTCCGGCGGCTTTTAGCTGCTTCTGCACAACTGAATTTCTTGTGGAGGAGGCGAGCGCGACCGTATATTTTTTGCTCAGGTAATCCAGCGCGTCTTTTGCGCCCGGCATTAAAGGAATTCCGTTGCGTTCAGAGATTTGTGTGAAAAGCTCCGAGGTGCGGTCGATGAATTTTTCACTTGGAAAATCTTTTCCGTAGATATTGCGTAAAAGCGCATACGTGTCCGCCCGGTTTGCGCCCATGCAGCGTGCGTTTGCGTCGGAGATATTTTTCATTCCGAATTCTTCCGCGGCAAGTTCCCAGGTTTTCCAGCTTATTGTCTCCGTGTCCAGAAGAACTCCGTCCATGTCAAAAATTACAGCTTTTATTTGTGCAGTTTCCATATTTTTATTATAGTGTTTATCAGAAAGGAATTGAATATGGATAGTCAAAAAAAAGAAGAAGAATATGCAAAAATTGAAGAGCTGATTTCGATTTTTGAAAAAAATAATCCTGTTTCTGCGGACAGAAAGTTTGATTTGGAAGCGGTGAAAAAAACTTATTATGAAATGCTCGGAAAAGTTCTTTCAAACGCAGACGAAGAGGAAGACCTGAAAAAATGGATGGACTCGCATGATTTCTGGAAGTCGCCGGCAAGCACTCGTTTTCACGGAAACTGGGAATCGGGGCTTTGCGTTCATTCTTTGATGGTTACTGTGCAGGCGTTGAAATTTGCGCGTCCTGTTCTTGAAAATTTCTACAGCACGCCGCTAGGTCTTGCCGGAAAATTTGAAATCACCGCGGAAGATATTGTGGTCGCCGGAATTGCCCACGATTTCTGCAAGGCTGGAAGCTACACGACTGAATACCGAAACACGAAGGATTTCATGGGAAACTGGGTTAAAAAATCATTCTATAAAACCCGGGAAGACTCGCGGAATCTTGGCCACGGAAATGAGTCTGTCCTGGATTTGCTGGAGTCAATGCCTTCGTTTGTAAAGCGGCGCACGGTTCTGGAGGCGGTCAGCCGGCACATGGGCTTCAGCGACGTTACGGACACTGAAAAAATGAATTATTCAAATTTCCTGCAGAATCCTCTGGTGGTTCTTATTCAGCTTGCGGACGAAACAGCTGCTTCCTGGTGGGATTGTTAGAACTTTCATATTTCGTTAAAATATTACAAGAAGATTTTATATTATTTTGTAAAGGAAAAGAAAATGCCAACTGACCTAAGTAAAATGCGCAATATTGGAATTATGGCTCATATTGACGCTGGAAAAACAACAACGACTGAACGAATTTTGTATTACACTGGAAAAATTCATAAAATCGGTGAAATTGACGATGGTCAGGCTACAATGGACTGGATGCAGCAGGAGCAGGAGCGTGGAATCACAATTTGCTCGGCGGCGACAACAACTTACTGGAATAAATATCAGATAAATATAATTGACACTCCCGGCCACGTTGATTTTACGGCCGAAGTTGAACGTTCCCTTCGAGTTCTGGACGGCGCGGTTGCAGTTGTATGCGCTGTTGACGGTGTTCAGCCGCAGACAGAAACTGTATGGAAGCAGGCGGATTCCTTCAGCGTTCCGCGCATTATTTATATGAACAAAATGGACAGAATCGGCGCGGATTATTTCGGCTCGATTGAGGATGTTCAGAACAAGTTCGGCGTTGAATGTGTCGCGCTTCAGATTCCGATTGGCCAGGGGCAGGATTTTGAAGGCCTGGTTGACCTTTTGAAAATGAAGGAGCTGCGTTTTGAAGGCGACGAGGGCGAAAAAGTTGTTGAAAGCGAGATTGCTCCCGAACGTGCGGAAGACGCTAAGAAGTGGCGCGAAAAGCTGATTGACCAGGTTGCCTCAACAGACGATTCTCTTGCGGAAATTTATCTTGAAGGCGGCGAAATTTCCGTTGACCAGCTGAAAAAGGCGTTGCGCGCGGCTACAATTTCCCGCGCGGTTGTTCCGGTTGTTCTTGGCTCAAGCCGCCATAACCAGGGCGTTCAGCCTTTGATTGACGCGGTGATTGACTTTTTGCCTTGCCCTACGGATATTCCGCCGGCCAAAGGAATTCATGTCAAAAAAGACAAGGAGGAGGAAGTTTCCGTTCCTTGCGATGCCACCAAGCCTGCTCTTGGGCTTGTGTTTAAAATTCAGTATGACAAGGAAATGGGTTCTCTGGCGTATGTAAGAATGTATTCTGGAAAAATTGCGTCCGGAACTCAGATTCTGAACATCAACAAGAAAAAGCGCGAGCGTGTGAACAGAATTCTCCGTATGCACGCGGACAAAAGCGAAGCCCTGAACAGCGTTGAAGCCGGAGACATTGCGGTTTTTGTAGGGCTTAAGCTTGCCCAGACTGGAGATTCAATTGGAAGCGAAGGATTTCCGGTTCTTCTTGAAAAGCCTGTTTTCCCGCAGCCGGTTATTTCAGTTGCCCTGGAGCCTGAAAGCATGAGCGAGCGCGACAAAATGAACGAAACTCTGGAAATTCTTTCAAAGGAAGATCCTACCTTTACATACCACGAAGATGAAGAAACCGGACAGCTTATTATAAGCGGAATGGGCGAGCTTCACCTTGATGTTCTTGTAACAAGAATGAAGGACGATTTCGGCGTTAAGTGCCGCGTTGGAAATCCGCAGGTTACTTACCGCGAGTCTGTTACGGCTTCCGCTGAAATTTCCGAGACATTTGAAAAAGTTCTTGCAGGAAAAGAAAACAAAGCCGGAATCACCCTGAAAGTTGAGCCGCGTGAAACTGGTTCTGGAAACAGCTATTCATGCACTGTGCGCGGAAAGCAGGAAATCCCGGATGAAATTTTTGAGGCTGTTGAGAACGCTTTGAAATCGTGCCTGGATTCTGGAATCAACTACGGCTATCCTTGCGCAGACATTGCGGTTACAGTCACAGGAATTGACTACGACGAGCTTACCGCCTCAACTTTCGCTTTTGAAGCGTGCGCGGCTCAGGCGTTCGACAAGGCTTGCAACCAGGCGAAACCGGAGCTTCTGGAGCCTGTTATGAACGTTGATATTTCATGCCCTAAGGAATTTGTGGGCGAGGCGATGAGCCAGATGACCCAGCGCGGCGGAATTATTCTTGGCCAGGATTCAAAGTCCAGCGAGGAAATTATTCATGCGCAGGCGCCGATGGCAAAAATGTTCGGGTTCACAACAAATCTCCGCTCCGCAACAAAGGGAATGGCGAGCTTCAGCCTTGAATTCAGCCATTTCCAGGTTAAGGAAGGCGGACTTGGGAACGCGTACTGATTTTTGCTCCAGGGTTGAAAGTTGAAAAACACTTTTAATCCTGGCGGCCGCCGCCGATAATTCTTGTGAAAACTTGTGAGGTGTAAAATGAAAAAATATATTTTGGTTCTTGCGGCAGCCTTTGTTTCATTTGCGGCTTGCGCCCAGAAAAAATCCCAGCCGGCTCAGAATGTGGTTCAGGCTGAAAATCCGGACTTTGCAAAGATTGACGAAATTCTTTCAAAAATGTCGGCGCGCGCCCAGAAAGAAATTGTTATTTCCGACAAGAATGCGTTTCTTTCCGACTTGTACAATGTTCTTTCCGAAGAAAAAAAATACCGCGGCGATGACCTGAATCTTTATTATCTTATTGATAAAAATCATCCGGTTTCTTCAACTTATGTTCCAAAAGACTTAGTTCCGCTTGTTAAAAATGAATTTTACTCGCTCAACCGGAACGACCTTTCACTTCGTCCTGATGTTGAAAAGGCTTTGCGCGAAATGGCGCAGGCTTCGCTGAAAGACGGAATCCGGCTTCTTGTAAGCTCAACTTACCGTTCCTATGATTACCAGAAAAATCTTTTTGCCTACTGGGTTAAGGTTGACGGGCTTGAGGAGGCTGAAAGAGAAAGCGCTCGCCCTGGAACAAGCCAGCATCAGCTTGGCGTTGCAATTGACTTTGGCTCGATTACAGACGATTTTGCGGACACCGAGATGGGAAAATGGATTTACAAGAACGGCGCGAAATTCGGCTGGAGCCTTTCGTTTCCTAAGCAGTACGAGGACATAACAGGCTACCGCTGGGAAAGCTGGCATTTCAGGTACATTGGTGTGCCGGCTTGCCAGATGCAGGAAAAATGGTTCTGCGGTGTTCAGCAGTATATGCTTGAATTTATTGACCTGTGGAAGCAGTACGAGCTTGTGCGCTGAAAATTTGTTTCCAGCGGATGAAAAAATTGTAAAAATAAACGTAATCTTATTGACATAAAACGTATTTTTTTATATATTATTTTCACCTGCGGCGATGTTGGAATTGGTAGACAAGCAAGGTTGAGGTCCTTGTGTTGCAAGACGTGCAGGTTCAAGTCCTGTTCGCCGCACTTGTCAAAGGGAATGCTTAAAGCATTCCTTTTTTTTTGAAAAATGGAGTTTTATTATGGCTGATGTGAAATCTGCAATGAGAAAAGTTGTTTGCAAGGCGCTCAACGATTTTATAGAAACAAAAGGCGGAGATTCTGTTGACGAGGAAAAGATTGTGGTTCAGACTACGCCGAATCCAGAAATGGGTGATCTTGGAGTTCCTGTGTTTGCTTTTGCAAAAACTTTGCGCATGGCGCCGCCGCAGATTTCAGCTGAAGTTGTAAAAATCATAAACGAAAAATATCCGGAAGAGGCGAAAGGCTGCGGAGAATTTGCCGCTGTAGGGCCTTATGTTAATCTTAAGCTGAACAAGGCTGACCAGGCCGGTTCAATTCTTAAAAAGATTTTTGAGCAGGGCGAAAAGTACGGCTCTTTGAACGAGGAAGGAAAGCCTTTCCTTGACGGCCGTAAAGTTATGATTGAATTTTCAGCCCCGAACACAAACAAGCCTCTTCATCTTGGCCATTTAAGAAATGACGCGCTTGGCGAGTCTGTAAGCCGCATTCTGAAGGCGGCCGGCGCGGAAGTTCAGAAAGTGAATCTTGTTAACAACCGCGGCGTTCATATCTGCAAAAGCATGCTTGCGTACAAGTGGTTCCACGAGGCTAAAGGCGAAACTCCGGAATCTTTGGGCATAAAGGGCGATCATTTTGTTGGCCAGTGCTATGTTGAATTTGACCGCTGGCTGAAAGGCGAGAAGGACAAGCCGGAAACAGCTCATCCGGAGGCGCTGGCGCAGGCGGAGGAAATGCTTGTAAAATGGGAATCCGGCGATCCGGAAGTTCATGCTCTGTGGAAAAAAATGAACGACTGGACAATCAACGGAATCAAGGAAACTTACGCGCGCACAGGCGTTTCTTTTGACCGTTTCTATTTTGAAAGCGAAACATACTTGAAAGGAAAGGACGAGATTCTAAAAGGTCTGGAAAAAGGCATTTTCTTCAAGGCTGAGGACGGTTCTGTCCGCATTGATGTTACGGATGTTGTGGGCAAGGGAAAGGACGAGGACAGCCACGAGAAAGTTCTTCTGCGAAAGGACGGCACTTCCGTTTATATTACCCAGGACATTGGAACTGCAATCAGCCGTCATGCTGACTGGCCTTTTAATCAGCTTGTGTATGTTGTTGCAAGCGAGCAGAATTATCATTTCAAGATTTTGTTCTATATATTGAAGAAGCTTGGCTTTGACTGGGCTGAAAAACTTTATCATCTTAGCTACGGGCTTGTGAACTTGCCTAGCGGACGCATGAAAAGCCGTGAAGGCACAATTGTTGACGCGGACGACCTTATTGATTCTTTGCATGGTGATGCCCTGAAGGCGATTGAGGAGCGCGGCCGTGAATCAGATGTTGACGCGGACGATGTTGCTGAAAAAGTTGCGCTTGCGGCTTTGCATTACTATCTTCTGCAGGCGACACCAATCAAGGATATGCTTTTTAATCCTGCTGAAAGCCTTAGCTTCAACGGAAACACAGGACCGTATCTTCAGTACATGGGCGCAAGAATCAGCTCGATTCTGGAAAAAGCCAGGGCTTCCGGAGTTACTGCGGACGTTAAGTATGCGGACAGCCTGAAAGCGCCGGAGGAATGGGAGCTTATAAAGGCTCTTGGCAATTTCCCGGAAACAGTTTCAAAAGCCGCGGAAAACCTTGATCCAAGCGTAATGGCTGCGTACCTTTACGATTTGAGCAAACTGTTCAGCAAATTCTACCAGAACTGCTCAATTGTGAACGCCGAAACCGCCGAGCTGAAAAGCGCGCGCCTTTTCCTTGCTGAATGCACGCTTACAGTAATGAAAAAAGCCATGAACATGGTTCTAGTTCCATTCCTGGAAAAAATGTAAAAGCTTTTCAGCACAAGTCAGCGGAAATTTTCTCCGCTGATTTTTGTGTGTGGGGGGGGGAGGGAGAAATCTTTGATTTTGAAGATTTTCCAGCTTAAAGCACAAACTGTTCCATTTCTGTTTTAGTTAAAGGGCGGCCAAGTCGTTTTGATAAAAGAATTGCCTCTCGTAAACGGTATATTTTTCCATCAGAAGATTCTGTGAGCCTGGAATCTGGCATTTCCTCGCCAAATCTCATTGCAGAATCGGATTTCCTAAGAGTGATTGTATATGAGTCACAAACGACAGGCTCTCTTTCTTTTGTTGCAATCATTTTAAGCCTCCTTCTGAAAAATATTTTTTTATTAGTGCTAATGCCGCATAACTGTCAATAAACATATTCTGGGCATCGATGTTCTGTGCGTTTAAAGTCTGTCTATAATGTTCAACCAAGTTTGATTTTGCCTTGAACTGAACAAAACCTTCATTTCCTGCATTCCAGCTTAATTTGCAGGCAATTGCGAATAAATGTGCGCCAACTCCCTGGTAAACGCCGTTTTTGCCACGGTTCATGGGAGCGGATTCTACTATATCAACATGGGTATATAATTGGTCTCGGATATGCTTGAGTGCAATTAAGCCCTGCCGTTCTTCTGAGCCTTTTATAAGAAGTTCATATATTTCATAGCCATTTGAATGAGGAACACTCCAGTCAAATAGCCAGCCTTCGCTCATAAGTTTGTCGGCATCAGCTTTTGTTATTGTTTTTGAGATAAGTCTGTATTGAGTGTCACATTCTTCTTTTGTTGACCTGTTCACAAGGCAGTTTGTAAGACCGTCAATTTCAATATCAACTTCCATGGCTGCTCCTATTGGTAATTATAACATAAAAAAACTATTTTGTAAGGTTTGAATTTATAATGATAAATTTTTTATTTTAAAGCAAAGATATAGACTAACAGAAATATGATATCCTCTTGTATATTTTGATTTCATTTTTGAAAAAAAAATGGAGATTTCATGGTTTTCTTGAAATCTCCACAAGATACATAAAAAGCCGATTGTTTTATAATTTTTACAAGGCTTCGTTTGTGTTTTTTAGTTATGAATTTCCTGTTCCCAGATTATTAAATCAGAATCAGGTGCGTAGGCTGCCTTGATGTATGAATCTTTAGGGAAGTTCCATGAAGCGGAAACAGTTGCGTCTTTTTGAACCATAGCATATTTTCCAAGTTTTGCTTCCTGAACTACAAATGTATCAACCGTAGTAGTTGTTTTAGAGATTGTTTTAGCAGTTCCTGTTGTAGCTTCTGCGCTGGCTTTTAAAGTTACTTTGTAAGAACCGTTTTCAATTCTTTTTACCTTTGAAACTTTTCCGTCTTCGTCCTCATCGTCAACGTCTATGATTGTGCCTTTTGTAAGGTATTCATTGTAATTTTCTTTTGTTATTTCTGTTTCTCCAGAAAGAACTGTCAAATCAATGTATACTTTTAAAATTCCGTCATCTCCAAGAGTGTAAGAGCCTGCTGGAATATTTGTCCATCCTGTAACAACTTCATATTCTTTTGCGTTATTAGCTTCTACACCCCATGTTTTTGCCTCTTTTTCGCTTACATCAAAATCGCCGGCATTTGTTGAAAAGTCATTTACAGAGCCTTTCTTGCCTCGGACACCTGTGTAGTATGAAATAAAATACTGAGGTTTTTCTTCAAAATATCTTACTCCAACTTCACAGAATGAATAAGGTTTGTCATCTGAGCCTTTTCCAATTTGGTTAAAAATATAGCCTACTGTGTATTTGCCAGTTGATTTTTTTGTGTCAATTGTAATTTCGCAGTCTGCGGCAAGGTGTTTTGTTGCTGTGCTTATATAAGCTCTTTTGTATTCTACATCAGAATCGTTTGTATATCCACCTTTCTCAATTTGAGCGATGATTCCGTCTTCATCTTCATCTGTTTTACATCCCGCAAAACCAAATACCAATGCAGCGGCAACTGCACTACTTAAAAGAA